>NZ_JAGETX010000030.1:0-27270 GCF_017589435.1 Hymenobacter defluvii
GCCTACCTCCGTGAATTTGGAGGCTTCCACTTTGGTAAAAGGTGCGTCGGCGATGCTAGCGAGGCGGCGGGCAATTTCCGTTTTGCCTACCCCCGTGGAGCCAATCATCAGGATATTATTGGGCACGATTTCGCGCTGCATTTCGATGGGCGCGTGCAGGCGGCGCCAACGGTTGCGCAGGGCAATGGCCACATGGCGCTTGGCCTCGTGCTGACCAATGATATACTTATCCAGCTCGGCTACTATCTGAGCCGGCGTCAGAAAAACATCGGATTCTATCATACATCAAGAGTGAAAGCGCCCAAAAGATGTGCTTGGGCGATATGGTGAAGAAGCAACTATCCGGCAAAACGTTGCCCGAGGTACTGCTTCTGCCACAAATACTGATTTAGCCAGTCAGGGTTGTGTTTTGTCCGTTGCTACCCGACAGAGTTACCGGCTCCTCCCCTACTTCTCCTTCGTAAACAACGAATCAATGTTGCGGGCAATGGTGAAATAATTGGCGGCGCCTGAAGCATGGTAGCCCGCCCGCGTGTAGTCGAGTTGGAACTGACTGATGCGCAGCATAGCCCCAAAGCTGAAGCCTGCGCCCCCGCCTATATTAGCCAACCGCAATTCGCGCCGAGCCAAATGGTTGTAGCCTGCGCGCAGGTGTAGGTTTTTGCTTAGCAACAGTTCACCGCCCACGGCAAAGTGTCGAGCAATTTTGTCGCCTAAGCTTTTCTCAGGTACAATGGGGTCACCGTTTTCATCGAGCTGGGTGCTTTGGGTAGGATCGAGATACACGATGTCCAGCTGCTGCAAGTGGTGCGCCGTGAGAGAAAAGCGAAACGGTAGGTGCTCAGGTTTGAAGGAGGTACCCAGCTCCACATTCAGCGGCATGGGCTCACGGCCGGAGCCGGTATAGGGTTTCACCTGATACCCCAGGTTGCGCACCGCCAGTCCTACTGTAAAATCCTGATCTGGATGCTTGAACAGCGCGCCTGCATCCGCCAGCACGCCTACCGAGTGGTTGCCGGCAATGCCCGATACCGCCAGCTTCAGCGTGCCGCCCAGCGTGAAGTTGCCGCTGGTGTATGAATCGGCCACGCTGGCGACGTATTCGTTCACCGAAAACTCCCCGATAACGTTGCCCGCCACATCTACCTGCTGAAACTCGCCGTAGCTCAGATAGTTAAGCCCTACCCCAAACCGACCAGCCTGTTGAGTATTAAAGACATACACGGCGCTGGTTTGACCGATATCCGCTAGATAGTCGACGTAGCTCAGGGCCAGCCTACCATCCATTTCCTGGTTCAAAAGAGCAGGATTGGCGAAAAGCATGGTCCCGTCAGCATCGCGGGAAGAAACGTTGGCGCCGCCCAGAGCTGCTAGCTTGGCACCAGCAGGCACGTTTAGAAACGAGAAAGCACGCCGCCCGCCAATTTGCGCGGCCGCTGGTTCAGCTGTTCCCACCACCAACATGCTGACAATCCCCAACAAGTACTGACGTAGCGGTGCAATCATTGGCGGAAGATACTGAGGAAATTACAAGGTTGGGCTTTGAAACATTCCACTAACGCAGAACGTCATGCTGAGCTTGTCGAAGCATCTCGCTCACTTCGTTGTACACTACCCAACGAAGTGAGCGAGATGCTTCGACAAGCTCAGCATGACGTTCTAATTAAATTCTAAATACCCTACTTACTGCACTTCCACGCTCGGTACAGCCGGCGGAGTTGGTTCGTCGCGCACGGTCAGCTTCATAGGATGGTTAACCAGCTCCGGTAGCAAGGCTACGGCCAGCACGTCATCCACGCGGTCGGCGTAATGAATAGTGAGGCCTTTGATGTATTCGGTGGGAATCTCGTCGATGTCCTTGCGGTTTTTCTGGCACAAAATCACGTCTTTGATGCCCGCACGGCGCGCCGCCAGAATTTTCTCCTTGATGCCGCCTACCGGCAGCACCTTGCCGCGCAGGGTTATCTCGCCCGTCATAGCCAGGTGGCTGCGCACTTTACGTTGCGTAAACACCGACGCGATGCTGGTGAAGATGGCAATACCGGCACTGGGGCCATCCTTGGGCACAGCGCCCTCAGGAAAGTGAATGTGCAGGTCGTACTGGTCGAAGAGGCGGTAATCAATGTCTAGCTCCTCGGCCCGGCTGCGCAGATAGGAAAGCGCCGTAATGGCCGATTCCTTCATTACATCACCTAGCTGACCCGAGAGTGTGAGCTTACCCCTACCCCGGCTCAACAGACTTTCAATGAACAGGATGTCGCCACCCACCGAAGTCCAGGCCAAGCCCGTTACCACGCCGGCAGTGTCGTTGTCCTGGTATTGGTCGCGGTCGAAAATGGCGGCGCCCAGGATACGGGCTACGTCTTTCGGTTCCAGGGTTGCCGGATATTCTTCCTCCAAGGCCTTGTGTTTAGCCACGTTGCGCACCACTGCCCCCAACTTGCGCTCCAGGCTACGCACACCCGATTCGCGGGTGTAATCGTCAATTACGCGCTGCAAGGCAGGCGTGGTGATGCTCACGTCCTTGGGTTGCAGGCCATGATCGGCGAGAAGCTTGGGCCACAGGTGCTTCTTGGCAATTTGTGTCTTCTCTTCCAGTGTATACCCCGTCACGTCGATGATTTCCATTCGGTCGCGCAGGGCGGGCTGGATGGTGTCGAGCGAGTTGGCGGTAGCAATGAACAGCACCCGCGACAGGTCGTATTCGACCTCTAGGTAGTTGTCAGTGAAAGTGGAGTTCTGCTCCGGGTCCAGCACTTCGAGTAGCGCCGACGACGGGTCACCCCGGAAATCGGCACTTACCTTGTCTACTTCGTCTAGAATAATCACCGGATTGGAAGCGCCTGCTTTTTTGATCTGCGACACAATGCGGCCTGGCATAGCGCCCACGTAGGTTTTGCGGTGCCCCCGGATTTCGGCCTCGTCGCGCACGCCGCCCAGGCTCATACGCACGTACTGCCTACCCAACGCCTTGGCGATGGAGCGGCCCAGGCTGGTTTTGCCTACACCGGGCGGACCATAGAGGCACAGAATCGGTGCCTTCATATCTTGCTTCAGCTTGAGCACAGCCAGGTATTCCACAATGCGCTCCTTCACCTTTTCCATACCGTAGTGGTCCTGGTCGAGGATTTTGCGGGTGCGCTTCAGGTTGAAGTTGTCCTTGGTATACTCACCCCAGGGTAAGTCGAGCAGAAACTCCGCGTAGTTCACGCTCACCGGGTATTCGGCGGCTTGCGGGTTGAGGCGCGTGAGCTTATCCAGTTCTTTGTTGAAATGTTTGGCTACCGCTTCGGGCCACTTTTTGTCTTTCGCACGGACGCGAAACTTGTCTATTTCCTGATCTGGACCATCAAACCCCAACTCATCCTGCAATACCTTGATCTGCTGGCGCAGGAAGTAGTCACGCTGCTGCTGGTCGATGTCGGTATGGACTTTCGTGTGGATTTCGCGCTTGATTTCCAGGTGCTGAATCTCCTTGAGCATCAGTTCCAGCAACCGTGTACCGCGCTCCACACCGTCGTTTATCTCCAACAGCTGCTGTTTCACACCTACCTCGGCGTTGATATTCGAGGACAGGAAATGCGTCAAGAAAGACGGCGAATCGATGTTATCCAACGCCACCTGCGCTTCCTGCGGAATCTCAGGATTCAGCTTCATGATTTTGGCGGCGGCCTCTTTCAGCGAGGCCACCAGAGCCTTCACCTCCTTGCTGTTCTTATTATGGAAGGTCTCGGTCAGGTAGCTTACCCGCGCCGTGAGGTAGGGCACGTCCTGCTCCTGTTCCTCAATCTGGAAACGCTGCTGTCCCTGAATGATGATGGTGGTATTGCCATCGGGTAGCACCAGCATTTTCAGGATGCGCGCCATGGTGCCGGTCTGGTACAGATCGGCCAGTACGGGGTCGTCGCTCTGGGTATTTTTCTGGGCAACTACCCCAATAATCTTATTGCCCCGATAGGCCTTGCGCACTAGCCGCACGCTTTTCTTGCGCGACACCGTAACGGGTAGAACTACTCCGGGAAACAATACCGTATTGCGTACGGCCAGCAACGGCAGTACCTCGGGAGCATCTTCGCCGGTAAGTGGCTGGTCGGGGTCGGTGGCAACAATAGAAACCATCTCTACCGTGTCTTTCGCCAGCAGGTAGGGAGTAGCGTCTTGAAAAAAGGATTTACTCATGAGAATAGCGGGGATGCACGATTAATTCGTGCCAGAATGACAGCCTGCTCCGGCACAAACCTGTCCGGTTACGACTGACTTTTGTAAGATTACGGAATGGGCAAGCGTCGTGCCATCAAGGGCCAAAATTCTTTTTTGAAACAGGCTGCGCCAACACGGCACGGCACTTGCCCCAGCTTGGGATACACTCCTGCCTGGTAGTATCAGGAATTTGCTATTTTTGGTACCCTCCTTTCCATTCTGACAACGGTGGCGTTGTCTTATTTCTTATGCTACGCTCCCTTTGTTTGTGGCTGGTGCTGCTTGGCAGTTGCGCGGCTTTTCTTCCCGCCCAGGCCCAGCAGAAAACCCCTGCCCCTCCCCTTGCGCAACGAGAGCTGACACGCAATGCCTCTGCTACCAAAAAGTTACGCGTGCGCTCCGATGGCACGCCTACCTTTCCCAACGTCAACCGCATTGCGTTCTACCAAAATAAAAAGGAGCTGAAGGCTATTCAGCAGGCCGAAAAGCGCCGTAACTGGGGGCAAGCTCGCAAGTTGCTGGCTGCGTACGTAGGTAAGTTTGGCATCGAGAACTTCGCCAAAAACACGGATATGCTCTGGCGGCTGGGCCAGCTCTACGAGCGCACCAACAACGAGCAGCAGGCCAAGACCTACTATAGCCTGGCGCTGAAGCACCGCCGCCGCGAGTTGAAAAAAGTGCAGCTGTACTACGATTCGCTGGAGCAAAAAACCGCCGATCTGTATGTCCCTATGCAGGAGTACTACGCTATTGTGGAGTACCGGAAAAACCTGGCTACGTTCCATCCGCCTGTAGGCGTGTATACCAGTATGGGCGCAGGCATCAACTCGCCGGTGGAGGACTACGGACCCGCGCTGAGTAGCGAAGCCGGCCTCTTTGTGTTTTCCTCTAAGCGCAAAGTGCGCGGCAACATCAAGCAGGTGGTAGATGAGGACCTGTATACCTCGCGGCAGGAAGGTGAGTATTGGACCGATGCCGAGCCCCTGCCCAAGCCCATCAACTCGCAGTACAACGAGGGCTCGGCGTGCTTCTCGCGCGATGGCAAAACCATCTATTTCGCCCGATGCGAGTGTCCTGACTGCCACGGCAACTGCGACCTGTACTCGGCTACCTTTCAGGATGGGCAGTGGTCGACGCCCAAGAGCTTGGGCCCGACTGTTAACTCTGGGGCCTGGGACTCGCAGCCTACCCTCTCGCCCAGCGAGGACACCTTGTATTTTGCCTCCGACCGCTTGGGCGGGTTCGGTCTATCGGATATCTGGTATACCTACAAAACCAAGAACGGCGAGTGGGCCAAGGCAGAGAACATGGGTCCCGTGGTGAACACCCGCGAGAGCGAGGTGAGTCCATTTTACCACCCTTTGTACAACGTGCTGTATTTCAGCTCCCGAGGGCAGTTGCTTAACTTTGGTGATTTTGATATTTACAAAACCTACCGTGTGAACGGGCGCTGGCAGGAACCGCGCAATATTGGGCCGTTGGTAAACGGCAAAGGATCAGAATATTACTTCACCATTGACCGCGATTCCAAGAACCTGTACTATGCCCGGGCCGAGGCCAAGACGCCTCATAACCTCGACCTCTATTCCTTCCCCCTACCCATGGAGGCGCAGCCGCTGGCTACCACGCACTTCGAAGGCTCCTTGGTAGACTCTGTAACCAACAAGCCCCTCAACGGCATCGTCAGCATTATTGATACAAATAACGGCATCGAAGTCGCCAGTAAGTACCTGCGGCCCGATGGCTCGTTCGACTTCGATCTGATGGAAGGCTCGCACTACGTGATGCTCATCCGTAGCCCCGATTACTTCACAGTGGAAAAGCAATTCGACCTGAAATCGGATACGTTGATGAAGCTGATGACGGCCAGTTTCGACAGCAGCCTACCCCTCATCTTCCACAATATTGAGTTTGAGGCCATGAAGGCCAACGTGTTGCCTGCCATGCACGGCACACTCGACCGCATTGCCCTGTTCATGGTCGACCACCCTACCTACCGACTCCGCATCACGGGCCACACCGACGCCCGCGGCAACCCCGATGTGAACGAGAAGCTCTCCCAGGACCGCGCCGAGGCTATTCGCCGCTACATTGAGCAGAAGGGCAAGCTGCAACCCAACCGCATCGACAGCAACGGATTAGGTAGCACGAAGCCGATCAAGGAAGAAGTAACGGAAGAAGACGCGAAGGTGAACCGTCGGGTGGAATTCCAGTTGATCAAGCCTGAAGGCGAAGGCAAAAAGCCAGCGGCCAGTGGCGGTTCGGACTGGTAGAAAAACAAACTCGCCTGTCATCCTGAACGCAGTGAAGGACCTTACCACGCGTGAACGACCATCGTACTGACGACTCGTTCACGCGTGGTAAGGTCCTTCACTGCGTTCAGGATGACAGACGGCTTTCCTGTTCTGTGACTATAAATTAACCTACAGCACCAGCTTCCGCACGTCTTCGCCGCCGCGGAACAGGGCGCTTTGCTTCTTGCCATTGGCTTCCACGTTCACGATGTTCATCTGATCATCGAAGGTGTCGAGCAGCAAATGGTTGCGCAGGTAGAGTGCCGGCGGCGCACTAGACAGCGGCACGGCGAGGTAGAGCCAATGGGCATCATGGTCGCGTTCCATGCCTACGTAGCGCCAAGGAAGGATTTCGCCGGGCTTGGTGCCGAATACTAGTGCCCGTCGCAGCAGCGCCGAGGTAAGCGTAGCCAGTTGCGGCTTTGGGTCTTCCAGCACACTCACCGGCTTGGGCTGCCCCACCGACAAGGCTTTTTCTAGATCATCAGTGAACACCTTCACCGCTACTTCCAGCTGTTTTTTTTGCGGGTTGTAATGCACGTCCATGATGCTGGCGTGGTAGGTATGCGCCTGTGCCCGGCTCATCATGCCTACCATCAAAAGCAACAAAAACAGCCAACTACGCATTAGAGGAAGTTTTTCAGGATGGGATTAATAATCAGAACGAATGCCATCAGACCCAGAATTAGCACCATACCTACTTTCTGGGCACCTTCAAGGAAAGAGTCGGAGGGCTTACGACCGGCTACCATTTCGTAGAGCAAGAACAGTACGTGGCCACCGTCGAGGGCCGGAATGGGGAGTAGGTTCATGAAGGCCAGCACCATGGAAAGCATGCCCGTGAGCGTCCAGAAACGCAGCCAGTCCCACTTGCCACCGTACTGCTGGGCAATTTCGATGGGGCCACCCACCGACTTACGGAACGACGCCTCGCCCCGGAAAATTTTGCCGAATGCCTTAGCTTGCGTAGTTACGATACCAAACGCCTGCTTGGTGCCCTGCGGTACCGACTCAGCAAACGAGTAGTGACGCGTGTCAAAATGTAGCAGCGACTTGGGGCGGAAACCAATGGTGCCTTCCGGCTCCACCGTAACGGTGAGTTGGGTAGGGGCACCGGCACGTTCTACCGTCAGCGGGATGGTCTTGCCAGCTTGCTTTTTCAACTCCTGCTGCAACTCGGGGAAGTAGTGAATGGGCGTGCCGGCTACGGCTGCTACCCGGTCGCCGGGCTGGAGGCCGGCTTTAGCGGCGGCGCTGTTGGGTACTACTTCATCTACTTGAAACGGGTCGAGGGGCACTACAAACGCGCCTTGGTCCTTCTCAGCAAGGCGGTCCATAAAGTCGGCAGGCAAGTTGATGTCCACCAGCTTGCCGTTGCGGTCTACAGTGTAGTAACTATTGCTACCAAGAATTACCTCGGGCTCGTACACATCATTGAACTCAGTGAACGGATGGCCGTTGATTTTCACAATTTTATCGCCCATCTGGAAGCCTACTTCTTTACCCAACTCATTGGGTAACACGCCATAGCGCACTTCCGAAGCGGGTAGGTAGCTTTCGCCGTGGGTGTAGGTGAGGGCCGTAAAAATGACGATGCCGGTAATCACGTTCATGACGATACCGCCCAGCATCACAATCAGGCGCTGCCAGGCTGGCTTGGCCCGAAACTCGTTGGGGGCGGGCTCAGCGGCTAGGCTCTCTGCATCCTGCGTCTCGTCGATCATGCCGTGGATAGCTACGTAGCCACCCAGCGGGAACCAGCCCAGTCCGTACTCCGTCTCCCCGATTTTTTTCTTGAACAGGGCGAAATTGAGCACGCCCGGCATCGGAAACAGAAAGTCAAAGAAGATGTAAAACTTATCGACGCGAATCTTGAAATACTTCGCGGTGGCGAAGTGGCCAAACTCGTGCAAACCAACCAAAAGCGAAAGGCCCAGCAACAGGTTGCCGGCCATAACTAATCCTTCCAAAGTAGCGAAGAAATTAAAAATGTAAGATTGTCATCCTGACAGTTCCTACGCCGACTTTGTTCCGCTGCCGACCAGCGTTTGCGCCACGCGGCGCGTTTCCTGGTCGGTGTGCATGTAATCGTCGAGCGATGGGGTAGCAAGGTACGAAACCTTGGTGAGGCAACTTTCCACCAGGTCCGACATTTCCAGAAAACCGATTTCATCGCGCAGAAAAGCGGCCACAGCTACTTCATTGGCGGCATTGAGAATGCAGGGCGCGTTGCCACCCCGGCGCATGGCCTCGAAGGACAAGGCTAGGTTGCGGAAGGTAGCCGTATCGGGCTGCTCGAAAGTGAACTGGGGGTAGGCCAGAAAATCGAAGCGCGGAAAATCCGAGGATAGGCGCTCGGGGTAGCCTAGGGCGTACTGGATGGGCAGCTTCATATCGGGCAGGCCGAGTTGTGCTTTCAAAGAGCCATCCTGAAACTGCACCAACGAGTGAATAATGCTTTGCGGGTGCACTACCACGTCGATCTGGTCGTCGCGGAGGCCAAACAGCCACTTGGCCTCAATCACTTCTAATCCTTTGTTCATCAAAGACGCAGAATCAATAGTGATTTTGGCGCCCATGTCCCAGTTGGGATGTTTCAGGGCCTGGGCTTTGGTGACGGTGGCCAGCTCCGTCCGGCTCCTACCCCGGAACGGCCCACCCGAGGCCGTGAGGATAATTTTCTCAATCGGATTCTGTTCCTCGCCCACCAGGCACTGGAAAATAGCGGAGTGCTCCGAATCGACGGGTAACAGCTTCACCTTGTATTTCCGCACCAGCTCAGTAATCAGCTGCCCGGCTACCACCAGCGTTTCCTTGTTGGCCAGGGCAATGTCCTTCCCAGCCTGGATAGCAGCCACTGTAGGTAGTAATCCCGCGTAGCCTACCATAGCGGTGAGTACAATGTCCGAATCGGGACGAGCAGCTATTTCCGTGAGGGCGGCGACACCGGCCAGCACCTCGGTTTCGGGTTGGTTGGCCAAGGCCGTTTTCACGGTTTCGTACTTTGCCTCATCGCCAATGACCACAACGGCGGGGCGAAACTCGCGGGCCTGTGCAATCAGCAGCTCAGCATTGGACTGCGCCGATAGCGCCGTAACGGTGAAGCGGGTAGGGTGCGCCCGCATAACATCCAGCGCCTGGGTTCCGATAGAACCAGTGGCACCGAGCAGCGCCACGCGCTTGGGGGTAGGGAAGGACATACGCAAAAGTAAGGCGAAGTTCTGCTTCGCAGGCAATATCTGTTCCGGCCTGTCAGCAGAGCAAATGAGGTAGGGGCAGCTTGCAGCCGTCCGTTGGAGCACTGGTCCATTTTATCAACCACAACGACGCGCCCCTACCCTACAGTCAGCAACGATGGGCGGCTTGCAGCCGCCCATATCATTTTACAGAATAGCCTTCACTAGCACCTTCTTCCCATTAAACGCTGCTTCCTCCCCTACCCTCTTACCGCTCAGCGCTGCCGCCACCGGCGCGGCCGGCGACACGGCGAAGTACTCCGTGCCCTCTACCACCATCTTGCCGGCGCTAATACTGAGGTAGAACTGCCCCATACTGGTAGCGACCAATGCACCTGGCCGTACTGTATCGCAGGCCGCTTCGGGGTTGATGCGCTCTAGCTCGGCTTTCAGGTTCAGGGCTTCGCGAAGCTGCACGGCATTGCGGTTGCGCTCCTCGTGGGCCATGGCGCGGCCGGTTTCGTACTTGTCGCCGGCACTGCTCTTGGTTTCGGAGTTGGCCGATTCCTGCGCGGCCAGCATAGCCGATTGCGCTGCGTCGATGCGCTGTTGGAGGTAGGCGAGGCAGGCGGCGTGAAGGGCGGGTTTTAGTTGCATAAATGAGGTCCTCCCTTTAAACGTTTAGAGCTTATTCAAAATCGGTGGCCATGCTTGATCTGGCGTCTTAATACTGCCTATTTGAACAAAATTTCAACAAGTCTTAATTACTTCAGCACCACATCCACCATCACCGGAAAGTGGTCGGAGGGGTAGCGGCCGCGCATGGAGTCGGTGAGCACTGCGTAGTTGAGCACCGTGTACTCTTTGCTTACAAAGATGTGGTCGATGCGGTCTTGCAGGGGCGCGTCTAGCTTGAAACCCTGGAACGTACCCACGGGGCCGTAAGCGGGCTTTTGGGTAACATCATAAGCGTTGCGTAGCGAGGCTTGGATGATCTTCACTTGCTCCGTATCAGGCGTAGAGTTCAGGTCGCCGACGAAGATGACAGGAGCGTTTTTGGCAATTTCCTTGATTTTCTGCACCATCAGCTTGCCCGATTCGCGACGGGCTTCTACCCCTTCGTGGTCGAAGTGGGCACTGAAGAAATAGAACTCCTTCTTGGTTTGCGTGTCCTGAAACTTGGCCCAGGTGCAGATGCGGTTGCAGCAAGTGGCATCCCAACCTTTACTGGGCTTATCAGGTGTTTGGCTCAGCCAGAAGTCGCCGGTTTGCAGCAGCTTCAGGCGGTCTTTTTTATAGAAGATAGCCGAGTGCTCACCGGCTTCCTTGCCATCGTCCCTACCCTTGCCCACAAAGGCGTATTGCTTTAGTTGCGCCACATCGTTGAGCTGGCTCCGAAAGCCCTCTTGGGTACCAAACACATCGAAATCGTAGTAGCTAACGAGGTTGCGCACCATCTCAGCGCGGTTGGGCCAAGCATTCTGGCCGTCGCTGGCCGTATTCATGCGCAGGTTGTAGGTAGCCACGCGCAAGGGGGTAGCGGCAGTTTTTTGGGCAACAGTAGCTTGCGTGAGTAGCAAGCAGGCAAGAAGTAGCGAAAGAAAAAGACGCATGGGCAAGAATAGAGCAGAAAGATGAAAGATGACGCTTAGGGCATTGAGGGGCCAAGTTAGGCTTCTTACCGAAATTGGCCTTCTTACCTAGCTAGGGCTACCATTACACTGCCATTAGCCCATCGGCCAATATCCGGTCGTTGCTGAGGCGGGGCACCTTGTTCTGCCCGCCCAGTTTCCCCTGGCTTTTCATGTACCGCTGAAACGTACCAGAGGACAGGGCAGTGAGTTGCAACGGAGCCAGAATGTTGCCGGCCATCAGGTCGTCGTAGTACACGTTGCGCTGGCGCAAGCCTGCATCCAAAGCCGCGGCAAAGGCGGCGGTATCACGTGGGGGCTGGGCAAACTCGATGAGCCACTCGTGGCGTGAGGGCACGGCAGGGTCGTCGCTGACGAGTGGGGCCACTGTAAATTCCACTACCTCTACCTCGTGGTGCTGGCGCATGGCTTCGCGCAGAGTTTGCTCTACCTCCTCCCCAATTACGTGCTCACCGAAGGCCGATAGAAAATGCTTGATGCGCCCCGACACCACCACGCGGTGCGGGAAGCGACTCACGAAGCGCACCGTGTCGCCGAGGGAGTAGCCCCACAGGCCAGCGTTGCTGCTGAGCACCACGGCGTATTGCTGATCTAGCTCTACCTCCCCAATGGTCAGGCGGGGCGGATTATCCTCAAAAAAACGCTCGGCCGGAATAAATTCAAAGAAAATTCCGGCATCCAACAACAGCAGCAATCCTGGGTTGCCAGGCTGATCCTGAAAGGCCAGGAAGCCTTCGGAGGCCGGGAAGGTCTCGATGCTGTCAACTGGTCCGCCAATGGTTTCGAACAGCTTCTTGCGGTAGGGCTCGAAGTTGACGCCGCCATACACAAACAGGCCAAAGTCAGGGAAGACTTCCTTCACGGTTTTGCCCGTGCGCGCCACAATACGGTCGAAGTACATCTGCACCCACGGCGGAATACCGGAAATCAAGGACATAGGCTGCCCCAAGGTTTCCTCCACAATATGGTCGAGCTTGGTTTCCCAATCGTCGATGATGTTGGTAGCGTAGCTCGGCAGCTGGCTACGGCGCAGGTAGGCTGGTACGTGGTGGTTGACAATGCCCGACAACCGGCCCGTAAGGATGCCGTTGACCAGCTCCAGCTCTGGACTACCCGACAAAAACATCAGCCGGCCATCCAGAAACTGGCTGCGGCCAGTGTAGTCGATGTAGTGCAATAGCGCATCGCGGGCCCCATTGATGTGGTTGGGCATACTGTCCCGCGTGAGCGGAATGTATTTGGCGCCGCTGGTAGTACCCGAGGTTTTGGCCAGATACAGTGGGCGACCAGGCCAAAGCACGTCGGCCTCGCCGGCTTGCACCCGGTCGAGGTAGGGGCGCAGGGCTTCGTAATCGCGCACCGGCACTTGGCGAGCCAAGCCAGCGGCGTCGCTGATGGCCCGAAAATCGTGGTCGTGGCCGAAAGCCGTACGACTACCCGCGCCCAGCAAGCTCGTCAGAACGCGCTGCTGCGTACCTACCGGGTCCTGCATCCAGCGCTGGTAGCGGTGGGCAACATAAGCCGCCAAAGGTCGGCTCAGAGTAGCTTTCAACGCCATATTTCTAAATCAGCTGAACAGTAAACTCCGCAAAGGTAGCAACCTGTGTAACCCTAGACGATGTGAGTTTAGCACTACCTACGTAGAAAGCGGCGCCTTGGTCAACTCCTCGGCTCGTATTACACAGCCACAAACGGGAAAACGCCCCTACCCTCTGCAACCTACCACTGCCAGTATTGGTATGTATTACTGGTATTTTCCTCATCACCCCTTTTCTCTTTCCCATGATCAACCAACGTGGCAATGCCGTATGGAACGGCGACATCAAAGGTAGCGGCACCATCACCAGCCAGAGTGGCCAGCTGGATGCTCCCTACTCCACCGGCGCCCGCTTCGATGGCAAGCCCGGCACCAACCCCGAAGAACTGATTGGCGCGGCCCATGCAGGCTGCTACACCATGTTCCTGACTAGCCACCTGACGAAAGCCGGCTACCAGGTAAAGCAAATCCGCACCGAGTCGAAGGTGACCCTGGACCCCTCGGGCGACACACCAAAAGTGGTGAAGATTGCCCTGAAAACGGAAGGAGAAGTAGAAGGTATTTCGCAGGAAGAATTTCAGAAGCAAGCCGAAAACGCCAAAGAGAACTGCCCTATCTCGCAGCTTCTCAGCGCCGTACCCGAAATGGAATTGACTTCAGCCACGCTGAAATAAGCTGAGCATGAAGCAGAAAGCGGTGTGTTACGCTGGGTGAAATGAAGGAACCTCTTCTATCAATACGATAAGCGTAACAATGTAAGAAGGTCCTCCACTCTACTCAGGATGACACACCGTTTTGCTGAAGGACATCAGAAAACTGAGTTACTTTGCTGCTGTCCTACCTTATTTTGCGCTGTATGCCTCCTACCTCTACCCGTATTCGTCTGCAACCTGCCAACAACTCCCGCATCCCGTTTTGGGGGCAGATGGCTATTGGCTTGCTCTGGATTTTCTACGTTGGCTCACGGCTGGTAGCTGACAGCAATAGTACTGACCAGCACTTCCTGGATTACGTGTTCCTGGCGTTCAGCCTGATTTATATTGGCTATGTACTGGTCAACAACGCGCCTATTTTCGGCACCCAGACCTACCTAGAGTTCACACCGGCTTACATGGTACACAAAGGTGGGCTGTTTCGGCCCAAGCAGGCTTTTCCAGCCGAGGATATTGCTAAGCTGGAGTTAGCCCTGCGCCAACTGCGTGTGCAGCTCAAAGACGGCAATAACTATGTACTGAGCTTACGCGAGGTACGCGGTACCCGCCGCCGCCGTATTCTGCACGAGCAAGTGCAACGATTTGCATCAAATCACCAGATTCCGTTGCACGACTCTCAGGAGAAATAGACCACAAGATAAATAGAACGTCATGCTGAGCTTGCCGAAGCATCTCTACCGTGAGTAAATTGATTACTTACGGTAGAGATGCTTCGGCAAGCTCAGCATGACGTTCTGCTTTGTAGTGCGTCTACCTCACTCCTACTTCCCCGCGAACTTCTTTCGTAGCTCCTGCACCGAGCTGCGGAAGCTTTTGTCACTGTCGATCAGGTCCGACACGGTTTGTACGGAGTGGATGACAGTGCTATGGTCGCGCCCACCGAAGTGATGGCCGATGCTTTTCAGCGAATGAGTAGTATGTTCTTTAGCGAAGTACATAGCCACCTGCCGAGCCGTTACCACCTCTTTCTTGCGGGTTTTGGCCTTCAGCAATTCCACGGGTAGGCTGAAATACTCGGCCACTGTTTTCTGGATGAAGTCGAGGTTGACTTCGGCTTCCACCTCCTCAATGATGTGGCGCAGCGCCTGCTTGGCCATTTCCAGGTCAATTTCGCGGCGGTTGAGGCTACTCTGGGCCACCAGCGAAATCAGCACACCTTCCAGCTCGCGCACGTTGGTATTCACGGAATGCGCCAAGTACTCCACTACCTGCGGCGGAATATCGATGCCATCCTGCTGCATTTTGTTCTGGATGATGGCCATGCGCGTCTCAAAGTCGGGGCTTTGCAAGTCGGCGGTGAGGCCCCACTTGAAGCGCGAGAGTAGGCGGTCTTCCAGGCCGTTCAGATCACGCGGGGGCCGGTCGGAGGTCATCACGATTTGCTTACCGGCCTGGTGCAAGTGGTTGAAGATGTGAAAGAACATCTCCTGCGTCTTGTCCTTGCCCGACATAAACTGCACGTCGTCCAAGATCAGGATATCCACCAACAGATAGAAGTTGGCAAAATCCTGCACCGAGTTGATGCGCACGCTCTCGATAAACTGGTTCGTGAACTTCTCCGCCGACACGTAGAGCACGAACCGATCTGGTGTGGTGGCCTTGATGTGGTTGCCAATGGCCTGCACCAGATGCGTTTTGCCCAATCCTACCCCACCGTATACCATCAGCGGGTTGAAGGAGGTAGTACCCGGCTTGTTCGCCACCGCCAAACCCGCCGAGCGGGCCAAGCGGTTGCAGTCTCCCTCAATGTAGTTCTCGAAGGTGTAAGTGGTGTTGAGTTGGGAGTTGACGTAGTTGCGGTCGACTACCTTAATAGCTTCAAACGGATTACGCAAGGTAGACGGCGTAGCCGCCGGGGCTGCCGCCGCGCCCGCCACGTGCCGCGCCGACGACGACATGGGTCCCGCGGCCAAAGCCGCCGCTGGTCCGGCCGAAGGCGCCGGCTGGGCCGCCTTGCGCGAGGTTGGCAAATTGAGGGTACGCGGCTGCGACTGGGCATTGCCCTGATCCACTACAATCGAGTACTCCAAGCGGCCATCTGCTCCCAATTCCTGGAAGATACTTTTCTTGAGTACGTCCACGTAATGCTCCTCCAGCCACTCATAAAAAAATTGGCTGGGGACTTGAATAATCAATACGTTGTTGTGGAGCTGCACCGGCACAATGGGCTCAAACCACGTGCGGAAGCTCTGCTCACCAATATTCGCTTTGATGACGCGCAGACAGTTGACCCATACGGTTCTAAAATCCTTCAGCATCAAACAGTTACAGCAACAAAAAAGGCGAGCAAATAGTGTACAGAAAGCCGTCGTTACGAACCGGGGAGCAGTTCGTTTCCGGCAAAGGGAGACAAAAATGTGGAAAAGTCAGGAGACAAAAAAACGCCCCTTTCTCTTGCTTTTGTCAACTTTCCGTTAGGCCGTGTGAATAGGCACTACGGCAGCAGCGGCTACAGCTGGGCGGCGGGTAGCCTTCGTAAATGTGTAGTCGAGACGGCCGAGGTTGATACCCGACCAGCCTACCTGGTTGATGAGCGTCTGGTGGCTGTTGGGGCCGGCTACTACGTCGGGTTTGTCGAGGAAGGTGTGGGTATGCCCGCCTAGAATTAGGTCGATGCCGGGGGCGCCGGCTGCCAGCTTGAAGTCGTCAATCTTGGGGCCTTTGTACTGGTAGCCCAGGTGCGAAAGGCAAATCACCATGTCACAACGCTCGGGGCCACGCAGCTGCGCCACCATCTTGTTGGCAACCATAATAGGGTCGAGGTATTGGGTAGCCCCGAAGTTTTTATCAGCCACCAAACCGGCCAGCTCAATGCCTACCCCAAACACACCAATGCGGTGCCCGGCTTTCTCGAATACTTTATACGGCTTAAACTTGCCGGCCAGAATGGTATTCGAGAAGTCGTAGTTGGCAATCAGGAATGGAAAACCTGCATTGGGCAACTGCTTTTGCAAACCTTCCAGGCCGTTGTCGAAGTCGTGGTTACCGAGGGTGCTGGCGTCGTAGGCCATTTCCGTCATCAGCTTATACTCCAGTTCGCCCTCGAAGAAGTTGAAGTAGGGCGTGCCCTGCCAGATGTCGCCCGAGTCGAGGAGCAGCACGTGCGGCTCCTGCTGCCGAATCTGCTGAATCAGGACGGCGCGACGGGCCATGCCGCCCATGTTGGCCCACTGCCCGCCGTTGTCGGGAAAGGGGTCAATCCGCGAGTGCATATCGTTGGTGTGCAAAATCACCAGCCGGCCCTTGGTATCAGCCGCAGTGGCCGAGTGGTTTAGGCCCAATAGCCCCAGGCTGGCCGCACCCAGCGTCGAATGCTTTATAAAATCGCGACGGTTCACGTTGGAAATGTTGAAGTATGAATGTTGCGTTTTGAGTTGAGTTTCTATCACATGCATGAAATAAGAAGGATAGAGCGTCGCTTTCCACAACCTCTCTAAGCCATTCAAAATTCAACACTTGAAACTCAACACATCATTTTACCCTGCCTTCTACTCGGGCTTCTATGGGTTTGCCCTGGGCCGTTAGGCTCGTGATTTTGTCGGCAATGGCCTGGCGCAGCAGCACACCCGTGTCGCGCTGCGTGAGTGGTTTGAAGAAAAGCAGGTTGTCGCCGCCACCGGCCAGGTAGTCGGAAATGGCAATGGCATAGACGCGGGCCGGGTTGAAGGGCTGTCCGCCAATGTGGATATCAGTAGCCTTACCATCGGGCGAAACGGTATAGATGGCCCCTGAAATAGGCATTTTGACGCGGGCGGAATAGTCGAATAGCTGCTGCACTACGGGGCCGGGGGCATCCAGCACCACCAACTTATTCTCGAACGGCATCAGCTCGAACACCGAGCCCAGCGTGATGGGGCCAGCCGGAAAAGCCGTGCGCAGTCCCCCGTTGGTCATCACGGCCAGATCGATGGGCTGGTGCAGGGCTACGGCGGCGCGCTCGCGCTGCAAGTCGGCCACAAAATTACCGAGTGGCGACTCGCCCGCATTTTTGGTGAGGGCTACCGGTGCCGTGCCTAGTACCGCCGACATCTGCTCCGTAACGCGCTGACGGTAGGGCGCAATTTCGGCGGCCATTTTTGCATCCTCGGGCTGGGTTTTATCGACGGGGCGGGCCGTGATGGGTGGCAGGGTAGCCTGAGCCTGGTAGGCAGCGCGCTGGCAGGCAGGCAGCAGGGCTACAGCCAGCAGCAAGCCAAAAGCAGTGGTACGAGTGCGAAAAAACGACATAAGCAGAAGGGGCATACAGAAGCACAAAGGTACGCGAATTACGCGTTGCGGCTGCGCTCCTATGCGTGTGGAAGTTTGTTGCCTATGTTGACAAGCAGGTTGAATGCGGCCTGAACACCCACTCCCCGCAGCCCAACCGCGTATGTTCTACCTCCGTAAGCAGGCACCGCTTTTTCCCATGTTCATTATTCCCCGATACGGTATCTTTAGCCTTTTCAGCTGTTTTGTTGCTCATCCCAGGCCCGCACCCACTCCTCTATGGCCGATACCCCAGCCTCCACCCCGCTTTCTTTCTCTGAGTTTACGCCGCTAAGCACGGCCGCCTGGCAGGAGCGCATCCGCCGCGACCTGAAAGGGCAGGACCCGGAAACGCTGCGTTGGCACTCGCCCGAAGGCGTGGTAGTAGAACCCTTCTACCATCGCGAAGCCTTGGATGCTCTGGCTACTCCCGCCACGCCACAAGTGCGCGCTGCTGAGGCCAATGCCTGGCTGAACGTACCTACCTACCTCGTACCGGCCCACGAAAACGGCCACGCTGCCATCGACCGGGCCGCAGAGGCCCTGCAACGTGGCGCTGATGGTGCCCACTTCGACATAGCCGACACCGCCGCTTTTGACGTTGCCTACCTAGCACAGCACCTACCCCTGGCCGCTACCTACGTGGGCTACTCGGTGCGCGCTATGCCCCTACCCTTGCTAGAACGCCTGCTGGCAGCCAGCAGCAACACCCTGCGCGGCTTTCTGCGGTTCGACCCCGTAACGGATCATTTACTGGATTTGCAAGGGCAGCTTGCCGCGTTGCGAACCGTATTGCAGCTAACGCAGCACCTGCCAGAATTTAAGGCGCTGACGCTGAACGGAGCGTATTTCGGCAACCGAGGCGGCACAGCTACGCAGCAGCTGGCCTTTGCCTTAAGCACGGCGGCGTATTACCTCGATTGCCTACCCAGCAACGAACTGGAGGTGGCCACGGTGGCCGCTGCCGTGCAGGTGCAGGTGGCCATCAACCCCAGCTACTTCACCGAAATAGCTAAGCTGCGCGCTCTGCGCCGGTTGTGGGCCACGCTACTATTTGCCCACCAGCTGCCCGCCGAAATGGCCAGCCAACTGCGCATCTACGCCAGCACGGCCACCTGGAGCCAGACTACGCTTGACCCGCCTACCAACTTGCTGCGCACCACCACCGAGGCCATGGCCGCCGTGGTGGGCGGCGCCGATGCCGTGAGCGTCACACCCTTCGACAGCCTGTTTGCGGCGCCCAATGCCTTTGCCGACCGCCTAGCCCGCAACATTCCTACTCTGCTACGCTCGGAAGCCCATTTGCAACAGGTAGCCGACCCGGCAGCGGGTTCCTACTACCTCGAAACCCTGACCGATGAACTGGCCCGCAACGCCTGGGCGCTGTTTCAGGAAGTGCAGGCGGCTGGTGGTGTACCGCGGGCCGCTCGGATTATCATCAACCAACTGCAACTCACTACGCAGGCCCAGTTCCGGCGCATTGCCACCGGCGAGCAGGTGATTGTGGGTACTAACCGCTACCAGAATCCGCGCGAGCAGTTCAGCTTCAACCCCAAGCGCCTGTTGCGCAGCGCCGATTTCGATTCGACCAGGGCCGCCTACCCCTCGGAGGTGCTGCAACTGGCTACGGCCCTGCACTTTCAACGACGCGAGAAGAAAATGAAGCGGGCGGCCGTGGTGCTGCTGGGCGCCCACACCAACCAGCACATTCTGGAGTCGTTTCTGCAAACGCTGCCGGCACACGAGCGGCCGGAGCTGCGCGAGAGCCACCCGGAAGGCACGGTATCGGTGCTGTTCTCGTCTTCGGAAGAAGCCACGCTGATGTATGCCACGCCCGAGCAGTTCAGCCGCCTGGCCCGCCTGGTGCACCGGGTGCCGGCCGATGATGCATCTTTCATGCCCTCGCCCTTGCTCACGTCTGATTTGGCTACCCTTCAGGAAGCCGTGCAGTTTTTTGGTTTCAAAGAATTTGTGGTAGAAGGCTACAGCACGGAAGATGTGCTAGCCCGCTTACAGGGCAAACGGTAGGAGCGCGTTGCACGCGCCCGCCGGCCGTGCCTGCTAACTTTTACAGGCTACCCTCCCACCCAAATACCGGGCGCGTGCTACGCGCCCCTACTTCTATTCCCATGACGCCCGATTTCGCCCATATTTCCTATAACGCCGGCACGCTGCCTACCCCCGCTGCCCCGCCCGCTGCCTCTCCTACCCCCGAAGGCATCGAGCTGAAAAGCTACTACACGGCCCAGGACGTGGCCGGCCTCGACCACCTCGGCTTTGGCGCGGGCGTGGCGCCCTACCTGCGCGGCCCCTACTCCACTATGTACGTGCAGAAGCCCTGGACCGTGCGGCAGTACGCGGGTTTCTCCACGGCCGAGGAAAGCAACGCCTTTTACCGCCGCAACCTGGCTGGCGGGCAAAAGGGCCTCTCGGTGGCGTTTGACCTGGCCACACACCGCGGCTACGACTCCGACCACCCCCGCGTGGAGGGCGACGTGGGCAAAGCCGGCGTGGCCATCGACTCGGTGGAAGACATGAAAGTACTATTCGACCAGATTCCGCTGGATCAGATGTCGGTGAGCATGACCATGAACGGGGCCGTGCTGCCCATTATGGCCTTTTACATTGTGGCGGCTGAGGAGCAGGGCGTGACGCCGGACAAGCTGGCGGGCACCATTCAGAATGACATTCTGAAGGAGTTTATGGTGCGCAACACCTACATCTACCCGCCCCTACCCAGCATGCGCATCATTGCCGATATTTTTGAGTACACGGCCCGGCACATGCCCAAGTTCAACAGCATCAGCATCTCGGGCTACCACATGCAGGAGGCCGGCGCCACCGCCGATATTGAGCTGGCCTATACCCTGGCCGACGGGCTGGAGTACGTGCGCACCGGCTTGGCGGCAGGGCTGAGTATTGACGACTTCGCGCCGCGGCTGTCGTTTTTCTGGGCCATTGGCATGAACCACTTCATGGAAATTGCCAAGATGCGCGCCGCCCGGTTGCTTTGGGCCAAGCTCATTCAGCAGTTCAACCCGCAGAACCCCAAGTCGTTGGCCTTGCGCACGCACTGCCAGACCTCGGGCTACTCCCTCACCGAGCAGGACCCCTACAACAACGTGGCCCGCACCACCGTGGAGGCGCTGGCCGCCGTGCTAGGCGGTACTCAAAGCCTGCACACCAACGCCCTCGACGAGGCCATTGCCCTCCCCACCGACTTCTCGGCCCGCATTGCCCGCAACACCCAGCTCTACCTCCAGCACGAAACCGATGTAACCCGCGTGGTAGACCCCTGGGGCGGCTCCTATTACGTAGAAACCCTCACCCACGAGCTGGCCGACAAAGCCTGGGCCTTGATTCAGGAGGTGGAAGAGCTAGGCGGCATGGCGAAGGCCATTGAAACCGGCCTACCCAAAATGCGCATCGAGGAAGCCGCCGCCCGCAAGCAGGCCCGCATCGACTCCAACAAGGAGGTAGTGGTAGGTGTGAACCAGTACAAAATTGACGAGCCCACCAACATCGAGCTGCTCGATATCGACAACGCCGCCGTGCGCGAGTCACAGATTGCGCAGCTGAATACCATCCGCACGGAGCGCGACTCGGCGGCCGTGCTGCGCGCCCTGGATGCGCTGACTGAGACCGCTCGCTCGGGTAAGGAAAACCTGCTGGACTTGGCCGTACATGCTGCCCGCCTGCGCGCTACCCTCGGCGAAATATCCGATGCCCTTGAAAAGGTGTACGGCCGCCACCAGGCTACCATTCGGGCCATTTCGGGTGTATATTCGGCGGAGATGAGCTACGACGAGCAATTTGCCCAGGCCCGCCACATGGCCGACGACTTCGCTGCCCGCGAAGGCCGCCGCCCGCGCATGCTGGTGGCCAAAATGGGCCAGGACGGCCACGACCGGGGCTCCAAAATCATTGCTACCTCCTTCGCCGACGTAGGCTTCGATGTGGACATTGCGCCCCTGTTCCAGACGCCCGCCGAGGTAGCCCGCCAGGCCACCGAAAACGACGTGCACGTGGTGGGCGTCAGCAGCCTCGCCGCCGGCCACAAAACCCTGATTCCGCAGCTGCTGGCGGAGCTACGGCAACTCGACCGCGCGGATATCCTCGTTATTGCCGGCGGCGTGATTCCGGCGCAGGACTACCAGTTTCTGTATGATGCGGGCGTGGCCGGCGTGTACGGGCCAGGGACGGTTATTGCCGTGGCAGCGCAGGAGATTTTGGGGAAGCTAGAGGAGTAAATTATTTGGCGGTGGGTTCTTTGAACGGATGGCGCGGGGCTGTGCCCCGTGGCGACTATGCGCAGGCCTCTGGCCTGCCATCACCCGCGCCGTTGGGAGAGTGCTACAGCAAAGTTGTTCTAGCGACGTAGGCCAGAGGCCTACCAATAGTCGACACGGGGCACAGCCCCGCGCCATCATTCAGCCCGCCTGACCACGGCACTTTTGTACACGCAGTATCTCACGGAACATCCCTATGCGCATCGACGAAATAGATCAAGAAGACGCCGACATCGATTGGTTTGCTACCGATAACAACGGTCATATTCTACACATAGCATCCGGCGGTGGGATACTACCCGAATCGGTTGCTGCCTCCGAAGAAGAGCTACTGGAACTGCACCAGTATTTTCTAACGCTGCCTGAAACTGGTTCGGGGGTGACGGTAGCGGTAGAAGAGACAGCCGACGAAGGCAGTTACCAGGGGTTTGCTCGCTACGCTCGGCGTGGACTGTTTTCCTTTGCCAAAACCCGCCTGCACGAGCGGGCCGATACCCAGTACTATATAGTAGCCCGCCCGACACAGTTGCTAACCGTAGCGGAACTGCCAACACATATAGCTGAACTATTGGGCCGCACACGGCTACTGGGGGCCGTAACAGAACAAGTAACGCTTGATAGCACAACTATTCTATAGTCAGTATCAGTAAGCGCCGAGATGTGGACTAATAATTAGCAAAGGACTCTACCTCTATGTTGTTTTTACCAGCACCCCTACTCCCACCACCGCCGTTGCGGCAACGGCCCTACCCCTACTACCACCGGCTGGCCTAGCTCGGGGGTGGTGAAGGGCACGTTGCGGCGGGCGGCTTCGGCGGTGGCACGCTTCACGGATTCGTTCCAGGGGTGGTGTGCCTCGGTGAAGGCGCCCCAGTGCACCGGCAGAAACACCCGTGCCTGCACGTCGAGGGCGGCTTGCACGGTTTGCTCGGGCAGCATGTGAATCTCGGCCCAGTTCTTATCGTACTGCCCGCACTCCAGCAGCGCCAGATCGAAGGGGCCGTATTGCTGGCCGATGCGCTGGAAATGCGGCCCGTAGCCGCCGTCGCCGCTGTAGAACACGCGGTGGGTAGGCGTCTTCAGCACCCACGACGACCACGAGGTACTATTGCGGTTGCCCAAGCCCCGCCCCGAAAAGTGCCGCGCCGGCGTGCTCACAATCGTGAGGCCGGGCAGCTGGATGGAGTCGTGCCAGTCCAGCTCCTGCACGCGGGCCGGGTCTACCCCCCAGGCCAGCAGGTGCGCCCCTACCCCCAGCGGCACGTAGAAGTGGGCCACCTTATCCTTGAGCTTGACGATGGTTTTATAGTCGAGGTGGTCGTAGTGGTCGTGCGAAATCAGGACTGCTTCAATGGGCGGCAGCTGCTCGGCGGTGATTGCCAGCGCATCGTTGTAGCGCTTGGGCGTGACCAGGGGTAGCGGCCCCATCTTCACGCTCAGCATGGGGTCGAACAGGATGTTTTTACCGGCTATTTCCACCAAGCTGGCCGAGTGCCCAAACCACGTAACGCGCACCATGTCCGGCGTTTTGCGGGTGATGCTGAGCGAGTCGAGCGGCTGGGTAGGCAACGGACCGGGCGGCTCACTATTGGGCGTTTTGCTGAACAGAAACTGCCAGAACACCTTCACCGTGCTCCCCCCAGTCATCACCTCCGTCGGCACCAGGTTCCGAAACTCCCCATCTACATAGTGCCCCGACTCTAAATAGGCTGCCTGCTGGGCCTTGGTTGGCTTGCCGCCCAGCTCCGGGCTTAGCTGCGCAAACGCGACGCCTACAACAATCAGCACGGCCACGATACTTGCTACCAAGTAGCCAACGCCTTTCAACAGTTTTCGCATGTTTATCTGGAGAGCTAAGAACGTTCTGTGTATCCAAGCTGGATACTCGATTGTTTGTTCGGAGTTTAAATAACAATAGCTTTTCCGGAGAACATCCGAAACAGAACAAGGGTAGGACGGACCAAAAAAGAACGTCATTCCGAGCTTGTCGAGGAATCTCGCGTGCTGACGAAAGATACTATCTAGCATCAGCACGCGAGATTCCTCGACAAGCTCGGGATGACATTCTATTAAGCTCTACTAAGCCATTCTATATAACAGACGGCGCTTTATTTCTTCGACAGCCACAAGGCTACCGCGCCGCCTACCAGCGCCAGCAGTGCCCCCGAGGCTACCGGGTGCAGGGAGGCACGCGTGTAGTAGCTTTTCTGGAACACGTAGCCCGGATGGTCGCCGTGCACGCGGCCCCCAACGCCAGGCTGGTGCAAGCCGCCCTGCGGGTTGCTGGGTGCCTGGTCGGGCCGAACTTCCTGGCTAGGCATCACGTGGGCGTTCACCCAGTCTACAGCGGTAGGCGCTACCTTATTGAAAGAGCTGAACAGCTTGCTACCACCACCCACGTACACATCGCGCTCTGGATGCGCGGCGGCGTGCACAATGGCATACGCTACCTCCTCGGGCGCATACACGGGGTCGGGCAGCTTTGGCTGCCGGTCCAGGTAGTTGCGGGCATTCTGCATGAAAGGCGTATTGATGCCCGCAGGCTTGATCAGCGTGACCGATACCGGCGCTTCCTCGTGCTCCAGCTCGGCCCGCAGCGAATCGGTGAAGCCTTTGATAGCGTGCTTGCTAGCGGAATACACGCCCTGGAGCGCCACTCCCAGATCGGATACCTCGCTGCCCAGGTTGATGAGGGCGCCGCCCTGCGGCTTCAAATGTTTCAGGGCTTCCAGGGAGCCGTTTACCACGCCCCAGAAATTGGTATCGAACAGCTTGCGGTAGTCTTCCACGCTTCCCTGCTCAATCATCCCCACAATGCCTACCCCCGCGTTGTTCACCCAGGTATCTATCCTGCCGAAGCGTGCTAGGGCAGTTTCGGCAATGCGCCGCACCTCGTCGGCATTTGCTACATCGGCGGCTACGGTGGCTACTTCGCCGCCTAGCTCCTGGGCTACTTTCTGCAAATCTTCTTCACTGCGAGCGGCTAGTACCAGCTTCGCGCCTTTCTCGGCGGCCAGCTTCGCTGTAGCCAGTCCGATGCCGCTGGTAGCTCCCGTAATAACGATGGTTTGTTCTTGAATGGGCTTGAGTTTCATAGATGTAGAGATTAGAACTGAATTTCCTACCTCTTACGCAGCCTTACTCAACACGGCTAGTTCCAACTGTTTGTTGATACTACAGCTGGAAATGATTCTGTATTTGTATTTATCTAACTAAACACAAAATATTATTATCAAATAATGCTGTATATTAACAATTATATAACACCAAATTATTATAAACAGCCTCGTCTATCATCACTTCACAGTGAATATATGTAGCTTGCTTATAGTGTTATTATAATAAAATAGTTCAATATAAATAATTCCAAAAAACGTAATTAGCAGAAGAGCTTAATTTGTTTCAAATTACTGACATTCAAATACTTATAAACAAAACATAGACACTATAAAATACCTTAAAGCGATAATATCTTAATTATGACAAAAGGATGATTAGCAGGCTTATGTTTATAGTGATTCAATGCTCCTCCTCCAAAAAAGTACAACCTTATCGTTCAGCAAGCGTATAGCCGAACTTATTTAAGACAATACTGGCTTGTACAAGCTATAGTTTCCTTGAGAAAAGCTATAGGATTAGGAAGATACGTGTCTTTGAAATTTACCACATCAGCATATTACTATTTTAACTCACTGAATGGCATTTTTTATCAAAGAAACTTCTTAGCATAACTTTCTAGGGGCTGCGCATGGACACTGTAAATACTTTTGTAGCTAAGAGGCCAACCGCTTTCTTAGATAAAGCCAATATAGCAACGGCCGTTACCCGCAAGCCTGCTTTTCTGGACTATATTCAGAACGCCCGCGCCATTGCTATTCTATTTATAGTAGCCATTCACTGCTACGGTATCCTGAAGCCGGAATTTGAGCCTATTATTCTGCAACGCGGCACGTTGCTGTTCATGTTTATCTCCGGCTTTCTGTTTCAATACCTCTCTAAGCGGTTCGATAAGAAAACGTATTGGTACAAGAAAGTGCAGAATATTTTGGTGCCCTACGTACTTATCTCGCTTCCTATCTTATTTATCCGCTTCGCAACGCACCACCACAACCCAGATATAACGGAAGTATTTCCGGCTTTTTTCACGTATTCCCTACCCACGCAGTTGGTGGCCTATTATATAACTGGAATGCACTTGGTGCCTTTCTGGTTTATCCCTATGATCTGCTTCTACTATCTGCTGGCACCGGTCTTTATCTACCTCGACCGTAACAGAACAGTATATTATTTCCTACCTGTTTTCATGTGCCTGTCGCTAATAGTTACCAGATCGTCAGAGCTATACCGATTCCACTTAGCCTTTATTCACTACCTATCTATCTATCTGCTCGGTATGTTTGCCAGCCGCTACCACAAGCGGCTGCTGTCCATCACAGACTTGCTCTGGCCTATTCTGATTGGTCTTACGGTTGCCTTTATCGTATTGGGCGCCATATTCAACCAAAAGGAAATCCGCTTTATTGAGCAGTTCCAGTATTGCCAAAAAATACTCCTTTGCTGGAGCATTATTTATTTGCTGTGGAAGTTCAACGACAAGATTATGCAGAATAAATTCTTGTCTAAGAACCTCACTAAATTATCTAATATCAGCTTCGCTTTATACTTTGTACACTACTACTTCTTGTATTTTATAGATTACCTGGTGGAGAACGGCACACTAAATTGGTCGCCTACCTTTTTCAATTCCACGGTAATTTTCGTTGCTGATTTACTTTTTTGCTTCGCGGCCATTGCTGTTATAAAAGCTATTGCTGGCAGCAGGAGCAAATACATTATGGGCTATTAGCTAGCCCTGGTAAAGACATAGCACGTTGTATCTCCTCGTTGGTGGGGTTGCTTAACCCGCCCAGTAGTAGTCGAAGTGCAAAACGCTCTACAAGCGTACTTTCCCTACCATCTCTCTGTTCCAGAACTAGGGAAACGGAACAGCCGAAAGGCCCGCTCTTTCTGCAACGAGTATAATAGCCACAGGGGCGGGGGGTCTGGGGTGGCCGTAGGGCGGGCCCCGTGGGGGAGTGGGGTTCGGTGGGGCTTTTTCAGGGGCGCCTGAAGCGCGTCGGTGCCCTCCTGGGGGGCGGGAGCGGGGGGGGGGAGGGCGGGGGCG
>NZ_JAGETX010000031.1:0-26946 GCF_017589435.1 Hymenobacter defluvii
GGGTGCCCCTAAGGCTACGACTCCGGATACTCCAGAGTTTTCGAAAGAGCAATACCTCTCTTGGTATGAGCAAATGCAGCTCATGCGCAAGTTTGAAGAAAAAGCTGGCCAGCTATATGGTCAGCAAAAGATTAAAGGCTTCTGCCACCTCTATATAGGGCAGGAAGCTTGTGTGGCCGGCGCCGTATCGGCTCTGACTAAGGATGACAAATGGATTACGGCCTACCGTGACCACGCGCACCCACTGGCCCTGGGTACATCGCCTAATGCTATCATGGCGGAGTTGTTTGCAAAGGAAACCGGTTGCTCGAAAGGCAAAGGTGGTTCGATGCACATGTTCGACAAAGAGGTGAACTTCATGGGCGGCCACGGTATCGTAGGTGCCCAGGTACCGATGGGCGCTGGTATTGCCTTTGCCGAGAAGTACAACAAGACCGGTAACCTGTGCATTTGCTACATGGGTGATGGTGCTGTACGCCAAGGTGCATTGCACGAAGCTTTCAACATGGCCATGTTGTGGAAGCTACCAGTTATTTTCGTTATCGAAAACAACGGCTACGCCATGGGTACTTCGGTGCAGCGCACGTCCAACGTAACCGAGCTGTATAAGCTGGGTCTGTCGTACGATATGCCTTCGGAGCCGGTAAATGCTATGAACGTGGAGGATGTGCATGAAGCCGTAGCTCGTGCTGCCGAGCGTGCCCGCGCTGGTGAGGGCCCTACCTTGCTGGAATTCAAAACTTACCGCTACAAAGGTCACTCGATGAGCGACCCAGCCAAGTACCGCACCAAAGAGGAACTGGAAGATTTCCGCTCGCGCGATACCATCGAAGCGGTGCGCCACACTATTCTGACGCACAACATGGCATCGGAAGAGGAATTGAACGCCATCGACGAGAGAATCAAAGGACAGGTACAAGAGTCGGTTGACTTCGCTGAAAACTCTGCTTTCCCCGATCCAGAAGAACTCTACCGCGATGTGTATGTAGAGGAAGATTATCCTTTCATCCGCGAATAGCATCGCTTTTTCTGACAAGCATCTTTGCGGCTCCCCTGAGCCATTCGTAGTATGTCCAAGATTCCTTATACGCGTAACAGCCCGCAGAACCGCCCGCAACGCGTGTCTACTGACCCATTGCAGCCCGCAACGCATGAGGGCGAATTTGGCAATGCAGAACATCCGTTGTTAGAAGATCCGGATGCTCTGGCCATCCGTTTGGCCGAATCGGAAGACTTTGTGCGCCGTAACAAAAACCTGTTGCTGGGTTTGCTGGCCGTGGTCGTGTTGGCTGTGGTAGGCGGTATCGGCTACTATATGTGGCGCTCCTCGCAGGATGAGAAAGCACAGACTGCCATGTTCCAGGCTGTTAACTATTGGGAAGCCGATTCGCTGAACAAGGCCATGCAAGGCGATGGGCAGTACGATGGCCTAACTACGATTGCCTCGGAGTATGGCAATACGAAGGCTGGCAACCTAGCTAGCTTCTACGCTGGTGTAGCTGCGCTAAAGCAAGGCAAGTTTCAGGCTGCTATCGACTATTTGGAAGACTTTAGCTCCGATGATCTGCTGGTGCAGGCGCGGGCCTACTCTTTGATAGGCGATGCCAACATGGAGCTAAACAAGTACAAGGAAGCCACCGATTTCTACGATAAAGCAGCGAACTACAAAGCCAACGAATACTTCTCGCCAGAGTACCTGATGAAGAAAGCAACGGCGCAGGAAATGGCGAAGGACTATAGCGGAGCGGTGGAAACGTACGATAAAATCATCAACGATTACCAAAGCGCTCAGCAGGTAAACGAAGCGCGCAAGATGAAAGCCCGCGCCGAAGCACTGGCTGGCAAGTAAAACCCAATGGCAGTTTTGCTGTTCTAGCAACTACTATTAAAAAGGACGGTCCAGTACCGTCCTTTTTTTATAAACGCGGGTAGCGACTAGTAGCATCTACTTACTGCGTCCGTGAAATCTTCCTCATCTGCAAACCCTACGTTACATGGCAACTACTCTCAAAAACCTCAGCGACTATACTTCTGACCACTTTATTGATATCAGTGACAAGCGCTTTGGCTTGGTAGTGGCCGAATGGAACCGCGAAATCACGGATACGCTGGCACAAGGCGCGTACGAGACGCTGCTCAAGCATGGCGCGAAAGAAGAGAACATCTACCGCAACACCGTGCCGGGTAGCTTCGAGTTGACCTTGGGGGCCCAATTACTGGCCCAGCACGAAGAGATAGATGCTGTTATCTGCTTAGGGGTAGTTATTCAAGGCGAGACGAAGCACGATGATTATATCTGCCACGCCGTAGCCCAGGGTATTACCAACGTCGGATTGAAGTTCAATAAGCCCGTCATTTTTGGCTTGGTTACCACTAACACACTGGAGCAGGCGTGGGATCGGGCGGGTGGCAAGCATGGCAACAAAGGAGTGGAGGGAGCAGTGGCCGCCATCCACATGCTGGGCTTCTGAGAAGGGCGTATGCGGAGGGGTAAGAATGAAAAAGCGCCGTTAGCTAATTAATTGACAAAGACGTAGCTTTGCGGCCGAAAAGCCTTGCGCAGCGTCGGCTGATTGGCTGGATACAACGCTGAACAGTGCCTTATAAACTTATTTATAGAAGCTACTGTTGAGCGGCTATTCCGGCAAATGACCGATACGGCTATGCTGGTAGGCAATCAATCACCCCTTTATCATATTTTCCCTGCCCAACATGAGTGACGACAACCTACGCTATTCCAGGGAAGAGCTAGCTGAGTTCGAGCAGATTATTCAGGACAAGCTAACCGCTGCCCGGAAAGAAGTAAGCTTTATCAAGGAAACCCTGAGCCGGCGCAACGATTCGGGTACCGATAACACGGCGTCATCGTCGAAGGTCCTGGAAGACGGTGCTGATACAGCCGAAAAAGAAAGCCTGAATCAGCTGGCCTCGCGCCAGATGAAGTTCATTCAGCAGCTGGAAAACGCGCTGATTCGCATTAAGAATGGTACCTATGGCGTGTGCATCGGTACGGGTAAGCTGATTCCGAAAGAGCGCCTGCGCGCCGTGCCGCATACGCAGCACTCGATTGAAGCAAAAATGGCCCGCCGCGACTAGCGGTACACTACTATCTTACGTGCCCGGACGGGTTGGTTGGAGGCTGCAAAGTATCTAACCGCCGGTCCGGGCACTGTTTTCTGAGGCTGGGTGTTGGGAGCTTCAGTTTACAATTCACCATTGATTTTTCATTTTGCACCGTAGCGATACGGCGCTAACCCTTGCAACTATGGGCAAGAAACACTTCTCCGATGAACCGTCCGGCCGCCGTGGCCGCACTTCTTTTAACGACAAAAACAAAGAGGGTGGTCGCGATGCTAAACCGCGCCGCAACGACCGCCCTGCCGGTAATAACTTCGGCCGAGACAATGACCGCCGGGGTGAAGGCTTTACCTCGCGCCCATCGTTCGGCCGGCCGCAGGGGCAGGGTAGCCGCCCCGGTGGTAACCGGGATTTTGGCAACCGCGGCTTCGGGGAAGACCGCAACAGTGGTGGCCGCAGCTTTGGCAGCAACGACCGGCGCCCAAGCGGGGGTAGGGATTTTGGCGGCAACGACCGTCGTGCTGGCGGAGGCCGGGACTTCGGTGGCTCTGACCGTCGTGCAGGCGGCAGCCGCAACGACGGCTACAGTCAGCGGGAACAGCCCAACAACCGGCCTGTGCGCGCCTACGAATCGAGAGAAACCTGGAATGGTCAGCCCTATCGCCAGGATGGTAAGCCAACCGTGCCACGCGGTGCGCCGGGTGAGCGAAACCGCAAGTTTCAGAAGGCGAACCCGAATGCGGAAGCTCCTGCTTTCCGGCCGCAACCAGAAGCACCTACCCGCCCCGAGCGCAACGAGGCAACCGGAACTGACCGACCCATTCGGGCAGCGCGCCCATTCGACTACCGCGGTAAGCCTGAGGAAGGCGACACGCGCAGCGAGCGGCCAGCCCGTACGTTTGAGCGCGGTAGCGAAGACCGCCGCGATAACCGGGGTGGCTACGGCGACCGGAAACCAGCGGGTGATTTTGGTAAGCGCGATTTCGGCGGACAGCGCGAAGGCCGTCCGTCGTATGGCGACCGACAGGAGCGCAACTTTGGGGGCGGTAGCCGTAGCTTCAGCGAGATGCGGGCAGGTCGCGCGTACGAAACGCGCGAGCGTCGTAGCGATACTACTACGGATAAGAAATTTACGCCCGATGCCAACGACCATCGTGCTGGTAAGCTGAAGCGCGGCGAGGTGGCTGGTCAGGCCCCAGACTACAAAAACCTCAAGCACTACGAGCAGGATCCGAACCGTGGCAATAAGCGCCGTCGCAAGGAGGAGGAATTGGGAGCGGAAGTAATCCGTCTGAATCGCTACATCGCCAACGCGGGCGTTTGCTCGCGTCGGGAAGCCGATGCGCTGATTGCCGCCGGCGAAATTCGGGTGAACGGTGAGGTAGTGACCGAAATGGGCTACCAGGTACAGCCATCGGATACGGTGCAGTATGGCAAAACCAACCTCAATCGCGAGAAGCTGGTGTACGTGCTGCTGAACAAGCCCAAGGATTTCATCACCACCACCGACGATCCGGAAGGCCGCAAGACCGTGATGGACTTGGTGTCGGGTGCTTCCAAGGAGCGCATTTTCCCGGTAGGGCGTCTTGACCGCAACACGACGGGTCTGCTGCTCTTTACTAACGACGGTGAAGTAGCGCAGAAGCTTTCGCACCCCTCCAACAAAAACAAAAAGATCTACCAGGTAGAGCTAGACAAGCCACTAACAGAAGCTGACCTGCGCAGCATTTCGGAAGGCCTGGAACTGGAAGATGGCAAAGCAGAGGTAGACGACGTGGCGGTGGTAGCCGGCAACGCGCACTTTGTGGGCATTGAGCTGCACACGGGACGTAACCGCATTGTGCGCCGCATCTTTGAGCACCTGGGCTACGAAGTAGTAACGCTGGACCGCGTGCAATACGCTGGCCTCACCAAAAAGGACCTACCCCGTAGCAAGTGGCGCTTCCTGACGGAAAAAGAGGTAATCCGTCTGAAATACTTTATGTAGCACGCAACCCCCTGGCAACAGCGGGGCTCCTAGTGGTGAGTAGTGAGATGGTGAAACAGTAAGTTTGATGTTCTGCCGGTACCGCTTACGCGAATCCAGCTTATATAGAAGCATCAAGCTTACTATTTCACCACTCACCATTTCACCATTCACTATTTCACCTTCATGCGTACCGCTACTCTTGATATTGGCAACACGGCCGTGAAGTATGGATACTTCGAGGGTAGTGAGTTGCGGTATCGGGCAACGGGGCAAACGCTGGCGGAGGTGCTGGCGCTGGTGCAACTGCATCAGCCTGCCCACGCCATTGTGGCGTCGGTAGCGGAGCCTACCACAGATTGGGCCGCTGCGCTGCGGCCGCTTGTGCCGGGGCAATTGCTGGAACTGGCACCCGCTACCACACCACTCCCACTGCGCAACGGGTACGCTACCCCCCACACGCTAGGCGCCGACCGGCTGGCCGCAGCAGTAGGCGCGGCGTGGCTGCATCCCAACCAAGATATATTGGTGATTGACGCCGGCACGGCTATTAAGTGCGACTTCGTGGAAGGTGGTCACACCTTTCGGGGAGGTAGCATCGGGCCGGGGCTGCGGCTGCGGTTTCAGGCGCTGCATACGTTTACGGGCCGCTTGCCGTTACTGGAAGTGCCCAATGCTCCTTCAGTGGCCGTACCCCTGATAGGGGATGATACGCAATCGGCTATTCGGAGTGGCGTGCTGAACGGAGCGGCCGCTGAAGTAAACGGTCTGATTGACACCTACCGGGCACAGTACCCTGGGTTGGCGGTGTTGTTGACAGGCGGCGACGCCGGTTTTTTTCAACCACGGCTGAAAGGCTATATCTTTGCCATTCCGGAGCTTGTGCTACTTGGGCTCCATCGAATATTAGTGCATAATGTTGAAAACTAAATTTGCCGGCCTGGCCGGGTTGTCGCTGCTCGGGTGGCTGAACGCTGCACAAACGCAGGCACAAGGTCTGGGAAACTCGCCTTATTCGCGCCTGGGCCTGGGCGACGCCTATATTAATACGGGTGGTGTCCGGCAAATGGCAATGGGTGGGGTAGGGCTAGCTGCACCCAACGGTACCAACGTCAATGAGCTGAACCCGGCGCTGGTGTACTACACCTCTCGTACCACCTACGAGGTAGCCGTAACGGGGCAGTTCAAGACCATCAGCAACCGCACCAACTCGCAGCGCGATGGTAGCGGTACGTTGGGCTACTTGGCCTTGGCTTTCCCAATCTCCAAACGGTGGGCGGCCGCGGCTGGCCTGCGGCCCTACACGGCCGTCGATTACGAAAGCACAACGAGCAGTAGCGTAACGGGCGACCCCAACGCGCAATCCATCAACCGATTTACGGGCGATGGTGGGCTATCAGAAGCCTATATGGTACACGCCTTCCGCATAGCGAAAGGCCTAACCGTAGGAGGTACAGCTTCTTACGTGTTCGGTACCATCGATGCTACCTCTGGCACCACGGTTGTAACCTCCGGCGACAACTCGAATGTACAGAGCACCGTGCGCCTGGAGCACGTGCGTTATTCAGACTTTATTTTCCGGGCAGGCGCGCACTACCGTGGCAAGCTAACGGATAAATTAAACTACAATCTGGCGGCCGTATACGGCTTTCAGTCCAACCTGAACGGCACGTACGACGTGACGCAGGAGCAGCGCACGCTGGCTGGCGCGCCCATCGCCAATACCAGCATTGTGTTGGTGAGTGGGCAGAAGGGCGAGGCCCGCGTGCCTACCCTGGCGCAGTTCGGCATTAGCCTTGATAACAACCGCAACTGGAGCACCAGCCTGGACCTGGCCCGGCAGCAATGGTCGCGCTTTCAGGTGCCGGTGCTAGCCGGCGTAACTAGCGCCGCCAACGTGCCCCTGAGCGATACCTACCGGGTAGGACTAGGCGGCGAATGGGCCCCAGACCCAACCAGTGTCGATAATTACTTCAAACGCGTGGTGTACCGAGCAGGCATTAGCTTAGCTGAGGTTCCCTACCGTCCCGGTGGACAACGCCTCTACGATAGGGCTGTGAGCTGGGGCTTTGGCTTCCCAATACCCGGTGCTACGCCACTAGATGCTACTACCTTTAGCCTGGCCTTCACCTACGGGCAACGCGGCAACAACAACGTAACCATCGACAGCCCCAGCGGCAACGTAAAGGAAAACTATATCCGGATGCAGGTAGGGGTTTCGCTCAATAACCGCTGGTTTATCAAACGGCGCATTGAGTAGTGCAGAGAGAGTAAGATCATGCGAGAATTCCGTATCTGGATAGGGTTGGGTCTGGCTTTAATTGGCTGTCAGAAGCAAGAGGCTGACCCAACAAAGAAAGTCATGTACGAAGGCCCAATGATGGAAACCACCAACGTGCTGACCTTCGTTAGCGACTCGGCCAAGCTCCAAGTGAAGCTGACTGCGCCACTCCAGCAGCAATTTGAGTCGGGCGATGTGGTGTACCCTAAAAGCGTGAAACTGCTGTTCTACAGCAAGGATGGCCAAACGGTAGTCAATACCATCACCGGCGATTACGGCAAGCAGGAAAAGAGCAAGGGCCTATACTCTTTGCGCGGCCATGTGCGGGTGAAAAACGAACCCAAGCAGCAGACACTGCAAACCGAGGAACTGTTCTACGACCAGCAACGGTTACTGATCTACACGAAGCCCGAGATGTACGTGCACATCGAAACCCCCACGGATACAGTAGACGGCTACGGCTTAGAGGCCGATCAGAACTTTACGTCCTATAAGTTGAAGAAAGTAACGGGTAAATTCAGCAACGTCACCGAAACGACTACTCCATAATTTATGGCCTTTCGATTTGATAAGTCGCTGGGGCGGACGGTGTTGTTTTCGGTGGCCGTGGTATCGTTCATTATTGCAGTCTACCAAACTATTCTGCAAAACAGCATTGGAAAAAACTACACCCTGTATATGGTGTCGTTTGTGTGTGTGATGTGGTTTCGCTACCTGGGGCTGGATACTAAAACAGCTGTCAAGGATACGCCGGTGCCCCGTTCTGGTACTGCGACTAAAGCCGGTGCGAAGCCAGCCGCAAACCGGCCGAAAGGCAAACGACGCAAATAGGGCAGCTTCTTTTTTGTTAGCAAATGTGGCATTTATGGTGCTGAATGTCACAGAAATGCGCCTTTCCTACCCCACCACTGGCAGGTAGCTTTGAATGTCGGGCGGATTCTGGTTATTTTGCGCCTCTTTCTCCTTTTTATACGGTGCTTTTTTTCAAGTAAATGGCTTTAATTAACACGATTCGGGAAAAATCCGGCTGGGCCGTTGGCACGGTAGCCATCGGTATGCTGCTCTTCATCGTGGGCGGTGACCTGGTAGGTGGAAACAACCGTTTGTTCGGTGGCAACAATACGACCGTGGGCGAGGTAGCCGGCGAGGAAGTAGAATTGGCCGAGTTTCAGAATACCTTAGAGCAGCAGAAAGAAGCCTTTGCCGCCCAGCAAGGTCGTCAGCCCGACGAGCAAGTGATGGGCTACCTGCGCGACCAGGCCTGGAACCTGACCATCTACCGCATTGCTTTCCAAAAGGAGTTTGAAAAGCTGGGCCTGAAAGTGTCTGATGACGAGGTGGTAGATATGGTGCAGGGCAAAAACATCAGCCCCAGCATCCGCCAAGCCTTCACCAATCCGCAAACCGGCCAGTTCGACCGCGCCAAGCTGCTCGACTACCTGCGCAACCTCGACAAGCTGCCCCCACAGGCCCGTGCTGCCTTCGAAAATTTCGAAGCCAACCTGCCCATTGAGCGCATGGCCAACAAGTACAACAACCTGATGAAGCTCTCGACTTACGTGACCAGCGCGGAAGCCAAGAACTACCTCACCAACCAAGGCACTACTGCCAACGCCCGCTACCTGCTAGTGCCGTACTACACAGTATCGGATTCGTCGGTGAAGGTGACGGATGCTGAGTTGCAGGCCTACCTCGACAAGCACAAGAGCCGCTACAAAGTGGAGCAAGGCCGCAGCATCGAGTACGTGACCATTCCGGTGGCGGCTTCGGTAGAGGACAGCAGCGCCGTGCGCAGCACCATCGACCAGCTGGCTACCCAGTTCCAGAGCGCACCCAACGACTCGTTGTTCGTGAAGCTGAACTCCGATCAGCCCTACAACGGTGCCTACCTCTCGCCAGCCGATCTGCCCGAGAAACTGCGCGAAAACCTACCCCTGACCGTGGGTCAAGTATATGGCCCCTACGCTGAGAATGGCGTGTATTCGCTGTTTAAAGTAACCGGTGAGAAAAAAGGCGAGCAGGCTGCGGCCCGTGCCAGCCACATCCTCATCAAGCCAGAAGGCACTACCCCCGAGGCAAAAGCCGCCGCGAAAGCCAAGGCGCAGGACATCCTGAACAAAATCAAAGGCGGTGCTGATTTCGCCGCTATGGCCCGCCAATACGGCACCGATGGTACCACGGCTACCGGCGGCGACCTAGGCTGGTTCTCGCAGGGCCGTATGGTACCCGAGTTCGAGAAAGCTGTGTTTGGTACTACTTCGAAAGGGTTGCTGCCGGCTCCGGTAGAAACGTCGTTTGGCTACCACATCATCAAAATCACTCAGCCCAAAACCTATCAGACCTACCAGGTAGCGGCGGTGCAAAAAGCCATTGTGCCCACCGATGCTACCCGCGACGCTGCCTACCAGCGCGCCCAGGACCTGAAAGGTCAGATTACGGATGTAGAGTCGTTCCGCAAGGCCGTGGCCGCCGATAAGTCGTTGCAGAAGCAAGAGGCCCAAGGCCTGGGCACTGCCGACCGCAGCGTGAACAACTTGCAAAACGCCCGCGAGCTGGTGCGTTGGGCTTACTATGGCAACAACGGCAAAGAAACCAAGGTAGGCGACGTATCGGAAGTATTCGACATCGGCGACCAGTACGTTATTGCCGTGCTCACCGGCACCCGTAGCAAAGGCACCGCCGATATTGCCAGCATCCGCCCCGAGCTGACGGCGCAGGTACGCAACGATATGAAAGCGGAGCAGATCATCAACAAGCTGAAAGGCAAAACCGGCACGCTAGAGCAACTGGCGGCCGCCTATGGTCCTTCGGCCCAGGTGAAAACCGCCGATAACGTGGTATTAGGTTCGGGTGTGCTGCCCGGCCTGGGTGCCGAGCCAGCTGCTGTTGGCAAGATTTTCGGCCTGAAAACTGGTCAGAAATCGGCGCCCATCCAAGGCGAGCAGGGTGTGCTCATCGTGGAGCCTACTGCCATCAACGCGCCTGCCGCTGCCGGCGATGTAGCCGCTACCCGCAAGCAGCTCATGGAGCAACGCACCGCCCGCGCCGACGGCTTGCTTTACGAGGCTGTGAAAGCCAACGCCAACGTGAAAGATGATCGGGTGAAATTCCCGAGCCTGTAAGCCCTCCGTACAGGCATCTATCTTAGAAAAGGCCACTCCGCAAGAGTGGCCTTTTCATTTGTAGGCAGGTGGCAGCCAACGGGTTTTTGTGGCTATCTTGAAATGATTCTGGGCGATGAGCCGTTCAGAAAGTTGAGTGATGGGTAGGGGACTATTAGCATTTATACTGATAACCAGCAACTCGCAACTCGCACCTACTAATTACGACCGTATGCGCTTCTCTCGTCGTTTGCTGCCCGTTCTGATTTCGTTGCTGCCCGTGGCTCCGCTAACGGCCCAAACCATGCTGGGAGGAGATGTGGCACTGGCGAAGGAATACGCACGCAAAGGCGAAAACGAGAAGGCCGCTTTTCTATTCGGTCGCCTACCCACGGCTGAGCAGCAGCGCCCCGATGTGTTGCCCGATTACCTGAACACACTTCAGGCGCTGCACAATTACAAAGAGGCAGAGAAAGTAGCCCGCAAAGCCGCCAAACAGCATGCCGCCGAACCGGTATACACAGTGCTGCTGGGAGAAGTATACACTGCCGCAGGCGACCAAACCGCCGCCACCAAACAATACGAGCAGGCCCTGACGCGCCTGACCAGCGAGCAAATCGTGCCGGTTGCAACGGAGTTTATGCGCCGCCAACAGCCAGAATGGGCCGAGAAGACCTACCTGCGAGGTAGAGAACTAACAAAGAACGACGCGGAATTTGCGCCCCAGCTTATTCAGCTTTACACCCAAGGTGGGCAAACAGAGCAGCTAATGGCCGAAACATTGCGCTTAGTGCAACAGGACGGACGCCAGTTGCCCTTTGTGCGCAACATGCTGCAAAACTCGCTACGGGAAGAAAAAGACTTCGAGGCCCTCGAAAAGCAGCTGCTCAGCAACGTGCAGAAATACCCAGACCAGCCCGTATACAGTGAGCTGCTGCTGTGGTTACAGGTACAGCGCCACGATTTTGTGGGGGCGCTGGTACAGGCCAAAGCCCTCGACCGTCGGGAGCGGACCAACGGCAGCCGCGTGCTGGAGGTGGCCGCTATTGCCCAGCACAACCACGATTACGAAAGTGCCATTGCCGGCTACCAGTACGTGCTGCGTGAGTACAAAGGCGGCCCGCTCTACGCTATTTCGCGGCAGCGGCTGGTAGAAGCCCGGGAGGAGCAGGTGCGCACCACCTACCCCGTGGAACCAGCCAAGATTCATGGGCTAATAGGCGAGTACGAGCAGGTGTTGCAAGAGCTGGGCCGCACACCCGAAACGGCTTCCATTCTAACGAATATGGCCGAGCTGTATGCTTTTCAGCTTGATGATAAGCCACGAGCCATTCAGCTGTTGCAGGAAGTAATTGCCATGCCCCGCGCCAACCCGACCACAGTGGCCGATGCCAAGATTAATCTGGCTGATATTTACTTGCTGCGCGGCGAGCCGTGGGAGGCCACCTTGCTCTACTCCCAGGTAGAGAAAGACCACAAGGACTCGCCCATCGGCTACGAGGCCAAGCTCCGCAACGCCCGTCTTAGTTACTACGCCGCCGACTTCAAGTTAGCCCAGAGTCACTTAGATATTCTCAAGCAGGCCACCAGCCGCGAAATAGCCAACGATGCCATGCAGCTCAGCCTGCTCATCTCTGATAATACCGCCATGGATACCGCCGGCGTCGCCCTGCGCGACTATGCGGCCATTGAGTTACTGGTGTTTCAGAATAAGTTGGCAGAGGCCAGCCGCGGCCTTTCGGTGCTGGTGTCTAAGTACCCTGGTCACGCCCTCACAGATGAGGCGTGGTACCTGCAAGGTCAGCTTCAGCGCCGCATGGGCGACTACCCGGCTGCCGTGGCTACGCTCGCCAAAATCACATCAAATCCCAAATATGATGTGCTGAGTGATGACGCTATGTTTCTGATGGCTAGTATCTATGAGGAAAACCTCAAAGAACAAGACAAAGCCAAAGAACTGTATAATCAGTTGCTGGTGAAATATCCAGGTAGTATTTACGTGGCGGAGGCCCGCAAGCGTTTTCGAGCGTTGCGTGGCGATGGCGTTTAGGAAATTACAAGATCAGCTCTCCCTTAACTCCTTTTTCAACGCCTCTAACTCTGTGCGAAGTCGTCGTTGGTGCCAAGTGGTTTTTCTGCACGGAGTTAGAGGCGTTGAAAAAGGAGTTAAAAGAAATGAGAATAGTGCGGTAGGGTAGGAAAGATGGAAAGTTAGCGGAACTATTCATCCTCCAAAACGCAACATTCAACATTTCCACAGCGGTTTTCTTCTTACTTTTGAAGATACTGCCCCCTGCTGTCAACCCCGCCCCGTATGGAAAAAAGATGGATTCGTAAGTCTTCGCCAGACCCCGCCAACGTTCGGCAGTTGGCGGATGCTTTGCGCGTCAACGAAGCCATTATCAGCCTGCTGTGCCAGCGGGGCGTGTGCACGTTTGAGGAAGCCAAAGCATACTTTCGCCCTTCACTCGCCGATCTGCCTAATCCGCTGCTCATGCGCGATATGGACCGCGCTGTGCGGCGTCTCACGCAAGCACTGCACGCGGGGGAGAAAGTATTGGTGTTTGGTGATTACGACGTAGACGGCACCACTTCCGTGGCCGTGGTATATTCCTACCTACGGCAGTTCTTCGGCCCCGAGCGCATCGACTACTATATCCCTGACCGCTACAAGGAAGGCTACGGCGTATCCGATGCGGGTATTGACTATGCTGCCGAACACGGCTATGCCCTCATCATTGCCCTCGACTGCGGCGTGAAAGCGGTGGAAAAGGTAGGTGACGCAACGGCTAAGGGCGTCGATTTTATTATTTGTGACCACCACTTGCCAGGCGAGTCGCTGCCGCAGGCTGTGGCCGTGCTGGACCCCAAGCGCGCCGATTGTCCCTACCCTTTCAAAGAGTTGTCGGGCTGTGGGGTAGGGTTCAAGTTGATGCAGGCCTTTGCCCAAGACCAGGGGCTGGATGAGGCGCCCTTGCACGAGCTGCTGGACTTGGTGGCCGTGAGTATTGCGGCCGACATTGTGCCCATTTATGGTGAAAACCGGATGTTGGCCTACCACGGCCTGCGCCTGCTCAACGACCCCGAACGGCCCCAGCGCCCCGGCCTCGATGCCCTGCGGGAACTGGCGGGCCTACGCTTTGGGTTGAATATCAGTAGTCTAGTGTTTGGCTTTGCGCCGCGCATCAATGCGGCCGGTCGTATGGGCGATGCCAAGCGCTCGGTGGCCATGCTGCTAGCCGAAACCAAGGAAGATGCCATTGCCCGCGCCGGCGTGGTCGACAAAACAAATCAAGAGCGCCGTGGCTTCGATACCAGCATCACGAAAGAGGCGCTGGAAATGATTGAGAACGACAGCCGGTTGTTAAACGCCCGCTCTACAGTTCTCTATAAAGAAGACTGGCACAAAGGGGTGGTGGGCATTGTGGCTTCACGTTGCCTGGATAAATACTACCGTCCTACCATCATTCTCACCCAAAGCAACGGCAAGGCCACTGGCTCGGCCCGCTCCGTAGCGGGGTTTGATGTGCACCAGGCCATTGAGGAGTGTGCTGATTTGCTGGAGCAGTTTGGCGGCCACATGTACGCCGCCGGCCTCACGCTGGCCGTCGACAAAGTGCCAGAATTTCAGGAGCGGTTTGAGCAGGTAGTAGCCCGCCGCATCCTGCCGGAGCAGCTGATTCCGCCCGTTGAAATCGACAGCGAGCTGCAACTGACGGATATTACCAACGGCTTCTACCGGTTGCTGAGCCAGATGGAGCCGTTTGGTCCCGGCAACCCCAACCCCGTATTCGAGTCGCGGGGCGTGTATGCCGCCCCAGACTCTGCCCGTATTGTTGGCAATTCTCACCTTAAGGTAGCCCTCACCCAGGATGGCTACCACGTAGTAGACGCCATCGGTTTTGGCCTAGGCGAATACTACGAGCAAATGCGTCAAGGTGAACCGTTCAGTGTGTGCTATAACGTGGAAATGAACGAGTACCGGGGCACCCGCACGCTGCAATTGCGCCTGAAGGATATTCGGTGGGAGTAAGAGAGTAGCTAGTTGGTTGCGGCGGGTAATACGTAATTTTTTCCGTCGAAAACAAGGTAACCTTCGCGCATATATAGGCCCTTGTGTCTGGGTTTATAAACATTGGTTTTCGTAGTAGGGCTCTTCGGAATAGAAACCTTTAACCACGTAACAGTGCCGTTAAGGCGACGCTCGTTGAGCAGTATTTGATTTGCTTGTCGAACTTGATAACGTTCTTCTACAACGCCTGTGCGCCGACGAATTGTGGTATGTCTCCAGCTCCAAAGGCTCTCTGCTTCCGAAATATCACTCGACATGGCACGTTTAACCTTTGGGCTTGCGCCTTTCAGTACATGACGCCGCCCAGCTCGTTTGATAGTAGGTTTAAAGGTGGCTAAATTGAGGGTTGCCTGCTGTTGCAGTTGAGTAGCCTGTTGAAACAGTGTATCGCGGGCGGCAGTGGCTTGGGTAGGATCGGATATTAGTTGCGCTTGAGCAGTGTTGGCCGAAAGGAATAAACCAACTGCGACCCCAAGGCAATAACGGGTAAAAGGCATAGAATACAGGCTATAAATGAAAAGGTGCCCGAAAGTAAGGGCACCTTTTCATTTATCCTACGGCAGTTTTACAGTGGTTATCGGGTCACTCGTTGCCGCCAGGCGTCCAGACTCCACTCGCCAGCACCGGCAAACGCCAAGAATAGAAATACGAAGCAATACAATACCGCCAACTCGCCCTGGTTTTGGATGGGTAGGGGCGCTTGCGGCGCGTGAGCCATGAAGTAAGCTACAGCCATCAGGCCCGACGAAATGAATGCCACAGGGCGCGTAAACAAACCCAGAATAAGCAGCAGGCCGCCTAGCGCTTCTAGCACACCAGCCAATCCCATGAGCGAGAAAAGCTCAGCCGCACCGTGCTCACCGGCCGGAAAGTTGAACAGCTTCTGTGTGCCATGTAGCATGAACATAAAGCCCGCTACGATGCGCAGAATGCTCAATAAGCGAGGCATCCAGGTAGCGGAATAGGTAGGAGTAGTAGTTGCCATATGAAAAGGGGTGAATGATAGCAGGAGTAACGCGCATTAGCGCACAACGTTGCTGGCAAGGCGCGGCTGCGGCTGGGCAAACTGCCACGCCCACCCAATGAGCGCCAATTGCAGGGGTAGGCGTGCCCATACCATCCAGGTAGGCAGCCGAAACAGCTCGTCGTTGTGGCGAGCCATATACACGTTGGCCGGAAATACGGCTAGTAGTAGCAGTAGTAGTCCCCAGGCTGCCGGGCGGCGCGTGGCGGGTAGGAGCAGGCCCAGGCCGCCCGCCAGCTCGGCCACGCCACTCACGTACACCAGCGTGAGGGGCACAGGTAGATAAGGCGGAACAATCTTCGCGTAGACCTTTGGCTTCACGAAGTGCATAATGCCGGCCCCCGCGTAGAGCAGGGCCATCAGAGAGAGGCTAAGAGTACGACTACGGCGCGACATACAAAATAGGTAGGAGGGTAGGGTAGGAACGCAGGCCGCCCCAGCCAGGTTTTGGGTAGGGCAATGTGTACCTTGGCTCATTCGTTGCCTGTGCGGGTGTTCTATCTTCCTCCTCCTTTATGAAATTTGCTTCCCTGGCTCTGTTGATGGGGCTGACCACGGGTGTTGCTTTTGCCCAACAGCCTGCCGGTTACCAGATTACACTCGATTTGCAACAGGTTGCCAACGACCGACTAAAAGTGGTGGTGCAGCCGCCTACCCTCACCGAGAACCAGGCCACGTACATTATGCCCTCGGTGATACCAGGCTCCTACTCGCGCAAGGACTACGGCCGCTTCGTGTCCGGCTTCACGGCGCTGGATGCCAAGAGGCGTAAGCTGAAAGTGAAGCATCCTTCGCCCAACCTGTTCGTCATCGACAACGCCCGCACGCTGGCCCGCCTTGAGTACTATGTGGATGACACTTGGGATGCCCGCCAGGACGACAACTTTATCTTCCAGCCCGGCGGCACCAACTTCGAGGCCGGCCGCAACTTCGTGCTCAATCACTATGGCCTTTACGGCTACTTCGATGGGCAGAAGATGATGCCCTACCAGCTCACCGTTCGCAAACCCGCCGACCTCTACGGCGCCACCGCCCTACCCAAGCAAAGCCCCTCGGCCACCGAGGATGTGTGCACGGCTCCCAGCTACGTCACGCTTTCCGATGGTCCCATCCTCTACAGCCGGCCCGATACGGCCAGCTTTGCGGCAGGCGGCGCGCGCATAGGCGTGTCGGTAGTATCGGAGAGCGGGGTGGTGAAAGCCGCGCAAATCCAGGAAATAATGCGGCCGATGGCCGAAGCATTGGCGCAGTATTTTGGCGGGGAGATGCCGGTAGAGCACTACGAGTTCTTATTGTATTTCCCTGGGTTGAATTCGCCTTTGAACAGCAAAAACGGTGGCTACGGCGCCATGGAGCATTCCTACTCTTCGGTCTATTTCCTACCCGAAATTCCTGACCCAGACCGCGTAAAAAGCATGGTGCAGGAGGTGGCCTCGCACGAGTTCCTACACATGCTGGCTCCGCTGAACATTCACAGCCGCGAAATAGGAGAGTTTGATTTCCGCGACCCCCAGATGTCGCAGCACTTGTGGCTCTACGAGGGCGTGACCGAGTACATTGCCCAACTAGTGCAGGTGCGCGGCGGCTTGAATACGCCCGACGAGTTTCGTCAGCACATCAAGCAGAAAATCGACAACGCGGAGAAGTACCCCAACGTGTCGTTCACAACCATGAGCCGGCAGATTCTGGATGCGCCCTACAAAGACATGTACCAGAACGTGTACGAAAAGGGCGCGCTCATCGGCTTCCTGCTCGATATTCGGTTGCAGGAGTCGAGCCAGGGCCGTCAGAGCTTGCGCGACGTGCTCCTGACGCTGCGCCAGAAATACGGCCCTACCCGTTCCTTCGAGGACAAAGACCTGATTCCGGAGTTCGTGGCTCTTACTAATCCGCAGATGCAGGATTTCTTTGACCGTTACGTTATCGGTAACGAGCCGCTACCCTATGCCGAGTATTTCCAGAAGATAGGCTGGCACTACGCCCCAACAGAGGAAGGCAAAACGCTTGCCTTCGGCAATATCGGCTTCAGCTACGACAGCGCCCGCGAGCAGTTCAAAGCCGCTCAAACCAAAGCCGCCGAAAACGCTTTTGGCTTGGAGGAAGGCGACATCATTGTGGCCGTAAACAACCAATCGGTGACGATGGCCAACGCCGAGCAGCTGCTTCGGCCGTTGGTAGAGCCTACCTCCGCTGAGCCCGTTACCGTTCGTTTTCAAGCATCGGCCGCTGCCAAGCCGAAGGAGCGGACGGCCACGCCTCGCACCTTCGACGTAAAGCTGCACAACGTGCTGCGGGTAGACCCCGCTGCCACACCCGCCCAAGTGGCGCTGCGCACGCAAGTGCTGAAGCCATTGAGCCAGTAAATCACCATTTTTGCCGTATGATTCTTCGCGCTGAGCACTTATTCAAGAAATACAAAGCCCGCACCGTGGTCAACGACATGTCGTTGCACGTGGAGCAGGGCGAGATTGTGGGGCTGCTGGGACCGAATGGCGCCGGCAAAACCACCTCGTTCTACATGACGGTAGGCATGGTGAAGCCCAACGCCGGCAAGGTGTTTCTGGATGATGAGGAAATCACGAAGCTGCCCATCTACCAGCGCGCCCGCCGGGGCATTGGCTATCTGGCGCAGGAAGCCTCCGTGTTCCGGGACTTAACGGTAGAGGAAAACATCCTGTCGGTGCTGGAAATGACTGGTCAGCCCAAACAAGCCCAGCGCGACAAGGTGGAAGAGTTGCTGAATGAGTTCAGCCTCACACATGTGCGCAAAAACCTGGGCCGCGTGCTTAGCGGCGGTGAGCGGCGCCGCACCGAAATTGCCCGCGCCCTGGCCGTCGACCCTAAATTTGTGCTGCTGGATGAGCCCTTTGCCGGCGTCGACCCCATTGCCGTAGAGGAAATCCAAGGCATTGTGGCCAAGCTCAAGCATAAGAACATCGGCATCCTCATCACCGACCACAACGTAAACGAGACGCTCAGCATTGTAGACCGCGCCTACCTACTCTTCGAGGGCAAGCTCTTAAAAGCCGGCACCGCCGAGGAGCTAGCCGCTGACGAAATGGTGCGCCGGGTGTACCTGGGCAAGCATTTCGAGTTGAAAAGAAAGATATAAGTAGGTTTACCGTAGTGGGTGAGGTAGGCCTCAGGTTAACGCACGTTTATTAATTTGCCCGCCGTGTTAAATTCTATCCTCTCTTGGGCTGTACAGCGGCGTTTGGGCGATATCGCGCAGTTTCGGGACCACCCGCACGAAACGCAGGCGCAAGTGTTGCGCACGCTCTTGCGCACGGCCCGCGATACAGAGTGGGGTAGGAAATATGGTTTCGGTGACGCGATAACCGCCGCTGAATTTGCGCAGCGAGTACCTATCAATACCTACGAGGAGCTTTATCCGGAGCTGGAGCGCGTGCTACGCGGCGAGGCCGATGTGCTGTGGCCCGGCCGGGTGCAGTGGTTTGCCAAGAGCAGTGGCACCACCAACGCCCGTAGTAAGTACATTCCCGTCACCCGCGAGTCGTTGCAGGAGGGTCACTACCGCGCTGGCCGCGACATGACTGCATTAGCTACCTACCACTACCCTGGGTGCAAGGTGCTAGGCGGCAAAACGCTGTCGTTGGGGGGTACGCATGCACCCAATCCGTTTCGCCCCGCTGAGCCCGACTCGCGTGTTGGCGACGTGTCGGCGGTGATTATGCAGAACTTACCCGCCTGGGCCGAATACATCCGGACGCCACCGCTGGAGCTGGCCCTGTTAGACGAGTGGGAGGAAAAAATAGAGCGTATTGCCCGCCACGTGCTTACCCAGGATGTGACTGTGCTGGCCGGCGTGCCCACCTGGATGATTGTGCTGCTGCGCCGGGTAGTAGAACTGGCCGGCGCGGCCAACATCACGGAAGTGTGGCCCAACCTGAGTTTGTTTCTACATGGCGCGGTGGCCTTCGGACCCTACCGTGAGCTGTTTCGACAGTTGATTCCGCGGGAGCAAATGCACTACCTCGAAATCTACAATGCCTCCGAAGGCTACTTGGCGTTGCAGGACGAGCCCAACTCAGAAGACCTACTGCTCCTGCTTAATCATGGCATCTATTATGAGTTCCTACCCCTCGATCAACTAGGACAGGAGCATCCGCAGGCCTGCACACTGGAGGAGGTGGAAATAGGACCGCGCTACGCTCTCATTATCAGTACCAATGCGGGCTTGTGGCGCTACAACATCGGCGATACGGTGCGCTTTACCAGCTTGGCGCCCTACCGTATTCGCATTACGGGCCGCACCAAGCACTTCCTCAATGCCTTTGGCGAAGAGGTAGTAATAGAAAACGCCGACGCGGCCATTGCAGCCGCCTGCCAAGTCACTGGCGCTACGGTGCGCGATTTCACGGCTGCGCCCATTTATTTCAGTAACACCGATACCTCGCGGGGCGGTCATCAGTGGCTAGTGGAGTTCAACGTACAGCCCACAAGTCTAGAACAGTTTGTGGCCGTACTGGATGATACACTCCGTCAGCTCAACTCTGATTATGACGCCAAGCGCCACCGCAACTTGGCATTGGAGCGCCCCATGCTAACAGTAGCACCACCCGGCACGTTCGAGCAGTGGCTGGCTAGTAAAGGTAAACTAGGTGGCCAGCACAAAGTGCCGCGCCTCAGCAACTCCCGCGAACTGCTGGAAGAAATACTACGACTGCTACCAGAGGAGATAGTATAACTAATAATTTAGTTGTAAGTTAACGGAGTCATTACCAGTCACTCTATTACTTACATACTATGCGTTATGCTTCTTCTTTCGGCCTACCTCTGTTAGTAGGCCTAAGCTTATCGGCTTGCACGGCTGTGCACAAACCTGTTGGCTTTTGGTCGCGCAATCGCTACAATGCGAAACTGGAGCGACAGGGGCCGTGGCGCATCTACTACGATGAAACCGAGCGGCATCTGGCTGCCAAAGGGCGCTTTCGGCGCAACTACGAGCGGGGGCGCTGGCGCTACTATAGCTTCAACGGGCAGCGGGAAAAATGGGAACTGTATCACCAACAGCCCGGCGGCTTAATTTCTATCCGCCACTACGATTTAACGGGCAAGATCCAACGGCAAGGGCAGGCCCGCTACGTCAACGAGCCCGACGGGCCGCATTTCTATTGGTTTGGTCCGTGGCGCTATTTTGATGCGCAAGGCAAAATGGTAAAAATAGAAACGTATGAAGGCGGTACTCGGATTAGTAGCGACTCTGTAGCGGGAAAATAGGGTATGGCCCCGCTTTTGCATAATTACTTAACAGTGAATATCGTGTGCGCAATCCAACTCGTCGGTAAGGAGCGTATGTTAGTCGATTTCACGAAGAAACTTTTTAGAACAAAACCTACATTAGGAATACTACGCACTAACCTCACCCGCCCATGTCCGCTACCCTCAGTTCCGCTGATTCTGCGTCCTCATCGTCCCGCTCCCGTCAACGAGGAGTATATACTCGCCGCAAACGCCGTCGGGCTTTCTCTTTTCTGCCGCGACTAGGCAACAAAGCGGTAGTAGGAGTACTAGGTGCCCTAGGAGCGGCGTTTGTCGTGAGCTTGGTGATTATTGTGGTCAGCTTGTTGGGGTAGGTAGGCGGCCAAAGCACTATTACTCATCCAGCAAACTACCAAACAGGCCACCACTTTCCTTGGTGGCATTGCTGCCAGTTGGGGCCAACGCCTGAATCAGTTTTTTCACGGGCATTGATTGTAGCCACACGCGGCCGGTGCCACGTAGTGTGGCCAGCAACAGTCCTTCGCCTCCAAAGATCATGGAGCGCAGGCCGCCGGCCCGCGTAATACTGAAATCAATACCTGGCTCAAAAGCTACCACACAGCCTGTATCTACGCGTAGCAGTTCATTGGTGAGGTGCTTTTCAATGATAGTGCCACCGGCGTGCACAAAGGCTTTGCCGTCGCCGGTTAGCTTTTGCAGAATAAAGCCCTCCCCGCCAAAGAAACCGGTCCCCAGTTTCTGGTTGAAATGAATGCTGATCTTGGTGCCCCGCGCCGCTGCCAGAAAGCCGTCTTTCTGCACAATCAACCCCTGCGGTAGGGTACCAAGATCAACGGGGATAATCGTGCCGGGGTAAGGTGCCGAAAAGGCTACCTTGCTTTTGCCGTAACCACCCCGGTGGGTGAAGTGCGTCATAAACAGCGACTCGCCTGTGAGCAGGCGCGTGCCTGCCGAAAACAGCTTGCCCAGCACGCTCTGGTCGGGGGCCGAGCCGTCGCCCATTTTGGTTTCGAAAGCAATGCTTTCCTCCATGTACACCATGGCGCCCGCCTCGGCAATAACGGTTTCGTTCGGGTCCAGTTCTATTTCCAGAACCTGAATATCGTGGCCAAGAATGCGGTAGTCGACGTCGTGTGAGTGCATAGTGGTAGGGGCAAGGAACGAGCGCAAGTATAGTACATCGACCGTTTAAATCAACCGGTTTCGTTGCTGCTATTCGTCGTCCTCGCGTCCGGTTTCGAACTCCTCCTCGTCCTCCTCGGCGGCAGGCTTGCCCTTGCGGGTAGGCTTCTTGGGTGCAGGCTTGCTGGTGCGCGCCATAAAATCCTCCTCGGATTCTTCTACCTCGGGGCTACCTTCTTCCACCGGGTAGAGGTCGTCCTCGTCGTTGCCGCCAAACTGGCCGTCGCGATTCACCAGCTTCTTGTCGCGCACATGGCGGTTCAGGAACTTGTTGATGTCCTCGATGGAATAATTGGAAGTGATTTCGCCCAGTGGGTTCACCTTGATTTCAAAGCCTTCCAGCTCTTTGTGTACCCGTGCTTTCTTATCGGGATCTGCTTTTTTCTTATTGACAGGTTTCTTAGCCATCGTCATATTGCTTTGTAAAGAGGTCGGGGCAAGCTACATCAATGCAAAAGGCCGCCCGTAGCTAGTACGAAGCGGCCCTTATTCAGGATGCCCACAACGGCAAGACTACGCAGTGGCGCGGGTGCTCAAGCGCTCTACGGCCGTCAGAATGCGTTGGCTGATTTCCTCATTGCCCAAAATATGCATGGTTTCCATCAGGTCGGGACCAGCGGCGGCGCCCGTTACGGCCACGCGCAACGCCTGCATCACTTGGCCCAGCTTCACACCCTCGCGCTCCAGCACCTGTGTGAGTAGGGCTTTGATGGCATCGGGGGTAGAGGGGGCGGCGGTGGGTAACTCCCGCGCAAAGGCGGCCAGCGCATTGGCGGTAGCAGCATTCCACTTCTTGCTGATTACCTGCTCGTCGTAGCTTCCTGGGGCCTGGAAGAAGTATTGTGCTTCCTGCCAGAAATCCTGCGGAAAGGTCACGCGCTCCTTCATTACACCAGCAATCTGCTCTGCCTTTTCGCGGGTGCAATCCACGCCGTGCTCGTGCAGAGCATCGAGGAGATACTGCGCCAGCTCAGCGTTGGGCTTCGCGCGCAGGTACTGCTCGTTGTACCAGCGCACCTTGTGCTGGTCGAAACGGGCCGGCGACTTGCTCACACGGTCGATGGAAAACGCTTCAATCAGCTCATCCATAGAAAACAGTTCTTGCTGCGTGCCGGGGTTCCAACCCAGGAAGGCTAGGAAGTTGATGAACGCATCGGGCAGGTAGCCACTTTCGCGGTAGCCGCTGCTCACGGTAGGCGCGCCGGTTTCGGCGTCCGTGCCATGCCACTCCAATGGGAACACTGGGAAACCCAGCCGGTCGCCGTCGCGCTTGCTGAGCTTGCCGGTGCCGTCGGGCTTGAGCAGTAGCGGCAAGTGGGCAAACTGCGGCATGGTGCTTTCCCAGCCCAGGTAGCGATACAACAGCACGTGCAGCGGCGCCGAAGGCAGCCACTCTTCCCCCCGAATCACGTGCGTGATTTCCATCAAGTGGTCGTCTACGATATTGGCCAGATGGTAGGTAGGCATCCCATCCGACTTCATCAGTACTTTATCATCCACCGCCGAAGAGTGTACCACTACCCAACCCCTAATCAGGTCGTTAAAGCGAATTTCCTCCTTGCGCGGCACCTTCAGGCGAATCACGTAGGGAGTACCCGCGTCCAGCAACTGCTTCACCTCATCCTCGGGTAGAGTAGTGGAGTTGCGCATTTGGCTGCGCGTGATGGCATTGTACTGCGGATTGGGCACCTTAGCGGCCGTTAGGCGGGCGCGCATGGCATCCAGTTCCTCGGGCGTATCAAAAGCGTAATAGGCGTGGCCCGAGTCGATGAGCTGCAAGGCGTATTGCATGTACATGGGCTTCCGCTCGCTCTGGCGGTAGGGCGCGTGTGGGCCACCTTTCCAAGGGCTTTCATCTAGCTCGATACCACACCACGCCAGCGAATCCTGAATATACTGCTCGGCACCGGGCACGAAGCGGTTTTGGTCCGTATCCTCGATGCGGAGCAACATCTTGCCGCCTAGCTTGCGGGCCAGCAAATAATTATAAAGCGCAGTGCGCACGCCGCCGATGTGTAGCGGACCAGTAGGACTAGGGGCAAAGCGTACCCGTACTTCTCTTTCCATAAGAAACAACAGTTCGTAGTGCCGCCAGACAGCAGCACTACGCAAAGATACGAACGGTGAAATGGTGAGATGGTGAAATAGTGAGTTTGACGCTTGATCCGCGCGGTTTGCGCAAGAAGAACTTCAAACTCACTATTTCACCATCTCACCATTTCACCGCCTAATCCCGATTGCGGGTGCTGAGGTAGAGGATGAGCCCCAGCAGCGTAACGCCGCCCCGAATAAGCCAGGATACGGTAGGTCCCCATTGCTCAATCCAGGTCAAGAAAATGAATTTCAAACCCAGCAATGGCAGCACCAACGATACCAGTCCAATCAAAAACAAGCCCAGACCAAGTTCTTTCATAACTGTAAAAGAGAAAGGAGTAAAAGAATATATGTATCTTATTAATAGATAATTATACGACTTTATTGTGATTCTCAACACACATTGACAAATAGGTTATCCTATTGAATAAGTATTTTTTTACTTACCTGACTACCATCGGTTTGGCGAGTTCGAAGCACGTAGATGCCAGGGCGCAAGTTGCGTAAGTCGGGGCGGTCCTCCGATGCTGGTCGGTGCCACAATTGTTCGCCCGCCAAGCTGTACAACGTGTGCTCGGAGGCCCGAACTGCTGTGGCTCCGGCAAAAGACTGGCAGCTAATTACTTCGCTGTATCGAACGCTACTATCGGTGTCTACCATTTTCAGCCGCAAATACACCCGTTCTACCGAGGGGGGTAGTGCCAGCGAGTACGTGCGGGTGCGGGTGCTATTGCCGGCTGCCTGCACATGGCCCACCGAGGAAAAGTCTAGGCCTGTAGTGCTTTGCTGCACCTCAAAATAGCTGCTATTGAGTTCTTGAGCAGTAGTCCAGGTAGCTAGCAGCTGGGCACCTACATACTTCGATTCAAACCGGGCCAGCGTAACAGGCAGTATTGTACTCCCACCGCTATCAGCAGTACGCAGCACGCCTACGGACACCTGCTGCTGCTGTAGCTTCTGCTGCCACAGCGACCATTCGTCCTGCTCCATGGCTGGGGTAATGGGGTTAGGCAGATGCGTAGTTCCGGTACAGGTAGCGCAGGAACCGGTGCTTAGATCCTGACGGTCTCTGTAGGGGCTGTTGTAGCCCCATTTTACGTACCCGATGGTATTGTTGCTGATAGTATTGTTGTTGAACGTTGCGGCATCTTTCTGATAATAATTGAAAACGGCTGTGGCAGCGTATGTAGCCTTCAGTTTCGTGCCGTCTGGTAGCAAGCCATCCGTCACCATGCGGTTGTTGTAGAACCGAATGTGGTGGCCGGCGGCAATATTCATAGCTGCGTTGCAGGTACTCACAAATTGGTTCTGATAGGCTTCTATGTAAGCAGCCGTGGTGGTGGGAGTGCTGCCATCGCCATCGGTGGTGAGGCCTGTACCGTGAAAGGACGGCTCAGTAGCAGGGTAGGGGTAAGCTCCCTCCACGTAATTGTCGTGCACTTTGATAGGGCTTTGTGCCGTGCCCGACGAGTTGTAGAAGTTGATGTTGTCCTCCACGGCACTCTCGTTGGGTTCGTTGCGGAACTCGTTGTAGCTGATATCAATGCCTGCGAGCTGTTGCACGGTATTGAGCTGCACGAAGCTGCGGGTTTCCTTACCACCGTTGCGGTAGCGCCCGTCGCAGTTCAGGCCTTGGTTATAGCGCACCGTTAGGGTCTGTTGAGCCGAGCCATTGCCGCTCCAGCGATTCACAACCATACCGGCCGTATGCTCCATATAATTATGCTCAACGATCAGCTGTTTAGCTTGGTAGGCATCCAGAAACCGTCCACGCGTACGATTATCAACGGTAGGCGTCAGGCCATAGCCACGACAGTTGCGTACCGTCAGATTCACGCCGCCCCCAGTTTTGATCAGGTCGCCGGCGCCTACCAGCGTGCAATCTATGAGCGTTACAGGCTCGGAGGTAGATACAATCACGCACGGCACCTTGGAGTCCAGACTGCGGTAATTGCCCGTGTACGTACCGCCACGTGTTATCACGATTGGCTCTGTATACGTAACTGCAGGTACGGTTTGCGCACGTGTGATAAAAGTAGTCACCAGGCAAAGCAAAAGGCAGTAGAAAAATCTCATACAATGCTATTAAATGGTCCTGAATTGAGAAGGGCGATTTAAGTGCTGCTTAGATTTAGAGCCTATTTTTTGTATTGTATCAATAATTAAGATCCTTAATAAAGTTGTTGCTAATGTTATATCTTATAGATTAAAGTACCTTAATACCAGTTATTTGTACTTTTTATTTCAATATTGATGCCATAATTGTACTTTGTTGATACTATCTTAATTGATGTGAGATTTGTACAAAGGGTGTAGAAGCCATTATGTAGAAATGAAATAATTATGGTATTAAAACAAGAGAGCCCCTGGTCTTGTAAGACCAGGGGCTCTCTTGTTTGCTCAGTATGAATCCGGCTGTTAACGAAGTAGTAGCCGAATACTCCTAGTGCCGGATTCTTTTAGTGAACGGCAATACAGGAAATCTCTACCTGTACATCTTTAGGAAGACGCGACACCTCCACCGTTTCGCGGGCAGGAGCATAGCCTGCCTCGAAGTAGCTACCATACACATCATTGATGCGGCCAAAGTTGTGCAGGTCCTTCACGAAGATGCTGCACTTTACTACGTTGGTTAGGGTAAGACCCGCAGCGCTTAATACAGCTTGCAGGTTGCGCATAACTTGATGTGTTTCGGCTGCTACGTCACCGTCGCCTACCATCTGCCCCGTTGCATCCAGCGGAATTTGTCCCGAAACATACACCGTATTGCCGGCCTGTACAGCCTGGCTATAAGGACCAATGGGCGCGGGGGCATCGGGCGAAAAAATGACGGAATGAGCCATAGTGAAATGAATTTTTTAGAAAAATGGGTTTCAACAGCCTAAATGTAAAACAGAAAAGCGG
>NZ_JAGETX010000032.1:0-18151 GCF_017589435.1 Hymenobacter defluvii
CCGGTACGAGAAAACCGCTACCTCCTTTTTAGCCGTGGCCCACCTGCTTGCTGCCCTCGATTGGATGCGCTAGCTGTTCACACAGCCTAGCCTAAATTCCCCAACACACTCTTAGCATACCGTTAGTTTTTCAGTTAAATCCATGTCCAAGCAGCAATATTTTTTTCTGATCCTGATTCTGGGTAGCCTCACCGCGCTCGGTCCCTTCTCCATAGACATGTATCTGCCCGGATTTCCGGCTATTGCCCAGGATCTCCATACGACGGCTGCCCGCGTGGCTCTTTCCTTGTCGAGCTTTTTCATCGGTATTTCGGCGGGGCAACTGCTCTATGGGCCGCTGCTGGATCGGTTTGGCCGCAAAAAGCCGCTCTATGTTGGCTTGGTGCTCTATATCGTTGCCTCCGCGGGCTGTGCAACTGCGCAGAGCATCGACGGCTTAATTGCCCTGCGCTTCGTGCAGGCCATCGGCAGCTGCGCGGCTGGGGTGGCCTCGGTGGCCATGGTGCGCGACTTGTTTCCGGTAAAAGACAGCGCGAAAGTGTTTGCCTTGCTGATGCTGGTAGTGGGCCTATCGCCTATGCTGGCGCCCACTGTGGGCAGCTACGTTACGGAAGCGTTCGGCTGGCCCAGCGTGTTCATCACCCTCGGCGTAATGGGCGGGCTGTTGCTGGCCGCCTGCATCTTATGGCTGCCCGACACCTACACCCCCGACACTTCCTTGTCGCTGAAGCCTCTGCCGATTCTCACCAATTTCTGGGGCGTGCTGCGCGAGCCCCAGTTCTACACGTACACCTTTGCGGGCGCCATGGCCTTTTGCGGCCTCTTCGCCTACGTAGCCGATTCTCCGCTGGTGTTCATGGATCTTTTCCACGTGAGTACGAAGACCTATGGCTGGATTTTCGCCTTCCTCTCCATTGGTCTCATCGGGTCCAGTCAGGTCAACAGCGTGCTCTTGCGCCACTTCCAGAGTGAGCAGCTAATTGTGGCCGCCTTGGTGTGTCAGGTGCTGACGGGGCTGGTGTTTTTGCTGCTCACCCTCAACGGCTGGATCGGGCTGAGCGGTACTATTGCCTTGTTGTTTGTCTTCCTGTGCTGCCTAGGCATCAGCAACCCCAACACGTCGGCCCTATCGCTGGCGCCGTTTACGCGCAACGCCGGCAGCGCCTCGGCCTTGCTGGGGGCCATTCGCATGACGATGGGCGCGTTGGCCTCTGTGGGTGTGAGCGTGCTTAGCAACCATACTGCCGTGCCCATGGTAGGAATTATGGCGGGTACTTCGGGCCTGGCCCTGCTGATTCTATTGGTGGGCCGCCGGCAGATTGCAGAGCAGGTTAGTGTACCGGTCGGCCAGCTCGCCGAGCCGGTACACTAACCTGTTTCTGACCTCTTGTAATTGATGCAATATTTTGATTATCAATATATTGACAATATAATTTACTGACGTAAACGATCAAGAATCCTACCCGTATGCTGTCGTCTACCCGCACCTGCATTCAGGACCCGGGGGTACGGGCTGATACAGGACTTCGTTTTTAAACCGCACCAGCGCTAGCATCACGGCCTGCTCGTACAGCTGCCGACGGTCTACAATATTACCGGTCAGCAGGCCAATGGCGCCGGCGGACTGCTTGGTGTCTGATTGCTGAAACACTAGGTCATCAGCACCCAGTTCCATGCCCCCGGCTACCAGGTCCGCGGTGACCGGCGGCAAAAAGAAGGTGCCGGAGCGGGCCTTGCCCACTCTGGTACGGGCACACACAACCACCCAGGCAAAAGCCCCTAATTCCCCGGCCTGTGCTTCATCATGTCCATGTCGGTGGCAGACGGGTAGACCGTCATCTGCAACTTGGGTTACTTAGCCTGCGGTTACTTGTAGCTCCTCTAGAACCTAGGGTAAGGAATTCGCGCTCAACCAGCTACACTCACCCTTGCAACGCCATGGCAAAACCCACCAAGCTACACGGCAGCGACCTGCGCAAACTAGGCTACCCGGAAGGGAACGTTATCAACCTGGCGCTGGATATTCTGGAAGATCGGCAGCTTAGCAAGCTGGATAAAGGCAGCGCCTTGGCGTTGCTGCGCAAGATTAAGGAAGACCCCTACGCCTACCTGCGCGACTCGCTGTGGCGGGAGCTGGCCAAAGCGTTTGTGCCCGACCCCAGCCGCAAAGTAGGCCTGAACCCAGAGATAAAAGACTACCGCCGCTACGACGAAGCTTTCATTGAGGATGGCGCCCGCCAGCAAACGGATACGGCCATGCAATTGCCCATCACCCTAGACGGTGCCCTCATGCCCGATGCGCACCAGGGCTACGGCCTCCCCATCGGGGGCGTGCTGGCCGTTGATAACGCCGTGATTCCCTATGGAGTAGGCATGGACATTGGGTGCCGCATGGCTCTATCGGTGTTTGCGCTGCCGCCGCACTACCTCGATCAGCGCACCCAGGAGCTGAAAAAGCTGCTGCACGCCAATACGCGCTTCGGCGGTAAGGAAGTGTTCAAGAACCCCACCGACGACCCCATTCTGGACCGGCCCGAGTTCAAGGAAATTGCCGTGGTGCGGGGCAAGCGCGACGCAGCTAGTAGTCAGCTGGGCTCCTCGGGCTCCGGCAACCACTTCGTGGAGTGGGGCGTGGTCGATATCACCATCGACGACAACGAGCTGAATCTGCCCGTTGGGCACTATCTGGGCTTGCTCTCGCACAGCGGCTCGCGGGGGTTAGGAGCGGCCATTGCTCAGCACTACACCAAGGTAGCCATGAGCAAGTGCCCTCTACCCCCGGAAGCGCGCTACCTCGCCTGGCTCGACCTCGACAGCCAGGAAGGACAGGAGTATTGGCGGGCCATGAACCTGGCCGGCGACTATGCCTCGGCCTGCCACCGCGATATTCACCGCCGTCTGAGCCAAGCGTTGGGCGAAAAGCCCCTGGCGAAAGTGGAAAACCACCATAACTTTGCCTGGAAAGAAACCCTAGCCGATGGTCGTGAGGCCATTGTGCACCGCAAGGGCGCCACGCCGGCCGGCGCGGGCGTGCTGGGCATCATTCCCGGGTCTATGACGGCGCCCGGCTTTATTGTGCGGGGTAGGGGCGAGCAGGATTCCATCCAGTCGGCGTCGCACGGGGCGGGGCGTAAGATGTCGCGCACGCAGGCCAAGCAGCAACTCTCGGAGGGCAACGTGCGCCGCTACCTGCGCGACCACGGCATCGAGCTAATCGGTGGCGGGCTGGATGAGGCACCCATGGCGTATAAAGACATTCATCAGGTGATGGCACACCAGCGCGACCTGGTCGATGTGCTGGGCTCCTTCACGCCTCGCATCGTACGCATGGATGCGGGCGGCGGTGGCAAAAGCAAGTATGGCGGCGAGTAGTGGTAGCTGTTTCTTTGGGGTAGACCCACAGCCTACCAGTGCGCGTTCTTGCCTAAACGACCGTACATAAGATAAATAAACTTTTCTCCTTCACCCAAACGCTATGCCCACGAACACTGTGCTGGTCGTTGGCGGCAACGGCATCATTGGCCGCAACGCCGTTAGCTACCTCCAATCGACAGGCAACTGGAATACGCTTGTTACGTCGACCTCGCCGCTGGACTACGCTACTACGGCGCCGTATGTGCAACTAGATCTGCTTGATGCGAAGGCAGTAGCGCAGCAGGCTGCGCTACTGCGCGAGGTCACACACGTCTTCTATGCCGCCTACATCGAAGGCAAAACTCTGGCGACTCAGACCCAGGTAAACCTTGAGCTGCTTCGTAACCTGGTGACGGGTTTGGAACAGGTAGCGCCAAATCTGCGGCACCTCACATTCATTCAGGGCGGCAAAGCCTACGGAGCCCATTTGGGCCGCTACAAAACGCCGGCCCTCGAAACCGATCCGCGTCACTTTCCTCCGAACTTCTACTACAGTCAGGAAGATTTTCTGCGTGAACACTCCGTGGGGAAGGCCTGGAGCTGGACGGCCGTGCGTCCCGATATGGTAGTTGGGTTTGCGGTGGGCAACCCCATGAACCTCGCGAACCTGATTGCCGTGTACGCCAGCCTGTGCAAGGAGCTGCGGGTTCCTTTCCGGTTTCCTGGGAGCCTAAAAGCATACGAGGTGCTGGTGAACGTGACCGATGCTACCCTGCTGGCCAAAGGTATGGAGTGGGTTTCGACCCACCCGGAATGCAACGAGGAAATTTTCAACATCACCAATGGCGACATTTTTCGCTGGCAACAGTTGTGGCCGCGTTTTGCCGAATATTTTGGGGTAGACTACGCCGAGCCGATTACGTTTCCACTCCAAGAATATATGGCCGACAAAGCCGAGCTGTGGGAGCGCATGGTGCAGCAGTACGGCCTCAAACAGCACACGCTCGACGAGTTAGCGCAGTGGGGCTTTGGCGATTTTATCTTCAACGTGGAGGCCGATGCATTCTTCGACGTGAACAAGCTGCGCCGCTTCGGCTTCCACGGCATGCATCTTGACAGCTTTACGTCCTTCCGCAACCAGTTTGAACACTTGAAGGCGGAGAAGATCATTCCGTAAGCAGGCTTTCCTACTGCTGGCCTTAGTTGAAAGTTTGGTACGGATGTTACATCAGCTCAGATAGTGCATTGAAGCTGTTTAGCAACTCGTTTAAGGCATTTTGGAACGTCATGCTTGATATGTCGTCCGCTTGTCGGAACATCTCGCCCGCTTCGTTGTGAAGTAACGATTGCGCCAACTCATCCAACCGCACACATCGTAGCACCAAGTAGGGTATGCCTACCGTAGTAGCTAGAGCGCGTGTCGTTAGGCCACTGGCAACCAGAGCGCTTGAGGTGGTCTACCTAAGCCGGATATAATTGGGACGTTGTTTTGAGTTGGGTTTCGAAATGATTAGGAGCTAAGTAGCCGAGGGCAGAATGTCGGCGCTCGGCATTGTAGTAAGCAATACGGCGGCAGCTTCCCCAGCTTGGCTTCGGCCAAGCTGGGGAAGCTGCCGCCGTCGAACAGTTCGGCTTTAAATCGACTCCATAACGATTCAGCGTGGGCGTTGTCGTAGCAGTTACCGCACCGGCTCATGCTTTGCTGGGTGCCGTGTTGGGCGACTAGGTCTTTGAAGCGGGTGGCCGAGTACTGGCTACCCTGATCGGAGTGGACGACGAGCCCGGCCGGTGGGCGGCGCACGGCCAGGGCGCGGCGTAGGGCTTCGCTGACCAGGTCTTCGGGCATGGTCTCGCGTACATCCCAGCCTACGATTTTGCGCGAGCAACGGTCGAGCCACACGACCAGGTACAGCCAGCTGCCGCCCTGCTGGGGCAAGTAGGTGATATCGCCTACCCACACCCGGTTGGGGGCCGTAGGCGCCGGTTGACCCAGCAAGCGGTTGGGCGCGGCCCGTACGGCCGTTGGAATCGGTGGTGCGGGCCGCCGCTAACGAACGGGGCTGCTGAGCGCGCAAACCATGGGCCTTGAGCACGCGACGGATGTGCCAGCGACCTACCCCCAGATGGCCCTGCGCTTGCACTTCCACGCGCAGTCGGCGCGTACCGTAGTGCTGGCTGTGGTCGGCAAACGCCTCGCGCACAGATATTTTTCAAGCCAGCAGCTGCCGACGGCGCTGCCAGCCGTAGTAGGCAGCCGGGGCCACGCGCAGCACTTGGCAAAGCTGGCGGATGGGCACGTAAGCGGCCCGTTGGGCGATGTGGCGGTAGGCGCTCACCGGGTCAGCTGGCTGAGCCTGCGCCTACGGCAGGCAACTGGCCAAAGCTTTTTTAAACTGTCGAGCTCCTGCTCGGCCCACTTGAGGCAGGCGCGCAGGGCTCGCACCTCCGGGTCATGGGCCACTTCTTCGCTGCCTACCTCGGCTACGAGCTGCTGCTACCAACAGTAGAGCAGTTTGGGGCTAATGCCCAACTGCCGGGCCACGGCCTGCGTGCTGTGGCTCTCGGAAGCCAAGCGCAGGTCCTAAGTCTTGAATGCTGCATCGTATGTACGCTGTTTGTCGGGCGATGCCCCGCTGGTTTGTGCTGCCATCACAGAAGAAATATACGTCTTTCTTCTGTCCGTCATCTCTAGACCACCTCGCCCAAGTGAGTGAGGGAACAAGCATTTTATCCTGCACTGAATTTAGGAAGGCAGCCTAGCTCGTTTCGACGTGCGCTGCTCGACACTTTCCTACTTAGCTCATTGGCTTATGTGTGTCACCTCGTGGGCAAGTGGATGTTTTAGCAGATAAGCTACGATAGTAATCTAGCCTGTAAGGCCGTAATTTGTCGTTGTAGAGTGTATACGATGGTATCTGCTCGCTGCTGAATCTTATGCTGATAAAGCGACGCGGCCCAGCCAGCAGTACGGATGTGGCGCAGTTGTGCGTCTGACTCGTCTAGTTGGAGCAGGGCTGTATGCAGGGCATCGTAAAGAGAAGTCCAGTCCGGCGAAGGCACCGGTTGACGCTGTTGCAGGTGAAGCCGCAGCTCCAGAAGTTGGCTGGTCAGACGGGCCAGCAGTTGCAGACGGTGTTGCTCCGGCGAACTGAGGGTCCGGGGATGAGAGTCTAGCAGACAAAGCGCGCCAATATTATAGCCAGCAGAGGTTGGTAAAGGGTAGCCTGCATAGAAACGCATATGTAGGGAACGGACAAACGCAAAATCCAGTACTGTAGCGGGCTCTTGGTCTAAGTCTTCCACAATGAGGATGGCATCCTGTAGAATGGTTAGCGCACACAGACTCTGCTGCCGCGGAATCGTGTGCTGCGTTACGCCATAGCTCGCTTTGATGCTAGTGTGCTCTTCATCCACAAGGGTAAGCAAGACCAGTGGTACATCGAAGAGACGAGAAACTAAATCGGCTAACGCACTAAAAACCGCATCCGGAGCCACCCTCAAGCTTCTGTAAGGCTGCAATGCCTGTAGCCGGGCCGGCTCACAGGGCGGAATTAAGGAGGAAACGCGTGGTAGCATAACCAGTAGGGATAAGGTAGATCAGGCAGAAACGATGCCTTCGGACAAACCAACAGCGCGCAGCGCGGCATACGCTGTTTGGGCTATCGAGTCTCGCAATACCGTTAGGTAAGGATGCTCGGAAATACAGAGCCATTCACCCCAATACAGTCTACAGCTATTCCCGCATCAAACAGGCGATAGGTACACCGCTACTGTCTTCAGTAAGGTGCCGCCTACCCTCAGCTGTTATTTATTCTGCCGGTGGGTGGAGGTGGAAACCCTGTTTGGCGCTGCAGCCAATTGCTGACAGTTGCGTAGCCAATCTTGAGCTTCCGTTACATCATGGAAGAGTTGCAATTCAAGAAAATCACTCATATGCGTAGAGCTCGTAAGGGTGAGAATATCATACCCACTATTAGCTTGCACAACGTGCGCGATATAGCGCAAACCCAGTTTCTGAGCCTGTGGTAGCCATGTGCGTTCAAGCCACTCTACGGAGTTGAACCAAGGGCCTTGTAGGGCTAGATTGTTATTGAGTAGAAAAGCACTGCGATGATTCGATACTTTGTCCAAGTACCCAATGGCTCCCTGCAACGCCTCAGTGTGACCAATTAGACCGCTCCACTTGGCATACAGCCAGTGCGAGGATTCATCATAACTCAGAACACAGGCTCCCCCAGAACTAAACTGTATAGCGTTCAGTAGCATACTTCTTCTACTAATGTTTCGTAGATAATTACCGCCGCAATACGTTTATTCAACTAACTTTATACTAGCAAGTTAGCCACCTGTATTGTGCAGCTGTAAATTTGGGAGAGGATCTAATGCAAGACAAGGTGGTGAATACCAATTCTTCCTCCGTATTCTCCTCAAATGCGTCGGCGGTTTTTACGTAGCCTAGCCAGCCAACGAAGTATGGGGAAGCAGTTCCTGTCTTGCGTATGTAAGTAGTATAATCGCAGCAAACCTGTGCCGCGCGCCTTTAAAGCCATCCGCGACGAACATAATCATCTTATTGATCTGGGGTACATCTTCGTTAACTCTCCCGTCGAATAGCTTGCCGATAGCCAGCCGTTGCTAGGTCAACGTCACACAGGGCAATTCTCTGATAAAGAGCACGATAATCTACTAGATTTGTGCCGCCAGATCATCGAGACGGGAGTAGCGGAGGTGCGGGAGTTTGCGCATCCCACTGAGCAATCAACAAGTTGGTTTCGCACTATTGTAAGTGCTCCTACCCCAGCCGCTACAAGTTGCGCTTTATCGTTTGGCTCAGGAGTTAGCCCACCACAGTCTCAAGTACGCTGGGGCCAGTCAAGCGATGCTAGAACTGGAAACCACTCCTGGTTGGAATCGTGCTACGAGCCGAAGATAACGGCCGTGGCTTTGAGCTTGGTGTTACCACCAAGGGCCTTGGTTTACGTATGTTGCATGAGGCCATTGACCTGCTGGGTGGCACCATCACCACAGATTCTTCTCCTGAGCACGGTACTCATATTCGCTTGCGCATTCCCCTTTCTTTAGTTTCCCCTTCATGATTCGTGTTTTTTTGGTGGATGACCACCCTATTGTGCGCGACGGTCTGCGGAACGTGCTCACAGCGGAGCTTTTGCTCGAAGTAGTGGGCGAAGCCTCCAATGGGCAAGAGTTACTGACGCAGCTGCCGGGCACGCCGGCCGACGTTGTCCTGCTAGACCTGAACATGCCCGTACTGGATGGCTTGGCTACCACACACGAACTACAAAAACAGCATCCAGACTTGCGCATCCTCATGCTGTCGATGATGACGCACGAACGCACCATTGGGGAACTATTAGAAGCCGGCGCGCACGGCTACTTGCTCAAAAACGCGGATAAGGCCGAAATTGTGACGGCAATTCATGCCGTGGCGGCAGGCAAGCGCTTTCTATGCTCGGATATCGGCCTAGCCTTGCTCGAAAAACTACTGACCAGCGAAACGGAAAGTTCGGCTCCCTCCCCCGAAAATGCGATTCATCTCACCCACCGTGAACGTGAGATTCTGCAACTGGTCGCCAATGGGCTGACCAACCAGCAAATTGCCGATCAGCTCTTCACCAGCCGGCGCACGGTGGAAACGCACCGGCAGAGTCTGCTGGAAAAAACCGGCGTCAAGAATACGCCGGCCCTGGTTAAGTACGCCATGGAGCAAGGCTTGCTGGACTCGTAGGGCATTGCCAACGCATCTGTATAGGTAGTAATAGGGGTAGGAAAATAGACCGTATTCCGTATTTATTTCGAGCGAACAAGGAAACGCCTTGAATAAATACGGGTTGAAAATAACGCATTTACCACAGGCAAAACGCGTATTTCAGCGGGCGTGTAGGAGCTTGTTTTGCTAGTTCTTTGTGCTGTCAACTGTGTTGACCACGCGGATGGCTTTTCTTAGTCACATGGATTCGCATCCTGCCGCGCTGACGAACTGCTACCACTCCTTCCTTTCCTCCTTACCACTATTCCTGTGTTAAATCCTCGCTTGTTACAGCCAGCTAATGTGCTGCATGTGAACCTGGCTGCTGTCGATGCGGCCCACTTGGTACGTATCCTCGTCCCCCCACACGCCCCGTTACTGGTAGACTGTGGCGCCCTACCCTGCCAACGTACGCAGGGAGTTTGCTTTCTGGTATCGCAACTGCTAATACTCCGCCAACGCGGGACCAGCGTTAGGCTATGCAATGCAAGTCTCACATTGCAGCGGTGCCTGCATACCCTACAGCTGGACTCAGTCTTCCCTACAGTGGATTGAAGACCGCATGAGCGTTAGCAAGTAACAACATTGCATACAACAAAGTGGGACGCGCTGGCGGTCGAGCAATAAATTGCCTACCGCCAGCGCGTCCCACTTTGTTGTATGCAATGTTGCCTGCGCCGTAACAGTCTCATGAACAGCCTTATCAAGCTAACTTAAACCGCTTGTTGAAGTAGCTGGTTTGGCTGCCTAGCCCGGTACGGCCACCCGTTGCGCGGAAGTGGCCTTGCGAGTGCCAACGGGCTCCTCGACGGGCATTACGGTCACTACCACGTACTTAGAGGTAGGCGTATTGCTCTTGTACGCCACGCTGCCAATAGGCACCAGCACATTGGCCTCGGGAAAGTAGGCCGCGCAGTTGCCCCGCGGAATATTGTAGGGAATGGCGATAAACTTCTCCGCGTGGCGCTGCTGGCCCTCAAAGTGGCTGGTAATATTCACCACTCCTTTCTCCCGAATGCCTCGCTCGGCCATATCCTGGCGGTTGAGGAAGATGACGCGCCGCTCGTTGTGCACGCCGCGGTACCGGTCGTTGTAGTCGTAGATGGTGGTGTTGAATTGGTCGTGGCTGCGGATGGTGGTCAGCACCAGCTGATCGGGCTCCAGCACGTGCTTCTCGTAGGGCGTGCAGGTGAAGTTGGCTTTGCCATTGGCCGTAGTGAAGTTACGCTCGCGGGGGCCGTTGGGTAGGTAGAAACCGCCAGGGCGGCGCACCTTTTCGTTGAACTTATCGAACCCAGGAATCACGCGCCCGATATGGTCGCGGATGGTATCGTAGTTCTCGGTGCAGGCTACCCAGTCCACGGTGCTCTTGCTACCAAGGGTAGCGAGAGCCATGCCGCTCACAATGGCTACCTCGCTCAGCATTTCCCCCTGAAGAGGCGTCAGCACGCCCTTGCTCATACTGACGACCCCCATGGAATTTTCGCAGGAGGTGAACTGCTGCTGGCCGTGCTGCCGGTCTACATCGGTGCGGGCCAGGCAAGGTAGGAGCAGCGCCATTTCACCGTTGACGAGGTGGCCGCGGTTTAGCTTCGTGGTGATGTGCACCGAAAGCCGCAGCTTGCGCATGGCCTCGGCCACAAACTCCGTATCCGAGCAGGCTGAAAGCATGTTGCCGCCCAGCGCAACGTACACCGGCACCTTGCCGTCGTGCATGGCCTTCACGGCCTCCACCGTGTCGTAGCCGTGCTCCTGGGGCGGGTGGAAGTCGAATTCCTTTTCCAATTCGTCCAGAAAGCTTTGCTCGGGCCGTTCCCAAATGCCCATCGAACGGTCGCCCTGCACGTTGGAGTGGCCCCGTACCGGGCACAGCCCGGCGCCCGCCTTCCCCACGGCGCCTTTCAGAAAATGTAGGTTTACAATTTCCTGAATGCTGTAAACCCCGTTTTTCTGCTGCGTGAGGCCCATGGCCCAGCAGGTAATAATTTTCTTGTGACGAGCAATGAGGTTGGCCGCTTCGGTGATGTCGGCGCGGCTCACCCCGCTGGCCTCCACAATGTCGTCCCAGCTTGTATTGTTCAGGTTTTCAATCAGTTCCTCGTAGCCAGTAGTAAATTCCTGAATGAAGGCCCGGTCGAGCACCTTGCCTGGGTTCAGGGCCTCGGCTTCGAGCAGGCCCTTCATCAGGCCGCGCACCACCAGCAGGTCCGAGTTGATGCGCACTTGCAGGTAGAGGTCGGTTATCTGGGTGCCGTCGCCGAGTAGGGCACCCAGCGCCCGCAGCGGATTCATGAAGTCCTGCGGATTCTTGAAGTGCTGCAAGCCGGCCTCAATCAAGGGGTTGATGCTGATGATCTTAGCTCCGTTGCGCTTGGCTTTTTGCAAAGCCGAGAGCATACGCGGGTGGTTGGTGCCGGGGTTCTGCCCAATGATAACGATGACCTCCGCTTCGTAGAAGTCGTTGAGCGTGACGGAGCCTTTGCCCAGGCCAATGGTAGGGCTTAGGGCCGAGCCGCTGCTCTCGTGGCACATGTTGGAGCAATCGGGCAAGTTGTTGGTGCCAAACTGCCGCACAAAGAGCTGATATAAAAACGCGGGCTCGTTGGGCACCTTCCCCGAGGTGTAGAAGATAGCCTCATCGGGTGAAGCCAGGGCATTCAGCTCCTGCCCCACCAGCGCAAACGCCTCCTGCCAACTGATTGGCTCATAGTGCGTACCGCCGGGGCGCACCACCATTGGGTGCGTAATGCGCCCCGCGTTGTTCAGGTCGCGGTCGGTCATGTGCGACAGTTGCACCAGGCTGTGCTGGGCAAAAAAGGCCGGATCTACGCGTTGTGCGTCGGCATCGGAGGCCGTGGCCTTGGCGCCATTCTCGCAGAACTCGGCTACCGAGCGGTGTTCGTCGGGGTCGGGCCAGGCGCAGCTAGAGCAGTCGAAGCCATCTTTCTGATTGAGCTTGAGCAGTGCGTGCGTGCCCCGCGCAATGCCATCCTCGCCCCAGGCGAATGCTCCCGACTTGAGCACCGCCGTGATACCGGCCGCCACCGTGGCGGGCTTGCCTAGCTTGAGGCCCGTAAACCCTTCGGGTGGCTGAGCCAGAATCGGGTGTTGGTGTTTGGCCCCCAGCGTGTCGGGCGCGGTCATCTTGCGCTTGTCAGCGTCGGGCTTGCCTTCGGTGTCGTAGTGGTCTACGGCGGGCGCTTCACCCTGGTCCGAACGCTCGCCGCTTTTGGGGGCATTGCCGGCCTTCTGGGCCTCTACGTCGCCGGCTTTTTCGGGATTCTCAGCGGGTGATTTCTCCATGATTCACAACAACTAAACGGGATACTGCGGATTTGATAGGGTATAGCTGAACTTCAGCACGGGTGGCCTTAGCCAGACACTACGTGGCCATGCGCTTCAGCTCCTGGTAGGTTTTCTGCGACTGATGATACTGGCGCTCTACCTCATGCCGGATGGGGCCGCGTAGCGTTTCATCGTCTAGTGCATCTTTGTAGGCGGCCAGCGCCCACTGCTCGCCGTGAATGTTGCTGGCTAGCACCGTCTGCTCGTCGTGGCCGGTGAAAACGGCAGCGGCAGCCATGAAGCGGCGGTAAAGCTTGCCTTTCAGGGTAGTGCTGGTTTCGTGTCCACCGCCGAGGTGGCGCAAGTGCTCATTCAGGGTTTGCGCAAACTGCTCGCTCTGGCCTACCAAGCCCTGGTAGAAATCGCGTCGCTGCGGGTCTTGGCTTTCTTCGACGGCTTTTTTGTAGCCTTCTACCCGATCATTGACAAAGTGCAGCAACTCGTGCAGAGTGCTGATTTCAGCCTTCTGAACTTTTTTACGGCCTTTTTTAGGGCTTTCATCACCGCGCGTGAGCCGGCGTATAGCAAGTAGCAGCACCACGCCACCCACTACTTTTTGGGTAGTACTGAACTGCTGATAGCGGCTGACTGCCTTAAGAGCCGTTTCTTTCACCGACTTAGGTAGCTGGTCGAGCAGATAGGCAAGCGAACTTCCGTTAAGCGGGTCCGGTGCTGCATCAGACGGTGAAGTTGGGTTGGCAGATGACAACGGTGGGCCGGATAGACGGGGAGGTGTGGCTGGTGAATGCATGGCAAAGGAAAAATGAAGGTGTTCGTGTTGGGTAATGGGTAGGCGCCTTAGTAGGGGCTGGCGCCCAAGCCAGGGGGCCTACCCTCGATGTTAGTCGGCGGCTAGCGCTTGCTGGCGTTTCTGCTCCACGGAGGCGAGCATCTTAGCAAAAGGCTCTTTGAACTTTTGCACCCCTTCCTTCTCCAACTGCTGCGTCAGTTTGTCGAGGTCAAGGTCGAGCTTGGGGAGGTCGGCCAGCACCTGGCGGGCGTGGTCCGTATTTTCCTCCAGGCGGGCAGCCGGACGGCCCTTTTGCTTGAAAATATCCATTGTCTCCACCGGAACCGTGTTCACCGTTCTGGGGCCAATGAGGTTTTCAACGTACTTCAGGTCGTCGTATTTCGGGTTTTTGTTGCCTGTGCTCGCCCACAGCAAGCGCTGCGTGTTGGCTTCTTTGGCAACCAACGCTTCCCAGCGCGGACCCGCAAAAATTTCCTTGTAGCGCTGGTAAGCTTGTTTGGCGCAGGCAATAGCAACCTCGCCTACCAGTGAGCCAGCCAGCAAGCCACGCTCGCCGCCGTCGGCAGCAAGTTGCTCCAGCATCGGATCAATCAGCACATCAATACGACTCAGGAAAAAGCTGGCGACCGAGTTGCTGTTGGTCAGCGAATGGCCCGCTTGGGCTCGGTCTTCCAGCCCCGCAATAAAAGCCTCGGCTACGGCCTGGTATTGGTCGAGGCCGAAAATCAGCGTTACGTTTATGTTGAGGCCTTCCGAGATGAGCGTGCGAATGGCGGGTATACCGGCCGGCGTAGCGGGCACTTTTATCATCACATTGGGCCGATCCACGGCCTGCCAGAGCTGGCGAGCTTCGGCCAGTGTACCTTCTGTATCGTCGGCCAGCTCTGGCGATACTTCCAGGCTCACGTAGCCGTCGCTGCTGTTATCGTGGCTTTCAAACAGCTCGCGGAATAGGTCGCAGGCCGCTTGCACATCGGCCACGACCAGGCCCTGGTAGATTTCCTCCGCTGACTTGCCCTGGAGTGCCTGCTCGCGGATGGTGTCGTCGTAGTCGGCTGAGCCGCCGATGGCCTTCTCAAAAATAGCCGGATTGGAAGTGACCCCGCGCAGCGCATCTTCCGCAATGCGGCGTTTCAGCTCACCGTTGGTGAGTACCTGTCGGCTGATGAAGTCGAGCCATACACTCTGATCGAGGCGGCGAATGTCAACTAAAGGATTCATACGTCTAAGGGAGTAGATGAAAGGGAAAGCGCCACCGGGCTAGCTCCTTGCCTAACCGCAACGAGTAGGTAGCCTAGTGGATTGGGTAGGGGGTAGGCGCCTTGCAGCACCTCGATTGTAGGAGCGCGCAACCGATACAGACTAGTACAGCACAACAGGGTAGACGCAGAAGCAAAAAGAGCACTCCCCATTTACTGGGAAGGCTCTTTCGCGGGTAGGTTAGGCAACAGGCTGCTGGTCTTTGTGTAGCGCCACCTCCTCAGGGGGCGTGGCCTGACGGCCTCCAAAGGCCGATACGGCAGCACCCAGCCCTAGACCCAACGCAGCCAGCAGAGCGGCTTTAGAAAGACCCTCGGCTGCGGCATCGCCGGCCTCGCGGGCTTTTTGTTCGGCCTGCACCTTTAGCTGAGCATACTTAGCTTGGGCTTGTTTAGCCGTTGCAATCCAATTATCAACAATCTGCTCCGACTCTGCACGGCTCTTACCGGTGCGCTTCATCACCACGTTCACGGCAGCGTCGCGGTCGGCGGCGTTGCCGATGTTGTCGGCTTTGCTGGTTAGGTTGTCGATGACATCGTCGAAGCTGTCACCGGCCATCTGCGGATTGGCCGCGGCCTGTCCGGCTTCGTTTTGTGCCTGGCTACCTGCCGCTCTGGCTTGCCGCTCGATATTTTCTGGCGCTAGCTCGGCTTTGCCGGTCTGGCGCAACAGTAGACGCGCCTGGTTCTTGATGTCGCTCAGGTCGATGCCCTGCTCTTTCAGTTCGCTTTTGATAGCATCACCCGCACCGGGAGCCACCGCGGCAATGCCCGAGCCTACCCCCGACAAGGCCCGTCCGGCCACACCCGTTACGCCGCCAATAATGCGGCCCACGGCAGTTGTCAACAAATAAAAGGTGAAGAGCGTCACCACCGACCACGTGAGGAGTCCGTGGAGCAACCCGTCGGTACGGCGCGGGATGCCAGCCAAGCGGCTGGCCACCGTTGCGCCCAGGTAGAGCGAGCCCAACGTTGTGACTAGCCACCAAATAGCGGCTCCCGTGCTGATGCCGGCCATCGGGTTTTGCTCAGTCAGCGGGTCGATAGTGCCCAGGCCGATGCCCAAGCCCAGCAGGCTCAAGGCTAGTTGAAGAACGATGGCTACCAGCGCCCCTGCAAAGATGGCGCCCCAGGAAATACGTTTGCTAGCGGCCAGCATGGGCGACGTATTCTGGTGAACTGGTTCGTGAACGCGTGGCGTGGCGAAGGGTACCGCTTGCTCACGGCCCGAGCCGAGCGTATTGTTTGTAGTAGATGTCATAGCAGAAGAGGATGAGAAGCCAAAAGCTCCGATCGGTTGCTTGAAGTAGTGGGGTTATCGGCGCCTACCAGCAAGCAGAAGTGAAAAAAAGTATGAGCCATCTTACGACTCACACCGCGGCAATGGCAGTCTTTTCACTGTTTAATCTTCTGATTATCAAATTTCTAGTATTTATACGGTAGTGCCGTCTGTATTTATTCGGGTTGGGTGCGTATTCGCCGCTAGCCAAGGGCAGCTTCCGTATTTCTACTGAGGGAATGGCGAACGGAGGTGCTTCAGCCACACAGTCAGCTGAATAAAGTGTGGATAGGTACAGGTAGTGTGGCGACATAAGCCGCTGTTAGCTTATCCGAGCTTGCGTGGAGCTGTGGCCCCTACAAATGCTTTGGCTTTCTCGCGTGCTGAGCGTCAACTGCGCTGGCTAGTACCCGTGGCGGGGACGTGCACCAGGCTACATAGATACAGCTGAAAGGTAGTGAAGGCAACTCAACCGTAGTGCCTTCGCTCAGGCCGGTCGGCCAAACTGGTATAGTACGCGGTAATGAGAGCGTAGCGCCCCCCCAAAGGACGCATTCTCTAGGTACGGCAAGCCAAACTCCTGTGCTGTCTGCCGGACGATGCGCGCCAGGGCGGGGTAGTGGATATGACACACGCGCGGGAATAAGTGGTGCTCAATCTGCCGATTCAGCCCTCCGCATAGCCAGCTCGCCAACTGGCTCTGCGGGGCGAAGTTCGCCGTCGTCCGCAACTGGTGTACCGCCCAGGCCTCCTGCACATCCCCCTGCTCATCCGGCACGGGAAAGGCCGTGCCTTCCACCACGTGAGCCAGTTGAAACACCAGCCCCAGCACAAGACCCATGACCAAGTGCAGCGCGAGAAATCCCACCACCAGTTGCCACCACTTCAGCGACAGCACCAGGTAGGGCACGAGCAGAAACAGTAGGTAGTACAGCGCCTTGTAACCAAATAGATTCCAGTATTCCCGACGTGGGTGTGCCGGGGGAGCGTACTGGCCGATGGTGCGCTGAAAGAACTTAACGTAGTCCTTGCGAAATACCCACGAGAGTGAGGCCAAGCCGTAGAGCGGAAAGGCATACCAGTGCTGGTAGCGGTGCCAGGGGCGCACGGGATCCTCGGCGCTTAAGCGCAGCAAGCCTGGGGCAACTTCCAGGTCCTCATCATGCCCCACAATATTGGTGTAGGTGTGGTGCACCAGGTTGTGTGTCAGGCTCCACACGTAGGGGTTGGCCCCAACCAAATGAAAGAGCAAACTGAAGGCATGGTTGACGCGCTTATTGGCAGAAAACGCCCCATGAATGGCATCATGGCAGATATTGAAGCCGATGAAGGCGCAACAGGCACCCAGCAGCATCGCCAAACCTAGGCGAATCCAGAGGGAGAAGGGCCCAACTAGTACGAGTAGGTACAACGTGACAAAGCTGAGCAGCAGGATGATGGTCTTGCGCCACATGGCCCCGTTGGCGTGCCGCGAGAGGTGTTGGGTCGTAAAATAGGCATCGACACGCTGCCGCACCGTGGCGAAAAAATCAGACTGGGCGACGTTGGCAAAACGGAGTTTGGGGGCCATGGATGGGCGGTGCTTGAAAAAGAAAAACGCAGTACCAGGTGCGTAACACGATATACCTGCGCGACCTGCCGCAAGCAAATGGACGAGCTTATGGTCGTGCTAACTCGTCTGGTATAGAAAAATCAAGTAGGACATAGCGTGGATACGCACGCGAAATCGGAGCGCTGAGAAACTAGCTCAGCGAGGCTACGTTGATTAAGTGTCTGTTACAGAGGGTAGGGAAACGAGTATTGGGGGCCACGTGCTTATTGGGCGGGCCGGATACCAGGCGGCAACGGAAAGTTGTCTTCCCAGAACGCAGTAGGTTCCTGCCACTCCGGATGGTGATTCAGTAGCTGCTGCAACTGGTCTAGGTAGGTCATGGCCAGGAGTAGGGTTCGGCGCCGCTGCTCTATTTTCTGCTCGCTCAGCCGTTCGTTTTCGTGCGCACACAGCGTGGGCCACTGCTGCTCAGCACGAGCCAACAGGGCACTCAGTTGCTGATTGTAGTCGCCCAGGACGGTCATTAGTAGTTGGCTCATCGTCGAGAATGAAATAACTGTGGAGGAAGAGGTAAGGGTGAAAAGGTGCGGTTGTGCGCCAGCAGTTGCGCTGGTCTAGACTGCCTGTCCGGGGGTAGGGCTTTTGCTACCAGGCGCGGCTGGTTGGGCCGGCTTAGAGCAACTTTTTATGCGCAGATGCAAGTCGTCACTCACGGCTTCCTGTTTCAGGATAGACTTGTGCACGACGCGGGCTTGGAAGCCGGTTTCGGCGGCTTTTGCCAGAAACAGCTGGGCTACGTTGTTTTGGGGGGAATCACCGAAACGACATGTCGCGGCAGACACAG
>NZ_JAGETX010000033.1:0-15627 GCF_017589435.1 Hymenobacter defluvii
TTAGCAGGCTGAGGGCTGTCTTTCATGACGAAGGAAAGATAACACCCTATTCTGTCCAGATTTATCCGACCACCTCAGCTTACCCAAAAGCGGACGTTGGCCAATCCGCCTAGTTAGCTGTAGGAACAAACTGTTAACCAAGGCCACTGGCATAGGAGCGTCGCCGAAGGCCCACGTTACAGCTTGAGGACCACCGTCCTTAGTATGTAACTTTTGTTCAAGGAGAGTTTCAATGTATGCTTTTATTGATCTAACCGCTACAAGCTGCTAGTTAATAAATAGGTAAGTCCAATATACTCATTGCCCGGATACAGCGAAATCGGTAAAATAGCGCTTGCTGCGGAGTGTATCGTAGCCATAATCGTTCAGCTGGTTCGATAATTCTTGCAGCAGAGGTATCGTTATAAGGAACTGATCGATGAGGGCTGCCACCACTGCTAAGTTACCGGCCTGCTGTGCTTTGTCAGCTGCGCTCGTTGCAGAATTCTTGTCTGTTCCTCCTCGGCATACGCTAGCTTTCCTTGCAGGAACTCATCGGAAGGATAGTTCTCTTTGTTGTACAAGGGGGAACATCCACGCCCGGTAATCGACCAATTTGTTCGTGTTCGGGCTCTCTATACTACAACATTACGGCGGCACATCAAATAACAGAAGGTTTTGCTTGAGCTATGACATCGAAATAAAATGTACATTATATGATAATACATAAAAACGTATAACGTTTTCCTGATTTGAGATTTAAATTATCATAATGAGTCTACCATTCTATAGCACAAGGCTTAACTTCATAAATATTGCGATAAAAAACATTAATTTTTATCGCAAATATACTATTTATGTCATCTGGTATCGTATTTGAATCTCGCTATTGACTTACTACAAAATATATACTAGATGGGAGCAAAGAATTTTACGAACCAGACACCATATGCGATAGCCGTTACGCTAACCATACGCAACGGTGACATTCCTGGTTCTGAGGCCGGCACACAAGAATTTAGCCTAAATCCGGGTCATAATCAATTGTATACCTATAGCCAGGGAACGACAAATCCTTACCTAGACAGCGTGGTAGCAGTGGTTGATAGTGGAGGCAACATTATTGCCTCACAGCAGGCCGTTACGATTCGCAGTAGTGTTGTGGATGATGCGTTAAATACAAATAATACCGTTGTATTTACACTGCAAAATCAATCGTTAATTGTAAGCTACAGTAATAATTAATTATTACTGTAGCTTTTTTATCGTTGATGACGGGATAATTTCCTTTACTTTTTTACTGTATAAATCTTTTTTAAAATGGATGAAGCCTTTCTCGGTCAGATAATATTAGTGGGCTTTGACTTTGCCCCGCAAGGGTGGGCATTATGTAATGGCCAACTGATGCAGATTAGACAGTACTCAGCGCTATTTGCTCTATTAGGTACCAGATATGGTGGGGATGGGGTCAACACCTTTGGCCTGCCTAATTTGAACGGTCGCGTTGCTATTGGTCAAGGGGCAAGCACCACGGGTACTACCTATCCCATAGGGCAGGCTGCAGGAACGGAAAAAGTGACTTTGACTGTCGCTAATATGCCGATGCATACGCACGCATTAGGTGTTAACAAAACCGCAGGCACCACTGACTCACCTGTGAATGGGGTACCCGCAATTGGCCAGTTTACAGATTCTGGTTCTGGAGGTCCCGTGAATGTGAATGGCTACGCTGCCTCCGCTGACGCCGTAGCAAATCCACAGGCTATTTCTTCCGTAGGGGGCAACCAGCCCTTTGCGGTGCAACCTCCTTATGTAGTCCTTAACTACTTGATTTGTCTGCAAGGAATATATCCTAGCCGCCAATAGCGTAACTCTTTTCTGAAAAAGCCTTCTGTTACGCAACAGAAGGCTTTTTCTTGCCTAAGCACCTATTAGTAGATATTTTCTACGCCTTGTATTGCAGTTAATAGGTGGCAAGTAGATGCCCCAAAGACCCGTCTTTCCTCGCTTTATCTTATGCATATGAAGCAACCCTACTCGATCACTTCCTACCAGCTAATTTGTTCTGTTCTACTCTTACTCGGCTCGTGGCTGGGTCTTACAACGAGCAGTCAGGCACAGGTGTTTTACTTAACCACGGATGCCAATGGCTCTGCTACCACAGCAACCGACGCGCTGAACCGGATGGAGTACGACGGTACCAACGCGATGGTAATCGCCCCGGCCGTCACTGCCTCCCCGTTTCTATTAGCCGTCGATGTTCCAACGAATCGGGCTTTCGTTTATGAGTCAGTACTGGCCAACCGAGCCATCAAGGTCATCAATCTGACCACGGGAGCACTTATTCGCTCCATCAGTGGCATACAAGCGGGCATTAGAGCGCTTCGCTACGATCCAGCCAGTGATTATATCTATTACCTGACGAGTGCAGATGTGCCAGCTACCATAGAACCGACGGATGCACTCAACCGGGTGCATCCGGATGGAACGGGCGCGGAGGTACTAGTTGCGTCGCTGTCTACTTCTCCCTTATATCTGGCCCTGAATACAGCAGCAAATGAGGTGTATTTTTATGAAGGGCTTAACACGGCGCGCGCCATCAAGACCGTTAACCTCGCCTCACGCACCGTTACGCAAACAACGCCTGTTAGTGCGCTGGTGCAAGCGATCGAGTACGATGTGGCAACAGGCTTTCTTTATTACTTGACCTCTGACAATAGCATCGCGACCACTACCAGCATTGATGCTTTGAATCGGTTCCGCCCCGATGGGACTAGCCCCAGCGTGATTGTGCCGGCCGTCACGGCGTCTCCCTTCCTGCTGGCGCTGGATGCCGCCACTAACCGCGCTTTTGTATATGAATCAACTGCAACCAATCGTGCGATCAAAACCGTCAATCTACTAACGGGCAGCGTCACACAGACCGCACCCGTAGCAGCGCAAGTGACGGGTTTGTCTGTTCCCGTAACGAGTGCTCTAGTGGCGCCCACTATTGTTACTAGTGCAGCGAACGACATCAGCAGCACGGCAGCGACGCTCGGGGGCAACGTAACGGCCGACGGCGGGGCCAACGTAATTGACCGGGGCGTGGTGTACAGTAGCACTGCGACTACGCCAACTACTAGCAACACGAAAGTCACTATTGGTTCGGGGACGGGCAGCTTCTCGCAAAAAGTAAGCGGGCTAACGAGCGGCACCACGTACTACGTACGGTCCTACGCCATCAATAGCATGGGCACCGGCTATGGCGCGGTTCAATCCTTCACGACGGCGGCCGCGCTGACAGCCTCTCCCAGCTCACAAACTAACCTGGCTTGCAATGGAGGCAACACGGGCATGGCCACGGTGCGCGTGAGCGGCGGCACCTCGCCGTATAGTTACAGCTGGCGCAACAACACAACGAGTAGTCCGCTCACCCAGACAACGGCCACGGTAACGGGCCTGACGGCTGGCAACTACACCGTCACCGTGACCGATGCCAGCGGCGCTACGGCGACGAGTACGTTTACTCTGACGGAGCCGAGCGCGCTGGCTACTACTGGTTCGCAAGTAAATGTTTCGACCGCTGGTGGCAATAATGGCACTGCTACCGTCAACATGAGCGGCGGCACCTCGCCGTATAGCTACAGCTGGCGCAACAACACAACGAGTAGTCCGCTCACCCAGACAACGGCCACAGTAACGGGCCTGACGGCTGGCAACTACACCGTCACCGTGACCGATGCCAGCGGCTGCACGACTAGCCGCGCGTATACCATCACCCAGCCGGCCGCAGCCGTCACGGCTACGTCGCTTGTGCGCGCTACTGCTTCACCGACTAACACTACGGCGGTGGCTTTTGCACTGACCTTTTCAAGTACTGTGAGTGGGCTCAGTAGCAGTAACTTCTCTATAACGACCAGCGGCCTGACAGGAGCCAGCATCACGTCCATTAGTGGTTCGGGCACCACATACACGGTGAGAGTGAATACGGGTTCGGGCGATGGGACGCTTCGACTCAACCTGGCCAACGCAACCGGTCTTTCGCCCACGGTTTCCAACGTGCCTTTCGTCGGCGAAACCTATACCATCGACAAAACAGCCCCGGCCGCCCCAGTCGTGACGACGCCGGCCAACGGCAGTCTACTGGCAACGAACACGCCGACTTACAACGGAACGGCCGAAGCAGGTAGTATGGTGATGGGCGTAATAGATGGTACTCCGCTGGAGGCCACCACGCAGGTTACCAGCGGTGGGAGCTGGCAGCTACCGGCACCTTCTGCGCTAGCGGATGGGACGCACACCGTTGTGACCAGGACCACCGATGCCAGTGGTAATACGAGCGTCAACAGTAATACGAATACCTTTACCATCGATACTTCCGCGCCAACGGTTGCCATCAGCTCGTCGGCGGGTCCTTCGGGTGGCTCCACGGCCACCTCCCCCATTCCCTTCACCGTCACCTTCTCAGAAAGCGTGACGGGCTTTGCAGCGGGCGATGTGACGGTCAATAACGGTACGCTCAGCGGCTATAGTGGTGGCAGCGGCACCACGTATACGTTCAGTGTGACGCCGGCCAGTACGGGCGCAGTAACTGTAAGTGTGGCAGCGAACGTCGCCCAGGATGGGGCGGGCAACGGCAGTACGGCCGCCGCGCCGTTTACCATCCAGTACGCTCCCCTCACGGCGCCAACGGTCACGACGACGACGGCTAGCAGCATCACCGCCACGGCGGCCACGCTCGGTGGCAACGTCACGGCTGATGGGGGGGGCACCGTCACGGAACGCGGCGTCGTCTACGTAGTGGGCAACGGTACGCCCACAACCGCCAGTACCAAGGTGCAGAGTGGCAACGGTATCGGTAGTTTCTCGCAGCGTATTACTGGTCTGACGGCCGGCAGCTTGTATACGGTGCGGGCCTACGCTACGAACGCTAGCGGAACCAGTTACGGGACTAGTGTAACCTTTACGACAAGTGATGCCTTGGGCTATTTCGGTGTGCAGCGCAATGTAAGTTGCAACGGCGGGGCGGATGGGACAGCCTCGGTGAACGTGACCGGTGGGGTAACGCCGTATAGTTACGATTGGACCCCAGGTACCCTCACTGGCAACGGTACCAACACCGTATCGGGGTTGACGGCGGGCAATTACAGCGTAACCGTGACCGACGCCAGCGGCTTTACCATCATGCGGAGCTTTACCATTACGCAGCCCACTGCGCTAACGGCAACCAGTACCCAAACCAATGTGACCATGAACGGCGGCAACAACGGGGCGGCTACCATCACCGTTAGTGGCGGTACCCCCGCCTATACCTATAGCTGGAGTCCAAATGTAAGCACCACGGCCACGGCTTCGAATCTGAGCGCAGGCACCTATACGGTGACCGCAACGGATGCCAATGGCTGCACGATCGTGCGCAGCTTCACCATCACCCAACCGGCTCCCACCACGGCTGCGCCTGTGGTGACGGCTCCTGCTAACGGTAGCTTGCTGAACACGGCGGCCCCTAGGTATGCCGGCACCGCTTCCCCCAACAGTACCGTCACGGTGTACGTTGACGCGACTAACATCGGTACTACGACGGCTACCAGTAGCGGTACCTTCGAGCTCATCCAGCCTACCAGTTTAGCGGAGGGCAGCCACACGGTGTATGCCACCGCCCAAGAGGGTAATGGTACGGTAAGCGCCACGAGCAATACGAATACCTTCACGGTCGATACTACGGCTCCGACCGTCGCTATCAGCAGCGCGGCCGGATCGTCCGGCAGCAGTACCAGCACTTCGCCCCTTCCCTTCACCGTTACCTTCTCAGAAAGCGTTACGGGGTTCACAGCAGGCAGGACGAGCGTAACGGGCGGTACGCTGAGTGGCTTTAGTGGTAGTGGCACTACCTACTCGTTCACAGTTACGCCGCCTACCACGGGTGGTGAGGTCACCGTGACCGTCGCGGCGAACGTCGCGCAAGATGCGGCGGGCAATGGCAACGTTGCCGCAACGGCATTCAGCCTACGCTACGTGCTGCCGGTAACGGCTACCACGTGGACGGGTGGTGTGAGCACCGACTGGTTTACGGGCGGCAACTGGACGGCTGGCGTACCTACCAGCACGCTCGACGCCCAGATCCCAGCCGTGAGCAGCGGCCGCTACCCCCTCATCGCGTCCGGCTTGGCCACCGCGCGCGCCCTGACGCTGAACAGCACGGCGCAGCTAACGCAGAACGGTGGCACTCTAACGCTGACGGGTGATTTCGTGAACAACGGCACCTTCACCGCCTCCAGCGGGCAGATGGTGCTCGCCAGCAACGCGCTGCAAAACGTAGGGGGTAGCAGCCCCACGCGTTTCTTCCACCTGACAGTTGGTGCGGCCGGGGCTCGCCTGAGCGGTCCTGCTGAGCTGCAACGGGTACTCACGCTCAACGGCGACCTGACCACGAACGCGCAGCCGTTCACGCTGCTCTCCACCGCCACCGCCACGGCACTGGTCGTCAACAATGCCGGTCGGGTACTCGGCACGGCGACCGTGCAGCGCGCGATTGATAGCAGCCTGAACCCCGGAGCCGGCTATCGTCACTACAGCTCGCCAGTCGCCAGCACTACGGTGTCCGACCTGGCGACCAGTGGGTTCACTCCGGTGGTGAACCCTGCTTATAACACGGTGGGCACTACCGTGCAGCCCTTCCCCACCGTGTATGGCTACGACGAAGCCCGCCTGACAGGCAGCAGCAGCAGCACTACGCAGGCGTTCGAATACGGCTACTTCTCGCCGGGCAGCCTCAGCGACCCGCTGGTGCGCGGCCGCGGCTACACCGTGAACCTGAACGCCAGCAACACGGTGGATCTGGTGGGCACGCTCAACACGGGCAGCATCCCGGTCGGGGCTCTATCCAGTAGCACCGAGGCCAACGCCGGCTGGCACCTGCTGGGTAACCCCTACCCCGCCCCCCTCGACTGGAGCAAAGCCCGCCTCAGCCTGCCGGCCGGGGTGATCGATGCCGTGTACGTGTACAAATCCAGCGACCAGTACCGGGGCACCTATCAGTTCTACCAAAACGGCTTCGGCACGCTGCCCGATGGGCTGATTGGCTCGATGCAGGGCTTCTTCGTGCGCGTGTCGCAGCCGGTGGCGGCGTTCAACTTCCTGGATGCTTGGCGCTCTACGACCGACCAGAGTACTACCTTCCACCGTCCGGCCGCCGAAAAGCGGACAGCCGTGCAGATGGACCTAGTGAGTGCGGCTGGCATGCACGAGCCGACTTTCGTCTACTTCGAAGCCGGCGCTACCGCTGATCTAGATGACCACTACGACGCGGCCAAGCTGCCCAACACGACGGGTCTGAACCTATCGTCGTTGGCTGAGGAGGCGCGTCTGGCCGTCAATGGGTTGCCGTTACTGACCACGCCCACAGCCGTTCCTTTGGCCGTCGGTGTGCCCCTCACCGGCACCTATACCCTGCACGCGGCGGCCTTGCAGAACGTAGACGCCACGGACGTGTACCTGCACGATGCCGTAACGGGCCAGCAGGTGAACCTGAAGCAGCAGCCCAGCTATACCTTCACGGCCAGTAATGCGAGCTTAATTACGGATCGGTTCTTCTTGCGCTTCAGCCCGCTGAGGCCGCTGGCGACGCAACCCGGCAGCCAGGTGGCCAGCCTGAGCGTGTACCCGAACCCCACCCGCCAGCAAGTCACCTTGCAGGTACCGGCCGTAGCGGGTGCTTCCACGGCCACGGCTACGCTGTATACTATGCTGGGGCAGCCCGTGCGGGCGACGACTCTGCCGCTTTCCGCTGTGGGTGGCCGCACGACACTAGACGTGCACGAACTACCCACGGGCATGTATGTGGTGCGGGTGCAAGTCGGTGGTACGACCCTGACCAAGCAGCTCCTCATTGACTAAATCTGCAGAGAGATGGGTCTGACTACATACTGTAGTCAGGCCCATTATTCCAACGCTTCCTTTCCTAACAACTTCCATATGAAATCATTCGTTACCTTTTACCGCGCCGTAGCACTCGTATTGCTTTCTACCCTTGCCACGCAGGCGCAAGGCCCCGGCGCCGGCGGCCCTGAGCCTACGACCCCGCCGCCCCCTACTGCCGTACCCCTTGACGGCGGCGCCTCCCTGCTCCTCGCCGGTGGGGTGGCCTACGGCCTGAAGCGGCTGCGTCGCCGCGCGGCCTAACTCGTCTTGGTGGCGTAACTTTTCTCACGCATGGTTCTATTCCGTTCGCTTACCACGCACCCGCAGCGGCGTTTTTTGCTCACTGCTGCCGGCCTATATCTTCTCTGGTGGCTGGGCTACGAGCAAGGGCTCCGGCCCGATGGTCGGCTCGACCAGGCCCTATCGGTAGGCGTGGCGCGCGCCGCCGCCGGAAGTCTGCACGCCGTCGGCTTCGCCGCCGCGACGGCCCCTGCCACCCCCACTACCGTGACCATGCACGGGTCGCCGGCCGTGCTGGTGGGCGACCCGTGCAACGGGCTGGCGCTGTACACGCTGTTCACCGGCTTCGTGCTGGCCTACCCCGGTAGTCGCCGGCGCAAGGCCTGGTTTATTCCGCTCGGCATTGGCGCAGTCTACCTGCTCAATGTTCTACGCGTGGCCCTCTTGGCGCTGAACCACACGTACTGGTATCACACAGTGGACTTCAATCACCATTACACGTTCTCTTTTGTCGCCTACGTGGCTATTCTGGGCCTCTGGCACCTGTGGGTTCGGCAAGGACGCATGCTTCCTGGTGCGTATGCAGCTTCCTAAGCTTATTCTCCTCCCAATGGGCTCTCACCCGTCTCAGCGCCGCGTGCTCCTGCTGGCAGTAGGGCTGGCGCTATTTCTATTTGGGCAGTTTGAAGAACGCGTCTTTACCTGGCTGACGAGCGGCTGGCAGGTTCTTTTTTCCTTGGTAGGACACCCTGAGTGGGGCGTCACTAGCCACGCCGTTGTGTCAAACATCAGTACCCATGGCCTACCCGTGGCCAGTAGTTACCGCCTGCTTTATTGTAGCCTGAGCGTGCTGCTGCTGCACCTGTTACTGCGCGGGCGCCATACCCGCTGGATAGCCGGTGGGTACGGCGCCACGCTCACAGTTGGCCTAGTACTGCTTCTGCTTGGTCACCTGGTCAACATGCCGTTTGCAAGCCGGCAGGGACATTTTCTTATTGATCTGGCTTGCTCCTTGGAAGCGGTACTACTGACGTATGTAGCCATGACCCTACGTCCACCGCAATCTACCCCGACCCAAATGGACTACACCACCCAAGATGTATCCGTATCACCAACGAGGGGAGCGTGAAGGGAGCTCTTTCGTTCTTGTTCAAGAAGAATAGTAGCGCAATGTTGTGGTCAACGCAGATGGTAGAAGCAATTTTGTTTTGTCTGAAAAAAGGCTCACGTCCTCACTGCCGATTCGGCGGTGAGTGGTGTTTGGGCAAGCAGTAATCGGCGGATACCGGTGGCGGTGAAATGGCAGCCGCGGCGGGTGCGGTAGCCGGAGGCGGTGAGTTGGGCGACAATGCGGCGGTAGTCCCACTGCTGACTGCGGTAGAGCTGGGCCAGCTCCGCCGCTTGCCGATTGGCCAAGCTCGATCGGGCATTCGCCTGCCGTTGCTGCTGCCCTTTGACCCTAGCCTCATCCGTCAGGTTCGCCGGCGTGCCCAGCTGATGGCCGCGGGCCTTCTTAGCAGCCAGCGCATCCTTGGTCCGCGTAGAAATCGCTTTGGCTTCTTTCTCGGCCACGGCGCCCAGTACGTGCAGCGTAAACTCATCAGCGGCGGGCATATCGACGGCTTTGAAGCGCACGTGACTTTCCATAAGCGCGGTGAGAAATGCCAGGTTACGCGCGAGCCGGTCGAGCTTGGCCACCAGCAGCACGGTCCCGGCTTCGTTGGCCGCCTGCATAGCCGCATGCAGTTGGGGCCGACTCGTTTTGCGGCCGCTTTCTACTCCGATGTATTCGCCCACGATCTGCTCTCCCGGCACCAGAAAGGTGCGCACTGCCTCTTGCTGGGCTTCAAGTCCCAATCCACTCTGCCCTTGGCGAGCGGTGCTGACTCGGTAGTAGGCGATGTAATTGGGCATACAGGGGAGCAGTAGTATATAAAGAGTATAAAAGCGAGGACTCAAAGTTAATGTCGCGCTTGTATCATTACTTAAACGCGCGTGGCTGTTGCAGAAGTGGTAGCCCTTGTTGCGTACTCTCGTAGAGAGAGGATGCAAGGCAAGAAGCAGTTTGCCGATCAAGTGGTCACCCGCTTCCGCCTCTCCGAGCGGGTGCCCGCGCATAATCTCTACCGGCGGCTCGACGAGCTACTGGATCTAGCGTTCCTCTACGAAGCCACGCAAGACCTCTACAGCCACACCGGTCAGCCCTCGCTCGATCCGGTCGTCTTTTTCAAGTTGCTGCTCGTCGGCTACCTGGAAAACATCACTAGTGACCGACGCTTGCTCGAGCACTGTGCTCTCCGACTAGACATCCTCTTGTTCCTGGGCTATGAACTAGACGAAGCGTTGCCCTGGCACTCTACCGTCAGCCGCACCCGGCAACTGTACCCCGCGGCCGTGTTTGAACACCTGTTCGACCACGTCTTTGCCCAGTGCGTAGCCGCCGGACTCGTCGCAGGCGATACCCAGATCGTAGACTCCGCCCCCGTCAAAGCCAACGAACGCCTCCCTGGATCGCCTGTGCGAAAAGCCGGTTGGGCCGCTCCCCGCCTCACCGCTAACCGTGAGTGGGCAGCCGCCTGCCCCGGCAAGCACTCCACCCACGGCCCCGCTGCGCTCAGCCCCTGCCCATCAACTCCGCTACGAGGCGAGCCGGCAAGCCAAGCGGCGCGCCTCTGCTGGGGGCCTGGGCGCCCACCACGCCAAAGCCCGCCTGCTGAGCAATAAAACGCACTACAGCCCGGCCGACCCCGAAGCCCGTATCTCCGTCAAGCCCGGCAAAGCGCGTGCGCTCAATTACCTCTGTAGCCTGGCCGTGGACACCGCCCACGGGGTCATCAGTCACGTGCAAGCCGATTTCGCCGACTCGCGCGACAGCCTGCACCTGCCTGGTCTAGTGGATCACTTGCAGGCGCGCCTGCAAGGCAACGAGTTGCAGCTACGCGAGCTAGTCGCCGATACGGGCTACTCGAACGGCTTCAACTATGCCTTGCTGGAGCACCGCGGCATCACGCCCTGGATTCCCGTGTTTGGCGCCTACAAACCCGTGATCGAAGGGTTTACCTATCAGGTCGACCGCGACGAGTACCGCTGCCGGGCCGATAAGACGCTGCCCTTTCACAAGTACCGACCCACTGCCGACGGGGTCTGGATGAAACTCTACCGCGCTGCCTACGCCGACTGCCAGGCGTGCCTGCTCAAAGCCACCTGCGTGCCGAAAGTCGACTCCAAGCAACTCGTGCGCTCGGCCTTCGACGCGGCCTATCGACGGGCCTGGCACCGCCAGCGCAGTAGGCAAGGCCAGCACATGCGCCAGGTGCGGCAGCGCACGGTGGAGCCCGTGTTTGGCAACCTGCTCCAGCATTATGGGCTGCGGCGGGTCGGCACGAAAGGACGAGCGGCAGCGCACAAAACCATGCTGCTCAGTGCCATTGCTTACAACCTCAAAAAGCTGCTCAAGCACTCGCCCCAACGGGGTGTGAGCCTGGCCCTGGCTCTCCAGCCAGCCTCACCGTGCCTGCTTTATAGCCTATTGGAGTGCAGGCAAAAGAGTAGTCATCTCTATTTTGACTACTCACTTCAGTAGCTAGCAGAGTTCTGCAACAGCCACGACCGTTTCATAAATGAACTGTGTTAAAAGTCAAGGATTGAGGGCGAGTTTCGAGGTAAAATCAGCTTGATAGGGTACGCCGGACTTGACGATGGCAAAGGCCTGCTTGAGCAGCTTATTGCAGACGGCAATCAGGGCCAGCTTTTTGTTCTTGCCTTTGGAGACGAGGCGCCCAAAGAGCGCTTGGCCGAGAAGCTATACATAAAGAGTTTACCGCGGATTAAGCCCCCACCCATCTTGGTGATGCGCACTTTGCCCCGGATGCTGGTGCCCGAGCTGTGCTCACGAGGCGACAAACCGGCCATGGCAATCAACTGGCGGTAATTCTCCAAGCGACGGAAGCCACCGGCAAATAAGAGCAGCATACCGGCTGTATTACGGCCGATACCCGGAATCGAGCACAACAGGGTCATCTCGGCGGCAAAGCGTTGTTCGAGTAACGCCAGCAATTCCGTTTCTACGGCCTGTAACTGCCCCGTAAGCACTTTCAAGGTATGTTGCAGTCGTTTTAGCGCCAGCTTGCTAATAACGGGCTGCCGTTCGAGAGCCTCTAGTAAGTTGCTAACCATGATTTTCTGCTTGAGTAGTTGTTCACTGACTTGTTCTAACTGCCGGCACTCCACCTAAACGGTTTCCTCCGGCTGCCAGATACTGAGTGTTTGTTGTTGCCCGTAACGCAGCAACTACTGCGCATCCTTGCGGTCACTCTTGCCTTTGCTTAGATGCATCTGAATGAAGCGCCGAATAATCAAGGGATTCAGCACGGCTACCTGTCCCCCGTGTTCGTACAGGTAATAGGCTAGGGCCAGGTAGTAGCTGCCGGTGGCTTCCAAGACGAACCGACAGTGTGTGAGGTGGTCTAGAGATGACGGACAGAAGAAGGACGTATATTTCTTCTGTTATGGCAAGCAAAGCAAGCGGGGCGTCGCCCGACAAACGGCGTAAATACGACGAGGCCTTTAAAGCCGAGGCCCTGCGCCTGGCCAGTGAAAGCTGCAGCACGCAGGCCGCGGCCCGGCAGTTGGGCATCAGCCCCAAGCTGCTCTATCGCTGGCAGCAGGCGCAGCTCGTGGCCGAGGTGGGCAGTGAGGAAGTGGCCCGCGACCCGGAGGTGCGCGCCCTGCGCGCGGCCAATAAACGGCTCGCGCAGGAGTTGGATATTTTAAAAAAAGCCTTAGTCATCTTCAGTCAGCCGACCCGGTGAGCACCTACCAGCACATTGTTCAGCGGGCCACGCAGGTGCCCGTGCGCCAGCTCTGCCGGGTGCTGCGCGTGGCCCCGGCCGCGTATTACGCCTGGCAACGCCGCCGGCAGTTGCCGGTGGCCGAGCCGGCCTGGCAAGTGGCCGTGCGCGAAGCGTTTGCCGACCATAGCCAACGCTACGGCACCCGCCGGCTGCGCGCCGAAGTGCAGGCCCAAGGCCACGCCGTAGGCCGTTGGCGCATCCGCCGCGTGCTCAAAGCGCATGGCCTACGCGCCCAGCAGCCCCGCTCGTTTGTGCCGCGTACGACCGACTCGGACCCGGCCGTGCGCGCCGCGCCCAACCGCTTGCTGGGCCAGCCGGCCCCCACCGCCCCGAACCGGGTCTGGGTGGGCGACATACGTACCTGCCCCGCCAGGACGGCGGCTGGCTGTACCTGGCCGTGTGGCTGGACCGCTACTCGCGCAAGATTGTGGGCTGGGACGTACGGGAGACGATGCCCGAGGACTTGGTCAGCAAGGCGCTCCGGCGCGCCCTCGTGGTGCGCCGGCCCCCAGCCGGGCTCGTCGTGCACTCCGCCCAGAGTAGTCAATACACGGCGACCCACTTCAAAGACCTGGTGGCCAAACAGGGCGCGTTGCAGAGTATGAGCCGGCGCGACAACTGCTACGACAACGCCCACGCCGAGTCCTGAGCCGCTTCAAAGCTGAATTGCTCGACGGCGGCAGCTTCCCCGGGCTAACTGAGGCCAAGCTTGAAATCAGCCACCACATCGCCTATTACAACGCCGAGCGCCGCCACTCGGCGCTCGGTTACCAATCACCCAACCATTTCGAAACCCAATTCAAAACCACGTCCCAATTCTGTCCGGCTTAGCTAGACCACCTCACCCAACGCGGCCCCGTTGTATACTACCGAGTTGCCCGCTGATTCACTTAGCTGGGCGGCACGAAATCGATTTGTTCATCCAAACATCCGAGTAGTGGCGGGCAAGCATTATCAGCTTCGAGTCAGCTCCCAGACCTCCACCGGCTGCTATGGCTTGGCCTACGCCGCAGGGCAAAACGCCGGCTTTGGGGAAACGCAAATTACTGCTGGCAGCGAAAAAGCGAAGGCTCCAGAAGAGAAGCAGACCTTGAAATTTCAGCTTTTCATGCAAGCCAAAAAATAGATGCTGGTTTTCCCGGTGCTCGCGCACGAAGATGACCGTAGGCTGCGCATTCCGCTAGCTGTGTTCGGTATCGTTCCGCAGTCGAATACTTCTACTACCTTCACCAGAAATCGATGTAACTCCATGCCTAAAGCACTACGGCTTACTATTTCCTTCCTCGTGTGTTGCTTGGCGTACACGACTGTATCGGCACAGAAGCTATCCAGCGTGAAGGCCGAGCTTGCCTCGCCTTTTTTTGAAAACCTGTACGCCAACACCTACTACAGTTTGGTGGACCGCATGGACCAAGACGGCTACCTGCCCGAATCCCTGACCGGCGCGTACGATGGCATGTTTTGCCGCACCGTGGGGGCCATTGTGCCGCTGTTTTTGGAAACCGGGCGGTTGCAGCAAGCTGAGCGCACCATCAATTGCGCGCTGACGGCCATGCAGCAAAACGAGATGGACCGCATTCCGCACGTGATTGGCAAAAAGGGAGATAAGTATCCCATTATCAGCGATGAGCCGCAGATAGATGGCCAGGAGCACGTGTTGATGGCCTGGGCCATGCTGGCGCTCAAGCGCGGGCACACAGCCTTTGAAGACCGGACTTGGCCGGTCGTCCGGGACTTGACCAAACGAACCTTCGATCGGACGTCCTTTCAGCACGGGCAGTGGTCCACCGAACCCGGACTGGTGCGCAATATCGCCTTTGAACACTCCCATGAAGGCCGGCGCTGGGATACCTGGGACTTGCTCACGCAGAGCTTTGCCGGCGCCACGCTGCAAGACATGGCAGCAGTGGCCGACCGTCGGGGCGAAACCCAGCTGGCCGACGACTGGCGTACGAAACTGCAAATCCTTCGGAAGGGCATTCGGAAAAAAATGACCACGGTCAGAGGTCAGGATACCACCTACCTGGAGATGCGGCTGCCCGACGGCAACGGCGGCCAGCCCTACCTGGGTATGGGGTGGGTAGCACTGTCGCCCATCGCGGCGCAGTGGGAGGCGCTCGATCATCGTGTGCTGCAGCACACGGTGAAGGCTATGCAGTAAATGGTGCTGCAAACGACGAACGGCGTGATCTGGATGCCGACCGATGGCTATCCGAACGGCTCGGTTTCCAACGAAATTATTGGCAAAGGCCAGGCCTGGGAAATGGACTTCGCCCGGACGGAAAACGACGTGGCGCGGATTCAGCAAATTCTCGCGCTAATTAAGTTGGTTAATGCTTCCAAACCAATCTACATGGAGGGCGCTTGGCTGGATGCGCCGGGCATCAAACTGTCGCAACAACTCACGCCGGCCGATTTAGCGAAGCTGAACAAGGCAACCTGGAAAGTGAAAGACGCCGGCAACGGCGAGCAGACGGCGTGGTGGTGCTGGGCCATGGCGCGTTTGCGCAAGCAGGTAGGCCTACCTGCCGAACCTCAACGACCGAAGAAATAGGGGTTGTACCCAAACGCACTAAAGTGTGTGGACAGCAAGGAGAGTATTTTTACGCCATGCGCCGTCATGAATTAACCGAACGCGAATGGAAAATGGTCG
>NZ_JAGETX010000034.1:0-12704 GCF_017589435.1 Hymenobacter defluvii
CTCGCCCCATCAATTCGAACGCGACTTTCAAATCAGCCTATCTTAGCGCACTGTCCGTTTTTACTGGACCATCCCAAGTAGAGAAGTACCATTACTCCCGCCTTTATCTTGAAAAAGCTGATTAACATAACATTGCTTATAAGCGCAGACTTGGAAAAATGGTAGTTTTTACCCCCTAGTGCGGCCTGGCGTCGATGTGGTACTTTAGCTATACAAAACCATCCTTTCTTTACCCTCTTACGCAATGGGGCTTGACTACAGCTTCGTACTGCTTATCAAGCGGTCGGATGAGCAGCAGTTGCTAACGCATATTTCTGAGAATGGCTCGATTGAGCAGTTAGCGGAGCCTTTTGGCACTTGCGTTACATTAAACTTCCTACTTGATGAAGTGCTAGTGGACTACCTAAACAAGATCGTCCGTGATAGATATGGGGATGCTTGGACGAGGAGGCTCCTGTTCAATGAAGAAAGTAATTATCCAGAGTACTTTCCTACTCATAATACAGGGCGCATCGGATGTATCTATCTTGATATCAAGCAAGTATCATCGAGTGACTATTCTTTTGTCAGCTTCACTGCTGCCGCTTCTGGTATGAGCAGGCTATTTCAAACCTCCCCTAGCATTAAAAACTGGTTTGTTCACCTCAGCAGCATGTTGAATGCTAGAGCTGCCTTTTTAGATTTAGAAGAGCAGGGCTACCATTTCTTCTATCGAGAAGGCTGTATGATAACGGCCATACTCAACGAGGACTTAGAGATAGTTCAAGCAACAGACAGTGACCGGCAAGCGGTAACTGATATCTGCCACGATTACGCGAAGCTGTTTTTAGTGTAAATCATTCGATTAAAACCAGCCTCATATACCTATTTCACCACCATGGCTGTGCTGCTGTCCAGCTTGGCGTACGCGCTACTGGGCCACCTGGCGCTGCGCTTCCTGCTTAAGCTGCGGGTTAAGTTCTCTTACTAGTTCATAAAATCGCTTTACCTCTGAGGTTCATAACGTTTAAAGAACGGACATCAGCAAACGTTATAAAAACCTCTATAGTGTTCAGTCAAGCAGTGCGATGCTACTATTTAACACCTGATTGTTGTAGACAAGTGAATGAACAACTAGATTTACAACTAAAATCACAACTGGTATCGGTTTAACAACGACAACATGATCTACACGGTAGGCGGTATCAAAGGAGGAAGTGGTAAAACCACGATTGCGACGAACCTCACAGTCTTTCTGCTACAACAGGGACGGGATGTGCTGCTCATTGACGCCGACGACCAGGAATCGGCCACAGATTTTACTTCTTTCCGGCATCAGACGCTGGAAGGTGAGTTGGGTTACACGGCAGTGAAAGTAACGGGACGGGAACTCAACGCAAACGTCTTGCGCTTGGCTGGCAAGTACGACGATATTGTCATTGACACGGGTGGCCGGGATACCGTTAGCCAGCGTTCTGCTTTGACAGTGTCCCAGGTCTATCTTGTACCGTTCGCTCCTCGTTCGCTCGACATCTGGACCCTGCGTAAAGTCGAGAACCTAATTGCGGAGGTGGCACCCTTTAACCCTACCCTACGGTCGTTGACCTTCATCAACAAGGCCGACGCCCGCGGTACCTATAAAGAAGAAGCGGCCGAGTTGCTGCGTAGCTCCGAGCACCTGCAGTTTTTAGAGGCAACTGTTGGCAACCGCATCTCATTTGCCAACGCAGCTGCCTCAGGTCTTGGCGTTCTTGAGGTAAAGCCAGCGGACGACAAAGCAATAACGGAAGTGAATGAGCTGTGCAGCAGCGTGCAAGCCGCTGTGATAGCAAGTAAATAAAGAAGTACATCAACAACTAGATTTACAACTAGATCTACTTCCAAAAGTAGAATAGATTGTAGAACTTATCTGACAACAGATGGCGACTAAGAAACCAAAGCTGGGCCTCCCTCCTACCCCGCCCGCCCCGACAACACTGGCAAACTCAGCCATGCAGGAGATGATCAATAAGGGGGGCTCCACGATAGAGGTACCCACGGCACCTACTCCGACGGCTCAAGAAGAGGACAAGCTCAAGTCCTTCACCTTTAAAATCTACGAGAGTGAACTGGCGCAGATCCGCGCCATTCAGGACCGCCTACCCAAGCGGGACCGAATCTCCATTCACGATTTCGTCGTGTCGGCCGTAACAGAAAAGATAGCGAAAGAGAATAAGAAACAGAACTAAAAAAACTTGTTTATTGGGTTCTGTTTTTAGTTGTAAAATTAGTTGTATACTAGATAGGCAATAAGTAGTGCTGCAATGATTTAGCGTGCTGTCCTAGCATGAAGTCGCGAAAGAGGGTTAGATCATCTGTGCGTCGACTGCTTTCCAATGCTTCAAAGTAGGCCCGCTTGTCTTCCCGAAAGACGATGGTTAGGGGCTGCCGGTAGTAGTGCTGCACGTAATTCATTAGCAGGCGCGACGTGCGCCCGTTGCCGTCATTGAAGGGGTGAATGCTCACGAGCTGCTGATGGGCATCAAAGGCCACGTGGAGCTGCTCGGGCAGCGTCGTCGCCTGGGGCATGCGCGCCGCGAGTTGCCGGGTTAACTGCTCAACGAGCGGCCGTACCTTCTGGGCATTGGGAAAAGAACTGGCACCCAGGATGGATACTTTGTCCAAGCGAAAGTCACCCTTGGCCGCATCCGTACTCCCCAGGATGCTATTGGTGCGTAGCCCCGTCGTGCGCATCACAGCGCCCGCTAATTCTTGTAGCAGCCCAGGGGAGGGAAGCCGCCGCTCATGGGCCCACTGCAACGCTAGGTCCAACGCCTGGGCGTGATCGGCCAGCATATCGTAGCCGTCCCAAGGGAGGCTCTGGTCAATCTTAGCCTCTTCGCCCACCAAAAAATCAAAGGCTGACTGGACCGTTACCCGGGAGCCCTCGAGCATCGTCGAGTGCGCCGATACCATCACGTGGTTGAGTTGCTGGCGGGACAGCCGGTCGGCAGCCGGTAACTGATGCACCAAGGCAGTCAAGCGCTCGATTTCCTCCCACCTCATGCCGCCATCGCCTGGCGCAGGCTATCAATGTCTACGCTGGCCAGGGACACCGGATACTCTAGCCCCGAAACGTGAATCACCTGGTAGGCCCAGGCGGCCAGATCGTGCGCGTAAATGATCGGCTGGTCGTGCGCATCGTGGTAGACCGTCTTGCCCAGCATAAACGCTTCTACGCTGGCCCGTAACGGCGCCGGTACTTCCTCTAGGGCTTTGTCCCGTGGATCAGTCAGTAAGTGCGTCAGGTAAGCCCTGAGCACACGATAGGCTTCTTGGTTACGCGAGGTCATAGCGGGGTAGGGGAGAGGCGCGCACGTTAGCTGGTCTTGGCAGGCGTTGTAAGCCCGAGTACGGTCAATAGCAGGCCGGCCGGATTCTTATCGGCCTTGATCTTGTCAGTCTTCAGGCGGTACATGAATTTGAACAACTCGTTTACGAGCTGCTCATCCCCGATGATGCGGCTCACCAATTTGGGGTCTTTGATGCCCAGCGACTCCAGGTGCCGGCGCGCCATCAGCGTCTTGGCCGCATCGGGGGATTCTTCGAAGGGAATCGGCAGCTGCTTGGGTTCTTGCTTGGTGACGTAGAAGCGAACGGCGTGAAAGGAGCGCCCCTGCTTGAGCAGGGTGTAGCCGATTTTGAGCTCGGTATTCTCGTTGATCTGCCGCACGGCAATATCGAGCACCTTCGACTTCAAATCACTGATGCGCTGAAACTGCTCCGGCTCCTTGCCTTTGGGGTCCTTGAGTTTGAGCATGAGCTTCAACTCATCCAGCTCGTAGGTTTTGGTTTCGCCAATGTCTTTCCACTGCGAGGCCAGTTGGTAGATGCGCTTGGCGTACTTGCTGGAGATCTTCAGCGCCGAGAAAAGCTGGTAGGAAGTGAAGTTGTTTTTCAGCTCGAACAGGTAGGGGCGAATATCCTCCGAGAGGCGAATGCGCAAGAAGCCCTGACCTTTCACGTACTCCACCTTCTGGAACATCCACAGCTGCACGTAGGATTTGTCGGTCTCCACTTCGAACATGCGCGAGCCCATGGACTCGGTGGCTTCCCGTAGCTGTTTGTAGTGCCATTCGCGGCCCGTCATGGCCACCACTTCGCTCATGTGGATCTGGTACTCCTGATTCGGTTTGTCCTCACGTCGTAGCTTGGAAAGAAGAAAGAACAGCAAGTCGAGTTGACACGCGGTGTAGTCGTAGCGAGCTGTTGTTATCGCATTATGCTGCCGTACTTCCAGTGATTCAGTATGATCCATAGCCATAGGGTAGAACACAAAGATAGAAATCCTGATAAAAACTACAATCGTTTTTGTATGTCGTTTTAAACTGATAAAAAGTAGTCGCTCCCTTTCCGAGTGACTGATAAAAAGTAGTAACCGACTGATAAAAAGTAGTAACCGACTGATAAAAAGTCGTTTTAAACTGATAAAAAGTCGTTTTAAAGCAACGTAATGGATAGATTACTAGCTAGTTATGAGCCCTGCAAATAGACAAAGCTTTATAAATACACAACTTGTTGATCCGCACGCGAGCGCAGAGTACAAGCTTGTAAGGGTGAAAATACTATCTAGAGAACGGCAGAGGAAACAACAAAACACGCGGCACAAAAAAGCCTAAAAAGGGCCCGCGAGATTTGTACTTTTCTAATACTATCTTATGCCCGTATATAATTATTAGTAGCCATGCAGCGATAACTCTACCAACCAGCGTAGTGTGAGAAACGACTTTTTATCAGTCGCACCGGCCAACCATGTACCCATACTGCCATCTCCTTACCTAAAGTCTATGCGAGAAGCGACCTATGTACTGCGGCCTGGCTGGTACTCCTGCGGTAGAAGAGAAATCGCTGATAAAAAGTCGTTTTTCGTGTGCAGCTTAACAGCTACCGTTTCCCGGTTTGCTATAGTGAAAACCCTGTTGTTCAATATCTAGCTACAGGTCATAGCCTCTACTGCACACCAGACCGGTTTGTCTTGACTTATCAACAAGTCAAGACACTGAAACCCACGTGTGATACGTTCCCTGCAGGCGGCTGCAATGGACCCATAAGTGTAAACTTACTACGCATTGCCTGTATACAGTGTAGTTACAAAACGCTAACTTTTATTCGTTACTCAATCTAGCCATCACAATCCTATCAGTTTTATGGCGTATGCTATCCTTCGTATTGGTAAGATCAAATCCCACAGCAGCGCTACTTCCAAAACGCAGCATAATTATCGCACCCAGCATACGCCCAATGCCGATCCCGAACAGTTCAGCCGCAACCAAGAGCTACTTAACCACACGCAACGCAATTATTGGGATCTGGCGCAGCAGCGTATCCAAGAAGCCGGGATCACCCGCGTGCGCCGCGACGCCGTCTGCGCCGTGGAGGTCTTGCTCACCGGTAGCCCGGAAACCTTCACCCGCGATGCGCAGGGCAAAGCGCAGGATATGCGGGGCTCGGCGTGGGTAGAGGATAATTTGCACTTTTTGCAGCAGCGCTATGGTGCGCGTAACGTCGTCAGCTTCACGCTGCACCAGGACGAGCTCACACCCCATATTCATGCGGTCGTGGTTCCCATCACCCAGCAGCAGCGCCTGCACGAAGGCGAGCGAGTGGGAGCCGTGGAGCGCTTGTCCTGCCGCGACGTATTTGGCCCTGTGGAACTGCGCAAGCTGCAAACGGACTACGCTAAGGCCATGGCACCCTACGGGTTGCAGCGCGGGGTGATGTACAGCACCGCCATCCACGAGGACGTACGCCGCTACTACGGGGCGCAGAAAACGAGTCAGGAGGAGCTGGCCGAGTTGACCAAGCCGTTGGTGCACGCGCCCTTTCAGTTGCCGGCTATCAAGCCATTGGAGCGGGTGAGCCCCCAAGCGTACCTGGAACGGGAGCAGGCCCGCCTCAACGAGCACCTGGCCCAGCAGGTAGCGGCCGTCAACGCCAAGCTGGCGCAGGTATCCCTCATTGCCACGGCCAACACGCTGGCCCAGTACCGGGCGCGGGTACTGGAAAAGCAGCTGGCCACCAGCAAGGAGCGCGAGCAGCAGACGGCCGCGGCGCTGGCCCAGAAGACGCAGGAGCTCACGACCAAAACCGAGGAGTTGGCTTCGGTGCGGCAGAAGTTTCACCACCTCTTAGTGCTCACGGCTCAGCAGGAACCACTCAGCAAGTCTGCGCAGGACTGGGCCGCAACGCAACAGCAGCAAAGCCAGGCCCGGGCCACCCGGGTAGTCGAGACCTTCCTGCAAGGACCCGTGGCCAACTCGGATCAACTGCTAGAGACGTTGCAAGCCACAGGGTACAAGGTCTACCAACTGCGTGGGCAAGATGAGTTATTGGTGCGCGAGCAGAGCACGCAGGTGCGCTTTCCACTCCTGGACCTGCGGCCGAATGGGCAGGACTTGTGGGCGCAGCTACAACAAGCGATAGAGCGCACGCAGCAGCAGGAGGCGGCGCGGCAGCAGCGCGAAGAGCAGCAGCGCCGGGAGAAGCTGGCCCAGAATTCCGCGGCACTGCACGCCGTGATCCAGGCGCGGGACGCGGCGGAAGCGGACAGTATTGAAGAAGCGCTGGAAAAGGCGGGGGCTAATGTGTGGCAACAAGAAGTATGGGTGTTGTTAAACAAATAGGGCAAGACCTCCGACTCAGGAGCACAGCCACCTGATTTTCATAAGTAGTATTCTGTTTGTCAATATGTTACCTGATATTTGGTCGAAACGATAGTCTTAACGTTCGTTTTCGCCACCCACTTTCGATTGCGTTAAGGAGCGTATAAGACTATCAGGTTTTCGATGCTCTTATACCGCTTTTGCACCTTGTCACGAGTGACCAAGCCATTTGGCTATGGACTCGGAGGTTTTCCCCTATTTGTTTAACAATACCCAGTATTGCCCGACCAACGGGTAAGACTACGCGTCAGCTACTTCTTTGAGTGGGAGACCATCGAGCGCATCAGCCAAGTGCTGGATAAGGTGCAACGGTCTAAGGATACACTACTGGAGGAAAGCTACGGGCATCATAATTCACGCACGAGCGCCGTGCGCACCTTGGAGCGGGAACGGGAACACGAGCGGCGCGGACCGGAACGGGGGATGGGTATCGGTTAGGAAAGAGACGACAGAAGCTAGCCTAGTAGCGTCGACGCCAGATCTTATACCAGTGTTTATTCGCCGGGTACGTGCGTGTAGCCGGCAGATTGTTTACCAGCAGTGCCACCAGTAGTAACAGTAGGGCTCCGACGAATACGGGTACCAGTACGTACCAGTAGCCCAGGGCTTTGAGTTGTGGTGAGCCAATGTTGGCAATCAGCGCCGTGGCGCCGCCAGGCGGATGGAGTGTCTTGGTGATCTGCATGCCCACAATAGAGAGGGAGACGGCCAGGGCCGAGGCCAACCAGAGTTCGTGCGGCACCAATTGGTGAACGCTGACGCCAATGAGGGCGCTGATGACGTGCCCGCCCAGCAGGTTACGGGGTTGAGCCAGCGGGCTGTTGATCACGCCATAAATCAACACGGAGGAGGCGCCGAACGAGCCCACCAGTAAGGGGGTATCCGTCAGCGTTAGGACATACTGGCTAAGTAGCCCAACCAAGGCAATCCCCCCGAAGGATCCCAGCAGCGTCCATAGGTGCTCTTGCGCATCGAATAGGGTTTCTTGATACGCAACCACGCGGATGCGGCGGGCGTGTCGCAGTAGTTTTTTACGCATGTAGGTAAGAAGGCAGGTTCCGCTGCCCTTGGTAGTGACCAGCAAAGATAACTCCCATAGCCGGGCTATCGCCGCGCGCCGGCCGCTGGTGCGCCTTCATGCAGACGAGAAAGCCCCTCATCGGAGGGGCTTTCATGTTCTTTACGCTTTACTACTGTCGGAATCTATCAGACAATGTAGCTTGTAGGCTAGCGGAAGCGGGAGAGGTTTAGCATCATGGACACGCCGCCGTTCGTGCGCCACGAGTTCAGGTTCTCCGTGTCGGAGGTACGCGTGCTCCACAGATTCCACATCAACCCGTTCGAGTTGCGGATCGACCACGCCTGGCTGGCATTCAGGTCCAGCCAAGGACCATACGTGGCGGCGGTGCCGGTTTCTTTCACGAAAATGCAGGCCCAGCGCGCGAAGATGGATTTGCCCCCCTGAATGTCCAGCACGGCGTCTTCATCCTGCAGGATGCCGCCGGGCGATTTGGATAAACTGGTGCGCGCATAGTTCATCGCTTGCAGCCCCATGCCCCAGTAGTCGGGGCTGTTGTAGTAGGGCCGCAGTTCATTGGCTGCCCCGATGAAGGTGCCTTGCGTGTACAATAAGGCGCCTTCTGTGATTTGTCCTGCTTTATTCATGGCCCCTTTCACTTCCCCTGTGGCGGCGACGTAAAACCGCGGGGCCATCCAGTCCATGATCATCTTGGCCTTATCGCGGTAGCTGACATCGCCGGTGGCTTTGTAGAGCCGCATGGCGCAAATCACGGCCGGCGCATTGACGCAGGTATTTTTGGAGAGCTTATCGGTTTTCCACCACAAGCCCCCGCCCAGCGTTGTGTCCCAGCCACGAGCCCAGACTAAGTCAAAGTTCTGACGGGCCATGGTGAGCATGCCCCCGTCGTTCCAGATCTCGTAGGCGCGCACGCACATGAGCGAGCCCCAGATGATGTCGTCGTTGAATTCGTTGCTGCTCCACAGCGTGCCGTGGGCATCGCGCATGCCATTGTAGAGGTACTGGATTTTGTTTTTGTACTCGGTGGTGGGGTTGACATTGTAGGCGTCGATGACGGTTTCGATGGCCTCGGCCTGGGTCCAGAAGTCCATCCGCCGGGTTTTGGCCACATCAAACCAGTAGTTGGCCTTGAAGGTAGGGCCATACGTGCCGTACTGGTTGTAGTACTTGTTGTCATAGCTAGTCAGCGCCAGCAGGGCTTCACTTTTGGGAACCACGGCCAGCGCGCTGACCTGGGTAGGGGCTATGCCGGTGGTGGAGTCCTCCGTGAAGGCCTTCTCTTGGCAACCCGCGAGTAGGCTCAGCAGCACGGCCGGCAGGACACCCCGGCGCAGCATCTGTTGTAGTCCGGTCGGCGCGAAGGCCTGAAGCTGGGGGAGGGAGGGCGCATCGTTGGTTTGCATAGGATGGGAGTTTGGTGGGTAAATAGAGCACTAGGAACCTGCGCTTCGTTAGACCGAAGGGCTGGCAAGGGTACCTCAATGTATAGCGATCCTCCGCCTTCAACTAGGAACTTCTACTAGTTTTTGTGACGTCATTGCAAGTACTACTACTGTATTATCCCACTACCCTATCGTTTTGCTGTATAAAGACAAGTGTATGCTAGTCAATACAATAGATGTGGTGCCTTATAAATATTCAGCTGCCTTTCTGTTGCACGATTCATCTCCCCGTGGTTTTTAGGCTACTCTTGGTTGTCATAGGATGAGTTTGTGACATAAGGATCGAGTATTGCTCAGTTTGTATACCTACTACAAAAGGCCGGCTACATAGCCGGCCTTTTGTAGTAGGTATACAAACTAGGGGTTGTGAATCAACTCAAACAGTGAGTTCTCCTACTAGAGTCCCTTGTGTGAGGGACTCTCTGATATACTAGGAGGCATAGCCATTATCTGTTAGGTGCAGTAAGGACAAGGTCGTGCGCGTGTCAAGCAAGGGACGAGCCTTCTGAGGTCGTGTTTGGCGAACGCAAGCAGCAACCTACTGCGCTTGCCGTAGCCACGCGCCTGCTGCGGCCTCCTCTTCGAAGATGTGGTAGGTAAGCGCGCCTTCGCGGGCATCATGTATAACCAAGTTCGTGGCTAAGCGGGCAAATACGTCGTGGGGGAGTAAGACCGCCGCTGCGCGTTCCTGCTGTACCCCCAGCGGCGTATGCATCCAGCGCTCGTTGATCCAAATGCGCTCCTGCTCGGTGAAGGGTGTCATCACCCGCTGATCGGTGAGTACCTTGTGCCAATTGCGCCGGTGTAGCAACTGACCCAGATGGGTGAGCAAGGCTTGGAATTCGTTGAACACCCGTTTGCCAGGTTTGTATTGCACAATGGCATACCCATCGGCGTGCTCGGTGAGGCGACCGACGGGGTTCTCGAAATAGAGGGCGTGTGCGGTAAGGGGCATAAACCAGCGCGTAGTATAGTAGTCCAACAACAAACAAGTGCCGTGACGCACGCATGCAAGCGTTGCTAAGAGGCATACCGTTGTCGGTTAAGCGAAGCAAAGATAAGGCCGCAAGCGTGTCCAGGAGAGGTCGCACCTTCTCGGGCTTCGTACGCTTGAACCGAGCGGCCACTTGCTCTAACGTAAGGGGGGGCCGGCTTGCTGAATGGCATTCCGCAACGCCTGCATCTGCTGGGCAAGCTCCGTGGGCCAGAGTTGTGGGCCCGCAATACGTGGTGGGCATGATCTGCTTCGGTAAGGAGAGTGTTGCCTGTTGCTCGATTACCGTGTTAGGGAAGGGTAACTGCTGCGCCAGGGACAGCAGAAAACTTACTTTTCCAGCTCTAGCCACAAAGCGGGGCGCATCCCACCCCCGTCTCTAGGTCGGCCGGAAACGCCATTGCCCCGGACGTAAACCTGGCCGGCGGCATTGACGCTCGCCGCCGTACGTGCATAGTAGCCAGGCGAACGAAGTCGCCACCAGTGGAAAGTAGCCCCATAAGTTGCTTGTCGGTTGGCGTTGTGTTCGTCGTCGATACACCAGGTTTGACGACCTTTGGTCTGTAGGCTAGCTTCGCTGTTGCCGAAATACTGGCACACCTCTTCCAGACTCAGCAGAAAGATGCGGTCCGTGGTGGTAGTTCCTCCACTTGTTCGAAACCACGGGTTGTCGGGATTCTCGTTGGTAACGGGAAGGACCCTCGCTTGCTCGCTGGGGGTGAAGGTGGTGTACAACACCTCGTTCAGGTACTTTCTTATCTCACACTCGGCCCAGGTTACGTCTACAAACTGCGTGTGATACCACCGTAGTTCTAGTATCGCTTCGGTGATAAGTAGTGCCCGGTTGTCTGTACGGGCCAGCACTCGCCACCGGTACTGGCCAAAAGAGATAAGGTCGCCTGGTTTCATGTTGCGAGTCGCGTTGCACGCTTAAAGATACAGGCTGCGAGTCGCGGGTACCTCATTTCAGGGCATGAACCGGGAGGGTGTGCAGTCAGGGGCCGTGTACTGGTTGATGATGCGGTTCTCGTGCTGTACACGGTGCGTGATAGTGGTGCTATGGGAACATAGGCAAAACCAGGCAACGCTAACCCTGTGCAGAGCATCTTGTAGATATGAGACGATGCTATGTATTCTTCCTGTTGCTATTAAGTCCCGCGGCAGTGCAGGCGCAGACGAGCGCCAGTGCCCTTCCGGACTCAGTGTACGCCTTCTTAGACAAGAGTTTGCAACTCTTGCAAACGTATTCGCTGGAACGCGCGACTGTGGACTGGCCCACCTTTCGCCACACGGTGTTTCAGCGGGTACAAGGGGCCCAAACGATTCGGGACCTGCTGCCCGTTTACTCCTTCGTGTTCGAGCAACTCAAAGACGACCACGGGTGGCTCACGTATCAAGGCAAGTCGTATAAATGGCGTAATCCTGCGCGCCCAGCCTACGCCAATCAGGTTGTGAAAGAGGCGCTAGCGAAGAAGCCCGGTGTGCTCGTGCAACTGCTTCCCCACCGCATTGGCTACATTCAACTGCCGGGTATCAATGCCGGGGGGAGTTTACAGCAGATGCGCGACGCGGCCAAGATGGTGCAGGACTCGCTGTGCCGCCTCGACCCCGATAACGTCAGGGCGTGGATACTGGACCTACGCCTGAATGACGGCGGGGCGATGGCGCCCATGCTGGCCGGCATTGCACCTTTGTTGGGGGATAGCCACCTGGGCGGTTTTGTCGACAAAGATGGTAGGGCGGATCAACAGTGGTATCTGCGCCAGGGCAACTTTTATATGGACACGCTGCAGGTCACCACGCTCAAACAGCGGTGTCCGGCCCGGAGAGCGGATAAGCCCATCGCCGTCCTACTCAGTGGGATGACGGCCAGCTCGGGCGAGATCGTGGCGATCAGCCTGAAAGGCCGGCCGGCCACGCGTTTCTTTGGCGAGCCCACCTATGGCGCGACGACGGCCAACGAAAGCTACCGCATCCAGGGGACTGCCTATCTGACCATCGCCGGCTTACAGGATGCAGACCGCAATCAGGTAGCTTACAAAGCCAACCTGCTGCCGGATGTGCTCATTGCCGGCGGGGACAACTTCCACGACTTGATGCAGGACGCGAAAGTACAAGCGGCTGTACAGTGGCTACGAAAGGCCAAAGGCAACCGCAAGCAGTAGTTGTATTGTGCGCTTCCCGTTTATGGGAGCCAGTCACAGGGTAGAGAAAAGCGTGTTTTCATTACCTGATGAGTGGTTTACTTCGGTGGGAAGCGTACAAGGCGACTTCAACATTTTCCAGCTGTTAGAGAATGCATCTTGGAAATAATGGTCCCCAGACCAATCAGCTCGTCGTGATCTGTCTCGCACAGTAGCCAGTGATACTTCTTGGAGACAACGTAGTACTCGAAAGCATAGAATTCATGCAGTACTAGCTGCACTGCCTGAACGCTGCCTTCAAAGAGCCAGAATTTACTCGGATCTATATTTGAGGTGGTCTAGTGAAAACAGACAGTGGCAAGTCTTACCTTCCAGTGCCTATGTCGACCAAAGTGCTTTCCAGCG
>NZ_JAGETX010000035.1:0-12625 GCF_017589435.1 Hymenobacter defluvii
CAGGCACCGTATCATGCTCACCAACAGCTTCTTACACTTAATATCCTAAACTGTCCAGCCTAACCGGACCACCTCAGAAATCCTTGCGGCTGGTACCACGTACCCTGCGGGGTCAGGACGTTTTGCAGAAACACGGGCAGGCTCACGGCCGAATCGGCGGGAATAAACGTCTGCTCGTCCTCCACCGTTAATGGCAGGCCGGTGAGGTTCTGGCCGGGCTTGAGGTAATAGTTTTTACGCAGGTAAAAATCGTTGTCGCGGATGCTGGACGTGTGGGTCGCCAGGTGACGAAGCGTAATGGGGACGTCGGGAAAAGCCGGATTAACGACGGGGAAGGGCAGGTACTGGTTAATGGGGTCGTCCAGAGTAAGCAGGCCTAGCTCCTGGGCCTTGAGCAGGGCCAGGCCCACCAGCGTCTTAGACACCGAGCCGATGTTTTGCACCGTGTGAATGCCGTACGCTTTTTGGCCCTGGATATCGGCCACGCCAAAGCCGTGTTGATAAAGGGTGCCTTCCCGACTTACAATAGCCACTTCGAAGCCCTTGAAATGGCCTTGGCTGCGCAACGCTTCCAACTCCACCGTCAGCGAATCCTGCGCGGCGCGGTGCCGGGCTGACTGGGCGACTGCCCGCGTGATAGTGCCAAACGCAAGGCAGAGCAGGAAAACAATAGGGATTCGGCGTATAGCAGTAGCGCTACGGGCTACCGTTGACGGCAAATAAAGGCCTTTTTCCAGTACTGTCTACTGCCTAGTTGGTGGCGCAGGGGTATCGAATAAATTCCGTTCCTGCTTCTTTGTTAGGTAATTTATTGCCTGGTCATCTCCTCGGATAAGGCTTTTCATCGCGGTGCTTCTTGGGAAGCGCTGATAGTATGCATATCACATTTAATCAAATGGTTACATCCATATCGAGCGCAGCTCGTCTGTGGAAAGGAATCACTTACGATTCAATTATACGAATATTTCGTAGAAATACGAAATATTCGTATAATTGAATCGTAAGTGATTCCTGTGCTCGCTCACTTTCCATCCCTTTCTCTTACTACCCGATGAATGCTCCTGTTGTAACCTGTGCTGCCCGCGTTGTGTGGCTCCTGCTAGTACTGATCACGTGTGGTACCCTCCCCATGCACGCGCAACGTCCCGTGCTGACGGATACCGGCTTTACCGGGCTGGAGGGTGAGTCCGTCCGGGCCATTCGCCCCGTGCCGGGCGGTTACCTGAACTACTTTTACACGAACCTCTCCTCAACGGTCCCTATTCAACAGGCACAGTTTCACCTGCGCTTCTCACCCGCAGCCAGCGGCGAGTTGGTAAGTGTACAAGCGAAAACGTTTCCCCAACTCTACGCCTTTGTAGAACCGGGCCGGGCGCCCGTTGTGCTCCAGCACCGGGGGAGCGGGCCCCTTAGCGAGCAGTCGCTCGTGTTCGAGGGCCCGAATGCCGCCGGCAACAACTTACTTCTGCAAGGCAAGCTGCTCAACCGGCGCGCTGGGGTGGACCAGGAGCGGCTCCGGCTGGTGATGGCGCCCGCAACTTCCGCTCGGGAGATGGTCAATCGTCTACGCGACGAATTGCGAACCTGTGTCGCGCAACTGGACTCGCTCCGGCAGCGCCGCTTGATTAGCCCTGCTTGCTATACTACGCTCCGAAGTGAAACGGAACAAGAGCTGCTATTCTGGGTCGGCGGTCTGCTGATGGCCTATACCGTGGAGGAGAACCGGCCGCGCTTGCAATTTCACCTACCCGAAGCGGCCTTGAAGCAGGTACTGGCCCAGCTGGAGCAGACATTTGATCCGGAAGCTCTCCGATACCGCGGCCTGGGCATCAGCGTGAGCACGGCCGTCATGAAGAATCATTTCCGGGCCAAGGGCTGGCTGCCCACGGCGGAACCGGTTCGGCACTGGCAACCGTATGCCGAGCAATTCCAGGATATCGACTCCGCCTTCGGCGATGTAGACTACGCCCCCGCCCCCATGCAATCATTGCTAGTAGGGCACAAATTGCTAACAGCCCTGGCCTTACGGCCCATGTCGGACGCCGAATTTGCCACCATCTTAGCGGACTACGTGCAGCAGTTTCCGACGAGTCCGTACGTACCGGTGCTGACGCAAGCCTTGCTGCACGAGCAAGCAATGGCCGCCGCATCTGCGACGACTGTGGTGGCCGGTGCCACGACGCAGCAGGAACTGGGCCACTACGACGCCACGCGCGGGCAGCTCACGTTTGCCCCGCTCGCGGGCTTGGACACGATTACCTCCCTAGCCAGCCTCGTGCGACGTCAGTTTGCCGGCCGGCCCGTGTTCGTCGACTTCTGGGCCACCTGGTGTGGCCCGTGCGTGGCTGAATTCCGCCACGCGCCCGAACTACACGCCTTCCTGGTGCAGCAAGGCATTGAGCCGCTGTACGTCTCCGTGAACAATGCCAACTACCGGGCGAAGTGGCAAGCCTTCGTGGCGCAGCAGCAATTGCAAGGCTCACATTACCTGGCCCCCAAAGCCGTGCAGGAATCTCTGACTGCGCTGCTGGCCCGCGGCATTCCCCGCTACCTGCTCTTTGATGCGCAGGGCCGGCTCGTGGACGACGACTTGCCATTCCCGAGTACGGGGGAAGCCCTGCGGGAGCGTATCCGTCAGAATCTAGCCTCCCACTAGCCATGTAGCAGCTGGCCACGCCCTGGCAGAAATCCTCCCAAGAAGTGCTGCAGCCAACTGGTGCCTGGGAGGACTCCCCGCTTTCGTACGCCGCACCGCCACGCACGCGAGCCCCTACGTGAAGTGCGCTGCCAGGAGTTAGTGCGCTGCCTCAAACGCACTGGCCATTAGCTCCTGCTGCGCCCGAGACACTTGGTAGCGGCTGGCCACGTCGGGCCAGTGCTGCACGGCGGCCACGACCTGCCGGAGCATGGCCTCGGCCTGCGCGGCTGATAGCCGGAAATAGGGGGCCACCTCCCGGTCCAGGTCGAGGTCCAGCGCATTGTCGGTTTCGGAGATATTGAGCTTCAGGCCCTGCCCGTACCGGATGGGATTCAGATCAAATGCCGGGGATAGACGCCAGCCCTGGGGCGTGAGCAGAAAGCCGTGGTTGCGCAGGTGGTCGTCGGTGTTGGAAACGCAAATGTTGAAGACGATCCGCCGCCAGAGCTCCGTCAGGTCGTGGGCGACGTGGGCGCCCTGCTGCACCAGCAACCCGGCGAGCTCCAGGTAGCTGGCCCCATCCTGGTGGTCGGTGCCGTCCTGGTACCCCAGCAGGGTCATGGCGGAGGCAAAGTGCTGCCGCTGACCGCTGACCGGCGGCCGTGCGGTCGAAGCGCCAGGAGAGAAAGGTGTGGTGGGGACTGCTGAAACGCTGGGCGCGACCAGTCGCCACCTGCAGGCCGGCTGCCTGGGCCAGATCATGCACCACCGCTTCCCAGGCGCCGACGTCGTGCTCATCCTGGCCACTGGGGGTGTTGTTAAACAAATAGGGCAAGACCTCCGACTCAGGAGCACAGCCACCTGATTTTCATAAGTAGTATTCTGTTTGTCAATATGTTACCTGATATTTGGTCGAAACGATAGTCTTAACGTTCGTTTTCGCCACCCACTTTCGATTGCGTTAAGGAGCGTATAAGACTATCAGGTTTTCGATGCTCTTATACCGCTTTTGCACCTTGTCACGAGTGACCAAGCCATTTGGCTATGGACTCGGAGGTTTTCCCCTATTTGTTTAACAATACCCAGACGTGGGCTGCACAGCGACAGCAGCAAAGCCAGGGCCAGGCGACGCGGGTAGTCGAAACCTTCCTGCAATGACCCGTGGCCAACTCGGACCAATTATTAGCGACGTTGCAAGCCAAAGGCTACAAGGTCTATCAACCGCGTGGGCAAGATGAGTTATTGGTGCGCGAGACCAGTACCCAGGTACGCTTTCCGCTCCTGAATCTGCGGCCGAACGGGCAGGAACTATGGCCGCAACTGCAGCAAGCGATAGAGCGCACGCAGCAGCAGGAAGCAGCGCGGCAGCAACGTGAAGAGCAGCAGCGCCGCGAGAAGCTGGCGCAGAACCCAGCGGCGCTGCATGCCGTGATCAAGGCCCGAGACGCGACGCAGGCGACCCAGATCGAAGAGGCCTTGGAGAAGGCCGGTGCCAACGTGTGGAGCCGGGAAACGCTGCCCGAGCAGCGGGTCGAGTTGCAGGTCAGCTACTTCTTCGAGTGGGAGACCATCGAGCGTATCAGCGGGGTACTGGATAAGGTACGGCGGTTGAAGGATACCCAGCTGAAAGCTACGGGCATAATAACACACGCACGAGCGCCGTGCGCACCTTGGAACGGGAACGGAAGCACGCCCGGCGAGGCCCTGAGCGAGGGATGGGTATCGGTTAGGAAGAGAAACCTTTGGTGGTGGCTAACTCGTCACGCTGCACGGCGGCTAGAAACGCAGTGGGCTCGCCCGTCAATAAAGACGCGTACTGCGTGATCCGCTCCACCGGCCAGTCCCACCAAGCTATGTTTTGCAACTGCTCAACGGTTTGCTCATCGAAGCGCGGCCGCAGTCGTTGCGCTGGGTTACCGCCCACAATGCTGTAAGGCGGTACGTCGCGCGTCACGACACTGTAGGCCCCGATGATGGATCCGTTGCCGATGGTGACACCGGGCAGAATACTGGCGCGATAGCCCAGCCATACATCGTGGCCGATGATGGTATCACCTTTACTCGGGTAGGTCTTGCCGGCCATCGCATCGACCCAGTCCCCGCCGAAGACAGCAAAAGGGTAGGCACTGACCGATTGGGTGAGATGGTTGGCGCCGTTCATAATGAATTCCACGCCGGAAGCAATCATGCAGAACTTGCCGATCACGAGCCGGTCGCCGGTGATGTCGAAGAGGTAGCGCACGTTGCGCTGAAAGTTCTCGACCGTCTCGAAATCATCATAGTAGGTGTACTCCCCGACGCTGATCTGCGGATGGATGATGATGTTTTGGAGGAAGCATAGCCGCTCGTAGCTAGCGAGGGGAAAAACGGTAGCAGGAGAAACAACGGACATAGGGTAAGGAAAGCTTACAAGACCAAAGAAACGCAGAAAGCCCCTGATACGAGGGGCTTTCGAGTGAGAGAATAATCTCTGAGGTGGGCTTAACGTCTATTTCACGCTGGCTAGCAACTGTTCCGCCTTAGCGAAGGTGCGCTGATAGCTGGCTTTTTCTGCCGCGCTAACAAAGCCCTGTTGCTTGGCTAGGGTCACCACCGAAGTTCTGACCGCGCCTAGTTCTGCGTACAGGGCAGTCGTCGCGTGCTGGGGTAGTTTCTGCGCCTTCACGGCCTGCCCTACTTGAGTTTGCAGAGCAGCTGCTTTGCTGCTAATAGCTTGTTGGTCGGCTTGGCTCACGCTGAGCTTATCATTCGTGGTGTGTACTTCCAGCCCCGTGCCTTTCACGAGTTGCAACAAGGCATCAGCCGTGGTCAAGCGACCCGCTATGGCCGGACTGCGGAAGGGCTGCACCAACTGCTGCTCGTACTGCACGGGACAGCCCGTCTGGCGGGAAAGATCGGTCAGCGCCTGTGCCAAGGGGGCTGCGGCGACACGTACCGAAGTAGGCGTTGTCTGGCACGCTGTCTGGGCAACGCTGGTGGCGCTTGACGTGGTGAATAAGCCTAGGGTTAAAAGGAAGACAATCTGTTTGCTTGTCATGGTAGTGCGTTTCGTAAGCGCAGGTAAGGAGTGGGGTAAAAAAAGAAAGGAAAGGGTTCCGAAGGGGTGCTGGGCCTAGCTGGCTACCAGACCCACCGGGTCGTGCAGGTGCATGTGATGGCACTTTGCGTTAACACAAGCAGGGAAGGCATTCGATTGGGTGGGATGATTGCCCTGTGTCGGCTTGACCCACAGTGTGCGGGTAGGGGCCGTGGCTGGGCGAGTGAGGGCACCCAACGTGTAGTGGAAGCGGGGGGCAGGGAGCGGCCGTTGTAGGGCACGGGGAGTGGGGCCAACCGTAGTTGGCAGGGTCAGCAAGCTGGCCCAGAACAGGGAAAACATAAAAAAGGGAAGCGTCGCACCGACATTAGTGGACAAGGAGGCGATGGGCAAATAGTGTGCTAGAAAAGCCAATCGAATCTACTAATAATGCCAGAAAAGAGCATATAGCTGAACAGCAGAAAGTTGCTTTTTACCTCCAGCTAGGGTATTGATTTTTCTCCTAAATACTCGGCAGCAGTGAGCAGAACCACAAGGATAAAAGCTAGCAGTCAAGTGGGCAGTGCAAGCATAGCGAATGGTATCGGTGAGCGTTTGGTGCACGACCGCGTGGCCCGCGCCCTCCGCTTGACCTCGGCCGTGAGGCAGGGCACCCAGTACGCTATCCGCTTTCCAACTACGGGGCTGAGTAGCTATCTTTGAAGCAAGCGTACGGTAAACACCTCGCCAACACGGTAGTCTTGGAAAAGACGAAACCCCGGCTGGTGGAACAACCGGGGTTTCAGGAAGTAGGTGCGGTAACACCTAAATCCAATCGCAATGGAACGTAAGGTGCGTACGAAAGCGAAAGAGACCGAGAAGCTCGGTTTGTTTCGCGTCCTGCTAGAGCTGTGTAAAGCAGCGGTAACAGGAGCGGCAAAGGCAGTGGTGAGCCACTGGCTAGAGCCGTAAAGAAGGTGGCAGGTGGCCCGTGTGGCTGCCTGCCATTTTTGTTATGGTGCAAAGGTATACCAACAAACGCAATTATGCATCAAAACGTTTGGCAATCCCATAGCCTAGCTCGCTAGCCGCGAATACGGACGCGTAGCGCGCTTCGGGGTTGCTATGTCTGCCTTACGTAATGCGTTACTCATCCGCTGCCAGGTGCGTATGACGCAGCCAGTCACAGGCTTGGGCCCCGCAGTCAAACACCGAAACGTAGGGCGTGGTCGCGTAGTGAACAATAGTTAAGATTTCCGCCTTGGACACCAGGTCGGTGGGGTTGATCCACGCGACGGCCTGCACCCCAGCGTGCGCCAGCCGGGGAAAATACTGCTGGCCGACCCACTGCTCCAGGCCATCCCAGCCATCGCGCGCATCACTGCTGTCACAGAGCAGCTTGTGCCCGTCATGTTCCATGAGGTAATGCAGAATCAATTCGCAGTCGGCTCGCATCGTTCCCGGGTCCTGGTGACCACGCCACTCGACCGACAGCCACATGTTATCAAAATCGTAGCTCATCGAGAGCGAGTCCGTATCAAATAAGAGCTGTAGCATGAACGTAGGGCGCGTGTAGCTGCCGGTATAAAGAGGAAAGGATAAAGCGAGAGGGATATAGTAACCAGCCGTCAGCGCCACTATAGTTGGCTGAAAGCACCGAGCAGGGTGAGTAGGTGCGGATCGGTAATCGGAAGCCGCGGGCTTACTAAATTGTACTGACGCGTCTGCAGGTGCGTGATGATCCAGTACATCTCCGATGGTGCCAGTTCCACCAGGGCCATGCGCCAGTCAGCAAACCAGGGGGTAGCGCCTCCGCCATTTCCACGCGCCGGTTGGTCCTGCATCACCCTGGCAAAGCCTACATCACTCCCGGTTACAGTACGGGCTATACTGAGCATGATGCAACGTACACCCGCTAAATAGTAGGATGTTCATGCGAAACCCTTCCGGCCACTAGAGGTACAGAGCTATAGAACCAAAAAGCCCCTCATGGAGGGGCTTTCTATTAACGTCGTTTATCCGTGGAAATAGGAGGGCTTCGGGCTGAGCGCCACTCTCCCTGAACATGGTCAAGGTCTTCGGCTTATTTGCTGCCGGGGAAGGCAAAGCCCAGTTGAAATTGAAACACGGAATTGTAGATGTTATTCCCACCGGGCAGCGCGGCATCGCCGTCATAGAGTCGGGTGATGCTGCGGTTGTAGCGAATGCCGACGTTGGGGCCACTCGCCAGCTGGTAGCCGACGCCCACGATATAGCCGAACTGGAGCTTATTAAGTTGGCCACGGCCGGTAATATCCGGCTGAGCCGAATCGTCAAACTTGGTCTTATGCGCGAACAAGTAGCCTACTTGCGGACCAGCCTCAAACACTAGGCCGGCGGCGTTCAGGCGGGCTAAGAGCGGCACATCGATATTGTGAAATGTGGTTTTGGAGACATCCTCGATCTGGTAGCCACGCTGGGAATACAGCAACTCGGGGTGCAGTTCGAACAGCCCGCCAACGCCTAAGGTCGTCGTCGTGGTGACGCCGGCCTGAAAGCCAAAGCGGTTTTGCACATCGCCCCGAAAGTCTTTGTCGTTGCCGGCTAGCGTGGCGGCTACTACGCCCACTTTAAGGCCGAACCGGGTGCCGCCCCCAGTGGCGGATTGGGCCTGGGCGGCGGCCGTAATGCCCGTCAGCAGGGACAGCGTGAGAAGAATCTTTTTCATAGTTGGAAAGTGAGGGTAGGAAAGGCGTTACGTTTCGCACGGGAGGAACTGGCTTGAAAGCCACTGCATCCCGAAAGCATAAGTAAAGACGATAAACAGGTGATTTTGTTTGATAAAATATTGATTTTCAATAAGTAAGCTCGACGCTTGGGAGAAGAGACTATAGGCGAACCCGGATGTATTCTTCTTGACGGCGGAGTACACCAGTCTCCTCTACTGCGGGTACACTTAGCTACCGCCTGCGCCAGGGGCGCTACCAGCGCGTGGGTAAGTAGAATCTGTGGACAGGTAGCGCCCCCACTAGAGTGCTTGACTTCATGTGAGGGGCTTTCTGCTGTGTGCTATAGCAAAGCATTTATGGGCATTCAGACGATCATTCTACGAACCAAATGACTATGCAACTATTCATGCTTTTTTCAACTCACCTCATTATCCGCTAGATAGCTATCGTAGGGTATACCTGGCATAGGCATTTACATGAGTGGCGACGCATGCTACGCTTCCCTTTTGGTATGAAGTTTCTCCTTCTCTTCGTGACGTTGGTGCTGCTGGTAGGACTTCGCGCTGGCAAGGCACAGTCGCCACCAGATTACTTGGTGTATCACCAGCAGATGATGCAGGCCGAGGAGCTGCTGGCAAACCGCCACTACCCCGCGGCCTTGGCTGGGTTTGAACAGGTGCTCAACACCTACGACTACGTGTTTTTGCGCGACTGTCAGGTCGCTACCCAGCTGGCGCTGCACGTAGGCGATAAAGACCAAGCCTACCGCTGGTTGCGCCGCGGCATCTTAGGCGGGTGGAAGCTGTCCGACATCAAGAGAAACCGCTTTCTCGAGCCACTGCGAACCGGACTAGCGTGGGATTCTTTGCGGCGGACCTACGATGCCATGCGGACGTGCTACGAGCAAACGTTACAGCAACCCCTGCGCGCGGAAGTGCTGGCTATGGCCAAAAAAGACCAGCAGTTGGCGTTACGTAACCTGTTGCAGCTGAGCAAGCAAGCAAAAGAACGATTCCTCAACCGGCGGTTTATCCCCCATACAGAGTGGCAAATCGCCCGCGTAGCACAACTCCTACGAACGTATGGCTACCCGGGAGAGAAGCTCATCGGCAACCGCACGAGCATGCAGCGCATCCTGAGTCACCACAATTCCATTTCCACTGCCTATGCGCAACGGGACACGCTCTATCCCCACTTGCAACTTGAACTGTTGCAAGCTGTGCGCCGCGGGGAACTGGCACCCGCTGATTACGCTGTCATCGAGGATTGGTACGTCGTCATCAAGTCCGACGGGCAGCAGGCCGCCTATGGCTACCTTAATCCATTGACTACGCAGGAAGTACCCCTGTCCGATGCGCGCCGCCAGCGCATTGGATTGCGCTCCGTCGCGCTGCGCAATCAGCTCGTCGAGGTGCAGGAGGAAACCGGGATGGACCTGGTGCTGGATGGGGTGTTTTGGGTAAAGGGCAAACTGCCGATTGTTTCCTACCGGTAGCGGAAAGTTCTGAAAAGCATTCTGACTATAGGAAGGACCTTCTGCTGTATGGTTAGGTTAGATCATTTGTGGGCTGCAGTACTTCGGCTTTCAGTGGAGTGTTTGGAAGTTGAGGAAGTGACGGGGCACTTTGCCGTGGTATCTCTTCAAAGACAGTTGCTCGGGGAGAGGAGGGACCCCGATTTTGTCGCATTTGTACAAGATTAGGTGGTGGCAACCCCAGCAACTTTGCAGCATGAAAATTACCTCACGTCAAGACAAGCTATGTTGCTGCATAACCGACAAGTAGCCATCCTCGGAGCTGGCCCGGTGGGCCTCACCATGGCCCGCCTGCTCCAACAGCAGGGCGTACACGTCACCGTATACGAACGGGATGCCACGCCCCAGGCCCGCGTGTGGGGCGGCACGCTGGATTTACACGAGGACACCGGCCAGCGTGCCCTACAAGAAGCGGGCTTGCTGGCCCGCTACTTCGAGCTGGCAAAGCCCATGGGCCGGACGCTCGTGGATGGCCAGGGCCAAGTACTGCTGACGACCCCGCCGAACACGACCACTCCAGAAATCAACCGCAACGCGCTGCGCACCCTGCTGCTGGACAGTCTAGCGGCTGGCACCGTACGGTGGGACCACCAGTTTACCCACATGGAGCCGGAGCCGGAGCCGGAGCCGGCGCAGGGCGCTTGGCACCTGCACTTCGCCGGCCGCCCTCCGGTCACGGCCGATGTGGTGATCGGGGCCAATGGGGGCAGATCGCGGGCCCGGCAATACGTCACCGATGCGGAAGTCGCCTACACGGGTACGTTCATCCTGCAGGGCGAAGTAGCGGAGCCGGCCCGCACCTGCCCCGACTTCTACCGCCTTTGTCAGCACAACATCCTCATGTTTGCCGGCAACGGGCTTACGCTCGTGGCGAACCCGGACAACGCCGGGGCGCTGAGCTACGGCGTGAGCTTCCGGCGGCCGGCGAGCTGGCTGCGGGACAACGGCTTGGATTTCTCAACTCCCTCGACGAGTCGTGCATTCTTGGCCGCACTATTCGCCCGGCAGGCTGCCGTTTATCAGCAGTTGTTCCACGCCACGACCACGTTCGTTGGCTTGCCCGCCCGCAAACTCCCCTTGGACCTTCCCTGGCACGCACAACGGCCCTTGCCCCTCACCCTGATCGGCGACGCGGCCCACTTGATGCCGCCCTTTGCCGGTGTCGGCGTAAACAGTGGCCTGCAAGATGCGCGGCTGTTAGCGTCTAATCTTACCAGCGGCTCTTTCTGCAGCTTGCAGGACGCCATCCACGACTACGAGCAGCAGATGCTTTGCTACGCCCGGGAGGCCCAATTGGTCACAAGCCAGAATGAGCTGGCCATGCACCACGAGGCCTTTTCCTTCCAGCAACGCTTCCAGCGGTAAACTCACTACCCGGCACTCGCACTCCCTCAGGCGACTTCTTTCGTTCAAAAAACAGGCTGTGCGTAACGGGCAGCACGGGGATTAGGGTTCAATGAACGTGCTGCAATCGGGTCTAATTGTTGCCCCTCTGTTCAGGGCTTTTCGCGCAAAGGCGGCAGGGGTGGTGCCGCTATAGCGTTTGAACTCCCGGCTCAAATGGGATTGGTCGGTATAGCCCAACGCGTACGCCAAGCGCGCAATATTCGTCGCGGGATAAAGGAGTAAACAATTCCGTACCTGCTCGAAGCGGAGCAACGAGGACACGTCTTTCACCGTGTGACCGGCGGCTTGCTTGAAGGTTCGTTCCAGGGTCCGCACCGTGGCATGCGCCGCGGCCGCGACCTGGTGGACGGGCAGCGTGCCCGTGGCGTCCCGCATCGCCCGGCCCGCTTTGCCGAGCAGGCACTCATCTTCCAGCGGCGACCGGGGCTGTCCGAAATACCGGGCGGCCTCTGCCAGGGCTGCCGCGACGTTTCCGGCCTGGAGGTACTGCGTCAACGGGACTTGCAACTGGGCAATCGGATGCTCCCCGAGGAGCACGTTGCCGGGGGCGGATGGCAAGCCCAGCAGGTCAAAGACGGTCCAGGGAAAACACCGGATGCCAATGATCTCGAACTGGTCTTTCGTGGTCAGCTGCGCCGGGTGCGGAAGCAGCCCCAGCAGAAACGGGGAGGGCAGGGGCTGCCAGCCGGTGGGCGTGGCCAGGCGGCAGGGGCTGCCCACGTAGAAAATGATTTCCGCGTAGCCATCCGGGGGTACGTCAAACTGCACTGGTTGCGGACCGAAGTCGAACCGGTCGTACCAGAAGCAGTGGATCAGATCCTGTAAGGCGGGCGGCGGCGCAACTTCCTGGTGGTGCATAGCAAGGCAAAGGTAAGCTAGCAAGACGCTTCCTTACTATAACTACTAGTAACTAGGGCAGATCATCTCTGGACTTTGGCTTTCCTTTTTTGCGGGGTGTTGGTCGACTAACGTTATGTAAGTTCTCGCTCAGAAACTTCTCCATACCACCGGGGGTACGCAGGAGTTCTTGGCCATTAGCAGGGAAAGAAAAACTCTACTTCTTGCAAGCGTCCCTTCTTGAATAGCAGACTCAAGGAGGCATCTGTGGGCGTGCCCTTATAAAAGAAAGGCACGCTCATCTCTTCCTCTGGCCGCCCCGAGCTAGGTACATCCGCTTCTTTGGCGGACTCGGGGAAGAAGCGCCGCACATCCTCCAGGGTTGTCTTCTCATTGAGTATGAGTTGCCTGAGGTGGTCCGGTTAGGCTGGACAGTTTAGGATATTAAGTGTAAGAAGCTGTTGGTGAGCATGATACGGTGCCTG
>NZ_JAGETX010000036.1:0-9837 GCF_017589435.1 Hymenobacter defluvii
GGTCAGACTGCTGCCACTTTTCAAACAATGCCCGCATAAAGTTCTTCCGGGCAGTCTGGATAGGAGACGACAGTTTGGTTTTGTTGACAAGCTCACTGCGGTATACCGGGGTCGAAGGATATACGTAACTAGCAATGGCCGACAGGCAACGATTAAAGCTACGCCGCCCTAGAAAGTTTACGGGCACGGGGCCATTAAAAAACCAAGCGATGGCTCCGTCTTGCGCGTATAGGCTGTCTATAACATAATGGCGAAGCAACGCTTCTTGATGTTCCAAAATGCTATTCAGCTCCCGTCGGGCAACCTTATCATTTAAGTTTTCCTCCCGCACCTTGCGCACCTTGTCAATCTCGCGGATCAGCTTTTTAATGTCGCCCGACCGCTGGTAGATGCCATACAGCACCGCCTCATTGCGACTGCCTACAGTTTGTTGTAGCTTATCAATGGTGAGGGTATCGGAAAAAATCAGGTTTACGAACCCATCTACTTCACCTCGAGGCTCTACCAACAGCACGTCGTCCGTCATCTGCACTTCGAAAATGCGGGGTGTCCCTCGCTCAAACGAAACTTGCTTGGCGGCAATATAAGGGAACGTGAAAAACTCACGTAGGCGTTTAGCTACGTCCGTGACTTGCTCTACAAGACTACCAGCCTCATCGATAGCGACTTCGATATCTAAGTCTGTTCCTTCAAACAGGATGAAGCTATTTTTGTGCGGAACAAAGCGCACGATCTTATGCTGTTGCAGTAGCTTCAGTATAGGAGCTGCAGTGGATTGGCCTAAGCTTGTTTGAGTGTATACCTCTAAAAATTCGTTGCTAATTTCTGCACCAGCCGGCGCAAAAATGGACAGCAGCCCAATAGTTTTTATCAGCTGTTTTGCGGTTTCTAGATCAGTTGCCTCTTCTAGATACTTCTCTATTTGATCCAGCGTTGACCGAATGATGGCCCATTGAGCGAAGTGTGGATTGTAACGGGAAGTGAGTAGGGAATAATAATGGAAGCTCAGGTAATCATACACCAGGCTCATATGGTAGTATGTTCCTTGAACGGCTTGCTGTTCTAAACCGAGATAATCGTTTGATTGCAAGAAGGAGAACAATGACCGTTCATTTTGACCGTAGCGCTGCAATGCTTGTACTAATACAGCGGCCGCGAGCAAGTCAAGCGGCCAGAGCTGCTGCTGCATTTCCAGCGTGAAGTAGTCACGCAACGGGAATGCCTGCGCCTTCTCAATTGCTTCAAATAACCGTGCATTTGTTGTTGGATTAGCAACTGTGGAGCGCGGTAAAGAAGCTAGCTGTTGCGCCGCAAGCATGAGAAGCTGTTCTACCGGTTCGTTGAAAGTCAATTCTTTCAAACGCCCCTTCACCTTTTCCCACTCTTGCCGTTGTGTACGTCCTAAGCTGACAGCGTAAGCACTTAAGTCTTGGTGAACTGTTGTCACCAACATTATATCTCGACTGGGGTCGTTAATATATTCAGCTAGCTCTTGAATAAAGTACAATTCATCCTCTGGGCTTTCCTTGGCCGCATACTCTAGAAACTTGCCAAATTCATCGATTAAAAGGACGAGTGCAGTACCTTTCTTAGCAAGCTCGCGGTACTGCAGCTCAATGGCTAGAAGAATATATTCCGTTGTCGTTTCAGCATTCCCATCGTTGATGAAGTGCCGAGCAAACGTTTCTTTCAGAGAGGCATACTGACCTATGAAGCGTTCAAATCGAAAAGACTTGACCTTTTTAAAACCGACTTCGGTTTTAAAGTATTCATGCTTTTTCTTCAGCGTTTGTTGGAATGCCCATAGAAAAGCTGATTTACCTGTGCCGTATGCCCCTACTATATTAAAGCAATGAACTCCTGACAGGTAGTTGTCAACGATTTGTCCAAAAACTCGCTGCGCATTTTGTGTGGGCAGATACGAAAGTTTCTGTTTCGCATCGCGCACAATGTTAACGGATGGGCTATACGATTTGGCCATAATATGCTTGCAGAACCTCCGTGAGGTTGATTTGGTCTTTCTTAATGGTCAGCACACGGTTGCCTGCTGTGCTGGAGTAAACAATAGCAGTCGGAAACTGCACCATCATTTCCTCTATCTTATAAAACAGTCCTTTTTCATTCAAGGCGAACACTAGCCCCGGAGAGTCAGGAGCGACTTCCAAATCGGTAAAGCTGATTGCTTCTCCGTAGGATTCATTCTCGAGTATCACTTGCAAAACCACTTGCCAGGGCAACTCAGGACGCTCTAAATTTTCGATATGGTATCGGACGCCATCGGTCTTACTAATGGTTAGCAAACCTAAGTCTTGCAGCAACCCAGTTGACTCTTCTTCGATGTCTATCTTACCACCACCTTTTCCTGAGGGGCCATAAGTGCGCACAAAGACGGTCATATCCGACTCCAGCGTATTCTCATTTACAGTTACTTCCCGTTCAGTACACTTTCGTATTACATATTGCTGCAGTTGGGCACGGCTAAAGGAAAAGCCTTGCTTACGCAGCTCATTGAAAATGAAGTGATAGAGGGAAGCTCTACCAGATTTTACCAGTAAGTAATGGAGATACCATAAAGTAGCTTCATCCTCAAGATAGGGATCCAAACCATCTGCACTAAGTATTTGATGAGCAATAGGTTGAAGTGCATCTGTCTCATCTGTTAAGCCGAACGAACGCAGCCAGTAACGAATGGAGGTAACCATATTTTTACCAACTCCAAGTCGCACTACTGCATCATCATTTGTAAAGCTGCCGCCACTATGTAGAAAATCGTAGCCTTTCTTCAGCCAGTTATTTCGACAAATGAATGTATCGTGGCCTTGAAATATGAGACGGTCTAATAGCATGACGTACTTTTTTCAAGCTAAGATAGTCATAAGGGTAAGGCCTATCAAGTTGTGCTAATATTTTGAGCAAAGCATTTGCTGCTTGTGGTTTGACTTATAGCATTTTATGCCTAACATATTTCTTGTTAGCGTAGTAAATTAATATCATTGCATCAAGTGGCATACCCAATATATTCGTCGGAAGACGATGGCATGTTGTCTCTTCACGTTGACCTCTTATTTGCTACAAGGCCTAAGTTTCTAGTCGATTAGTGCATTAGGGACTTACAAGTGTGTGCAAGGACATTACACTTACAGTATTGAAGAAACAATTACAAGCCTAATTCTTTAGCGGAATTATGCTGACGCACATTGTCGAGGCGAGTGTAACGGCGAATCATTGCACTAGTCTTATGCTTAGTCTGGTTCATGACTTTAGAATCATCGGCGCCATTGAGCTTGGAAACCGTTACGAATGAGGCCCGCAAGGAGTGCGCGGTAAATTGAGGACCTAAGTACTGCTGCACGATTAGGTTGGTGTACTTGGTCGTCATGCGCCGATCAGTCACCTGGTTGTTTTTGCGCAGCGATACGAATACTGGGCCCTGCGTGCGACCAAGTACTCGCAGCCAAGTCTGCAGGGAACGAATAGGACATAGTGCCGAATCCGGGGAGTAGAAAATCGCTTTCTCCTCAGCCTGACCCAGCTGGTTAGTTTTACTCTGCGGCAGCGTCACTACCAGGCCGTCGTCATCGAAGGCCAGATCTTCGATGTTGAGCGCCTCCAGCTCCGAGCGGCGAAACGCTCCGGTAAAGCCCAACAGCAGTAAGGTCCGGTTGCGTAGCCCGGCTGGCACAGAAACATTGATGCTTTTAATCGTGCGTTTGAATAAGTCAAGTGAAAACGCGGGCGCTTGCTTTTGGCGGGTCTTGATTTCGCGAGCAATGCCCTTAAGCAATACCTTCAGTTTCTTGTCTGCCGTGGGCGACTCCAGCGCGGCTAGTTCGTGAGCCTTGGCAATGGCCGCCGCGTGCCGCTCGATGGTCGCAAACTTTTTCCCGTTATCCGCCAGCTCCGTGAGAAATCCCACCAGCGCTTCTGTTGGCGCCGGTAGCGCCGTGAGCTGATGTAGTTCGCACCAGGCGGTAAACCGTTTCCAGTCGCCGGCGTACGCGCGCACGGTGTTGGCCGCCCCGCGCAGCCCGGACTCAACGTAGCGCGCAGTGGATTCTACTAGGTGGGCGGGCACCTGCGCGGCGGGCGGCGTAACGGTAATAGGCAGTTGATTTTCGGTAGCCATATATAAATAGGAGTAGCGCGGCGAAAACAGGAGTTTCCGCGCTTCAAAGATAAGGACTGATAAGTAAACCTTATCAGTCCTTATCTTCATTAGGGAATAGGTTCCGATAAGTAAACTTTTGTTAAATTCCAAAGAGGATGATCAACTGCCCAAAGACGATGCGCACTTTTTCGCTACGCCGGTAAGTTGTATCTTTCAGGAAGGCCTGAGTGCTCAAAGACGATGCACAAGTACTCTAAGAGCATGCGGCTAGTTGTAGGTAGTACACACCGAACGTCTTCCGCGATGAGATGGCGACTTCTCCGACTGCGTGGTTAGGAACTAGTTTGCCCCCGTTGGCACCGGGGCACTGCTATGCACTAGTCGAGGTCGGCCAAGTACGCCCTTCGATCGGTCGACACGCATCGTCTTACACCGCGATCGGACGATTTCGGGTAGGCAGCGAAGCACTAAATGGCGGGCTTACGCTACCCGGAGATATAGTTGAGTACCCTATTCCGCTATTTCGGGCGGGGCTGTTAATTCCCGGTACGCGTTGGTCTGCGGACGGGTATCTACTGCCCGCGCCGCTAGCTCCCACTACTGTTGAAAGCCGGTCGCTTTCTGTTGGCGCCCCTCTGTTGGTCGCGCAACGGCTCCACCACTTGTTTCCCCAGGCGGATCGCCCTGGGCCATTGCAACCCCGGGATCTACAAGGCTGGTATCTACCCGTGGACACGGGCACGGAATGCATCCTGCTCCCTTGTTTCGAGGTGGCCCGCGCCTTTTACTATGCCAGTGGTCCGCGTATTATTGGGTTTTGTCTTTCTCGATTGGCCTTGGACCGGGTTTGCTGGCCGTTGGCATCCCCGGACGAGACGCTGCATCAGACGGCCCATTACTGTATTGCGGCGCACACGCTTCGCCTCGCCGAAATGCGCTTGTTTGCGGAAATGCTCTTCAATCCGCGCTGTTGCCAGATGATTCAACGCGCGCACGCGCGGTTAGCCCTCGCGTGGGCACGCCGTCGCCGGTCGAAGTTGCCGGCACCCTGGCTGCGGCTGGATTGGGAACTGGAACGAGATGTGCTGCTGCAGGTGCGTGGGGAATCTTTCCAGTGGCAAGGCAAGACCTATTTCTTAGTGCATTCGCTGGTGCCTGCCCCTGACTGGTACAGCTATCAGCGTGTGATCTGTCACACAGTAGGAAATATAGGTGTTTCACCGTCGAAGCAACTCTTTCCGGGCTCTCCTCCTGTAACGGCTGTCGCGAACCTTCTCTCCCCACTCCACACTCTATTCTTCAGCGAACAAGTCCTTATCGAGCAGACCATAGCCATCCGTGCTCCGCAGACAGAGCGCCGTGCGGCGCCCCCCATCCTCAATGCCGGCTATTGGGCCCTGGCTAATTCGTCCAAACGTGCGTCCGCTTGCTACCCAACGGCTCACTCCATCCACCCCTACTTATGGGAATCTTGTTGGAATTATCCGGTACCGTCCCCCTCATGTTCCCCGCTGTCACTGGCCGCACGCCTACCGGCGCTGGCTCACCTCGTTGCGCACTTAGCACCGCATGTAGACGGGATACACCCCGTGGAACTGAATAATCCAGCGCAACTACACGGGCGCGGCGTGAGTTGTTTTCCGCCAGGTTCCTTGCCCTCGGCCAAAACGCATCTACCGACTAGGCGCCTTCGTCCTGTGGGAGTATTTCACCTGCAGCACGGCGGCGCCCACTACTACTTGACGCACCTCGCGACGGAACACCAACTGGTTTTGCTCTATGACCAGCAGTTAACGCCTTTGTCAGCCGCCGAGTTAACCGAGTTTTTATACCATGTGAGTTACAGCCGCCTGCCGCTAGCCGCTATCACTCGGGACTTGTTTCGCGCCACCGGCAAACTACTGGCCGTCGAGACGCATCCGGACGCGGCTCCTCCCCTCATCCGGGCATGGTGTCAGCAGCGGTTTCAGTGGAGCCTAGGTTTGTGCAATGCGTATCACTACTTGGCTACCTCTACGATGATGCAGACAAACAGTAAGAGCTGGCCTTCTACACAACACTATCTTTTCTACATGGCGGCGCGGTATCTGGAGCGCGGTTATCTTCACTTTCCTGGGCAAAAATTACATGAGTCCCCAGATGTAGATGAAGGAATGTTTTCTTACTAATAGGTCAAGCATACTTTTGCAGCAAAGTTAAACTTATCAAATATATAGTATGATTATATAAATAATTTGTACTTAAACAGATTTACTTGACTTTTAGAACGATTAGGTTTCATATTGTGCGATTATGATACCTTATTTTTACCTTCGAGTGGAGACCTTATATATAAGGAGTGAGCTGCCTTGTAGGAGGTCCTACTAAACCGACCAGTATCGGTTCCGTCGGTAGCGTTTCATTACTGTCTATGACTATTCAGGAAATTATTCTTCACGAAGCGGAAAGTACGACCGTCGATTTCAAAGCGACAGCCTATAAACCGGCCTCGAACCCAGAGTTCATCAAGGATGTGCTGGCCATGGCCAACGCCCAAGTACCGGGGGATAGATACCTCATTGTGGGCGTCAAACACAACCCGGACAATACGCGGGAAATACTTGGAGTGCCACCAGCAGATCAGCTAGACGATGCGAATTACCACAAGGCGATTCTAGAGAACATCGAGCCCGAAATTCCCTTTACCTATTCCTATGTTGAGGTGGAAGGCAAACAGGTAGGTGTATTTCGGATTCACAGTGTAGACGATCCGCCTTATATGATGCGGAAGGATTCAGCCATACTTAAAATTGGGCATTCCGTTATTCGGAAAGGAACCTCGACATTCAATCTCCGGCGAGCGGACATTGACCGCATGTTTGCGCAGCGGCAGGCGGCTGACCCGTTTGCGGGAAAGATTGATGTCCAGTTAGTGATCGATGGCCAGAAAGCCACTTCCACGCACACGTGTTCGGAGGCCATCTTTCCTTCCGAAGTGGCCCGCCAAAAGATCCTTTCCATTCTCAACGAAAAGCGGGAAAAGCGGCAGCGGTACCAGGAGATGTTGGAAAAGCGCAATAGCACCAACCCAATACTTCAGGGCTTATATCAACAGCTACAATTACCCGAAGGGCTTGATTTATCCAGCATGGGTAGGATAGGGCAATTGGGACCATCTAGGTACGAAGACCTAACCATTGAGGAGCTGGAAAAGAACCTGCTGAATGTAAAAAGCACGTATCGGGAACACGACTTGTATGCCAAATTCGAGGAGCAGGCACATAAGCTGAATTTTATCCTGTTCAATGATAGCGAGCAGTACGTGGAAGATTGTTCGTTGACGGTCAGGCTGCCGAACGACGCTGGTGTGAGCATCGCCACGAAAATCATAGACCGGCCAGAAACGAAGTCAGCTTACTCTACCCCAACTGCCCGTTTTCTGCAAATCCGGTATGCTTCTGTGCAGCAAAACGCTGGCGAGTATTTGATTCGTGACAGTATCAAGAGTCTGAAGCATGGGGTCAAAAATTATGCCTTTCAGGAGCCGTTACGTGTGTTTGTTCCGCAACAGGCCTCGGGCCGACAATTACGTTTTCACCTAACCTTGACCGCTAAAAACCTACGAAAGCCTGTTAATAAAGAAGTTGTTCTCACTATACGGTAGAGCGCAGCATCTACTTAGGCGTACTCATGCTTCGAGAAGCGTCCAATTGCCTACTTGCGTGAATAGATAACTGGCGTAGCTGCGTCTTCATTTCTTCCCATCGTCTTTACTTTACCTGCCTCGATGTTACCCGACCAGCAGAGCCAGCCGCAAGGCCTTGTTATTCACCGTCAGTTACACGACTACGCGGAGGAAGGAGCCCGGTATTTCAGTCGGGCCGAACACGGCGCAGATAATACCAAGGAAGCCTATTCGGGGAACTGGAAGCGCTTTTTACACTGGTGTCAGGAATGTGATTTAGTACCCCTGCCAGCAGCTACGCAAACCGTCGCGGGATTTCTCATTCACCTGGCCCGGAATAAAAAAGTCTCGACCATCAAGCAGCACTTGGCGGCCATTAGTAAGGCGCATAACCTGGCGGGTCATCCGGCGCCGGGCGAAGACAAGAAAATCAAAAAGCTGATTGAAGGAATTAGCAAGGAGAAAGGTGTCCGGGTAAAGCAGGCTCCCGCCTTTTCGCTGGATCATTTAAAACGAGCTATCTACGCTATCGATCTGAATCAGCCAGCCGGCGTGCGGGACCGGGCGTTGCTGCTGCTGGGATTTGTAGGTGCCTTTCGCCGCCAGGAATTAACCAGCTTGAATGTAGAGGATTTGCAAGTGGAGGAAGATCACATCATCGTACACTTGGCCCGGAGTAAAACCAATCAGCAGGGCGAAGCGGAGGAAAAAGCTGTATTCTTTTATCCAGATCGACGCACCTGCCCGGTTCGAGCTTTAAAGGATTGGCTGCAGCTGTTGCACGAACAAGGCTATACCAGTGGCCCGCTGTTTCGCTCCTTCTATAAGGGTCAACGCCTAAGCAATCGGCGACTTACCCCGATTCGGCTAAATCTTTTGGTGCAACTGCACCTCGGTAAAAAATATAGTGCGCACTCCTTGCGGGCTTCCTTTGTGACTATCTCAAAATTGAATGGCGCCGATGATAGTGAAGTCATGAATCAGACGAAGCACAAAACCAGTGCGATGATCCGGCGCTATACTCGCCTGGATAATGTGCTGCAACACAATTCAGCCAAAAAGCTTGGCTTGTGATAAGCCTTCAGGATTGTAATTAAATAATTGAAAATCAATTACTTTTCTAGAGAAGGCAAGGATTCTGGAGCAGGCACAACACTAGTCCACTCTTTGTGTACATCGAGAGAAATAGCGGCGACTCTTTCTGCTAAAAGGCCATCTGGATTAGTAACCGCATTATACTCTCCAATGGAAAATTCGTGTTTAACCATTTCATTTTCTATAAGCCGTTGACCATCTCGGTACATGCTCCAAAGTTTCTGTGGTTTTCGCAGTTGCAACCAAGAGGACATAATTGCAGATAATACAGTCAAAATTGATGGGATGATCTTGGACCACATTTCGTTGGTTCCTAGTGTAATAAACAACGGAACAGATAGTGAAAGTACAATGCTAGCCCATAGACAAAACAAGGCTTCTCTCTTATTGCGATTTGCTTTGGTGAGAAAGTGTATTTTTTTGTGATAAGCAAATGATTTAGGGTTCTCAAAAGCTTTCAATGTACTTTCCATGCTTTCTCGATTCGGGTGATAGTAAGGTTGTTTTCTGTAATAGACCTGATGCCAATTTAAGTAAACGTTGAGGGAAAGACCTGTCGATGTGACGACAGTAGAATTGCACCCATAGATCAATTCTGTTATCTTTCAGCTTCCTCTTTTTACTATATCCATGGCCCAATCAATTCTTCAAAGCTTTTTAAATGAGCATATTATCTCTATTGATCAACATGAGGAATTCACATTCCTGCAGAAGGCTGTAACCGAGTTAGAGAAAAGAATACGCAGTAAAAAGATCCGCATCTCAACTGTTACTCAGTTAGCTTTCGACCCCGAATTAGATTCCTCTGAACCGTTGGTGGCGGAAGTGCAAGAGTTGATTACCACTAAGTGGAAAGCATTTTCTAGTAAGTGTAGAGATCGGCCTATACCTTATGTTCGAGCTATCATGCTGTCGGCGCTACAACAGCTGTCTACTGAGGTTTCTTATGCGGGAATAATCTGGCTGACAG
>NZ_JAGETX010000037.1:0-9506 GCF_017589435.1 Hymenobacter defluvii
GTCTTGCTGCGCAGAAGGGTAATAGCTTCGTACTTCTGTAGGAAGTTTTGCGCATGGTAGAATTGATACAGTAGCTCCTCCGTAGAGCGCTCTTCCTCTATTTCAGCCAACAATTGTCCAGTAGCATCAAACTTTACTAAAGCAGGTCGTTGACTGACTGGCAAAGCGAATGTTTGATCCGCTTTAGTGACTGTGATACGATGATTGACCGGTTGATTATTAACCCACGTGGTAACTGTAACTGGCAATTGGTAGATGGGCGAGAAGGTAGAATCCTGTACCTGTCGCACCCGCAACGCTACTTGATTTCCTGTATACGAATGCGTAATCTGCAACTCAGGGTGTCCCCGCTTTAGAAACCATTGGTCAAAGAACCACATCAAATCTTCGCCCGTCACTTCCTCAAAAGCAAGCCGAAGCTCCGCTATTTCTACAGACGAAAGCTTGTTGCGGGTTAAGTAACGGTTGAGCGAGGCGAAGAATGCTTCGTCGCCTACGTATTGCCGTAGCATGTGGAGCACCCGCCCCCCTTTGCTGTAGGAATGCCGGTCAAACATGTCCTCCCGGTCGGCATAATGGTAGCGAATGAGAGGCTCGCGTTTGGTCTGGGACTCTTCCAGGTAGGCCGTTAGCGCTTTTTGTTGTACCAGAGCTGCTTCAGCCGAACCATATTTGTGTTCGGCCCACAGGAACTCAGAATAGTCAGCGAAAGCCTCATTGAGTGGCAGGTTGGACCAAGACTCACTGGTCACGTAATCGCCAAACCACTGGTGGAACAACTCATGTGCTACCACAGACTCTGGCTCGTAAGTAATATCTAGTAGTTCGCGCGGTGTAAACTGAGTAAGCTTATCCTGAAATGTGGAAGCAGTCGTGTTTTCCATCGCCCCCGATACGAAATCATGTACTGCTACCTGCGCATATTTCTCCCAAGGAAACTCTACCCCCAGCTTGGTTGAAAAAAACTCCAGCATCTCAGGCGTATGGCCGAATACTGCTTTCGCCGTGGTGCTGTAGGGTGGGTCAACGAAGTACTCAACGGCTTTGCCTCGCCACGTATCACTAACAACAGCAAATTCACCCACAGCCAACATAGTAAGGTAGGGAGCAGCGGGTAGGACTTGCTTCCAAACGTCTGTGCGGGTGCCATCTGCGTTTTTGCGAGATGAAATCAGCAAACCATTGGATATGGTACGAAACTTATCCTCCACCGTCAGCGCAATCTCCTGGGTCATGCGTTGATTGGGCTTGTCGATGGTAGGAAACCAGGCTGAATTCGCCTCCGTTTCACCCTGGGTCCAGATTTGTCGAGGCTTGGTCTTATCCGTACCGAGCGGGTTGATGAAGTACAGCCCCTTGTTGCTGGTAATAGCTGCGCTGCCGCTTGCTGGTAATTCGTTGGGCTTGGCAACGTAGCTGACCCGTACTTGGTAGGCCTCCGTGCGGGGGTAACTACGATCCAATGTTATCGTCAGCTTTTGCTTGTCATAGGCGTAGGTGAGGTTTTTTTCCTTACCGTTTACCAATAGCCGCACCGATTTGACTTCGAAGCCCTTTGCATCAAGCACTACCTGGCTTTGGGGGTAGAAGTGCGGCCGTAACGTAAGCGTTGCTGTGCCCAGCAGCCACTGCTTTGCCCAGTCGAAACGCACATCTAGCTTAGTGTCCAGCACATTGGTAACAACTGTGGCCGCTGGTTGCACCGGATTGTCTGGCGGGAGCCACGAAGGAATGATAACAATATCCTGCTTCGGCGCGGCTACCGGAACCTCGTTGGCGGCCGGTGTTTTATGGCGCGTGCCGTTCTTATCGGTATCTGGTTTTCCGGCTTTGCCCGTCTGGGCTAAAGTAAGACCACTATGAAGCAGCATTACGCTAAGCAAGCCAAGAACTCGGTACTTCATGTAACTAATCAACGAGGGAATGAACCCTCAATTTCTGAATTTATTTCAAATTTGACCTATCTTTAAGCCCCTTTAGCTCGTCCTATTTCTTCCTTCTTTTATGCTACAGGTACAGACCGGTCCGGCCCAAAATTGGGAAGTTGATTTCCGTGCCAACGACAACATTCTGCTGAACGGTGAGCCTTTTGCATGGGACATTGTAGCACTCGGCCAACAACGATACCACATTTTGTATCGGGGTAGTTCTTTTGTTGCGGAAGTGTTGGAGGCAGACTATGCTACCAAGACAATTCGCTTGCAACTCAATGGCCAAATAGTAGAGATACAGGCAAAAGACCGCTTCGATCTGCTATTGGATAAGCTGGGAATGAGCGCTGCTGCCAGTCAAAAAATAAATGAGCTGAAGGCACCCATGCCGGGCCTGATTGTAGACGTGCGTGTAACTCCGGGACAATCTGTCCAGAAAGGCGACCCGCTGCTGGTGCTGGAAGCTATGAAGATGGAAAACATTCTGAAAGCTCCCGGCGATGGCACCATAGCAGCCATTAAGGTGAAGCTGCGCGATAACGTCACGAAGGGACAAGTATTGATTCAATTTTCTTAATGCAGTGGCCGATGGATTTCTTCTATCGGCCACTCGTTTTTTAATCTTAATATTTCCTCGTTTTGAAGTACAACCGAATCCTGCTGAAACTGAGTGGCGAGGCCCTGATGGGGGAGCAACAATACGGTATTGACGCCGTGCGCCTCATGCAGTATGCCGAAGAGATAAAAGCCGTAGCGGCCACGGGCACACAGGTAGCCGTGGTGATTGGTGGAGGCAACATTTTTCGGGGAGTGCAGGCTGCTGCTTTCGGGCTCGACCGGGTGCAAGGCGACTATATGGGGATGTTGGCCACCGTTATCAATTCAATGGCCCTGCAAAGCGCGCTGGAGAAACTGGATGTAAGTACGCGTCTACTCTCTGGCCTTACCATCCAGCAAGTGTGTGAGCCCTACCTGCGGCGGCGGGCGTTGCGGCACTTGGAAAAAGGTCGGGTTGTGATTTTCGGCGCGGGCATTGGTTCGCCCTACTTCACCACGGACTCGGCGGCCTCGTTGCGTGCGATTGAGATAGAAGCCGATGTAGTCTTGAAAGGCACCCGTGTAGATGGCATTTATACGGCCGATCCGGAGAAAGACCCTACAGCAGTGCGCTACCCAGAAATCACCTTCGATGAAGTGATGGCCAAAAACCTTAATGTAATGGATATGACAGCCTTCACGCTCTGCAAGGAGAACAACCTGCCCATTATCGTGTTCGACATGAACAAAACCGGCAACCTACAACGCCTCATTGAAGGTGATACAATAGGTACGCTGGTAACCATGAAAGGCCCTAGTACCGTACAGAATCCGGGTGATAGTGAATTGCAGCCCATTCTGTAACTCCATACATTTCCGTTGAAAACGGACGGCAACCCATCCTTGCAGCTTTCTTACGCAACAAGCCGCCTGTTTTAACTTCTTAACCTAACCCTCTTAACCAATGGACGAAGAAATTCAGTTTTACCTAAGCGAAGCCGAAGAATCGATGGGTAAAGCCCTAGAACACACTGGCGTGGAACTAAGCCGCATTCGGGCGGGTAAAGCCAGCCCAGCCATGCTCGATTCGCTACGGGTAGACTATTATGGCACGCCTACTCCCATGGCGCAGGTGGCCAACATTTCGACGCCGGATGCCCGCACGCTTTTCATCAAGCCCTGGGAGAAAAACATGATTAGCGAGGTAGCCAAAGCTATTAAGAATAGCGACCTGGGCCTCAATCCACAATCCGATGCGGAAGGCGTACGGCTCAATATTCCGCCCATGACGCAAGAGCGTCGTCGCGACTTAGTGAAGCAAGTGAAAACCGAATCGGAAAGCGGCAAAGTGCGCATCCGGGGTATTCGCAAAGATGTAAACGACTCGTTGCGCAAACTGCTGAAAGAAGGTGCTTCTGAGGATGCTGTTAAAGATGCCGAAGCCAAAGTGCAAAAGGCTACTGATTCTTACATTGTGCGAGTAGATGAACTCGTTAGCAAGAAGGAAGCAGAAATTATGACTATCTGAGGACGCTTTTACGTCAATAAAAAAGCCCCCGCACCGAATAGTGCGGGGGCTTTTTTATTAAAAACTTTTTTGATTTTTCGCTACTTTATTCTTGCCAATAGCGCTGCTCTTGAATGCGCTTCTCCACTCCGGCAGGCACTAAGTAGCGAATAGATTTACCCGCACGTACACAATCGCGCACGAAAGTGGCCGATATATCCAGTAGCGGTGCATCTACGATGCGCACATTTGCCGGGCTAGCTATTGAGGTAGCCTCAATACCCGGCCGTGGATACACGTAGATTTCATATTCGGCCATGATACGGTCAGCAGCTTTCCAGCGGGGTAGGCCGGGTAGGTTGTCTTCCCCCATCAGCAACACAAACCGATGATGGGGATAGTGCTGATGCAACTCCTCCAACGTATCGATGGTATAGTTCGGCTTAGACATAGAAAATTCTACGTCTGAAACTTTTAGCTGGTCGTTGCCTGCAATGGCTGCTTCTACCAGTTCGTACCGAGCACGTTCTGGCAGCAACTCCTGCCCTACCTTAAATGGGCTCTGAGGCGACACAATCAGCCACACCGCATCGAGGTCGGTGTGTGTGGCCATGAAATGCGCCAGAATAAGGTGCCCGGTGTGGATAGGGTTGAAAGAACCAAACAACAAGCCTACCTTCGGATCAACGGCACTCACAGCACGTTAGGGGTGGTAGCGATGAAATTGCGCACCAGTCGTTCAGCTTCGTCCGTAGCCTCATCCAAGTTGTCGTTGACAACGGTTACATCGAACCGGTCTTCGAACGTCAACTCAAATTCAGCCTTATACAAACGGCTGGAAATGCTGGCAGCTGAATCGGTAGCGCGACCTCGCAAACGAGCTTCTAAAGCCTCCACGGAAGGTGGTTTCACAAAAATGGCTAGTGCCCGATCCTTATAGAACTCCTTGATGCTGAGACCACCCTTTACATCCACATCCAAAATGGCGTGGCGGCCGGTAGACCAGATTCGCTCAATTTCAGATTTCAGAGTGCCATAAAACGCACCTTCGTACACCTCTTCCCACTCCACAAATTCATCATGACGGATTTTCTCCTGAAACTCCGTCACGGAAATGAAGTGGTAGTCCTTGCCGTTGGCTTCGGTTCGACCGCGTCGGTCACGGGTGCACGCTGAAATAGAGAAGCTTAGCTCCGGAATCCTATCCATGAGCCGGTGAACAATCGTGGTTTTACCGGCTCCGGAAGGCGCTGAAAAGACAATAATTTTACCCTGCATCGGGCAAAATTAGGCCATTTTCACTTGCAAACGGTTCATAATAGCTTCTGGTAGCGAAGAAGGAGCACCTTTGCGGCCTACATGCTGCGTCAGAAAATCGATGAAGATGTGTTGCTTATCGATGCTATCGAAGCAGGGCGAGCAATCTTCGGCGTGGCTGATGAAGTACTCCTCATCTTCCAAGCTAGGGTCGTTGCCCACAATAATTTGGTCGAGAATCGTGTTTACACGTTCACAATCGGGGCCATCTGTAACGGTGGCTTGGGAGGCTGAGGGCGTAGCAGTTGGTTTCATAACAGTGCCAAAAAGGTTATTCAGAGGGGTTGTCTTCAATGTCTTCATCTGCCGCATCGTTGGAGTTGCCATAGCCCATTGTTTTGGCGTATTTTTCAAGTTTTTCCTTCAAAAAATTTCGGGCGCGGTGCAAACGCGACCGAACCGTTCCGATAGGAATGTCCAGTACTTTCGCCATCTCCTCATACGTGAACCCTTCTAGGTCGCAAAGGATAATGACGGTGCGAAAATCCACGGGCAACGAGTTGAGCGCGCGGGCTACCTCATCGCCGATGAGGTCACGCACGGCTTGTTGCCGCATGTCCGACGAGGTGCTACCCGCGTCGCCCTCGGCCTCTACGTCTTCCGAATTGTAATAGCTCTCAATTTCGTTGTAGTCGACCTTGGCGGGCTGCTTACTCTTTTTTCGGAAGTCGTTGATGAACGAGTTTTTCAGGATGCGGAACAGCCACGCTTTGGCGTTGGTTCCCTGCTCGAAGTACTCGAAGAAGCGGTAGGCCTTCAAATAGGTCTCCTGGACGAGGTCGTTGGCATCGTCTTCGTCAAGCGTAAGGCGGTAGGCAAAATTGTACAAAGAGTCGATTACCGGCATCAGTTCAGCCTGAAACCGGCGGTCTTTCTCTTCTTTGCTCAATTTGGGTACCCGTTCGGGAGAATCGCTCATTAGACTGAAAAATTACGGCTTAAAATGCAAAAAAAGTACGCAGACAGAAAACAAACGGATGGAATAACCTTCCCGTGTAGGTCATTATTTTGTTAAATCTGCACTCTGGCGCTCTATAGCCACCAATAAGAAACCATAGCAGAACACGAAGAGATTGAAGCTGATCTGAATTTCCAGCAAAGAATCGACCAACATGGCTGCACCTTGAATTAGCAGGAAGTTATACACGTACGGATTACGACGTAGGGCAGGTTGTGCTAATGGCCCCAATAGTACCAGTAGCCATAGCGCCAAGCCCACCAATCCCCCAACCAATAAGAAGTGTAAATATTGATTATGCACCATAACACGGTTGAGAGGAAGCAAACCGAAAGAGCGCCAACTGTATTGCGCCATCATTTCGTCGGTGGCATCGGCAGCGCCTACCCCTAGCCACGGATTTGCCTGCGCTATCGTTATAGCTGTGTGCCAAGCAGCCAAGCGTTTCGCTAAAGAGTAGTTGTTTATGTCTTGTCCCCAATCAAACTGCTCAATATCATACTGGCTGCTCACTATTTGACGTGATACAGACGGCACAGTATGATAAGCCACTAGTGGCGCAGCCACTAATGTTACGAGCAATAGCAATCCTATCTTCCACCAGCGGCGACTCATCAGTAAACGCAGGGTGTTGAAAGATAGCATGACGTAGAAGGCTAGTAGACCAGTACGGTACACCAAAGCGTGCAGAACCAAGGCACTTAAAAAACCACTTATCCACAGTAGCCAACGGCTCCCCAAGGTGCGAGCATTTTGCCCCAGCAAAAAGCCGAAAACACTCGCCATTGCTAGCATCACTCCAAAATGGATGTGAAAAATACCTGTTACAGATTGCAGGTTAGTGGCTTCGCGCAGTTCCTCGTTACTGCTGCTAGGAGAAAGCCAGTAACGTCCGGCTGTAGCCAGCCCAATGGCTGTGACGCCTATTGTAAATGCTACCCCTACCCAATAGCGTTGCCGCGAGCGAAGGGGTACAGCTAGCGCAAAAGCCAGCGGAATGGCTAAGAAAGGCAGTTTGCGATACAACTCGTGGCGCCAAACGGTCCAGGCACTCGTGTATAGCCCGCTGAATAGCAACAACGCATATAGCAAGGCTAGCCACCAAGCGCTTTGGTTGCGTAGCCAGCCCGGCACGGCTGCCCGCAGGTTGGGGTTCATTAGAACTGCCACAACGCCCACTATCGGGCTGATAGCAACCAGTGCACGGGATGTCAGCAAACCAACTACGCCAGCAAAACATGCCAACAGTAATACATATTGAGAAAGGAGTCCTTGCTGATAGAGGTATTTCAACCGCTGCATTGCCAATACGCGCATAGGACCGCAAATAACGCAGCAAATGCTTACAAAACTTTATCAGCTATTGGCAATGGCTGCCAATCTGCTACCCGCTCTAGTGCCTGCATAGGTAGTAAGGCTTTGATGCAGGTGCAGGCAGCAGGCTGGCTGCGGCAGTCCGAGCAATCGGGGCGGTTGAAGACCATATAGCCGGCGTGGGGGCCCAAGGGAGCCCAGCGGCTGGGGTGCATGGGCCGGATGGGTGGGTAGAGACCCAACGCATGGCGGCCTAGGGCGGCGGCTAGGTGCAGCGGGCCCGTACTACCCGCCACCAGTCCATCAGCGGCGGCGATGAAGGCAATAAGCTGCGGCAAGCTAAGCTGGCCTGTGAGGTCGGCGGCTAGGTAGGATTGATGTTCTTGTAGCCAATCAGCCAGCTCCGCACCTTCGGCGGCGGTGCCCGTTACCCATACGCGATGCCCCGCTGCGTGGAGCAGTCGAGCCAGCTCACCGAAGTGAGGCAATCCCCATTCGCGGGCGCTTCCACGGCTGCGCGGGTGTAGGATAACGTTGAGCTGACCCGGCCGACGTTCGCGTAACGATTTTTGTATGGGCTCGGGCAGCACTACCTGCGGTTGCAAGCGTACCCACTCCCCTACCCTGCTCAACGGCAAATCGGGAAGGTAGCCCAGGGGGGTTAGCAGGTGCAGATTGAGCTGTGCCTCGTGTAATACCGAGTTACGGCGGCTCAGAGCCACCAGCTTCGTACATGTTAACCAATGAAACCAACGGTTGCGGGTGCCTATCCGCACAGGAATGTTAGCTAGCCGGGCCAATCGGGCTATTGTCTTATTTGGGAAAACGTGTACTACCAGATCGGCCTGCACCTGCCGGAGTTGCTGTACTTGTTCGGCCACTGAAAGCGTCAATAGCTCGTCGAAGTTGAGGAACGCATCCACCCAAGGGCAGGCATCGGCTACGGCTTGCGTGTAGGTACGCCCCAGCAGTACCACTCGGCACTCTGGAAACGTCTGCTTCAGCCAACCTGCTACGGGTAGCGTGAGCACTACATCGCCAATGGCATCGGTGCGGCTAATGAGGAAGGTTTTCATGGGTAGAGGCACGGGTACGCAGCTTGGCAAATTTTAAAAATACACCCCAGGCCGAGATAATGGCGATGCTCAAGCCGGCAAAGCCATCCAGAAAACCCAACCGCAGTACATAGCCGTGCACAAATTTCCAGATAGGCTTCAGCACCAACTGAAAGGGCGTAACGCGGGTTTTGCCACGTAGGGCCAGTTCCTCGGCTGCTATGCTGGTGAAACGGTTCAACTGCGCCACGTGCTGCTCTACCGAGTCGTACGAGTAGTGCAGCAGGTCGCCCGCCAGGTCCCCTACCGACTGAAACGGTTTCTCGATGAACTGCTCGTGCAGCAACAAACCCTGCCAGCTACCCAGGCGCCGGTCGTAGAGACGTAGCTTGCGGTCGGGGTACCAGCCGCCGTGGCGCACCCAGGTGCCGCAGTAGTTGGTGAGGCGCTTGAGGGTGAAGCCTGCCACGGGCGGCCAACTGGCTTTCACTTGTAGAATGCTCTGGCGCAGCTCGTCGGTCAATACCTCGTCGGCATCCAGTTGCAGCACATGGTCATACTGGGCCTGGCCGGTAGCGTAGTTTTTCTGCTCCACGTAGCCGGCAAACGCGTGTTGTATAACCCGGGCTCCGTACTCCTCGCAGATGGCTACCGTGCGGTCGGTGGAGTAAGAATCGACCACCACTACCTCATCGGCCACGCCTTGTACGGCTTCTAGGCAGCGGGCAATGTTGGCTTCCTCGTTGAAGGTAATGATGACAACCGAGAGCATAATGGACATAAGCACAGCAAATATCCGGATTACTTCTTTGGGATGGTCCAGTAAAAACGGACAGTGCGCTAAGATAGGCTGATTTGAAAGTCGCGTTCGAATTGATGGGGCGAGC
>NZ_JAGETX010000038.1:0-9283 GCF_017589435.1 Hymenobacter defluvii
TTTAATGAAATTGCTAAGCAATTAGTTGAAAATATAACGTATGCCTAATTGACCCTGCCAGCGTGAGGTAAAAGGGGAGATATCGTACCCACGGTTGCCATTGGCAGCGAAAGTAGAAGGAAAAGAGAAGGTCGGCTGTACGTTGCTACCCGTTCGTTCTGGACGTAGTAGTTCTACAGCATTATTTGAAACAAAATACTGACGACCCCAATCTTTGTTAAGTAGGTTACCTACGTTCTGGAAATCAAGAGTGACTTGAATCGTATTCCTCTTGCCCCCAGCTAAGAAGTTTACATCCTGTGCTAGACGGATATCCACTTGGTGTGTCCAAGGGGTGCGGCCAGCGAAACGCTCGGCAACTTGACCGCGGTGGCTGCGCAGATAAGGGTCATTCTGGATGAAGGCTTCCAGTTGATTCTGAATCTCGGCGAGTGTACGCGTATCTGAGGTACCACTAGGAACCAGAATAATTTCGTTCTGGTCACGCACATCGCGTGGGATATATATTAGATCATTAGTGAAGGCACCGTCGTTGTTCAGGTTGAGACCACCTTGACCATATACGTAAGCGATGGGAGCACCTGAGTAACCTTCGTAGACAGCCGAGATGTTGGTAGCAAATCGATTATCGGAACCGTAACGGAAGGTATAGCCACCCGTCACTAGTACACGGTGACGCTGGTCGTTGCGTGAGAAGCCTAACCCTGGGTTGTTCGGATCAGACTGTACTTGGTTGAACTGCCAGTTAGAAAGAGCTGTGCTACTGGCGCCGCTGTTCAGCTCTTTCGACATACCGTAGGTATAAGAAGCCGACGTGTTGATGCCGTTTGTAAAGTTTTTCTGCAACTGACCTGTAGCCGTGTAGCGGTAGCCTTTGCTAGTGTTTGTGAGTTGCAGTACGTTGGTATAGTTACTATTGATTTGACGTGCGTTCGGATAGTACGGACGCTGATCGGGACCAGCCAAGCGGCCAGTTGGTTCCTTTAGGTTAATGTTTCTGTAATAGATATCGTTGAGAGTTTTAGAATAAATACCCTCTACTGTAGCAATTACATCACCGGGTAGGCGGAAATCAACCGCCAAGTTAGTACGCCATACTTGGGGCAGCTTGAAATCCTTAGTTACTACGTTAATTTCAGACGTGCGTACCGGCGAGTATGGAGCAGTAGTGAATACTGTTGGAATCCGGGATGGGTCAGTTACAACAGGTGGGTAAGTAGTGGTTGTGTTCGGAGCTGTACCGGTAGTGATGGGACGGGCGTCCACAGCACCCTGAATTAGGCCGCTGTTTGTAAAGCTGTTAGAAATCCACACAAATGGCACACGTCCGGTGAAGATACCAGTACCACCGCGTACTTGCACCCGAGCATCGTTATTCACGTCCCAATTGAAGCCCACTCGAGGTGCCCACAACAACTGACCGTTAGGTATATAGCGGGTGCTAACATCGGAACCGAAGCCTGGAGTAGTTGATGTACCCGAACCCTCCGTAACACCTGCATTGTATCCAGGGCGGTCGAAGAAGAAGGGTGCATCTACGCGCAGACCCAGAGTAAGGCGCAGGTTCTCAGCAGGTGAATACTGATCCTGCAAATACGCACCAAACTGCATAGCACCAAACTTAGCCTCACCGTTATTGGCGGTAGCATAGGCTGCTTGTAGACGGTTGGGGCGCTCGTTTAGAAAGTCCGCCAGCGAGTTGAACTGATAATAACCAACTCCATTATTAATGAACAGATTTCTAAACTTGAAGAATTCATTGTGAGTGCCCAGCGTTAACGTATGCTTGCCGATGGCGCGGGTTACGTTATCAGTGAATTCGAAGATATCTTGGTCGAGTTGGTTGAATCCTGAGCTACGTTCCGTACCAAAGGTATAGCGGCGGCCATCTTCGTTGATTTCAAATGTAGGAAATCGTGAACTAGGTATGTCGCGTGTGTCGCGAATACGAGAATAGCTCAGTAGCAGCTTGTTCGATACACTGCCAAGGCGGCTGTTTAATTCTGCTACAGTGCTATTGGTGGTGTTGTTGAACTTATAGCCGTTGCTACCGAAGCGTAGCTGCGTAGAGTTGCGCGATAAGTTATCATCGAAGGCATCCACGAAATTGTGACGTACCGTTAACTGGTGGTTGTCCGAAAGGTTGAAGTCCAGACGACCGAAAATTATATTACTTTCCCGGCGCAGGTTAGTATTACCAAATCCTCCCACATCGTAACCGTACTTAGAAGTCGCCGTGGTGGCAATAGTATTAATTACGCTTTGATCGAGGCGGGAAGCAGACGTTCCGGGGTCGAAACCCAGCGGTGCACTGCGACGACTGATTTCAGCGTTCAGAAAGAAAAATACTTTGTCACGCACAATAGCACCACCTACGCGGGCACCAGTCTGGTAATTGTAAAACTCAGTGGCTTTTGTGCGAGGTTCGGTTACGCTTTTACCCACTAGCCGCTCATTACGGCCGAAACCATAAATAGAAGCAGATAGATTGTTTGTACCAGAGCGCGTAACGGCGTTGATACCACCACCGGTGAAGTTGCCTAATGTTACGTCGTAGGGGGCTACTACCACTTGCAGTTCCTGAATTGCATCCAGCGAAATAGGCTGCGTGCCAGCTTGGCCACCAGGAGTGCCAGAGCCAGCTAGACCAAATACGTCGTTATTTACTGCACCATCAATAGTGATATTGTTATATCGGTTATTAGAGCCACCAATTGAGCTGCTACCACCACCATTAGCTTGGGGCGAAAGGCGCGTGAAATCCTGTAAACTACGGTTCAGCGTTGGCAGGCGTTGAATTTGTTCTCGTGAAACGGTCGTGGCGGCACCCGTACGGCCCGCATTGATAACGCGGTCCTGCTCACTTGTTATGGTTACACCTGCTAGTTCAGTAGTGGCTTCATTCAGATTTATATCCAAGCGAAGATTCTGACCTAAGGTCAGGAATATACCGTCACGTGTCACATCTTGGTAGCCCACAAAAGTTACACGCACCGTGTAAGGGCCACCCACGCGCATGCCTTGAATGTTAAAGCGGCCCTCTGAATTGGTAGGCGCTACATACTGCGTGTTGGTGGGCGTGTGCACGGCAATGATGGTGGCACCGGGTAGGCCACTACCAGTTTGATCGGTAATCGTACCGTTCATGGCTGCGGTAGTAGCACCCTGCGTCCAGCCACGCTGTACTGACAAAACTGTCAGCAGTAGCACAAGCAAGTTGCGTAAAAGTGTTTGTCTCATAAAGAGAAGGAAAAAGTGAAAAAAAGCTCGCTAAGGACTAAGGAAAAACGCCGCAAAAGTAATAGGTCTGCTATTGGAGATAATGTTAAGAAATTGTTACGTTGTAAAGGACTCAATTGAAATTGATCTGCTTATAAAGTTAATTGTCAATTAATTATAATCTAGGACGCACAGCCTTAATAAACCGGCTGAGGTAATAATCTGTCTCCAGACTGTTTTCAGTAACCCCCAATGAGCTAGATGCATGGATGAATTGCACTCCCTCGGTGTTAGACTCCGTCACCATACCCACGTGCGTAATGGTGCCGCTGCCAGGATTGGCGCCGAAGAATATTAAATCCCCTACTTGTAGGTTTTGGGGTTTCACGGGGTCGCCCCAGGCAGCCTGCTCGTTGGAGGAACGCGGAATGGCGACGTTGATGGCCGCGAAAGAATTGTAGAGCAGCCCCGAGCAGTCCATACCCAAACGGGAGGTGCCACCAAACTTATAAGGAGTGCCCTGGTAGGAGCGGGCCGTGGCAATGACAGTGGCCATTTCGCGCGGCACATTAGCTGGTAGAGAACTGCGTTTCACCACAATCTTGGTGCGGCCGGAGGGTAGGGCCTTTCGGGTCTTGGTGCGGGCCATCGGGCGACTTCGGCTGGTGCCGCGGCGCCGATCCTCGGCCTTCATGCGGGCCATATCGCGGGCCGAGTAATAGCGGCCGTTGCGGTAATTTACTTTGCGGGTGCCGTTGCAGGAGCTGAGCCATAACACTATCCCCATCAGGAAAATAGTGAAAAGCCGACGCGCCTGCTCCGAATACTGTACCTTCGCGATGGATGCCTGCATCGGCACAAAGATAGGTGAATCGGTCATTTGTTCTTTTTCTACCATGAATTTCCAGTCTCTCACTCCCGAGCTGATTGCTGCTTTCGAGCAAATAGTAGGCCCGGCATACATCCTAACCGCTCAGCACGCCGAAGCCGATGCGTACGCCGACTACGGCCGCGACCACACCGAGGACTTACACTACGCACCCGATGTGGTTCTTCGACCCGCTAACGCTGAGGAAATCAGCCAGATTGTGCATCTCTGCCATAAACACCACATTCCGGTGACGCCCCGCGGCGCTGGTACTGGCTTGAGTGGCGGGGCCCTGCCTGTGCACAATGGAGTATTGCTCAGTACCGATCGGCTCAATAAAATCGTTGAAATCGATGAGCGCAATTTGCAGGCTACCGTAGAGCCAGGGGTAGTAAATGAAGCATTTCAGCAGGCTGTGCAAGCCGTGGGACTGTTCTACCCTCCTGATCCGGCCAGCAAGGGTAGTTGCTTTTTAGGAGGCAATCTGGCCCATAGCAGTGGTGGTCCTAAAGCGGTGAAATATGGTACTACCCGCGACTACGTACTAAATCTGCAAGTGGTATTACCCACCGGTGATATCATCTGGACAGCAGCCAATACGCTCAAAAACTCCACTGGCTACAACCTAACTCAGCTGATGGTAGGCTCGGAAGGTACGCTTGGCATCATCACAAAAGTGGTATTTCGGCTGTTGCCCTACCCTAAGCACAACATTCTAATGCTGGTACCCTTCCGGCAGGAGGGGCAGGCAGCAGAGGCAGTATCGGCAGTGTTCCGGGCAGGTATCATCCCATCGGGCATGGAGTTTATGGAACGCGAAGCTATTGCGTGGTCTTCCGATTACTTGAAAATTCCGCTTACTCTGCCAGATGATATTACAGCACATCTACTTATCGAACTGGACGGCCAGGACCTGGATAATCTGTATAAAGAGGCCGAGCAGGTATATACAGTACTGGAGAACTACGACGTAGGCGAAATCCTACTGGCCGATAACGCCACACAGAAAGACGAGTTGTGGAAAATTCGTCGCAACATTGGCAACTCAGTGCGCTACAACTCGGTGTACAAAGAAGAAGATACGGTAGTGCCCCGCGCGGAGCTGCCTACCTTGCTACGAGGCGTGAAGGAGATAGGGGCTCGCTACGGTTTTAAGAGTGTGTGCTACGGCCACGCTGGCGACGGTAACCTACATGTCAATATCATCCGCGGCGACTTAGACGACGAAAAATGGAATGTAGGCCTGCGCAAGCCTATTTCCGAAATCTTTGAGCTGTGTGTAAAATTAGGCGGCACAATCAGCGGCGAGCATGGCATCGGATTAGTGCAGCAAGGCTATATCGGCATCGCGTTAAAAGAAGCCAATCTCAATCTGATGCGCGGCATCAAGAAGGTATTTGATCCGCATGGCATTATGAATCCGGGTAAAATTTTTCAGACCACGGATTCGCTCGGGGTTCAACGGATTACACGAATTTCGGAGACGATTTTCTACTTATCTAAGCACGAAAGCAAAAAGGCTCACCAATTGGTGAGCCTTTTTGCTTGGTAATGCAATACGAAAATTACCGTTTGCAAAATCCGTGTAATCCGTTAAACTCCGAGCGAATCCGTGCTTATTGTTCAAGCTTTAGATCGTCTTCACCACCATAGGGTGCGCCGCCGTCGAGGTTACCTTGCAAGCCACCAGGGGCCGATTTTCCAGGCTGCGGATCATCAACTCTGGCAGTACCAGCAGGATTTACCTGAGTAGCAGTAGCAGGCTGGCCGTTTCCAGTGATAATATTAGCCGCCTCGCCTACCGGGCCGGCAATTTTTTCGACTAAGGCCACATACTGACGTTTGGCTTCTTCCTCGGGCATTCCTTTATACTTGCTCCACGAGTCCCACTGTGCCTGTGAGAGGCCGGCAGGGCCGTTGGGATTGTCGTGGTCGTCGGTGTCTACCTCGTCATGTTTAGTGTCGTGGTCGCCGTCGGTGGCTTGTTTGTAGAGACCGTAGAGGTCAGTCATGTGTTCAGCGCCTTTTTCGGCAGGTAGGGCGTCTACGCGCGTAATGGCGACTTCAAATTGCTTTTGTAGGCTCATTTGTTCTTGCAGATTCATAATAAAGGGAGGCTGAGGGTGAGCAGGTACCAAGGTGTACTAAACCAGCCGGGCTTTGGTTGCGGAGGTATCTGGCACTTTATTTACAGGGTAGTCCGCAGACTTCGTACTTTTACCCACTGCTATGTGTGGAATTACCGGAACATTCGCCTTTACTGATGCGGGTCGCACGACGCTGGCCGCCCTACCCGCCGCTACTGATGCCATTGAGAGCCGCGGCCCCGACTCGCGGGGGCAATACGTATACGACTGCGTAGGCTTAGGCTTCCGCCGTCTGGCCATTCTGGATTTGTCGGCCGATGGCAACCAGCCCATGACCGACGAGTCGGAGCGCTATACCATTGTCTTTAACGGGGAGATATTCAACTTTAAGGAGTTGCGGCAAAAGCTAGTAGCGAAAGGCTGCCGCTTTCATTCCCAGACCGATACTGAGGTTATTCTTCAACTCTATATCACTGAGGGCCGAAACTTTCTGAAGAAGCTCAACGGATTCTTCGGCTTGGCGATTTATGATAAAGAGGAAAACTCCTTATTCATTGCCCGCGACCGAATGGGGGAGAAGCCCATCTTGGTGTACCGCGACGAAGACAAATTACTATTTGGCTCCGAGATGAAGTCGCTGCTGGCGCTGGGCGTGCCACGTAAACTGGATTATACATCGCTGAGTCATTATTTGCAGCTGAACTACATTCCGGGTCCGGCCACTATTTTCAAAGGGGTCAAGAAATTATTACCCGGCCACTATCTTTATATCAAAGGCAAGAAGGTAGTGCGCAAGCGCTGGTACAAAGTGCCCTATGACCCCAAGAAGGTCCAAAAGAACAAACTCAGCTACGAGCAGCAACAGAAAAAGCTGGTTGATTTGCTCGATGATGCCACATCACGCCGTCTGGTAGCCGACGTGCCGCTGGGTGCTTTCCTGAGCGGGGGCATCGATTCATCTGTGGTAGTGGCACTGGCCTCGCGTCATACGCAGCACCTAAACACCTTCAGCATTGGTTACCGCGACGAGCCGTTTTTCGACGAAACCAAATACGCCAAGCTAGTAGCCGACCGCTACAAGACCAACCATACGGTTTTCTCGCTTACCAACCAGGATTTATACGACCATATCTTCGATGTGCTGAACTACCTTGATGAGCCCTTCGCTGATTCCTCAGCATTGGCGGTGTACATTCTGAGCAAGCGCACCCGCGAGAAAGTAACCGTGGCCCTGTCCGGTGATGGGGCCGATGAGCTATTTTCGGGCTATAACAAGCACATGGGGGAGTTTCAGGTGCGGCAGGGCGGCTTCAAGGCCGAGGCCGTGACCAGCCTGAACCTGCTGTGGGATGTGTTGCCTAAATCACGCAACTCATTCTTTGGCAACCGGGTGCGGCAATTCCAGCGCTTTTCGCGCGGCATGCTCAGCGGCCCCAAAGATCGATACTGGGACTGGGCTACCTTTGCTTCGGCCACCGATGCACGTAACCTGCTCAGCCCCGCTGCCCAGCAGAAAATCAACAAGAAGCTAGCCGACAAACGCCGCAAAGACATTCTGCAACACCTGCACGCCGACGGCGACCTAAATGAGGTACTACTCACCGATGTACAGCTGGTGCTGCCCTATGATATGCTGGCCAAAGTAGACCTAATGAGCATGGCCTGCTCGTTGGAGGTGCGTCCGCCATTCCTGGACCACAATGTGGTCAACTTTGCTTTCTCCCTACCGGTATCGAGCAAAATTGACGCGAATCTGAAAAAGAAGATTGTGCAGGATGCTTTCCGGCCCATGTTGCCCGAGGAGCTATACAAGCGTCCCAAGCACGGCTTCGAAGTGCCCTTGCTTAAGTGGTTCCGCGGCGAGCTGCGTCCGCTGATTGAAGATGACCTGCTTTCCGATGCATTCATCGAAGCCCAAGGGATTTTCGACATAGGAGCTATTCGCGCCCTCAAAACCCAACTATTCTCCCGTAGCCCCGGCGACGTGCACGCCCGCATCTGGGCGCTTATCGTATTTCAGTGGTGGTGGAAAAAATGGATGCAAGCGTAACTACTTCCACTCTAGGTTTTCTCTTTGCTGCATGAGTTCTATTGCGCCGGTCAGTAAGCTTTCTATCGTGATTCCGGCTTATAATGAAGGCGCAACGATTGTTAAAATACTGGAGCAGATAGAAGCGGTGGAATTGCTTAGCAACCTAGCCAAAGAAGTAATTGTTGTTGACGATTGCTCTGAGGATAATACGGCACACGCCGTGCAGCAGTACCAAGCCAACCACCCTAACCTGTCTTTGCAGTACCACAAACATGCAGTAAATCAAGGAAAAGGAGCGGCGCTGCATACTGGTATACGAGCCGCTACCGGCGACTACATCGTAATTCAGGACGCGGATTTGGAATATGATCCTGCCGAATACAACCTACTGCTGCGACCTGTGCTGCGCGGGGTAGCCGATGTGGTATACGGCTCACGCTTTATGGGCGGGAGTCCTCATCGCGTGCTGTTTTTCTGGCACAGTATCGGCAATCGTTGGCTCACTATGCTGACCAACCTCTTCGCCAACCTCAACCTGACGGATATGGAAACGTGCTACAAACTTTTTCGGCGCGATATCGTACAGGGCCTGACGTTGGCAGAAAAACGCTTTGGCTTTGAGCCGGAAGTAACGCTCAAAGTAGCCCGCGTACCTCATATACGTATTTATGAAGTAGGCATCAGTTACTATGGCCGCACCTATAACGAAGGTAAAAAAATAGGGTGGCGCGATGGCTTGTGGGCAATTTATTGCATTATTAGGTATGGGTTATTGAGATAATCCATGATTCCTACGCCTTTTTGTTTCACCTTTGCATTGAAGTTATACCAGACTTTTTCCCTTTAATTATGAAAATCGCAGTAGTAGGTACGGGCTATGTGGGCCTCGTAACGGGCACGTGCTTTGCCGAGGTAGGCATTGAGGTAACCTGTATCGACATTGATCAGAAGAAAATAGATAACCTGCACGAAGGTATCCTACCCATCTACGAACCGGGCCTGGAAGAAATGGTAAGCCGTAACGTGTCGGCTGGCCGCCTAAATTTCTCTACTAATTTGGCAGAGGCTATCAAAGAC
>NZ_JAGETX010000039.1:0-8285 GCF_017589435.1 Hymenobacter defluvii
TAGAAATAGGTTTAGTGGGTTTAGAAATAGGTTTAGTGGGTTTAGAAATAGGTTTAGTGGGTTTAGAAATAGGTTTAAAAAGTAGGTTATTTATTATTCCTATTTTTTGTTGTATAATTGCGTTCAGTTCAACTAGATGGCCCTTAAGAATGGATAAAGAATTAGAGATTCGGCAACACAATGCGCTCACTAATGCCCGCTACGATTACACTGAGCTACAACAAGACCTCCTATTCTTCATTATTTCCAAGCTTAACCCAGAGAATAGGGATAGTTATGCATTGAATATAATGGAGTTATCTAAACTAACAGGTAAGAAATATAATGCTGCTTACCTGCACAAAGCCACGGCCGATATGGGGTCAAGGGTGTTCGAGGTACTGACAGAAAAGAGCTATGAGCAAATCTGGATGTTCCAGCGCGTCAAATACCACCTCGGCCAAGGAATCATCGAATTTGACCTCACCAAGCATATTACACCTTACTTATTTGACCTCAAAAAAAACTTCACCTCCTACGAATTAGCCGCTGCACTTCGCCTTAGCAGCAAGTATGCTAAGCGCATCTATCAGTTTTGTAGTCAGTGGAAGAATATGGGGGAGACTAAGAAATATGACCTCCAAGAATTCAAAAAAACGCTCGGCTTAATCGATGATAAGGGCAACGAGAAAATGAAGCAACTCATTGACTTACGCACCAATGTGTTAGACGTGGCTGTGAAGCAAATCAACGAGCACACAGAACTGCACATTAGCTACAAGCTGGAAAAAGTGGGCCGGAGCTTCAAAAACATCGTGTTCACGGTCAAATCGCAAGCCCTGGCTACCTCGATACCTTTCGACTTGGTGCCCACTGCTCAGACCCTGCCCGGCGTTCAGCAGACGCAGTATGACAATGCTGCCCGCATCCTCGACGAGTTGCGCATCACCGATGCCAAGCACCGGCAAGCCATCCTGACCAGCGCCGGCCACGTTGCGGAGGTGAATCGCTATAACCATGACCTAAAAACGGGTAAGGTTAAAGCTTCCCGCAATCCTGGGGGCTTGCTACTCGTGCGTCTAGGCTTAGTGGCACCTAAGACCACGGCTGCTTCGTAGAACGTTGTAGGCTTGGCTGCTCATAACGTTTAGCAAATGGTCTGCATCTATAGCTTAACCTAAGCTAAAGCACTTGCGGTATGGATGATACGCTCACTCTTTTAGAACAAGCCACTAACGCCGAGTTGGCTTACTATCAGCAAATCGAGCTGTTTGACGCGACGCCGACAGACCTCAGGACCTGGCAGCAGGACCAGGAATTGTATGCCCTACTAGGCCCGCTGGAGGGGGCAGTATCTGAGCAGTATACCCCTAGGTCGTACGCTCGACACGTGCTCGAACGACATGGCTATTCCCTGCACCGCTACATGGCGCGTCACTTAAGCCCGACCGCCTGGGACTACTGGTATGCGCGGGGCGGTATCCTGGCCCCCTTCCGCCGCTAGCGTAGCCGCAGCTTGCCAGTAAGTTGGCCCTGGGCCTGCTGGGGCAATTAGTTGGATGCGTAGCAGGAAGCACCTGGTAAAAACCGCAAAATAATTCCGTGTTAGTAGCTGTAAAAAACCAGTATCTACCTCTTTGCTGCGCGTGCGTCCCACCAGAGATTTGTGAAATAGTATTCCAGTACTCTCCCACTTCGTTTATTCGCGATGGCTTACGACTGCAAATTTGGCCCGATGGCCCAAACGCCTGCGCAACGTGCATGGGTCCTGGAGCAAATGCAGGATGTCATTCCCACACTGAAAACCAAGGCTACTGCGTATGCGCGCCAGCTATACGCCCAGTACGTAGCGGGAGAGTTGAACTGGCCTCAAGTACGTCAGGCCATTGACGCGGCTACCAAGCTAGCCTGAAGTAGCTAAGGCAAGTGAGTAGCCTGCTCATTATAAGCCCAATATTCAGGCAAAGGGGAGCTTAATGAACGCTTGCAAATAAGCCTGCGCGGGGCAATTCAATGGTAAAGGTGGAGCCCTGGCCTTCGGTGCTGACCACGGTGAGCGTTCCCTGATGCCATTCCACCACGGTCTTGCACAGGGTCAGCCCGAGCCCCGTGGTGGGTTCGCCTCGCAGCCCGGGGCGGCGCGCTTTGGTAAAGGGCTCGAACAAATGCGCTTGCAGGGCGAGCGGAATACCGATGCCTTCGTCTTCCACCTCAATGCGTACGGAGGTCGGCAGCGACTCTATCCGCACCATTACGCGGCCACCGTCCGGCGTGAATTTGAGGGCGTTGCTGATGAGGTTGGTTATCACCTGGGTAAACTTGTTGACATCCAGTTCCACGTAGACCGGAGTAGCCGGCAGCGAACACGTGAAGTGCTGGCCTAGCAGCGCTTTGTTCCGCCGAAAGTCGTCCAGGGGGGCACCTAACACCTCCCCAATGTCCACCCGATCGCGCTTCAGGTCCGTGTTGGTCGAGGCCAGAAATTCCACGTTGATGAAGTCTCGAATCATGCGTACGCTCTGCTCACTGGTCCGGGCCAGCACGTGCAGCAGCTCATGGGCGCGGCTCCCCGGTACGGTGGGCAGTTCTTCCCGCAGGTAGTCCACAATTTGCTGCACCATGGCAAACGCTCCGCTCGTGTCGTGCGAGAGAATTTCCAGGGTGGCATTTTTGCGCACGTTGAAGCGGTCGGCGTTCTCCGCGTGGCGCTTCCCCACGCTAATGTCCCGCAGCATCCCGCCGACCAGCACGGTCCCGTCGGCCTGTTGCTGCCAAAAGGGAGTCAGACAAAACCATTGGATAGCCTGGTCAGGGCCTACCAACCGGACTTCGACGTCCTCCGTGATGCGATTCGTTACCCATAGGCGCCAGTAGTTGGCTAAATACTCGTGGTCGTCAGGGTGGATACGGGCCAACAGACCCGGCAGCTCGGCCGTGGCCTCGCTGGCCTGGCCCCCAAACACGTGGTCATAGGCCCTACACACATATTCGACCTGCCCATTCGTGACATTGTACACGAACTGAACGTGGGTACTAGCTTCCGCCTGCGCGACTAAGAAAGCAGCTAAATCAACCATCTGCGCAAAGTAAAGCGGCTGGTCAACAAAACAAATCCCTCCCTATGCGCTGACCACGTCTCCCTGTTGAAGCAGGGCTTGCACTTGCTCGTAAAAGGCGCGGCGGCGCGGTTACTGTATCCGTTCTGGTCGTTGGACGATTGCTTAGAGACTATTTTTCGGGCTTAGGCAAACAGAATTTTAGGGGCAGTGGGGAAGAAGTTCTTTTCCCTTTGTTTCTGGGATTCGTCCCTTAACATAATACTGGTTCTCGGACTGACCTCGGAATTACCCAGTTTCTACGCTCTCTTTCTCGCTAGCTGCTAGCTGTATTTTTTTAAGAGCGCACAGGGAAGCGCACAACGCTTCTATACGTTGCGCCATCAAGTCCTGTACCTGCTTCCAGCCTAATGTACCACACACGTACTGTGCGTATAATGCGAGTACTTCCGTGCGCGGTTCTATCCCACGGGCGCGTACGTTTCGCAGTGCTTGAGCCACAACAATGGCTCTCTGCGACTTCTCTAAGTTACTAGCACTCATATTGCTACCATTAATAAGGTTGAGCTTGGCAGCAAGATATAAATTTTGGCGCGCAGTCACTTACCTATCTTTCTGTACGTCACGCCCTGCGCTAGAGGACTTCGAATAGTTCTTGCGATAGGTGTCCACTTGATTGCGATAGAATATTCCCTGGCGCGTCAGCTGCTCATTCACCTGCCGGATATGTACCAGTGTGGATTGCTATTTTAGTCGTTACAGCAGAAGACGGTTTGCTCCTACTAGCTTTGTGGGAATAGCCTACCTACCCAACTTCGTTGTCCTGTCTGCTGCCAATGGAAACCCTTTTCAGCTCGCCTTACCTGCACATTCACTTGCACCGCACGACTCACCAGACAATGGAGTTGCAGTGGTTGGATTTTGTACCGAGCGCCGATTTTCGGGCCTCGATGCTCGAACTCATGCGGCTGACCCGGCAGCACCAAGCACAGGCGCTGATTGCCGATAATCGGCTCTTGCGCGCCCTGCGCCAGGCGGACTTACAGTGGAGTGGCGAGTTGGTATTCAAGGGACTTAGCGCGTTAGGGGGACAACGGTTCGCCGCCGTGGAGTCCCTCGACGCCATGAACCGCATGGAAATTAATACCCTCGTGGCAACCGTGATTCCCCAGACCCAGCTAACCAGCCAGTTTTTTATCAGTATTACCGAGGCCCGAATGTGGGCAACTGCGCCTTTTATTTAGCGCCGACGTTAAACAAAACAGTCCGTCTTACGTCAAGAAATCTATGCCAATCGCTTTACTCGTGCTCATAAGCCTGTTTGTGGGCTTTGCTCTCTTTGTCGGTTTTGCCATTCGTAAACACGCGAAGGAGGTTCTTGCTGCTCAGCAGCAAGAACCGGAACCCGAAGTAAGCACCTCATTAGTATGACAATCCTGAGCTAGTTTGTATCCACTACTGTGCTGGTAGATATTTCGCGGCCACTTTAGGGTAGTCCTTCCATACTTGATCTTCCGCCTGTTTACGGGCTTTATTCTCTTCGAATAGGGCTAAGTAGCTGCGGGCGTACCGTTCTGCTTTTGCCTCCGCCGCTGCTTGTTTACTGCCTTGCCACGCCGCTAAGGTGATAAACAACAGCACCACTCCCAACGAGATCAGCGCCGAGTGCCAGTTGACGAAGCCAAAAAACGGCGCCTCAATCGGGACTCGTTGCGGGATGCTGGCCCGAATCGCTTGCAGTTGCTGCACCTGCGCGGCCGTTTCCTTTACCCCCTTCGCGAGTGTCGCTTGCATCGTGGCCGTGGCCTCGGCCATGATGCGCGCTGTTTCCGTGTTGGTAGGCATATGCGGCACGATTAGCTTGGCCGCCGCCTCCCCGTTGAGGGTAATGCGGTACCCCTGCTGGGCTTGGCTCAGCAGCTGCTCGCCTTGCGCCTTGACCTGCTCCAGTAGCTGGTGCAATTCGGCGGCCGTGGCGGGCTTACCACGTTTGATGAGGGTATCGATCCCGTCGCGCATCTGGGCCACGGTCACAAACAGGTCACTGGGTTGGATTGCTTGCATCACAAAGGGGGAAAGAAAGGGAGAATTATAGCTCTAGGCCGCCGTCACGCTCGCGACGAGGGGGTTGCTGCTTTCGGGTAGCGTGCGTTTGCTGTCGGGCCAGTTCCTGGGCTTGGCGGGCCGCTTCCTGCGCCTGTTGGGTAAAGAGGCGGTTCAGGGCTTCGGCCGCATAGCTCTGCGTAGCCTGGCTCACCACCTGGGCCAGCGCTGGGGCCTGCGCCTGGTGCTGGGCAAAGGTCTTTTGCAGGTTGCCGGCACTGAACGCCTTGCCGACCTCGCTGCCCTTCATCTGGTGCCCGTCCTTCTCGAACACCACCCCGTACACCGCTGGCCCGCTCTTTTTCTGGTGCACGCTGGGCTTTACGGCAATACCGTAGGGCGTTAGGCGCGTTTGCAGCTGCTCGAAGCTGGCCGAGTAGGGTGCGGTCTGACTCAACGCATTGGCTACCTCATGCCGCGCCCGCTGCCAATCCGCGGCGCGCTCCGCTTTAGGGGTTGCGGCCACTGCCTGCCGGTGGGTAGGGCCGACCTCGCGGGCCTGCTCGCGGCCCCGCTGCTCGGCCACCGTCAAGCCCAACTGCTGCTCTAACCGCTGGCACACGCGCCGGCTCTCCTGGCCAATGAAGTTGTCGGCGATCGTCTGCCCGTCATTGTCTACCCGGTTTACCACCAGGTGCGCGTGGGGGTGGGCCTTATCAAAGTGCTGTACCAGCGCCCATTGCGTATTTTCTAGCTTCATCGCCTGCACGTAGGCCCGCCCGGCCTCGCGTAGCAGCTCGCTCAACTGCGCGGGGCTGCGGCCGACTGCATCCTCAGCCGGCAGGGCCAGCGCGACGTGTAGCACAGCGTTGCCTAAGCCGGGGCGCTGCGCCTGCTGGTACTGGAAGTCCTGGGCCATGTGGGCAGCGCTGTCGGTGCGTACCCCCTCCGCGTCGAGCACCTGCGCTTGCTTGTCCTCTTGGAACACGTAGCAGCAGATGCCGCTGAAGTTCTTGCCAATTTTCACTTTGCCAATCATGGGGCCGTGGGGGAAAGAGCGTTCAGCAACTGTTGCACTTGAGCAAGGGTCGTGCGGGCTTGGTCCTGTACGTCCTGCCCTACTCGGGCTTGCACGATGAGCTGATTTAAGTTCGTCGCCAATTTCACCAACTGCCGGTACTGTTCTCGCTCCTCCGGCGTCGGCTGGGAGCGCAACACCTGTACGCCAGCCAGTGCGGCCCGAATAATATCGGATCGACTACGTCCTGTTTCTATTGCCTTCTGATCAAGCTCCAGTAACTGCACACTATTGAGTCGGATCTGAATCGTCTCGTCGTAGGTGAACAGGGCCTGGGGACGACCAGGAGCACGCTTCTTTTTAGGCGGATCAGAACTGGAATCGGACGAAGACATAGCAGTAAAAAGCAAGTTAGGCGAGGGCTCCCCGCAGGGGCAAGAAGAGGGAGGCCGGAGGCCGACCGGGGTTTTTGCAATGCAAAAACACTTCTTGCTTATCACCCGCGCGACCTGTTGAACGAGCTTCAAGGTACGAGATTAGGGGCACACAAGCAAGTGGGTAGCAGAAGACGAGTGCTAGGGTTGCACATGCTATCTTCGCCCCACTTGCACGGTTGTCACCCCGCCAACGCATCGTCTGAAAAGACGAAGCCCCGGCTGGTGACACAGCCAGGGCTTCAGGAAGTGGGTGGATTTGCGCACCCAACAACCCGAGAAGTTATGGGGAAACGTGCAAAGGCGAAACCAACCAGCAAGGCTAGTTGGTTTCGCATCTCCTTCGAACTGCTTAAAGCAGCGGTAGGGGGAGCAGTCCGCGCCGTGATTAGTCACTGGCTCGGGCATCCGTAGGATAACGGCGGTCAGGGCTTCGGCTCTGGTCGCCGTTTGTGCTTCTACGCAAAGCAGAGCCCCAAGGACACGGCGAAGATACAGAGTTTGGGCAATGCGGTGTATTCAGAGTTGCTACGCCCCCCCCGTGAAATCAAGATTATACAGGATATTCAGCCGAAACCCGTTGTTGAGTTCCAACACCGGCCGGCCAGAAGCCGGGTCGGGGATGGCGTGCGGGCTTACCTGGTTGAAGTAGTACAGCTCCACTTTCGCGTTATCGGTGAACTGATAGCCCAAGCCGCCCAATAGGCGGTTCTGGTTGAAGAGGTTGATACCAACGCTACGCCCGAAGCTGATAAAGATCTCGTCGGAGGCCGTCAGGTACCACTCGTCCGCGTCGAGGGTGGGGCCTTGCAGCGGAAAGCGGCCGCTGAGCTGGTAGCGGATGCTGTGCTGATATGTCCACTCCTGCACGGGGCCGGCGCCATCGGCAGCCCGCTGGCCTATCCAGCGCTGCTCTACGCGGAGCCGGTGGGCGAGTTGCAGGCGACCCAGCTCATCGGTTAAGGTCACATCCTCATAGAGCCAGTGTTCGGGCTGGGGCCGGCCCATCACGGTGGGGTAGCGCCCATACTCGTGGGTCTGCAGGTAAGTGTAGCCCCCGCTTACAGTCACTCGCTTTGTGAGGTGGTGTCCGACGCCCAACCGGGCTAGGTGCTGTTGCTGCGTAGCCAGCAGCTGCACCCGCCGTAACTGGTACCCAGTGTGCACAAACCACTTTTCACTCACCTGATGGTCACCGGTATAGGTTACCCACCCCAACGTGTTATAGTCGCGCAGAAGCGGTAAGGTTTGCCCCCAACCGGCCGTAGCCCACAAGCTCAGGCCGAGCACACACACTATTTTTCTCATGCCATCCGTCACTGGCCTGGGAAGAGCCCCGGAAACCTGCGGCCTTCCTTTACGACGGGTACAGGCTGCGGTTGAGATTGCCCCGTCTTCCCGCGCCCAAAAAAGTACATAAGCGCGATAAGAGTGAATATAAACTATTGATTACTAGTTATATAGTTTATATTTAATACTCGCAAGTTACTGGCTTCTAGGACTTTTGCTGTTTTTGTTTTGCTCGCGCCGTTGCACCCCTCGAACAGTCCCTAAAAGCTTTTTTTCCTCGCGCGAACACCAATTGGTGTATTTTAAAAGCTTTGTCTATTTGAGGACTCAACAATTTACCACATAACTAACTGATTATAATGTATTTGCATAGATTTAGAAAAACCGAAGAAATAGGTTTAGTGGGTTTAGAAATAGGTTTAGTGGGTTTAGAAATAGGTTTAGTGGGTTTAGAAATAGGTTTAG
>NZ_JAGETX010000003.1:0-436574 GCF_017589435.1 Hymenobacter defluvii
ATGTGTATAAGAGACAGCAGTAACGCTGCTTTGTGGAATCAAGGCTTTCAAGCACTTACACAAAGGAACTGCTTTTCTGCCCCAGCTTTTCTCCGCATACATACCCGATTCATCAAGGATGAATACCCAATTAAGTCCCCGTATAAATACGGGGACTTAATTGGGTATAGCCCCAGAGCGTGATGGGGTAGTTTCCGGGCTGCACTTTCGCGTGCACTTATGGGACCAGTGCTCTACGGCAGTGTCCGCCTAAGCGCGCACTATCCAACACTGTCAGAAAAGCCTACCAAGCCTAGCCACGCACTACAGCATCGACCCGAGAAAGGTGGTCAAGTGGCGCATGATCTACTACTGAAGCCATCCTTGCTCCATCGCATACTTAACTAGCGCCGGCGTATTCTTGACGCCGGTTTTTTCGAGCAAGCTTTGGCGGTGGGTTTCAACGGTACGCCTACTCGTAAAAATCGTGTCTGCAATCTGCTGATTAGTCAGTCCATCGGCCACTAACTGAAGAATTTCGCGTTCACGAGATGTCAAGTAAGAAGCGTCTTTTCCTGTGGTTGCTACGCTTTCATCCGCATTGTTCAGCACTTTGTCGAGGATAGCTAAACTAATCTCTGAGCATAGAAAGCGCTTGCCAGCCGCTACCGCCTGAATTGCTGTCACGATTTCAGCCTGATCCGCGTTTTTAAGCACGTAGCCGTGTGCACCAGCTGCTAATAATTGGCCAACCGTACGTTCGTGCGTCATCATGGAAAGTATCAGGATGCGCAGGTGGGGATACTGCTTTTGCAATTCAACGGTGGTAGCGAGCCCATCCAAGACAGGCATATTCAAATCCATCAACACGACATCAGTCGGTACATCAGGCAACTGCGTGAGCAATTCTTGCCCGTTGGCGGCTTCACCTACCACCTCTACGATGTTGTGCTCCGCCGTTAGCATTGCCCGTAGGCCGCGGCGTACCACCGCATGGTCGTCAACAAGAAAAAGGCGAATCATAATAAGAGCACAAAGGATGTATCCACAGGCGAATTATTTGCCATAGCGCAAAGCAGACCAACTGTATCAATGCTGCCTAGCAAGTGGACGATATCATAGGGTATACGTAAATCTACCCCCTAGGAGTAACAACATAAGTAAAATCGCAACCATCTTCCTTGGGCAGCCGCCCTACTTAGCCTGATCTGTGCGCTTGCTAGCAGCGCAGCCAAACTAGCGTCACAAAGGAGGCCCATACGCTTTGGAGCAAGCTAATGGGGTAGTGAAAACAGTACAAGTGAGCCATAAGCTAGATAGTCTCGTTCGCTCACTTTGCGAGCGTGACTAGGCTGTTCTACCGCATGTTAGGTGAAACAGATATGCGCTAGCTGAAATAAGCATGTATCCACCAGCGCAAGTCCTGTGCTCTACTTCATGCTTGTTACGGGAATCTGAATGGTTACTTGGGTTCCTACACCAGTAATAGGAATATGTAGGAAAAAGGTACCGTTCAATAGTTTTACTCGATCCTTAATCGTGCGAAGTCCAATGCCTACTGATTTGCTAGGTTGTGGGCTGATGCCTTTACCGTTGTCACGCACTTTCAAGGTTATCGCACTATCCTCCTGTACCAGTAATATATCAGCCTTGGTTGCCGCTGCGTGTTTCATCACGTTCGTCAACAATTCCTGGCAGATGCGGTAAACTGCAACTTCCAAATAGGTCTCCAGCCGGTTTTCCAGCCCTGTCACTTCGCATTTTACTCGGAGAGCCGTTCGGCTATACTGCTGACATAAGTCCTGCAAGGATTTAGCTAAACCGAAATCACTCAACATAGCGGGCACCAACTCGTGTGAGACCTTCCTGATTTCCTGAATAGCTTCATCCAGTAACTGATTTGCATCCTTAAATACATCTCGAGGTACCAGAGCAGCTATTCGATTGAAGTTAAGTTTCGTGGCGAACAGCAGTTGACCCACTCCATTGTGTAACGACTCAGATATACGTCGGCGCTCTTCTTCTTGCGCATCCAAAATACCCAGCAACAACGCTTTCTGCTGGTCTAGTCGCATCTGCAAATTTTCCTCTTCCAAGCGTTTCACTTCGGAAACATCTAAATCGAGGCCAAGCATTTTCAGTGGTTCTCCTTGCTCATTGCGTAGCACCACCGATTTAATCCGGAAGGTATGAACCTGGTTGTCTACTTGCAGGCGTAGCGTTTCGTCCAACGGTTCGTGGCGTTCACGAAACTGTTTTACCAGCTTCTGCGCAAGGAGCTTATCTGCTTCTATAACATAGTCTAGGTAGATTTCCGGACCTATTGGTTGGTCGTTAGGTAAGCCAAATAGCCGATACATCCCGGTACTCCAGGTTGTGTTGCCGCTGACAATATCGTACTCCCAGCTGCCCATCTGTGCCACTTCCTCCGCCTGCTGCAAGATGGTGAGGTTGCGTTGCAGAATTTCCGTGCTTTGGTTTAGCTGCGCAGTGCGGTCCTGTACCTGTTGTTCCAGGCCAATGGATACTTGTTCCAGCGCTTGGATAGCTCGGTGACGCTCTATGAAATCGGCCGCGGTCCAGGCGAGCAAATCAAGTAGTTGCAACTGGTGCTCGGTCGGGCGGTGGGGCTGGCGAAATTGGTTGCTCAATACACCTATCACGCCATTGCTACGTGTGATAAGGGGAGTAGACTGCGTAGCCCGAATTCCTTCTGCTAAAGTAATTTCGCGGTCTTGCGTACCCAGCAAAGGGGCAAAGGTTTCGACATCTTCGATGAGCAGGCGGGTACGGTCACGGCGCACCACATCACAGGCGGCTTCGGAGTTGGTACGTAGGAAGTGCTGAATAAAAGGGTTGGTTTCGGTGTAGCCTTGGTAGGCATACATTTCCAGCCGCTGGCCATCCTCGCTGACCAACTGCACGCAGCCACGGTCAGTGTGGGTGAAGTCGCAGGCGAGAGCCACCAGCTCTTCCAGGGCCGCTTGCAGGTTGGTTTCGGTGGCCAGCTTGGCGTGCAACTCGTGCAGCCGCTGCATGCCGGCCAGGTCAGTGGCCACTCCTTCTTCGGCTTGCTTGCGGGCACTCATGTCGATGGCATATTCGGCAATGGTGCCGTCGCCGAGGTCGGCGGCGGCAAACATTAGCCAGATACGGGAGCCGTCTTTGTGAAAATACTCTTTCTCATACGGGCCGCCGCGGCCTGTCTGCCGCAGTTGCTCCATTACTTGCTGGCTGGCTTCTATATGCTCTGCCGGAGTGAAGTCGAGCCAGGTGAAAGTGCGGGCCTCAAACTCCGAGCGGGTGTACCCTATTATCTTCAAGAAGGCATCGTTGGCCTGAAGCACCGTATTGGTATAGTCAAACGTCAGCATACCTACGCTGGGCACGTTCACCATGCGTTGCAACCGCTGCTCGCTGGCTTGCAGGGTTTCTTCGGCTCGCTTACGATCGGTGATGTCGAACAGCGTGATGACCACGCCCTGAATCCGGTCTTCAGTCGTGCGGTAAGGTAGGACTCGCATCAGAAAGGTCCGCTGGTCGGTGGTTTCCACTTCCCGCTCCAATAGCGTGAGCTTTTTTAGCACGGTTTCAGCATCGAGCAGCAGGTCGTCGTATTGCAGCCGATGGGTGATGTGGGCAATAGGGCGACCATAATCCGACGGTATCAGGTTGAACAGCTGCTGGGCCGCCGGGGTATAGAGCCGAATGCAGAAAGCGCGGTCAAGGAAAATGGTGGCTACTCCGGCCGAGTTGATCAGGTTTTGCAGGTTATTGCTGGTCACGCTGATTTCCTCAATCTTGACTTTCAACTCCTGGTTGACCGTGCGTAGTTCTTCGTTTATGGATTGTAGCTCTTCCTTGCTGGTTTCCAACTCTTCGGCCGCTGAGCGCAACTCTTCATTCACGGCCTGGAATTCCTCATTCGACGCCTTTAGCTCCTCGGCCTGGTACTCGTATTGCTCGGCCGAATAGCGCAGTTGGGCCTTCACCTGGAGTAGCTCTTCCTCCAATTGCCGGGCGAGGGGCGCATCCGACGTCAGCACTACTTTTTCCTCCTCCTGATCTTGTTCGTTGGACTCAAACAAGATCAGGATAAAGCCCTTCGTCGTGTCGCCTTCTTTGGTAACTGGCTTGACCCGGATGGTCAGAGACTGGCGTTCCCCATTTTTATTCCATAGGATATTGCGCGCTTCAATAGCGGTTTGCAGTTGCACGGCCTGGTGGAGGGCCGAGCGCAGTTCCAAGCGCAGCTCGGGCCGAATGAGCTTGAGCAGGTTCTTGGTGGGCTCGCCGCCCGAGAACTCCAGAAAGCCGCCTACCTTCTCCGACATGTGCAAGATGTCGTACTCCTCGTTTACGACCAGCGAGGGCGGCGCATATTGCTCCAGTAGCTTCTGGTGCAGCTCCCCCAATGACAAGCGATTTAGTTGCCGGCTTTCTGCCTCGTGCAGCGTCAGTGAGACTGGTTGTTTAGGCTGTAAGCTAGGTACCGATTCGGGCACCGGGTAATGGGGTAGGGTTACTTCCCGAGCCCGGTAGAGATGGTCCTCCCGGCTAACGGTGGCGTACAAGTCGCTGGCCCCATCCACGGATTCAGAAGAGCCCAAAAATAAGAAGCCGCCCGGGCGTAGCGCGAAATGAAACGTTTCCATAACTCGCTCTTGCGCCGTAGTGTTGAGGTAGATCAACACATTGCGACAGGTTATCAGGTCGAGACGCGAAAAAGGCGGGTCTTTTAAGAAGTTGTGATTGGCAAACAGCACCATTTCGCGCAGTTCCCGCTGAACGCGGTAGCTGTCGCCTTCTTTGGTGAAGAAACGTAACAGCCGCTCAGGCGACACATCGGCGGCATCATTGAGTGTGTAGAGCCCCTCGCGGGCGGCCATAATGGCGGCTTCGTCGATATCGGTAGCGAATATCTGTACATGGGGTGCATCCAGTACTCCCGCAGTTCTTTCGGCCACCAGCATCGCCAGGGAGTAGGCCTCTTCCCCGGTAGCGCAGCCCGCCACCCAGATGCGTATGGCACTATCCGATTTCTTATTATGAAAAAGAGCCGGCAACACGTCGTGCTCCAAGGCCTGGAAAGGCTTCCTATCTCGGAAGAAATTAGTCACTGAAATCAGCAGGTCTTTGAGTAGTGCCTGACTTTCCTCCGGGTTTTGGTTCAAAAAGGTAGCGTAGCTCGGCAGATCGGTTAGGCTACGCACGTTGATGCGGCGTTCAATGCGGCGCAGCAGTGTGGCTTGCTTGTAGTTGGAGAAGTCATGTCCGGTGCGCACGCGTAGGTGCGTAAATATTTCGCGCAGTGCCTGCTGTTGCTGCTCCGCCCGGTTTTCGGCTTCCACCGGAATCTCCACCGTGCCCAGGCTATTGCGGTAGGCTAGTATTCGGCCGGGAATTTCTGCCACCGGTAGTACCTCATCCACCAGATCGGTTGCTATGGCGTTGCGGGGCATTTCATTGAATTCCGCTTCCCGTGGATTCTGCGCATACGCAATACCGCCCATTTCTTTCACTCGCTTCAACCCCATCGAGCCGTTAGCGCCCGTGCCGGATAGCACTACACACACGGCCCGGGACCGGTGGGCATCAGCCAAAGTGCGAAAAAAGATATCGACGGGCGCCCGCCTCTCTTCTATGTGCAAGTTGAGGGTAGGCACCAGAAAGTCTTCTTCCATCAGCAAATGCTGATTGGGGGACACCACGTAGACCTGATTAGGTTCTATTTGCACCTTTTCCGTTACCCGCATCACGGGAATGTGGGCTGCCGTTTGCAGCACTTGCGCCAACTGGCTGTCGTGGTCGGGTGATAGGTGCAGAATAACGACGTATGCAATATCAGAATCTGCGGGCACGCGCTGGAAGAACTCTCGTAGCGCATGAATGCCACCGGCCGAGGCCCCTAGACCCACAATAAGAAAGCCATGTGGCTTTTCGGCCATCAAACCAGTAGATTCCATTATGCTTTTTTATTTACGTCAAACCCCAATGGGGTTTCAACCTATGAAACAGGTTTGAAAGAATTATGCTGCTCAGGAGTGCGCTACCCCTCGTCCTCTTCAGCCTGCGTACTAATGCTGGCTGTGCTTAGCTGCTCATGACTGAAAACAGTCTGGCGAACTATTACGGCTCGGCATTCGGCTTCCTGTGCCTTTTTAAAGTACATAGCCGCCAACTTAGGCTGATTTTTGTCGGCATAATGGTCACCCAGGTTGTTGAGCAGCAGAATACTTTCCTCTACACCCCGAATGGCACTCCACAACGTGTCTTCAATCTGTTCGGTAATGGTAGCGAGCAGGCTGTCGGCCGAATGCGCGTGCCCGGTATGGCACCGGTAGCGAATAATGTCGCCATCGGTAATGGCCACCAACACCCCGTGGCAGTCGGGGCAAGCATATGGGGTTGGCGTTCCCAACGTGAGGATGCCCTGCTGAAGAGCTGGGTTTTGCGCGGCGATGCGCGTCTCGATAGCCGTTTTTCGTTGCTCTTCCATCGTAATTTCGCTAGCCTCGGTTACCGTCTCAGCCGTTAGCCTTACCAGCAGCGTAGCCATTTTGGCAATCGGCACCCGGTAATCTACCTCTACGGCGGCCAGGGCACTTTCGGGCATGGAGGGGAAGGCTGCTTCAGCCGGCTCCTGCACGATGGCGATGCCGCCTCGGCTTTTTATCGTCCATAAGCCGGCAGTGCCATCATCTAAGGCGCCGGATAAGATAATGCCGATGACCCGGTCGCCATAGCTCTCGGCAGCTGACCGAAATAAAGGGTCAACGGCGGGACGAAACCGGTTTTCCTTCGGCCCTCTGCTGATCCGTACGATGCCCTTCTCCAGCAGCAGGTGCTTGTCGGGTGGAGCCACATAAATACGGTTGCAACTAATTGGTTCGTTATCAATAGCGTTGGTGGCCAATAGCGTGTTTTGCCGATTCAGTACCTGCGGCAACATGCCCGTTACATCCGCAGACATATGCCATACGACAAAAATAGCGGCATCCAGATCGGCCGGTAAGGCGGCAACAAGTTGTTTAATGGCCTCAAAACCTCCTGCGGAGGCACCAATAACAATGATATTTCTTTTTCCCGACATTACAATTATATAAGCACACTGCCGTGTCATCAGACGCTACAGGAAGTATGGAGGCTGTTGTAGAATTCCGTTGAAAGTAGAAAAACAATCTGACGTGACTGTTCGTCGGGAATGCTCTACTGGAGATGCAGCCAGGCAGCTTCTGCGCTTGGCCACATTATGGACGAGGGTGACACCAATTGTTAGTGCGCTCCCCCTCAATGCTTAGGAGGTACTTGCACCACCCGGGCACTAAGCCAGGTGGCTACATCGTCGTACACCTGTTGCTTGCTCGCTTCTTGCAGAATCTCGTGCCGCAGGCCCGGGTAGAGTACCTGCTGCACCTGCGCAAAGCTAGCTTGCCTTAACTGCTGCGCCACGCGGCGAATGCCCTGACCAAACTGGCCGACCGGGTCGTCTTCGCCACTCACGAGTAACACGGGCAGCGCAGCGGGAATGCCGCTTGTCCACGGTCCTTCCGTGGCTTGCTTCATCAAGCTGAGCAAGGTGTAAAAGCCATTGTTGGTGAACGGTATGCCACACAAGGGGTCTTGTAGATACGCTACCTGATTCTGCTGGTTGGCACTCAGCCACTTGAGCGAATCATTGGGTGCTGGTTCTTTAAATGCGCGGTTGTTTACCCACCCAAAAAAAGCATTGAGCAGCTTTGTGCGGTGCCGGGGAACGAACTGGTTCAACACGCTTAGGAGCGCGCGCGCCAGGCTAGCTCCCGGCACCGCAGCCGCGGTTCCCATCAGGATGGCTCCCTGGAAACAACTGCCCGCCTGTTGGAGCAGACAGCGGACGACGAAGGAGCCCATGGAATGGCCCAGTACGAAGTGCGGCACGGCGGGAAACAAGCGGGCCAGTGTAGTGGCCATGTGCGCCGCGTCTTGGATGAGGCGCTCGACGGGGTGGTCGAGTTGAAAGAAGCCCCGTTCTGCGTTGGTTGGAGCAGTCCGGCCATGCCCGAGCTGGTCATAGGCCAGCACGGCCACCCCGTGCGTGGTGAGGTACTGGGCAAAGGCGGCATAGCGCTGGTGGTGTTCCGCCATGCCATGCAGCAGCAGCAGCGTGGCCGTTACGGGTTGGGTATCCGGCGTATATAGGGTGTACTGTAAGCCGGCAAGAGAAGCTTCGGTGTGCATGAGAGAGGAAAAGAACTACTGCTACGTAAAACCGGAAATGGGGACGAAGTGTGTTCCCACCGGAACCAGTCCCTCCGAACCAAGAACCCGATTGCCAAAGAAATTCCACCCGTATGCTGCGTAGCCTAGCCGACCTGATCGGATCAGAGATGACGCTTGAGCGGAGCGAATCGTGCCGGGCTGTCTACGTTGCCAGGTTCGTGATTAACCGATTCTGACGGTCCGGAGAGAATCTTACAAAAGAAAAGGCCCCAACAAATGCTGGAGCCTCTGCTAAGCACGTTCTCTAGGTCGGTCTTACGCCCCGCCGCTAGCGAACAAGCAAGCGTTGCGTTAATGGTTGCTACGGCAACCCGTCGCCGCCGGCCGAGCCATAGATCTGGCCGTTGGCGTAGCTAGCCAGTGGGTCGGCCAGCAGCACATAGATTCCCGCCAGCTCGGCCGGTTGGCCGGCGCGACCCAGGGGCGTGTCGCCGCCAAATTTCACCAGGCTTTCCTGGGTAGCCCCGCCGCTCACTTGCAGAGGCGTCCAGATGGGGCCGGGGGCCACACCATTGACGCGGATACCCTTTGGCCCGAGCTGCTTGGCCAACGAGCGGACAAAGCTGGTGGTCGCCGCCTTGGTCTGGGCGTAGTCGTAGAGGTTGGCCGAGGGCTCGGTGGCCTGCACAGAAGAGGTGCCGATGATGGCCGAACCAGGCTTGAGGTGGGGTAGCGCCGCCTTAATCAGCCAGAACGGCGCGTAGATATTGGTCTTCATCGTCCAGTCGAACTGCTCCGTGGTCAGGTCCAGAATGGACTCGTGCGTCTGCTGCCGAGCCGCGTTGCTAACCAGGATGTCAAGGCCGCCGAGCTGGCGGACGGCGTCAGCTACTAGCTTTTGGCAGAATGCTTCGTCGCGCAAGTCACCGGGCAGGGCCACGCCTTTCTGGCCGGCGGCTTTGATGAGCGCAATTACTTCTTTGGCGTCGGCTTCCTCAGCGGGCAAGTAGTTGATGGCTACGTCGGCGCCTTCGCGGGCGTAGGCGATGGCGGCGGCACGGCCCATGCCTGAGTCGCCGCCCGTAATCAAGGCTTTGCGGCCTTTCAGACGGCCCGACCCTTTATAGCTTTTCTCACCGTGGTCGGGCACAGGGTCCATCTGACTGGTCAGGCCCGGCCAGGGCTGCTTTTGGCTTTTATAGGGTGGCTTCGGGTAGGCAGTGGTCGGGTCTGACAAGGGAGCAGCCATGGCGTCCCCAGGACGAGTAGCGGCTTCGGCGCCGAGCACGGAGCCCGCCGCGGCCACGGCGAGGCTGGCGCTCAGGCCACTAATCACTTGCCGGCGGCTCAGCTGGGCATCTTTTTTCATAACACTAGGATGGAGGTGGATACCCTCCTTACACGCAGAATGGACCTTGCCGTTGCTAACGTGCAGCTTAGCACCCGTAGAGGGTAGGGCCTGCTAGTAGGGAAAAACCCGCCCTAGGCGGGGGGTATGCCCTTATGGGACCCGCCATATTTCTTTTCAGCCTCTCTGCTAACAGCCCAATAGCATGTGTGGCATCAACGGCTCGAGAAGCTCTAACTGCGAGCAGGCACGCCACCCCAAGCTGGGGCGAGGGAATCGGGTTTCTGGTCGGCCGGCTGAGCGAACGTGCGCGGCCCTTGCTCCTTCGTGAGGGGCCAGAATGAGGTGGTCGGGTAAATGTGGACAGAATAGGGTCTACTCTTTCGAACGTCATGAAAGACAGCCCTCAACCCGTCAAACGCCGCCGCTACGATGCGGCCTTCCGCGCCCAGGCCCTGCGCCTAGCCAGTGAAAGCCGCTCGACGCAGGCCGCCGCTCGCGCGCTGAACATCAGTCCCAAGCTGCTTTATAAATGGCAGAAAGAGGCCCTCACGCCGGTTGCAGCAGCCCGCGGGGCCGAGCTGGACCCGGTCACGGCGGCTGAATTGCGCCAGTTGCGGGCCTTAGCCCGCCGACAGGCGCAGGAACTGGACATTTTAAAAAAAGCCATTGCCATCTTTTCCAAGACCCCGGACCCATGAGCCGCTACCGCTTTATCCAGGTGCACCGCGAGCACTACCCGGTGCGCCTACTGTGCCACATATTGGGCGTGGTGGTCAGCGGCTACTACGCCTGGCAACACGCGCAACAACAAACGGTAGAACAGGGTGTGCCCGTTTGGGAAATGGCACTGGTCAAGGTGTTTGGCATGCATAAACGCCGCTACGGTACCCATCGGCTGCAGGTCGCCTTGCGCCAAAAAGGCCATCAGGTGGGGCGACAGCGCCTACGGGCGGCCATGCGCCGCCGGGGCCTACATGCGCTGCAACCCAAGGCCTACACGCCGCGCACGACCGACTCCACGCACGGGCTGCGCTGCGCCCCCAACCGACTGCTCGACCAGCCCAAGCCAAGCCAGGCTAACCGGGTCTGGGTCAGTGACATTACCTATCTGTCGCTAGCCAATGGTGACTGGGCCTACCTGTATGCTTTTCAGGATATGGCCAGCAAGCAAGTAGTGGGCTGGCAAGTCGGAGCCACGATGCCCGAGGAACTGATGACCACCGCCTTGCAGCGGGCTTTTTGGGCGCAGCCACCCACACCCGGCTTGCGCGTGCACTCGGACCGGGGTGGGCAGTATTGCGGTAATGCCTACCGTAAACTGCTGCGCGACCATCACGTCCTGCGCTCGCAGAGCCGGCGCGGCGACTGCTACGATAATGCCCAAGCTGAAAGTCTGTGGTCGCGCCTCAAAACGGAGGTGCTCGAAGTCCGAGAGCGGCCCGTTTTTGCCGACTTCTTGGATGCCCAGCGCAGTGTCGCTGATTATTTTGACTATTATAATCACCAGCGCCTGCACTCCAGTATCGCCTACCAGACACCGTATCATGCTCACCAACAGCTTCTTCAACCTAACCCCCTAAACTGTCCAGTGTAATCGGACCACCTCAATATCATATCCTCGATTCGCAACTCACTTCCTGACGAGTACAATAGCTGTTAGCGAATAGCTCCATTAGAACGCACCCCTCTCCCGGAGGGGAGGGGCTGGGGGTGGGGTCACGCCAGCGGGTACACAGTCTGCAAAAACCGCTGTAGTAGTACACACTACTGCTCCCGTTTTTCTATTTGCTACCACCCCTCGTGCCAGCACCTTAAACGGCGGAACTAAGGGGAATCTAGAGCCCGCCGTGCCTGGTCGCCTCCTACCCCAGCACGGCGGGCTGCCACTCCTGCTCGCCGCAGCGTGTGCACTGGTGGGTAGGCACCTGTGCATCGGACTCCAGGTGGCCGCAGCTGCCGCAGGCAAACTGGCCCTCGGCTTTCCGCTGCTCGTCCCGGAAAGCCGTGTCTTCTGTTGGCAGAATGGACAGGCCGGGCTGCGGCTCCGTGAACATTAGAACAGAGAAATCTCCGCTGGCCTCCTGGTAGGCCCGCTGCACCATACCCAGGTTACGAACACTTCCCTGCCGCAGCTTGGCCAGCATTTGCTCCCGTGACAACACGCTAGCCTGTAGCCCGTTTAGTTGCAAACGGCCATCCTGTACCAGAATCCGCACATCGTCTAGCACGACACTCTCAAACTTCTTGCTGCGGAGCGCCCACCACGCAATCAGACGTTGGTAGCCTACGATGATGGCCGCCACTACTACCACCGGCACCAGTCCCCGGTCGGGCGCCATGAGGGCAACGCCATTGGCAGCCGCCAACGACACCATGGCCACCATCTCGTTGCGGGTGAGCACCGAGCCCATGCGGGTACCCATCAAGCGCATACAGGCCAACAGGAGCAGGTAGATGAATACCACACGCAGAACGGCCTCAAGGTAGAAGCTGATTGGCACTTCGCCCACCAGGATGCGGAGCCAATCGGTGAGGTGAATGTCTTCTGGCTTCATAGTAGATCAGAGCTTACATACACCATTTGCCCAGTGCTGATGCCCACAGTGGGGGCACTGCCATGGTTTGTGGTCGGCTGCCTCGGGGTGGCCGCACTGCTGGCACACCTTCACGGTGTGGTCTGCGGGTTCGGCCTCCCGAATGGCCGGGTCTTTCTCGGGTAGGAGCGACAGCCCAGGGCGGGGAGGTTCCTGCGGGTAGATGCTGAACTTGCCATTGGCCTCCAGGTACACCCGCTTCACCTGCCCAAGCTGCTGCATATGGGCGGCGCGCAGGTAAGAAAACAACTGCTGCCGCGAGAGCCGGACACGGTGCATGGCTTGCAGGTTCAGCACCCCATCGGCTACGATGATGTGCAGGTTGCCCTGGGTCAGCTGCTCGACGCGCCGAAACCGGTAGGCCAGCCAGTTGATGCCCCGGTACATGCCCACCATGCACGATAGCACCAGTATACCGTGCAGCAGGCCCCGGTTAGGCACCTGCATGGGCACCGACACGATGCCGCCCAGCATAATCATCACCGACAGCTCGGCCACGGAGAGCTGCGCGTTCATGCGCTTACCCAGCACGCGCATGGCCAGCACCAGCACCACGTAGATGATAAGCGTGCGCACGACCACTTCCAACAGAAACTCAAATGGGGCCTGTCCCAGCAGAATTCGTTGCCAATCCGTTATCTGTATCTCCTCTTTCTTCATATTCTGCGTGAGGCTCTGCTCTTCCATCGCCAGCCGGCAAGGGCGCTACCGCCGCTGCATCAGCGTACTGGCTCAGGTACTAGTGCAGTCCCCAATAACTATACTTTAACCACCAACGCTTTACTGCTTGGCGCGTCTAATAGTTATAGTCAAGCGTTTGCCTAAAGGAGTATTTCGCAGAAAACACTTACTAAGCAATCCTCTTTTTACCAATATTTTAAGACAATTTCCGCTGTGCGCACTAGGTACAAATTCGGAGTATACCAGAGAATGAACCTTGGAAGAATCCGTATTTTCTGTACCGCTGTATCTGGGTAGGCGCCGTTATACAGAGCATGCTACTATCCCGTCCTACCCTCGCTATGAATCCCGAACTCATGTTTGCCGATGTAGTGGTAGTACCACCCCACCCGGCTCTCCGCTTTGCTATTCGCTGCTCGCCAAGTATTCCTACCTACCCTGAGCTGGTACTGGAGGACGGCACGGGCGTGGTGGCCAACTGGGTGGTGTCTCAACCACTACAGCAGGTAGCCAAACACCCTGTCTTACTCTGGCGGTTAGCTACTGAGGATTCTACTCCTTCTTTACGATGTCTGGAAACAGGTTCAGTCCAAGTGGTATTGGCTACCACTGGCAAGAGCACTAGTCTGCGCACCCAGCTGGCACGCGGCATGCTCCACCTCACCTTTGGCGGGCAGCAGCTCCGTGGCTACTACCGCCTGCACTGTTTGCCTACCGGCGGCGGGCAGCTATGGCAGCTTACGCCCGTGGGGCACGCAGGCATGCAGGTAAACTGAGTCTGCGGGTGGCGTGCTTCCTTCTGGGGTAGGCCCACCGACCGAAAGCACTGGTATTCGTTGAAGAAAATACGCGTTTTCCCTGTTCCAAATCCGTGTTTTTGACGTCTCCTGCTGGCTTTTCGCACCGTACAACAAGCTGAGTCCGTCCTTACGGCACCCCGTATCGAAGGGCTGGGATGTGGCTGGCTACCACGCCGCTGTTGTCGTCCCCAACTGATTAGTGTGCACGCTCCTACCCGCTACAGCGGGTAGGAGCGTGTTTGCTGCCTACCTTTTCCTTGCTTTCCATTCATGTCTACCCATACCCCACGACCAAAGGGCCGCCTACTGGCTATTGGCGGCCACGAACAGCGCCACAAGGCCGATGAGCAGGCACCGGACCACGATGCTTCGGCCGATTTTATTTTGCAGCGCTTTGTGGATGAGCTGCACGGCTCCCGCACCATCGTGGTTATCCCCACGGCGGCCGAGGACGCTGCCGCCGCTGCCCAGGACTACGTGGAGGTGTTTTCCTCGCTGGGAATTGAGCAAGTGGAAGTGCTCGACATCCAGAGCCGCGAGCAGGCCAACAGCCCCGAGTCGCTGGAGATTATCAATCGGGCCGACGGCGTGCTGTTCACCGGCGGCGACCAATTGCGCCTCACGGCCCTGCTTGGTGGCACCAAGCTGCTGCACTGCCTCACCGAGCGCTACCTCCACGAGCCTCTTCTCATTGCCGGCACCAGCGCCGGGGCCACGGCCATGAGCACGCCCATGATTTACCAGGGACGCAACGATGCCGGGTTTGTCAAGGACGAAATTCATGTCACCACGGGTTTGCAACTACTGCGCGATGTGGCCATCGATACCCATTTTATTGCCCGTGGCCGCATGGTGCGTATGGCCCAGATTATTGCTACCAATCCCGGCTGCATTGGGCTGGGGCTGGAAGAAGATACGGCGGTGCTGATAAGCAAAGGCCGCGAGGTGGAGGTTATCGGCAATGGCATGGTGGTGGTGGTGCTCGATGGGCACCACTGCACCGGTAACACCATCCCTGACATTGCGCCCGGCGAGGTCTTCTCCATCCGCGACCTGCGCCTGCACTTGCTTTCCAAGGGCCAGCGCTTCACGCTGCCGGATTTCAACGAGGCAGAATAAGGTCTTCTCTCCTACCCTGCCTATCGCTTTCGACCGATGTCTAGAACTATTATTATTTCCAACCGCCTACCCACCAAAGTACAGCGCGCGGCCACAGGCCTCACGTTTCAGCCCAGCGAAGGCGGGCTGGCCACGGGCCTGGGCTCCATCTACCGGGCCAAGGGCAACGTGTGGGTAGGCTGGCCCGGGCTCTCCGTAGACGACCCCGCCGAGCAGGACCACGTACGTGAGCAGCTGAGCGCCGACAGCATGGCCCCGGTGTTTCTGACCGAAGCCGAAATCCGGGATTTCTACGAGGGTTTCAGCAACTCCACGCTCTGGCCTACCTTTCACTACTTCCCGCAGTATGCCACCTACGAGCAAGCGCACTGGGACGCCTACGTGGCCGTGAACGAGAAATTCTGTCAGGCCGTACTGGCGCTGGCCGGCCCCGACGACACCATCTGGGTGCACGACTACCAGCTACTGCTCCTACCCGAAATGCTGCGCCGCGAGCGACCGGAGGCTACTATTGGCTTCTTCCTGCACATTCCGTTTCCCTCCTACGAGCTGCTGCGGGCCCTACCCTGGGGCACCGAGCTAGTGCGCGGCATGTTGGGCGCCGACCTCATCGGTTTCCACACCTTCGACTACATGCACCACTTCCTGAGCGCGGTGTCGCACCTGCTGGGGCTGCCCAACCACAATGGGCAGGTGGAAATGCCCGACCGTCCGGTGCTGGTCGATGCCTTTCCGATGGGCATTGACTACCAACGCTACGCCGACGCGGCCGTTTCGGAGGCCGCGCAGCAGCACGAGCAGGCGTACCGGCAGGCACTGGGCAACGCGAAAGTGGTGCTGTCCATCGACCGGCTCGACTACTCCAAGGGCATTGCGCAGCGCCTGCACGCCTTCGAGGCGCTGCTGGTGCGCTACCCCGAGTGGCGTGAGCGGGTGAATTTGCTGATGGTGGTGGTGCCCTCCCGCGACCAAGTGCCGCAATACGCTGCCCTCAAGGAAGAAATCGACGAGTTGGTGGGGCGCATCAATGCGCAGTACCGCACCATCAGCTGGAACCCGATTCACTACTTCTACCGCTCGTTTCCCTTTGGGGAGCTATCGGCCTTATACCGTTTGGCCGATGTGGCCCTGGTGACACCTGTGCGCGACGGCATGAACCTGGTTGCCAAGGAGTTCATTGCCAGCAAAGCCGATCAGCGCGGGGTGCTTGTTCTGAGCGAGCGGGCCGGGGCGGCGCAGGAGCTGGCCGAGGCGTTGCTCATCAACCCGACCAACACCAACCAAGTGGTGGAAGCCCTGCGCGAAGCCCTGCACCTCCCCGACGAGGAGCAACAGACCCGCATGGCGGCCATGCAGCAGCTAGTGCGGCAGTACGATGTATTTGCTTGGACGCGGCTATTTATGGACCGACTGACCTATAGCAAAATCAAACAGCACACCCTAGCCACCGATGTGCTCGATGCCCATGCCCAACGCCAGCTGCGCCACGACTACCAAGTGGCCGAACGGCGCCTGTTGCTGCTGGACTACGATGGTACGCTGGTGCGCTTCCAACACAATCCGCAGCAGGCCCGCCCCGACCAAGAACTACTGGAGCTGCTGGGCAACCTGGCAGCCGATGCGCGTAATCAGGTAGTCGTTATCAGCGGGCGCGACCGGGCGACGCTGGACGACTGGCTGGGGCACTTGCCCATCGATTTTATTGCCGAGCACGGCGTGTGGCTGCGCCGAGCTGGCAGCAGGTGGCACTTGTTTCAGGAAGGTCTGCGCGCCGAGTGGAAGCGCGATATTCGGCCTATTCTGGAGCAGTATGTGGGCCGTACGCCGGGCGCCTTCATCGAAGAAAAAGACTACTCCTTGGTGTGGCACTACCGCCGCGCCGATGCTGGCCTGGGCGCCCTGCGTGCCCGCGACCTGCTAAACCACCTCGCTTTTATGACGTCTAACACCGATTTGCACGTACTGGAAGGCAAGAAGGTACTTGAAATCAAGAACGCTGGCATCCACAAAGGCACGGCCGCTGCTCAGTGGCTCGGACCCAAACCCCCGCCTTTTGTGCTGGCCCTGGGCGACGACCGCACCGACGAGGATACCTTTGCGGCCCTACCCCCGGAAGCGTATACCCTGAAGGTAGGCCCCACGCCTCGCTCGCTGGCCCGCTACGCCGTGGCCAACGTGGCTACCGTGCGCCAGCTGCTAGGTAGCCTGCTGCAACCAGAGGTAGTAGACATGCAAACGGCTGTCAAGGTCTAGTGCTGTGCTTTTTGTATTCGGGTAGAACTTCTGCCCTTTCTGCACTCGCTCGGCTGTGCCAGGTGAGGAAGGCGCCCCAGCAGCTCTGCTGCGGGCGGCGGCATTATGTTAGACCGACTTCATGCAGGTGCCGTTCGGCTTTCACTTTTCCTTATTGGCTTTGGCCAGCTCCTTCAGGTCCTTCACGGTGCCGGTGCTGTTGAAGCGCATGGTAGCGTCGCGGGCGCTGGCCTCGCCGGCCGCCACAGTGGCGGTGCCCGTGAGTTTGTAGTTGGTTTTCTTGGCCTTGAATAGAGACTTGAACAGCACCTTCGGCATCGACTTGGTGTCGAACCGAACGTGAATGGGCAGTAGCTCGATGCCCTTTTTGCGAAACGTAACGCTCTTGGTTTCCTGGCCCTTCACGTCGAGTTCGTCTTCTATCTGGAAACGATAATTTACCTGCTTGACTGTAAATGGGAGGGATTCGTAATTCGTCACGCGCAGGTTTACCACTGCTTCGCCGTTTTTTAGGCCTAGCTTGGTCACGTCTACATCGGCTACCTCAATCCTAGGCAGTTTAGGAATGTATACGCGCTTGCGCACATCTACCGGAATCTGCTGAGGACCCACGCCAGGCAAATCGGCGTAGAGCACGGTGTGCATGTGCACCGTTACGCAGTCGCGCTGCGCTTCTTTGGCTTTGCGGGTTAGTTCAGACAAATTCAACTCCAGCGGAAGCTCCAGGCGGTTGGTGGCATTTTTTTGGACCACAAGCGGTTGGCTTTTGTGGCCCTGCGCCAGTTGCTTCCCATCTACGCGGGTCACGTAGCGCAAGCTGTCGATGCGAAGCGTGAGGGGCGCATGGTTATGCAGCTGCACCACCATTTGGCCCTTGATTTTTTCGCGGGTGACGTTGCTGATGTTGAGCGTCGGCTGCTCTAGGGTAGGCAGCAAGTCCTTGCCTTTATCAGTGGCGAAGTAGGCAACAACGCCGCCTACCAACAGCACCCCAACCAGCACAAGGAGGCCGGTGAGCACCGGGTGACGACGGGCAGCAGAAGAGGTGGCCATAGGAAAAGAAAGGGATACGGAAACGCGACAGTAGGCCCGATCAATCGATGGCGAGCGATGGAGAAGGCCTCTTGTAGTTGCCGGGCCTTGCACCTACTGTTTATACGCCCTGGCCTTTGTAGGCCACCATCCAGAAAATACGTAATTCGATCTGGCTAAATAGGGATTTTACACTAGGTGTTTTTCTCGTTGGCCCCAGCCTCATGGGTTGCCGGCCGTGCAACGCAGCATGCCGTAGCCCTTCCCGCCCGTAGCGCGGCGTCGGCCAGCCTCGACGAGGGTAGAAAAAGTACTTATACGGCTCAGCTCGCCGAAAACTCAGCTTTTAGAGCCCGCGTATGACCAGGGCGCCCGCTGTATATTCATGCCTGCTATACCTCTCTTCACCTGAGGTCTGACACGTGCTACGGCGTACTACTTTCCTTCTTTCTTGTATTGATGCGACTGCCTGGCCAGTGAACTATCACTGGTCAAAGTCGTGAATTCGGTACTGCCTGTCGGGTGCCAAGTTGGTATGCTGACTACGCGCACCCGTTGCGCCTTCTTATTCTATGAGCCCAGAACACCTACGATTAGCGGAAGATCACGCCGAAACAGCCGCCTGGAAGAAATTTGGGCCCTACCTAACGGAGCGACAATGGGGCACTGTGCGCGAAGACTACTCGTCTGACGGCAATGCCTGGAACTACATCACTCACGATATGGCCCGCCGCTACGCCTACCGTTGGGGCGAGGAAGGCATTGGCGGCGTTAGCGACGCGCGGCAGCTACTGTGCCTGGGCGTGGGCCTCTGGAACGGTCAGGATGAGATGCTGAAGGAGCGCCTGTTTGGCCTCACCAACGGCGAGGGCAACCACGGCGAGGATGTGAAGGAGCTGTACTATTACCTCGACAGCACTCCTACCCACTCCTACATGCGGATGCTGTATAAGTATCCACAGCAGGCGTTTCCGTATGCACAGTTGCGTGCGCACAACGCGCAACGCACGCGGCAGGAGCCCGAATATGAACTGCTCGACACGGGCATCTTCGACGAAAGTCGCTACTTCGATGTGTTCATTGAATACGCCAAGGCGGGGCCAGAAGACCTGCTGCTGCAACTAACGGTGCATAACCGAGGCCCCGAAACGGCTAATTTGCACGTGTTGCCTCAGGCGTGGTTTCGCAACACCTGGGCCTTTGAGCACTACCGTCCCCGCCCGCAGCTACGCAGTACAGGGCCGGGTACCGTGCACCTAACGCACCCGGAGCTAGGGGAGTATCAGCTCTACTGTGACCAGACCCCGGCGCTGCTTTTTTGCGATAACGACACCAATGGCGTCCGTCTCTACAACAGGCCCGAGGAAGGAAAATTCTACAAGGACGGCATCAACGATTACATTGTAGAGGGTAGGCAGGAGGCCATCAACACGGCGCAATACGGCACCAAAGTAGCGGCCCACTACCAGCTGACTGTAGCCGCTGGCCAGGCGCAGACCGTGCGGGTACGCCTGCGTAAAACGCTCCTACCAGCTCCGTTTGCTGATTTCGATCAGGTAGTCGCCCAGCGCCGGCAGGAGGCCGATGCGTTCTACGCCACCCTACAACAGGGCATGGCCGACTCCGATGCCCGCAACGTGCAGCGACAGGCCTTTGCCGGCATGCTCTGGAGCAAGCAATTCTACTACTACGACCTGAACCAGTGGCTCGACGGTGACCCCAAGTTTGTGGCGCCCCCGAGCGAGCGGCGCACGGGCCGCAATAATAACTGGCGCCACCTCTACAACGCCGACATCATCTCCATGCCCGACAAGTGGGAGTACCCCTGGTACGCGGCCTGGGATTTGGCTTTCCATTGCATCCCGCTGGCCATGGTCGATGCCGAGTTTGCCAAGCAACAGCTGCGCCTGCTCACCCGCGACTGGTACATGCACCCCAACGGCCAGCTGCCCGCCTACGAGTGGAACCTCTCCGATGCCAACCCACCCGTGCACGCCTGGGCTACCTGGCGCGTGTACCAGATGGATCAGTTGCAGCGGAACGGCCACGGCGACACCGTCTTTCTGGAGGCTATGTTTCATAAGCTCAACCTGAATTTCTCGTGGTGGGTGAACCGGAAAGACCGCAACGGCCGCAACATCTTCGAGGGCGGCTTTTTGGGACTGGATAACATTGGCGTGTTCGACCGCTCGGCGCCCCTACCCACTGGCGGCCACATCGAGCAGAGCGACGGCACCAGCTGGATGGCGATGTACGCACTGAATCTGATGCGCATTGCCCTGGAGCTGGCCCTCACCAACCCCGTGTATCAGGAAATGGCCAGCAAGTTTTTCGAGCATTTCCTCTACATCGTGGAAGCCATGACCAAAGGGGGCGACGGGCAGTTCAACCTCTGGGACGAGGAAGACAGCTTTTATTACGATGTGCTGCACACCCCCGACGGCGTGCGTACCAAGCTCAAAGTGCGCTCCATTGTAGGGCTGATTCCGCTGTTTGCCGTGGAAGTACTCGATGATACGTTGCTCAGCGCCCTACCCGAATTTGCGCAGCGTTTGCGCTGGCTGCTCCACAACCGTCCGCACCTGGCCGAGCTAGTGTCGCACTGGCAGGTGCCGGGCCAGGGCGCGCGGCATCGGCTGTCGTTGCTGCGCAGCCACCGCCTCCGGTGTTTGCTCACCCGCATGCTCGACGAGCAGGAGTTCCTGTCGGAGTTTGGCATTCGGGCGTTGTCGCGTTACCACCAGGAGCAGCCCTACTACTTTCCCACGGCCGAGGCCAACTTCACTGTAGCCTATTTACCCGGCGAGTCGGATTCGGATATGTTTGGCGGCAACTCCAACTGGCGCGGCCCCATCTGGTTTCCGATTAATTATCTCCTTATTGAGTCACTGCAACGCTTCTACGCATACTACGGCGATGCTTTCCAGGTGGAATACCCAACGGGCTCCGGCCACCACTGCACCCTGCAAGAAATTGCCAACGCCCTCACAGAACGCCTGAACAAACTGTTTTTGCAGGATGCTACAGGGCGTCGGCCATCTTTTGGGGCCAACGAGCGGCTGCAATACGACCCACACTTCCGCGACTACCCCCTTTTCTACGAATACTTCCATGGCGACGACGGCCGCGGCCTGGGTGCCAGCCACCAAACCGGCTGGACAGGGTTGCTGGCCTGCTTGCTCACTTCTCAGAGTCTGACGCGCATTTCTGCCGAGCAGGATGCCAAAGCCGGTGCCGTTCCCTAAAGCACCCGCTGCATCATCCCGCGGCCACCAGAATCTCCAGGCTCACGAAGCGCCCATCCTGAAACGAATACACGAGTTGGCTGCCCGCGGGCCCTACTACTATTTGGTCGTCGGGCTGCACGGTGAGCGTGGCGTTACCCTGCTCCGAGCCTTGGAGCTGGTACTGTATGCGAAGGGTTTGGCCAAGCAAAGTCTGTAGGTTAGCTAAGTCACTCATAAAATCGTACAGTTTTCGAAGGTTAATGTCTGCGATACATTCTGGATACGCACAGCGGTGCGTGGGTAGTGGCCGTTTGGGCTCGGCGGGTAGGGTAGGCTGCAGTTGGCCTCACTAGCTGCTACACACTTTCTACGTAAGCTGTTAGCAGAGGATGGATGCAATTTTTTCGCAAATCAATCTTTGCTCTGAAACTAATGGCGGTACGCGCATTCCTCCAACCGAAATAATTGATTGTAGTACGTACGTCGCTCCTCTAAGATAAGAGCACCGCCAGCAAGTGCTATTGCAACTAGTGGTTACTAAGCGAATGCCGTAGCCAAGGCTTCGATACTGTAAAAGGACGATGAATTAGCAGTTTTCAATCCCTTGGTGGAATTCTCTAGTTCTACGCGCGCCCTACCCCCGGTAGCCACATTCTGGCGGCTTGAGGCACCAGGTGGAAAAACAAAAAGCTCCGTTTATCAACGGAGCTTCAGGAATGCACTATGGTTGCGCGGGGCTAGCGAACAAAGAAGCCTTTGGCAAGCCACGCCTCAACGTTCTGCGACCGAACAAAGCGCGTTTCCACATGACCCCAGGCGTCTACCTGATACATGACGGTTTTACCCGCTTCACGGGCGTGGAGTGCTGCCAGGTGTTCTGCCGAAGAAAGAGGTGTGCTTGGCGATTCAACGGGCTTGCGTACCCGGGCGCGTTTAGTGGAGTCAGACATATCAGGACAACAGGAGCGTTACGAAAAGGTTCGTGTGTGGCAACGAGTATCTACCGACTTTCGCTCAACATAGTTGATTATAGCACGCTTTTTTTTAGAGCGCTTTGGGTTGCTGGGGTAAGCCTTGGCCGTGTTTTAAACAAATAACCATCTGAAATCAAGAAGATTATATGTTTATTTTACAATCTATCAAGTCCGCAAAGGAGAGGTTTGCAGTTTGTGGCACCAGCAGGGTAGGCCTACTAAAAATACCATCAGACCACCGCCTCCGCACTAAGAATTGACTTCTCCAACGAGGATTTACAAGATGCCCTGAGCCTTGATTTGGATGCGCTTTTTGCTTTTCGACAGGAGCTCTACCCTAAGCCATACGTCTACCCCCAAGACCCAACTTACAGCTGAAGGAATAGAGGCACCAAATCAGCCCGAAACGCTTCCGCGTAGCCTAGTAAGCCGGAGGTTTTTTGCTCGTTTTTCCTCAATGCGTACGTTTGCCTCAACAGAAATTCTTGCTTAACATGCTTAAAGAATACGTAACAATACCGTAGCTTTGCATCGTGCTTCAACCAAAAAACTTGATGATGAAGCGCGGGGCCCTGCTCGGCGGGGAGCCGCGAGTAGGCCGCAAGGTCTTCGCCACCGTTGGTTTTCCCGATTTTGCTTCTGGTATTTCCGTTGTTTTTTCTGGGTGTTGCGCCGCCACCGTTTCGGATTTCGAAACGGTTTTTTTATGCCCAGTGCGTTCGTCGGCTGTCGCCCCGCCACCAATTTGTAGGGCATACCTTAAACGCTCCTACCCCCTACCCTACCCCCCTGAACACCAACACGCTCGCCCCCAACCGTGGTTGCTGCCGCTAATGCCTCAGCCCACACGCGAGTAGGTGGCTGCTCCATCATGGGTAGTAGCAGATAAGACTTCACCTTGTTCCTTTTTAGTTAGACAACCTCACTTTTCCTCAACTCCGGTATGGCACGTAAAGACCTGCTCGACATCGCATCCCTTCACCGTGAGGAAATCGAGTTTTTGCTCGACCAATCCACGTCCTTTAAAAAATTGTTCACCCAATCGGTGAAGAAAATTCCTGCCCTCGATGGCAAGTCCGTGCTCATGCTATTCTATGAGGCCAGCACCCGGACGCACTCCTCCTTCGAGGTGGCCGCCAAACGCCTCTCGGCGGAGGTAACGAATTTCAACGTCGACCACTCCTCTATCACCAAAGGCGAGTCGGTGCGCGAGACAATCGAGACGCTCCAGGCCATGCGCACCGACTACATCGTCGTCCGCCACAGTCACCCCGGCCTACCCGGCATGATTGCCCGCCAAACCACGGCCTCAGTTATCAACGCCGGCGACGGGGCGCACGAGCACCCCACCCAGGCCCTGCTGGACGCCTTCACCATTCGGGAAAAATTCTCCGACCCTCGGGGCAAAAAAGTCCTCATTATCGGCGATATCCTCCACTCCCGCGTTGCGCGCTCTACCAGCACCCTGCTGCAAAAGCTGGGCGTCGAAGTCGCTTACCTGGGCCCAGGCTCGCTGGTACCCAAATACGGCCCGGCAACCATCCCCCGCTTCACCGACTATGAAACGGCCATGGCCTGGGCGCCCGATGTGGTGTACCTGCTTCGCGTGCAGATGGAGCGCCAGGACGTGCAATTCTTCCCCAGCGTCCGCGAATACCACCGGGTTTACGGCATCACCACTGCCCGGCTGGCCGAAATCCGCGACCGGGGCCTCTACATCATGCACCCCGGCCCCGTGAACCGGGGGGTCGAGCTGTGCGACGCCGTGATGGATTACGAGCGCAGCCTCATCACCAACCAGGTCGAAAACGGCATCTCCATCCGCATGGCTGTGCTCGACTGGCTCACGCCGGGCGGAGAATTTCCGCGGCAGGAGTCGTATGCTGCGCAGCAGCGAGCTAGCTCGAAGCTAGTTATGCCCTAACCGCCAGACGCAACAGCTGACGCCACTTTTTAACTTACATCTTCAACAACCCTAGCCGGTTTACAGAAATTATCACTTCATGCTTCTCCTTCAAAACGCCCGCATCGCCTCCGAAAATTCACCTGTGCTGCTCGAGGGCGATGTCCTGATTGTCGAAGGAAAAATTCAGGACATCGGCAGCAACCTAGCCATTCCCGAGGGCGTGCGTGTCATCGACGCACGCGGCCGGGTGCTTATGCCAGGTATGTTTGATGCGCACGTTCATTTTCGTGCCCCAGGGTTTGAGAACAAGGAAACCATTACTACGGGGAGCGAGGCGGCCATCAATGGCGGTATTACCGGCGTGGTAATGATGCCGAACACCCGCCCGGCCATCGACTCAGCGACAGTAGTAGCCACTGTGCTGGAAAATGCCAAGCACCGGTCGCGCATTCCGGTGTACACCTCCGGCTGCGTCACCAAGAACCGCGAGGGTAAGGAACTGGCTGAAATTGAAGGTATGCACAGACTCGGGGTAACCATGCTCACCGACGACGGGGACACCACCAACGACCCGGCAGTGCTGCTGCGGGCCATGCAGTACGCCACCGAGTTTGGGATGTTTTTCGCCAGCCACTGCGAAGTACCCGAACTAGCCGGGCCGCGTGCCCTCAACGAAGGCGTGATGAGCTACCGGCTCGGCATCAAGGGCTCGCCGGCGTGCGCAGAGGAAATCATCATCGACCGCGACATTCGCCTGGCCCGGGCGGCGGGCGCGCACGTGCACATCCAGCACGTGTCGAGCAAACTGGGTATGGAAACCATCCGCTGGTGGAAATCGCGTGGCGATGTAAAGGTGACGGCCGAAGTGGCCCCGCACCACCTGCTGTTCACCGATGAGCACATCGGCGACTACGACACCAACTACAAGATGAACCCGCCGCTACGCACGCAGGCGGATTGCGATGCCCTACTCGAAGGGCTCATCGAGGGCGTCTTCGATCTGATTGCCACAGACCACGCGCCGCACACCCCGTTCGAAAAAGCCCAGGATTTCATCAGCGCGCCCAACGGCATCACCGGCCTGGAAACGGCACTGGTGTCGCTGTATCACTTCTTCGTGCGGCCCGAAAAATTTGGGTGGGACCTGGTAGTGAAGCGCTATTCGGCGGAGCCGCGCCGTCTGATGGGCCTGTCGGTACCCGCCATCGAAGTCGGCCAGGAAGCCAACTGCGTCCTGTTCGATACCGAAGCAGAAACGACCTTCACGCAGGAATTCATGAAGTCCAAATCTCAAAACACGCCCTTCATCGACCAGACGTTGAAAGGCCGAGTAGACCTGGTGATTTTGGGGACGGAAATTCTGCTGGAGCGCTGATAAGTAGAACGTCATGCTTGATCTGGCGTCCGCTTGGCGAAGCATCTCTACCGCTTCGTTACTCACATTTAGATGACGCAGTTGCATCCTCAAAATCACTACCTAGATGCGCCGCTCAGATTTACCTGAGCGTTGGAAAACAAGCTGCGAAATTACCTGACTGCAAAAGGGAGCAGCCCTGAAACACTCAGTGTTTCTAACTTCCCGGTTAGCAGCATAGTGCGCATTGAGTTTGAAGACGACTCCAAAGTTGAGTTCAGATATGCCTTCGCCATTGAAGCGCCTGAGTTCAAAGAAATAGCCGTTTTTACCGAACATTGCGGCCACCATCTGTTTCAGTTGCACGAGGGGATGACCCTTACAGCAGAGAAGCGGTAGAGATGCTTCGAATCCCCTCCGTTTCGCTTAGCACGACGACCAAATAATTTCGATGAATACACCTTCCTCCCCTAATACACCCAAGCCCCTAATTGGTGTGGTGATGGGTTCCAGCAGCGACTGGGACACCATGCAGCACGCCGTACAGATTCTCGCGCAGTTTGGCGTGGCCCACGAAGCGCGTGTAGTATCGGCCCACCGCATGCCCGACGACCTGTTTGCCTATGCCGAACAAGCTGGCCCGCGCGGCTTGCAGGCCATTATTGCCGGCGCAGGGGGAGCTGCCCACCTGCCAGGCATGCTAGCCGCTAAAACTACAGTGCCTGTGCTGGGGGTGCCGGTGGCCAGTCGGCATTTGCAGGGGGTCGACTCGCTGCACAGCATCGTGCAAATGCCCAAAGGCATACCCGTGGCCACGTTTGCCATTGGTACTGCCGGGGCGGCCAATGCCGCGCTATTCGCGGTTAGCCTGCTGGCCCTGCACGATCCGGACCTGGCGACCAAGCTACAGGCGTTTCGCGCCGACCAAACCGAAGCCGCTCGCGCTATGACGTTGCCAGTATGAGCGAGGGAACTGATATGACAACCATGCCTCCTGTTTTTCCAGGCAGCGTAGACGCTACGGGCCAGCGGGCTACCCTAGGTGTGCTGGGAGGTGGCCAACTGGGCCGGATGTTTGTGCACGCCGCCCAGCGCCTGGGCTACTTCACCGCCGTGCTGGAGCCCGACGCGCAAAGCCCGGCCGGGCTGGTGAGTCACCACCACATCCAGACTGGCTATGACGACCCGGCCGGGCTGGCGCAGTTGGCGCAGCTGTGCCAGGCCATCACCACCGAGTTTGAAAACGTGCCGGCCCAGGCCCTGCAAACGCTGGCGCAGACCCGCCCCGTGGCGCCGGGTGCGGCCGTGGTGGCCATTGCCCAAAACCGCATTGAGGAAAAGGCCCACTTCGCGGCCTGCGCTGACCTTTCGGGGGTGACCTGTGCGCCCTATGCAGTAATTGAAACGCCAGCCCAGCTACAAGCCGTCCAGAACGACCGGGCAGATTTGCTGCCCGGCATCCTGAAAACGGCGCGCATGGGCTACGACGGCAAAGGCCAGGTCCGCGTCAAGACTGCCGCTGAATTGGCTGCTGCCTGGGCGGAGCTGGGCAGCGTGGCCTGCGTGCTGGAAAAGATGCTGCCGCTCACCGCCGAGTGTTCGGTGCTGGTGGCGCGCGGCTGGGATGGGCAGGTCGTTAGCTTCGCCCCGCAGCGCAACGTGCACGTCGACGGCATTTTGGCCGTGACCCATGCCTACGAAGGCAACATGCCACCTGCCCTGGCCGATAAGGCCTGCGAGGCGGCCGTTTCCATCGCGCATCATCTCGGTTATGTCGGGGTGCTGTGCGTCGAGTTTTTTGTGGTGGAAGACGGCAGCGCGCACGGTGGCTTGGTGGTCAACGAAATGGCCCCGCGTCCACACAACAGCGGCCACTATACCATAGACGCCTGCGACGCGTCGCAGTTTGACTTGCAAGTGCATGCCATGGCGGGCTTGCCCTTGCCGCAGCCGCGTCAGCATTCTCCGGCCATTATGCTTAACCTGTTGGGCGACGTGTGGTTTGATGCCAGTGGTCAACTGCGAGAGCCAGATTGGCAATCCGTGCTGAGTTTGCCGGGTACGCACCTGCACCTGTACGGCAAGTCGGAAGCGCGTGTAGGCCGCAAGATGGGCCACCTGACCATCACCGGCCCAGATGTCGCCAGTGTTAAAACTGTGGCGCGCCGTGCTGCCAGTCTGCTCAGCTTGCCGGGGCTAGAAGATATCTAGGCACTATTGTCTGAACTTGACTAAGTCAACCGAAGGCCGCAGGTCTTGTTAACTTCTGTCCGTCATTTTTAGACCACCTCAACGTTTAGCCTACCCGCTCGGCAAGTCGGTAGTAATGATTGTGGACAGAGTCTGCTCAGAAAGCCAAAAACGAGTCACCTCTTATCGAGGTACTGCTCCTAGCGTTGCATTCTCCTATTAGAAAGTGCGGAGCAAGCAGGTTAAAAATAACAAGGGTCATCCTTCACTGCGAATAGGATGACCCTTGTTTTACTCTTCTGTCTTCACCTTCCTACCCCTATCTGTTGTAATAAGTAGGGCCAAGGCCGTGAGCGAAAGGCGCAAAATCCATTTCCGACTAATCATTGGCGTACGAAGAAGGAGTTGCCGTTCTCCACACGTAAGTCGCAGCGGCCGCCACCGTTATTCTCGGCGCAGCTGGTACCCGTAATCTGACTGTTTTCAAAGTCGAAATAGCAGGTACTACAGCCCACGCTGGTGATGATGTAGCGGGCCGCATTGGAGGTCATATACAAGGAGTTGTCGGAGGATGTTTGCAGCGGAATGGCCATAGCCTGGAACATACCGTTGCGCAGCCCTAACCCTACCACGTAGTACACGGCCTTATCCTTGGGCGTGTCCTGCACCTTTCGGATCGTGACGCGGTCTACCACCGTGCCGTCGCCGAACTGCCGGATGAACTCGGTGGCTAGCTGGGCGCGAGGCACCACGTACTCCACGTTATCGTCCTTGGTGCTGGCCCAGGCCACCAGCTTGCTTTTGGCCTCCGTCCGGCGGCGACGGGCAATATCCTCCTCTGGATTATCGGAAGGAGGCGTGCCAAATTCCGGGAAGCTACGCTTAGAGGTTTCGCAAGCCGGCAGCAGAAGCAAGCTCAGCAGTGCAACACTGACCAGACGTAGCGGCAAACGGAGGAAATGGGGCATAAATATCAGGTAGCTAATTAGCGGGCAGTGTAGTACTTCTGCGCTTCTGGCAATTCCCGCTGAATAGCCGCGATGCGCGTGCCATTGGAGGGGTGAGTGGACAGAAACTCCGGCGGCGCAGCTTGGTTCTCGCGGGCATCCATGCGCTGCCAGAACGTGATGGCACCTTGTGGGTTATAACCAGCCATCGCCATAAAGATAAGACCCAGATGGTCAGCTTCTGATTCTTGATTGCGCCCGTAGCGCAGAATGCCCAAGCTGGTTGAGAGGCCAAAGGCCTGTGCTGCCAACTGCTGGGCCGCAGGCGAACGGCCTGTGAGTGCCGCGCTAACTAGGCTACCCCCCACTTGTTGGGCCTGCTGCTGGCTCATGCGCTCAGAACCGTGCCGGGCTACGGCGTGGGCAATTTCGTGGCCCATTACTACGGCCAAGCCGTTTTCGTCCTGCGTGATGGGTAGGATACCAGTATACACCACCACCTTGCCACCGGGCATACACCAGGCGTTCTGCTGAGAATCGTCCTGAATCAGGTTGAATTCCCACTGATAGCCTGCTAGCTGTTCCGACTGGTTTTGCTGGCGAAAATACTGTTCTACAGCCTGCTGTATACGCTGGCCTACCCGCTTCACCATAGCAGCCTGCGCACCGCTATTGACTACTTTGCTGGTATCCAGCACTTGTCTGTACTGTTGCTGAGCCAGGTTAATTATCTCACTTTCAGGAACTAGACTGAGCTGACGACGACCCGTAATAGGAACCGTTGAGCAGGCGCTCAGCACACAGAGGCTGGCAACCGTTATAAACTTCTTGAGCATCTCGCGAGTGGTTTTGGAGGGAAAGAGAAAAAGGGACAAGCAGAAGTACCTACCCAACCGACCCCAGTTAACATCGGAGCGACTAGTACGTATCAACCTGTGGTGTGCTATACGACAGGCATTGGGTAAAATGTTCTCTTTCCGGGGTAACGAGCCCTTTTTGGGTTGCGCCCCGCGAAATAAGGGCTAATTTTGATGCTTTCCGTTGTGGTTTGCTGGCAGCGCTGGTACTACCGCCGCAGCCACCCGACGCCCTACCTACCAGACTTTTCTACTCGCATGAAAATACTGTGCATCGGCCGCAATTACGCCGACCATATTGCCGAGCTGCAAAACGAAACACCTTCCGAACCCGTCATCTTCGCCAAGCCCGACACGGCCTTGCTCCAGCGCGGGATGCCCTTCTTCTACCCCGACTTTTCGCAGGACGTGCACCACGAACTGGAACTGGTGCTGCGCATCAGCAAAAATGGCAAGAACATCGAGGAGAAATTTGCGCATACGTATTACGATGCCATCGGCCTGGGCATCGATTTCACGGCCCGCGACCTGCAAAGCAAGCTCAAAGCCAAGGGCCTACCCTGGGAGCTGGCCAAGGGTTTCGATGGCTCCGCGCCGCTGGGCACGGTGTTCAAACCAGTAGGCGACTTTGCCGATTTGAAAAACATCAACTTCCGGCTGGAAGTGAACGGCGAAGTGCGCCAACGGGGCAACTCCAGCCTGATGTTGCACCCCTTCGACGCCATCATCAGCTACATCTCCCGCTTCATCACCCTGAAAATCGGCGATTTGATTTTCACCGGCACGCCCAGCGGCGTGGGTCCCGTGAAAATCGGCGACCGGCTGGCGGGCTTCATCGAGCAGGAACGCGTGCTGGATGTAGCGGTTAAATAATTTTTTGTGCGGTTGGGAGTTTAAACGCTAAGGCTGGAACGAATTCCCCTCCTTTTTTAAGGTGGGGTGGTAGTAGTTGAACAATGAAGGCTGAAAGGCTATCTGTCATCCTGAGTGCAGCGAAGGACCTTATTATGTAACAACGACTCGTTCTGCGGGTATAAGGTCCTTCGTTGCACTCAGGATGACAACATAACTAATGCTCTCTCACCCTGGCTCCTTACACAAGGGGAACTAGCCTAAACTTAGCTCCCAACTCCCGTCTTCTAGATTTCCTTTCCGAATGCCTACTTCTTTTTCCGGCTGGCGGCTGGGCGCAACGGTGGCTACTCTGCTGCTGACGACGCTGGGCCTGCGACCGGTCCCTTTTGCCGGCGAGGTGCCAGCGCCTGCCGCAGACGCGCCTACCTCGGCCGCACCCGATTCTTCCTCGGTGGTGGTACCCAGCCGAATGTTTACGCCTGTAGAAGTGCCCAAAGGGTACTTTTTGTTTCCGATTAAACCCGGCAAGCCCAACTTTCTGGCGGCCAGCATGGGCGAAATTCGCCCCAACCACTTTCACGGCGGCCTCGATATCAAGACCGATGGCCGGGTGGATTTGCCAGTATATTCCTCCGCCGATGGCTACATTTCGCGCCTGAAGCAGAGTAGTTTTGGCTATGGTAATGTGCTCTACATCACCCACCCCAACGGGCTGACAACGGTGTACGGTCACCTCAACCGTTTCCTCGGCCCCGTAGCCGACACGCTGCTGCGGCGTCAGTACCAGAAGCAGACCTACGAGCTGGAGCTGTTTTTCGATAAAGACCAGATTCCGGTGAAGCGGGGGCAAATAGTGGCGCTATCGGGCAATACGGGCGGCTCGGGTGGGCCGCACGTGCATTGGGAGGTGCGCACGACCAAAGACGAGCAGCTGAACCCCTTGCAGTGGGGCGGCTTCCCCGAGATTCAGGACCACGTGCCGCCGAGCCTGCTTTCCTTCGCCGTGGAGCCGCTCACTATTGATGCCCGCGTGCAAGGACTGTTTGAAAAGCGCGTGTTCTTACCGAAAACGCCTACCCCCAACGCCCCTTACACCCACCCCGATACCATTCAGGCCTACGGTACGGTAGGACTGCTGCTGCAAGCCGTGGATCGGTTTGATGGGGTGTGGAACAAGTACGGCCTGCAACACGTGGCCGTGACCGTGAACGGCCAGCCCCTGTACGAGCACCGCATCGACGGCGTGCCCTTCACGGAGTCGCGCCAGATTTCCGACCACATCGACTACGATTGGCAAAAAATGACCGGCCGCACGCTGGAAAAGCTATTTGTGGACGACGGCAATACCATTCCGCTCTATACCACTGGCCCCGGCAAGGGCACGCTGCGGGTGGAAGACGGGCAGCTTTACACCGTGGAAATCCGCATGCGCGACTCCTACGGCAACACCACGCCCGTGTCGTTTGTGCTGCGCGGGCAGCAGCCGGCTTACTTCAAAACCCGCTCGGCGGCCGTGAAACAGCCCAGCCTGCGCTACGATATCACCCGGAATATCCTGAAAGTACTGGTAGCCGACCCCGACACGGCCACTCAGGTAGGCAACCTCACGCTCACGCGCGGTGCCCGGCGCTTGCAACTGCGCCCCAGCTACGTGCAGCAAAGCCAAAACGTGTACCTCTACGACCTGCGCGCCGGCCTGCCCGATTCCCTACTATTTGGGAAGGTGCACCGTGCCTTCAACCGGCAAGCTCTGGTGCCCAGCGGCCGCGACTGGACCTTTGCCGACGCTCACCTGAATTTGTCCTTTGCCCCACGCACGCTGTTCGACACGCTGTATCTGCAAACCAGCTACCAGCCACTGGCCGGCGGCACCTACACCGTGCAAAACCTGCGCACGCCCCTGCTGCAAGCCCTGCGCCTAACCTTGAAACCGGAGCAGGAAGTAACTGACAAAGCCCGCTCGGCGGTATACATGATCAACTCCAAAGGTGGCAAAATCTACCAGGGCGGCAAGTGGGCTGGCAACCAAATCACCACGCCCATCAAGACTTTCGGCATGTTTCGGGTGCTCACGGATACCATTGCCCCCTCGGCGCGGGTAATACGCAACACACCGGCCGGCCTCACCTTTGTGGTAGGCGACAACCTCTCGGGCCTGAGCAGCTACCGCTTGCTGGTGAACGGGCAATGGCGCCTGTTGCGCTACGAGTATAAAAACGCTACCCTGTTTACGGTGAAGGAAGATACGCTAGGCCCACCGTTGCACGGCACCGCTGAGCTGCACTTGGAAGACCAGGCCGGCAACAAAAAAGTGATTCCGGTGAAGCTGAAATAAGACCTTCGACCGACTCTTTCGCAGCATCGCCCGTAGAAAGAGCTTCTTTTGACCTCAACCAACCCCTGCTATGTCTGCACGCCGTCCGATTATTGTAGGAGCCGTGGCCACCACCGTGGCCGCTGTGGCTGCTTTGTACGCCAAATCGCGCCGCCACGCGCCGCTGCCTACCGTCCCCTACGTCGATTTGCCGCGCTACGCGGGTAAGTGGCATGAAATTGCCCGCCTGCCTGCTTCCTTCGAGAAAGACTGCACCAGCGTGACGGCCCAGTACACCATCCGCCCCGACGGCGACGTGACAGTAGTGAACACCTGCCACAAACACACGCCCACGGGCAAAGTAAAAAAGGCCGAAGGCCTTGCCACCGTAGCCGACCCTACCACCAACGCCAAGCTGAAAGTGCAGTTTTTCTGGCCCTTCAAAGGCGACTACTGGATTCTGGCCCTCGACTCCGATTATCGCTACGCCATGGTAGGCGAGCCCAGCCGCGAGAACCTGTGGCTGCTGAGCCGCACCCCGCAGCTGCCCGTCATCGTGCAGAACGAGCTGGTACAGCGTGGGCAGGAGCTGGGATTTCCCGTCGAAAAGCTGATTTTCACGCAGCAGGCCCCACCTGCGTTTTAGAGTAGGCAGTTGTTCAATTAATCTATCATCCTGGGCGCAGCGAAGGACCTTTTCACGTGAGAAGGTCCTTCGCCGCGCTTAGGATGACAGATGTTTTTCTTCGCAATTTCACAGCTTCACAAACTTACCACTTACCATTATGGCCTTACAAGCCGGCGATACCGCCCCTGCCTTCACCGCTACTGACCAAGATGGCAATACCGTTAGTCTCTCCGATTTCCGGGGGAAAAAAGTGGCGCTCTACTTCTACCCCAAAGACGATACTCCTGGCTGCACGGCCCAGGCCTGCAACCTACGTGACCACCAGGAGGAGCTAACCGCCAAAAACGTGCAGGTGCTCGGCGTAAGCACCGACAGCGAAGCCTCCCACAAAAAATTCGCCCTGAAATACGACCTACCCTTTCCCCTACTTGCCGATACCGACAAGCAGTTGGTGGAAGCCTACGGCGTGTGGCAGGAAAAGAGAAATTACGGCCGCGCCTACATGGGTATCGTGCGCACTACCTTCCTTATTGATGAAGAAGGTGTGATTGAGAAGGTTATCACGAAGGTAGATACCAAGAATCACACCGAGCAGCTGGCTTAGGCTACGCTTTTTGCAGATACCCTGAGTAGAAGTTGGTTTGGATAGTAGTCGGGTTACCGCTTACTCATTAACGTAATCACTACCTATGCGAACCGCTCTACTCCTGCTTCTTTTACTCCTGCCGAAAAGCTGGGTGTCTGCTTGTACCATCGTTTCGGGTACAGACCGGAAGGGCCAGACGTGGGCCATGAATAATGAAGACTTTTTCCATACGTCTTCCAATTATGTGAACGTCTTTCCGGCCAAAGACAAGTACACATTGGGCTACATCACCCTCACGTACGGCTCGCCGGAGAGTAGCGTGCAAGGGGGCGTGAACGAAGCAGGTCTCTTCTTTGATATCAACGCGTTGCCGCCACCGCAGCAGTACAAGCTAAGCGTCGGCAGAAAGCCATTTCCTCACGGCAACATGCTGGAATACATGCTTCAGCATTGTAAATCGGTACCAGAATTTCTGGCTTTGTGGGACACGTACTATTTACCCGACTTGGGAGACCAAATCCATATTGCCGATAAATATGGCAATCTGGCTGTTATTGCTCCTGATACTATCCTTCGGGCAACCAAGCAACTCACTTCCACGAATTTCAACGTGTGTGATACTGGTCCGCAAAAGCAGAATTGCTGGCGCTACCCTATTGCACAAAAATTGCTGGCGGAAGAAGGTGTCAGTCAGGCAAGCCTCGTCAAGATTGCGGCTGCTACGTCCCAACGTGAGTTTACAACTTCAGTTTACACGAACATTCACAACTTATCGACCGGAGAAATCTGGTTCTATCTAGCCGAAGAATACCAAACGCCCTGGCATACGAGTGTAGCCACTTTGCTGAAGCAAGGCAAACAACACATCCTGCTGGCTAGTAGATTTCCGCAAAATGCTAGCCGACGCCTTGCTGCTCTTTTGAAAACGAAGGGTACGCCGCAAGCAGTTGGTCGCTTTTTGCAAGACAGCCAATTCAGTGCGAGCCAAGAAGAATCGCAGTTGCGCCTAGCGTTTTTAAATGATTTCTATGTTGACAAGGAGTTTGCTAAAGCAAACGTCCTTTTTCCTCTGTGGGAGCAGTATATGTATACCAATAAGCGCTTGGACAGTACGGAAGTACAGTTTACGAAAGCAGAGGTATTAGCCGTCAATGGCAGAAATAAAGAAGCCATTCAGGTGTTGGAGGCGCTTAGAAAACCTAGTTGGAAAACCAGTGCGTTGCTGGCGAATCTTCGGGATACAGAAGAGGCCAACGCCATAATTGAACTAAGTGGATATGCAGAAGCGAAGTCCGTTGTTGTAGAGGTTAAAGGGGACTATAATTTTTTCCGATTCATGCAAAAGACGCCTACTGGTTGGCGGTTACGGCTGAAATCAAATCGAGAAGAAGTGAAGTATTGCTTTTACATTGATGGCAAACGAGTTTTAAGTCCTGCGCAGCCTGTATTACAGAATCAGGAAACGGTTAAAGGAGACTTCGCCTCTTTTAACACATTAAAGCTGTAAGCTGAACTCACAGGGGCAAACTTCTCACGTCCTATAGCATCCAAAGATTGCTGAGTTGCTATCACAAACGATTGTGTTATCAAAAACCGCATTAGCGACCTAAAATCGGCATTATTTAACCGTATTTGTAGCAAAGCAACCTGAAAATTTGGGAGTGTGGCAATCCTTGCTACCTTTACCGTCATACCTACTCTCACGTAATAATGACGCAGCCGATTGCCCCCGCTCCCCCGATTTCTCTGGAACCCAAATCCGTTCCCCAACTCAAGCAGATTGCCGCGCAGGTGCGGCGCGACATCGTGCGCATGGTGCACGCCGTTAGCTCAGGTCACCCCGGCGGCTCGCTGGGCTGCACCGATTTGCTGGTGGCCCTGTACTTCAAAGTGATGAAGCACAACCCCGAATTCTCGATGGACGGCATCGGCGAAGACCTGTTTTTCCTGTCGAACGGCCATATTTCGGCTACCCTCTACTCGGTGCTGGCCCGCTCGGGCTACTTTCCGGTAAGTGAGCTGAACACCTTCCGCAAACTCGATTCGCGCTTGCAGGGCCACCCTACCACCGCTGAGCACCTGCCCGGCATTCGGATTGCCAGCGGCTCGCTGGGCCAGGGCCTGAGTGTGGCTACGGGCGCAGCCCAAGCCAAGAAGCTGAACAACGACGACCGCACTGTGTACGTGCTCATGGGCGACGGCGAGCTGGAAGAAGGCCAAGTGTGGGAAGCTGCTCTCTACGCTCCACACCACAAAGTAGACAACCTCATTGCCATTGTAGACCGCAACGGCCAGCAAATCGACGGCCCTACCGAGAAAATTGGCGGCCTGGGTGACCTACGCGCCAAGTTTGAAGCCTTTGGCTGGCAAGTGCTGGAAGCCGACGGCAACCAGTTTGAAACTTTGCTGCCGGCCCTGGAAGAAGCGAAGTCGCTGCTAGGCAATGGCAAGCCCGTAATGTTCCTAATGGACACCCAAATGGGCTTCGGCGTAGACTATATGATGGGCACGCACAAGTGGCACGGCACCGCACCCAACGACGAGCAGTTAGAGAAAGCCTTGCAGCAGTTGCTAGTAGAAGAAGCTAGCGACTACTAATCACGGATTTTTCGGATTAGCCGGATTCATCGGATTTTATAGCCCATTGTGGTTGCTGCACAGATGATATGGCAGTAGCTCATCATCAACAAAAACGTCTGGCTCCCCCTATCCCCGAGGAGAGGGGGCCGGGGTTGAGGTTTGCCGTATGCTGACACTAGGACGCGTATGTGGGGTTTTGTTGGGTAGTTTCCTACTACTCGCAGCCCCCCTGCGTGCCCAGGACACAAAGCCCCGCACCACGCGCATTCTGTTCCTGCTCGATGCCTCGGGCTCGATGAATGCGCCGTGGGAAGGCGGCCCGCGTATGGAAGTAGCCAAGCGCCTGCTCGCCCGTATGGCCGATTCGCTGGATACCTACCCCAACTTGCAGCTGGCGTTGCGTGTGTACGGCCATCAGCACCTGGCAAAGGAGAACAACTGCGAGGACTCGCGGCTGGAAGTGCCGTTTGCCAGCAAAAATGCCCGCGCCATTCGCGAGAAGCTCAAGACCATCGAAGGCAAGGGCAACACGCCCATTACCTACTCTCTGCAACAGTCAGCCCAGGACTTTCCCACCGACCCCAACTCCCGCAACGTGCTTATTCTCATCACCGACGGCCTCGAATCCTGCAAGGGCGACCCCTGCGCTACGGCGCTGGCGTTGCAGCGCAAGCGGGTGTTTCTGAAGCCGTTTGTGATTGGCATTGGGGCTGAAAAGGAGTTTGGCCGGCAGCTGGAATGCCTGGGCCAATACTACAACGCGGCCGATGTGGGCACCTTTCGCACGGTGCTCAACGATGTGATTGCCCAGACCCTGAGCAAAACCACCGTGGCCGTAAACCTCACCGATGAGCAGAGTAGGCCGGTGGAAAGCAACGTCAATCTCACGTTCATCAACAATGTGACGGAGCAACCGGAGTACAACTACGTGCACTACCGCAACGCCCAAGGCAAGCCCGATGTGCTGGACGTGGACGCCTTGCAGAGCTACGACCTGGTGATAAACACCGTGCCGCCGGTGGTGCAGCGCAACCTACCCATCCGGCCCGGCAAGGCCAACGTGCTGACCTACAAAACGCCCCAGGGCACGCTAGCGCTTCGTAACCCGTCGCTCACGCCCAATCCCTACGGCACTATGCAGGCCGTGGTGCGGGCGCAGGGCAACGCGGCCACGGTAGTGGCCCTACCCTTCGGCGCAAAGCAAAAGCTACTGGCCGGCAACTACGAGGTGGAGCTACTTACCCTACCCCGCTTAGTGCGTCGCATCACGGTGAAGCAGGGCCAAGAAACGGCCGTGACGTATGAGGCGCCCGGTACGCTCAACATCGTGTCGGATCTGAAAGGCTACGGCAGCATCTACCAGGTAAACCAGGACGACTCGCAAACGTGGGTATACACCCTCCCTAACGGTGGCAGCAGCAGGCTCAACCTACCCATGCAGCCGGGCAACTACCGCTTGGTGTTCCGCTCGGCCAACGCGCTGGGTAGCAAGTTTACCGACACGCGCAATTTTTCCATTCGCTCGGGGCAGGTCACCTCGGTTAGCATTTTTGGGAAATGACATACCTAAATCTTTCCTCTTCGTCTGTCATCCTGAGCGCAGCGAAGGACCTTCTCACGTCTGAACGAAATCGTTCTGTAGTAATTCTAACGTGAGAAGGTCCTTCGCTGCGCTCAGGATGACAGACGAAGAGGACCACTGCTTTTACTCTCTACACTTCTCCTACACAATACATGAAAGACTTTCCTTACTCCGAATCAAAAGATACTCGCTCGGGCTTTGGCGCCGGCCTACAAGAACTCGGTAAAACCAACCCCAACGTAGTGGCCCTATGCGCCGACTTGGTAGGCTCGCTGAAAATGGATGCCTTCATCAAGGACAACCCCGAGCGTTTCTTCCAGGTAGGCATTGCGGAGGCTAACATGATGGGCTTGGCTGCTGGTCTCACCATCGGCGGCAAGATTCCTTTCACGGGCACATTTGCCAACTTCTCCACGGGACGCGTGTACGACCAGATCCGCCAGAGCATTGCGTATTCGCAGAAAAACGTAAAAATCTGCGCGTCGCACGCGGGCCTGACGCTGGGCGAAGATGGTGCTACCCATCAGATCTTGGAGGACATCGGCATGATGAAGATGCTGCCGCACATGACCGTTATCAACCCCTGCGACTACAACCAGACCAAAGCCGCCACCATCGCTATTGCCGACCACGAAGGTCCGGTGTACCTGCGCTTTGGTCGCCCCGTGGTGCCGGTATTCACCCCCGCCGACCAGGAGTTTATCATTGGCAAAGCCGTACTGCTGAACGAAGGCACCGACGTGAGCATCTTCGCCACGGGCCACTTGGTATGGAAGGCCATTCTGGCCGGTAAGCTGCTAGCGGAGAAAGGCATCAATGCCGAAATCATCAACATCCACACCATCAAGCCCCTGGATGCGGAAGCCATCCTGAACTCGGTGCGCAAAACGCGCTGCGTCGTAACGGCCGAGGAGCACCAGCTCAACGGCGGCCTCGGCGACAGCGTGGCCCAGCTACTGGCCCGCGAAGAGCCCCTACCCCTGGAGATGGTCGGCGTAAACGACTCCTTCGGCGAAAGCGGCACTCCCGACCAACTGATGGAAAAATACGGCCTCAACGAAGCCGCTATTGTGGCAGCTGTGGAAAAGGTAATGGCCCGCCGGAAGTAGAATTGTTGAGATAATTAAACAGAAAAAGCCTCAGTAGCATGTAGCTGCTGGGGCTTCTTCTTTCATAGTAGTTCTGTGAACCACACGTCCTATGGCTAAAGCTCCGGGCTACGGGGCAGTTTCGTGTAACGTCCTACCCATCAGCCGAGATATTTAGCCTTGGGTCTCATAATTCATAAACCTGATATAAGTAGCTATGAATGCAAATAACCCTTGATTCGAGAATTCATATAGAAAACACTATACTAAAAACGCTCGTTTGTATTTAAAACAATCAAAATAAATTTCAATTATATATATTACAATCACAAGCAGATTAAAGACTGCTAACTATCCTACTTATCTCCAACGGATTATGCTGAACTTTTCTGCTGTGCTTTCCGGGAAGCAGCGCATTGGTTTGCTTTTAACAGCCTGCTACCTGTTGCTCGCCCCTACCGCCTTTGGCCAAAACAAATACCAAGTGGAGGGCGAGGCTATTCTGGATAAGCTCAATGCCAAGTTCTACAACGCCAGCAAGCAGTTGTACGTGGAGCAGATTGATGCCAACGAAAACATACTTGTGGAGCGCGGCGGCGCGAGCTACGTGTGGCCTGCTTCGCATATGCTGCGGGCGCTGCGGTATGGCTCCTTGGTGAATCCGGCGAAGTATACGGCGCGGCTCAAGTCCTACGCCTACGCCCTCGACCAGTATCAGCAACATGGTAAGTACGCCTCCGACATTGTGCCCGGCGCCGATCCGCTGTATGATGACAACGCTATTATAGGGCTGGCGCTGATGGATGCCTATCAGCAGGTGCTGCCCACCGAAAGCGGCCTCTATGACCGCTCCCTGATTGGCCTCAATTACTGCTTGAACGCGCGCGATGCGAACTGGGGTGTTCCGCAAAAAGAAGCAGAGCTGGGGTGGGGTAAGTTCTACTCGCAGGCTACCATTTTGCCGGCACTCCACTGCGCGCTAATCGCCAAAAACAGCTCCGACCCTACCTACCTGACCATAGCCAAACGCTACTACGACCTCATCAATGATGTGAACCGGAAGCTGCGTGATGGTAGCACAAACCTACTTAATCAGTACTCCTTTTACTCCAATGGCAGCTGGAGCCTAGTAGGACACGGCGAAAACGGGGCGGGCTACCGTGCCTATCAAACCACGCCCAACATTCAGTTAGCCCTCAAACTCTACCAACTGACGGGCAACATCCGCTACCTCGACGACGCGAGAGTTATGGCCGATGCCTGCTTGAAGCAATGGTACACGCCGGGCAAGGGGGTAAGCGAAATCTCCTTTTGGGGCGGCAGCGACATCGTAGAAATGCTGGTGGACTTCTACGATGTTGACCACAATCCGAAGTGGCTTGCTGCGGCACAAAACATTGTGGATTACCTTATAGAGTACGGCCGCGACCAGTTGGGCTACTATCCGGGCTCCTACAGCGATGCGGATGGCACCTGGAATCTGGACCGCCGCTACATCACCCCCGCTTCCATCCAAATGATGGGACAGGCCTGCGCGGCGGCGGCCATCTTGCGGGTAGCGCAAGCCACCACTACGCCGCTTGCTACCGCCCGCCGTGAGACCAGCACCGACGAGCTACGGGTCTACCCTAACCCAGCAACGGACTACCTCACGCTACAAGGCACCCACAACCTAGCAGGAGGAAAAATTACGGTTGTTAACTCGCTGGGGCAAACGGTGATGCTCGTTGATTCCTATGCAAAGCGACTGGATGTTTCCGCGCTGGCACCAGGTGTATATACCCTCTGCTGGCTCAAGGGCGAACAGCGCCTGACCACACGATTTGTGAAACAAGTAAAGTAGCGCAACGAGAAGGTGCATGAATACTTGCACAACGAAGTGCAGTACGCGCCCAACTTTTTGTAGTTCTACAAGCTCACTTCCACTCGAATACATAACTCCCAGCTACCAACTCCACCTCTTCGCTCTTCACTGCCCTACCCTCCCGGTACGGCTGCAAGCCCTCTACTACTGGTAGGCGCAACGTAGCCGTAGCATTGGGCGGAACGGTCACGGTGTACTGTACGGCATGGCCGGTACGGGTCCAGGCGGAGCGGATGGTGCCCTGGGGCGCCTCGTGGCTGGCTTCGAAGTGTGCGAGGTTGGGCACGAAATGCGGAGTGAGCAGCACGTTGCGGAAGCCAGGTTGGGCCGGGTCGGGGTGGATGCCGCCGAGGCCTTTATAGAGCCAAGCTCCAATTTCACCGAACATGATGTGATTCAGGGAAATGTCGTGCTTGGCCTGGATGTTCCAATTTTCATAGAGCGTCGTGGCGCCGTTCTTGATCCACCAGCCCCAGGAGGGGTAGGTCTCCTGGGCCGCTATACGGTAAGCCACGTCGGCGTAGCCATTTTCGCTGAGCGCATTTAGGATGGCTTTTTGGCCCAACAAGCCCACGTTCAGGTGGTAGTTGTCGGTGGCAACTTGTTTGGCTAGGTTGGCGGCCACCTGCCCTTTGGCGGCTTCGGGCACCAAGTGCCAATAGAGCGGCATGCTCATCTCGGTTTGAGTGCCTTTGCCGTAGAGGCCCGTTTGCGGGTTGAGGTATTTCGCGTTGAAGGCTTGCTGGATAGCGGCGGCCAACGCCTCGTACCGGGCCGCATCGGCTGTTTTGCCAAACAGCCGCGCCGCCTTCGCCATAATCACCACATCGGCGTAGTAGTAGCAGGTGGAGGTGAACTCCACGGGCGGCTTGTCCGTGACGGGCACCCAGTCGCCCAAGCCCCAGGTGGTGAGGTGGGTAGGGCTGATTTCGGTGATGTGGTCCACATAGCGACGCATGTTCTCGTAGCAGTCGGAGAGCAGCTTGCTGTCGCCATAGAACAGGTAGATGTTCCACGGAATCAGCACCACGCTGCTGGTCCAGTCGGGGCCGTTGCCCCACTCGTAGCCCCAGCCGTTGGTAGGCACTATGGAGGGTAGCACGCCGTTGGGCTGCTGTTCGTCGCGGTAGTCGGCCAGCCATTTTTCGTACACCGTAATGCCATCAAAGCTGTAGAGACCGGTTTCCAGGGCAATGTGCGAGTCGCCGGTCCAGCCGTTTTTCTCGCGCTGAGGGCAGTCGGTGGGGTAGCCAAACAGGTTGGAGAGGTAGGAGGCGTTGGTGGCCTGCCAGAGCTTATCCAGGGTAGGATTGGCGCTGGCAATGTGGCCGACGGCGGGCACGTCGCTGTGCAGGAAGTAGCCCGTCAGGCTTTCCTTGGTGAGCGTCAGCGGGCGGCTGCTCGTCACCTCCACATATTGAAAGCCCTTGTAGTTGAATCGCGGCATAAAGCTTTCCCTACCCTTCCCACTCAAAATGAAAATATCGGTCTGAAAAGGATCCGATTTATCCGTAGGGCGGTAGTGCTCGTCGATGTTTGATATATCGACGTGGCCGTTGGGGTAGAGCCGCTCGCCGTGTTTCAGGTGAATTACAGTACCCGCCGCCCCCTGCGTCGTGAGACGACTTACGCCCGCAATATTTCTACCCAGGTCAAACACGTAGGTAGTGTCGTTGAGGCGACGCACGCTTTGGGCCGGTAGTTCCTCAGTGCTGCGGATGGGCCGCACGGCCTGCGCCACGATATTTCCCGAAGGCGCGGAGCGGTAGATGACCTCTTTCCAGGCTTTATCGTTGAACGCCACCGTATTCCAGCCGGGCTGCTCCTGGCGGGCGTCGTAGTGCTCAGCGGTGTAGATGCTGTTGAAGATGACAGGGCTCAAGGCCGTTTTCCAATCCTTGCCGGTCGTGATGGTTTCTACGCGGCCGTCGGTGTAGGTGATGCGCACGTCCATGCAGAAGGTAGGGCGGGCGCGCCAGGGAGCTTTGTCAAAGTCCCACACGGCCGTAGATTGCAGGTTGTACCACCCGTTGCCGAGCAGCACGCCCAGGGCATTTTGGCCAGTTTGCAGCAGCCGAGTGATGTCGTAGGTGACGTAGAGCGTGCGCCGGTCGAAGCGCGTGTACAGCGGGTCCAGCACATGGTCGCCTACCCGTTTGCCGTTCACCGACAACTCATACAACCCCGCCGCCGCCACATACGCCCGCGCCGATTTAATACTGTTTTTTGCCTCAAACACCTTGCGGAAGTAGGGTGCGGGCCTGGTGTGCTGGTCGTGGGCATCGGCTATCCAGGCGCCTTTCCAGTTGCGTTGGTTCAGCATCCCGGTTTCGAAGCTGGTGATGGGGCTGACAACCGCCTGCTTCTGTTGGTCCTTCACCTCTACGCGCCAATAATACCGCGTAAACGGCTGCAACGTCGCCCCCGCGTACGTCACTAACGTAGCCCCCGATTTCACCAGGCCCGAGTTCCACACTGCGCCCCTACCCTGCGCCAGCGACACCGAATCGGTAGCGACCAACACGCGGTAGGCGGTTTGCCGGGCGCCCGGCCGGGTATCCAGCAAACGCCACGTAAAGCGCGGCTGCGGCGCATCAAGGCCAAGTGGGCGCTCCAGGTACTCGCACTGCAAGCCTGCAATTGTTGCTGGTGAACCCGCATGGCTGGTGGCGCACAGCAACAGAAGTAGGCAAGATGCTAGGGTGGCTTTTAGAAAGACGTGGTGCATATAGGAGATAGGTAGGACGGCGGGGTAATCCGCAAGAACTACACTATCTTCTTCTGCACCAAGCTATTTTCAAAAGCTTTTACATGGGTGCCTGCTGCGTACGGCCTAATCGTGTTCTTATTACTTTTCGTCCAATCCCTCTACCCGAAACTTCGGGGCCTCGTAGTCTTTCGGGAGGTAGTCGGTGGGGATGGTGGTTTGGTGGCCGTCGCGCACGGCGCGGTAGTGGGGCGACATAATCTCCACCCCGGCCGCGTTGAACTGGTCCTGAATGTTCTGGTGAATACGCGAGTAGAGCACGGCCTGCTTACTGGCCTCGCGGGTGTAGGCGTTCAATTGATAGCTCACGTAATAGTCGTCGAGGCTGGTTTGCAGCACAAAGGGCTTGGGCTCGGGCAGGACGCCTTCGACTTGCAGCGCGGCCGTGATGAGCAACTGGTGCACCTGCTGCCACGGCACGTCGTAGCCGATGGTGACGGTGGTGTGCAGCACCAGCCCCAGGGTAGGCGCGGCGCTGGTGTAGTTGGTGGTGTAGCTGCTCATAATAGAGGAATTCGGGATGGTGATTTCCTCGTTTTTGATGGTGCGAATGCGCGTGACGAGCAGGTTTTTCTCGATGATGTCGCCCGTTACGTCCCCAATTTTCACCCGGTCGCCCAGTTTGTAAGCGCGCATGTAGGTGAGCACCAGCCCGGCCACAATGTTCGACAACGACCCCGCCGAACCAAACGTGAATAGGAAGCCCAGAAACACCGAAACACCTTTAAAGATAGGCGAATCGGAACCCGGTAGGTAGGGAAAGATGACAACCAGCAGAAAGGCGAAGATGAGTACCCGTACAATCTGGTAGGTAGGGTTGGCCCAATCGGGGTAGAAGCCCTGAATGGTGAGGTGCCCCTGGCGGATTTCTTCTTTCAGGAAGTACACGCCCTTCAAAATATACCGAAACACCGTGACGACCACCACAATCGTGATGAGGTTGGGCAGGTAGTTCCAGAGCGCCAGCAGCATTTTGCGCAGGGGCGTGATGACGTAGCCCAGCAGCGTATCGGCCACATCCTGGGTGCCGGGGAAGATGCTGAACAGCACGGGCAGCACTAGGTAGATTACCAGGAAGATGACCACCCAGCGCAACACGTTCACCAGCAGCAGAGCCGCATCCAGCTCGCGGCGGGGCGTAAATAACTCGTAGGTGCCCAGCTTAATACCCCGGAACCACGTGGTTTCGTGGTCGATGAGCTTGAGCTGTACCCAGCGGAAGAACTGATTGACGAAGCGCACGGCGAAGTAGAACACCACCAGCACCAGCAGCGCCAACCCAATCTCTTTCAGTATATTATACAAGCTGTGCTCTTGCTTGTAGGCCGCTACCATCTCCACAATACGTGCCCGGTAGCGCACGGCCAGCGAGTCGCGGGAGGTGTCGAGCCAGAGGGCGTCGTTGTCGGAAATGCTCTGTATCACCAGGGCACCATACATCAGGTCGATGGTTTGCTCCGAAGGGTAGAGGCGCAGCGAATCGGGCCGGAAGAACACGTCGGATTCCAGGCGCTGCACTTTTTCGGCAATGAGATTGGCGCGCTCCTGGGGCGAAAACGGCCCCAGCTTGGTGTACACGTAGAACAGTGTATCATCATGCGGCACTACGGGGTAGCCGCGGGCGTGGCGCTTCAGCGAGTCGATGTGCTGGCGGGCGCGCAGGTGGCGCAGCGAGTCGGTCCATTGCAGGGTGCGTAGCTCCTGCACCAGCTCCCGCTCGCGGGTGCGGTCCTGGCCTTGGCCTTTCAGCGAGAGCAGCTCTTGCTGCAATTGCGCGAGGCGGTCGGTGTTTTGGCGCCGCAGCGAGTCGAGCTGCCGTAGCTGGCGCGTGTCGGTGCTGAGGGCCTGGGTACGCACGGAGTCGCGGCGGGTAGGCGCGGGCGCTTGAGCCACAGCCTGCTCTCCTACGCACAACACACTTATTATCAACAGGAAATAGCGCCAAAAGCGAATACTCATCTTTCTAAAACAAACTCATAAAACGTGAGGAATAAGCTGCAATACGGAGGCTTATCGTGCAATATACTTTGGTAGCTCTCAATACCACGCACCAGCAAGTCGGGGTGGCGGCCTTACCTTTGCGGCTCTCCATACCCAGACGGGAGCACTTGCTCCCTTGCCCTATTGCTGTTGCCGACGGCTACTTGTTGCGGCTCGCTCAGCTCGATTTCTATGCCAAAACTGTACTGCTTTTACCTGTTGTTCCTGGCGGCTCTGCTGCTCGTGGCCCCAGCGGCCCGCGCCCAAAATCAACAACAGCGCGATACCACGCTCATTGTTTACAACAGTCAGTTGACGGGTGCTTTCAGCAAAGGTGGCGTCAACCGAGCGCTGTTGTCGACCACTCAGGCCCTCACCTTCACTAGGGGTCAGCACTATGGCCTGCCGCTGAATGGCAGCTTTATCTATGGTAAGCAGGATGGCTTGCTGCGGGAACGCGAACTGCTGCTCAATGCTACCCCCTACTACTACAAGGGCCGCTTCCGGGCCTATGCCATTGGGGGCTTCGAGCGCAGCAACCTGCGCGGCATCACCGACCGCGTGCAGCTGGGCGCCGGGCCGGGCTGGGCCTTCTACTCCGATACGTTGGGGCGGGAAGTGTCGATCAGCAATTTGATTATTCGGGAGAAAACCAATTTTCAGGACAGTACCTCCAAGCTCACGGCCCGCAACTCGGTGCGCCTGAAAGTGGCGTACTCCATTAAAATTCTGACGGTTAGCTCTACCACCTTCTATCAGCCGTCTTTGGCTAATTTCAATAACTACCGCTTCAGCAACGTCTCCACAGCCGCCCTCAAGCTCACCAATCATCTGGCCTTCAACTTCAGCTACAACTACACCCACGAAAGCCAATACAGCGAAGGCAAAGTCCCTGATAACACGAATATTACCGTTGGTTTTTCTTACTCTACAAAGAGGTGAGCATTGAAAAGCATCTGTCATCCTGAGTGCAGCAAAGGACCTTATCGCGCTAGAACGATGCTCGCAACAACGACTCGTTCAGGCATATAAGGTCCTTCGCTGCATTCAGGATGGCAGATGGGAAGAGATGACAGTTCTATTTACTACTGCAACTTCACCACCCGCATACAATCCAGCATAGCTTGATTGACTTCGCCGTTCATGTTCTCATTGGCGGGCTCGAAGGTCAGGGTCAGTTGGGTCTTGCCTTTGGGTAGGCGCACCGGCAGCGGGTTGGTGTAGCCCCAGTTCGACCACTCGCCGGTGCCGCGCTGGGGTAGCACTACCGTGCCCAGTAGCTCGGCGCCGCGCCGCAGCGTGCGAATGGCGCATTTGTTTTGGGTGTTGACAGGGCCATTGCCGTTGGCATACCGAAAATCCACAGCGTACAGCCCAGCTTCGACCACGGTTACGGGAATGGTGAGCGTACGATTCTCCGTCTGGCTGATTTCCACAAAACCCTTGCCCGAGAACCCTTTGTAAGGTAGGGCCGACTTGGCAGCCACCATTTCTAGCTGCACCTGCTGGGACTGGCTACCCACCGGCAGCGGCTCGCTGGCAAACGACTCCAGCCCCGCCGCGCCTACCGCTACCACTTGGTACTCTGCATACTCACCAGCCGACACAGCAAAATGCGGCTCGGTGGTGCGGCCGGCCAACTGCCCGTTTTTCAGGAGTTGGTAGGCCGTGGCGCCCGGCACGGACGGCCACGTCAGTTGGTTGTTAGCGTAGGCAACCACGGGCGTTTCGGGCGAGAAGCGGTTGGCTACCCGCGCCACGGCCGCGGCTACGGGCGCTTGGCTGGTGAGCACGATACGGAGCTGGTGGCGACCGGTGAGGGTAGCCGGCACGGCGGCACCGGCCAGCGGCTGACCATCAAGGGTAATGCGTTGCACCTGGTTGCCGAAACCACTCATCTCCACGTCCAGCAGCGCCTGGCGGTACCGAAAGCCCATGAGCGTGCGCGTACCTTGCAACGCCTGCGGCACGAAGGGCTTAAACACCAGCCGATCAGCCTCAAACTGCATTCCAAACAGCACCTTATATACCAGGCTTAGGCTACCGGAGAGGCTCCAAAGCATGTTGCTGCTGTTGATCTGCGTACCGGCGAAGTCGCCATTTTCGGCCACAAAGTTTTCCTTGTTGGTCAGGAACAGCGCCGCGGGGCGGTAGATGGCGGCAATGCTTTCCATTACGGACGCCTCGTTGCCGGCCTTGGCGGCGGCCAGCGCCCAGTAGCTCTGCACAAAGGGCCACACGGCATTGTTGTGGTAGGGCGGGATGCCCGAAATCTGCGGGTAGATGCACGGAACGCCGAAAGGAACGGTAGGGGTTTTGCTCACCACCTGCTGCGCCTGCTCGCCTTCGGCCACGCCGAACAATACGCTCAACGCCTCGCCTAGCGCCTCGGCTTTGGGGGAAAGCGTGAGGAAATTGCGCCCGTACAGAAACTGGCCGTAGTAGCCTTTGTCGGGCTGCCATAGGTGCTGGTTGAGGCCCTGCTTGATGCGGGCGGCTAGTTGTTGGTGACGGGTAGCGGCGGCGGCATCGCCCAATTGTTGGGCCATGTGGGCGGCTACCACATTAGCTTGGTAGTGCACGGCGTTGGTGCCCAGGTTTTCACTCTGGTAGATGTCCACGGGCTGCATCCAGCGCGGGTAAGTCTGCTCGCGCCAGTCCAGAAACGACGACTCGCCGCGCACCAGCCCGGTGGCCGGGTCGTAGGCATTCTGCACGTCGTCTTCAATGGACTTCGTGATGATGGGGTAGACCTTACGCAGCCAGGCTTCGTCGCGGGTCACCTTATAGATTTCCCAGGCGGCCACGGCCCACACCATGCGGTCGGTGGAGCAGGGGTAGGCGCCGCCCGTGCCCGTGTCCTGAATGATGCGGCCCTCGGGCGTGACTTTGCGCAGGAGGCTGTTCATGGCCACTTTGGGCTGCAACGTGGCCTGTGCTAGTATAATGGAATAGCTGATGTCGCGGGTCCAAACGCCGGCCCACTCCTTGCCGGTGCGGAAGGTGCTGTCGGGCTCTACGGCGCGACGGGCTTCCTCCAGGGCCAGGTTATAGAGCGCGTCGCTAAGTGGGTAGTCGGAGTGGTACTGCGGAAAGTCGTCGGTGTTGATGGTTTGCTGCCAGCGGCCGGCCGTGGTTTTGGCGTTGGCGGGCGCGTTCAGCGTGAGCGTTACTTCGTAAATGCCGTCGCCGTCGGGGTCCTTCAACTCCAGCTCCGGCTTGTTCACCAGATTATCAAAATCCCAACTCAGCGGCGCCACGCTACCCGCCACAAACACGTGCTTGAAGTCGGCTTGGTAGAGCTTATCGCCTTTGGCGGTGGTGTAGTAGCCCTGCTGCTTGAACGCCGCCAGCACCGGCCGCATATCCAACCGAATCTTCAGCACAGTGTTGGGTGCCAGGTAGGTGTTAGCCGGCACCGGGGTAGGGTCTGCAAAGTGCTGGCCGAAGGGAATGACCGGCGTTTCCAGTGTTCCGTTTTGCCCCACTTTCGGCACCGCTATTATTACGTGGTTCTGCCCAACCGGCAGCTCGTTGTCTTTGCCGTTGATGCTAAACTTGAACTCAATGCGCGGATCAACGAACGCGTTAGCCGGGCTTTGGTAGTTGGATATCAGCTCGGTGCGCGACAATGCCCTAGCTACGTATGCGCCTTGCACCACGCTGTCGCGGTAGAGCGAGTAGGCCTCCGACTGCCATACAGCCGGTGCAGCAGTTGCTTCGGCAGTAGCCGTGGTGGTAGGCGCAACGGGTTTCTGCATATGGCAAGCCGATAAGAAGGAACACGCCAGCAGTATGCCTGCCGGCTTGAGCGTATGTTTCATAAAAGTGGAAACCCTGATTGCAATATGCTAACGAAGGTACGCACGGTGCCACGATACCCCTACCCCAGCGGCGCGGGTGGCCCCGAGGCCAGCAGCCCTGCCGGCACGCTCAGCTCGCCAGTGTGCGGGTCGATCAGGCCATTGCGCTCATCCTCGATATTGGTTGCCTGGGTGTACACGTCGCCGGCAATAGGGCGGGCGCGCAGCTCGTCCTTGAACAGCCGAATGCGCTCGGCGCGCTCGGCATCGTCCTGGGGGCCGCCGTAGTCGGGAAAGCCGAAGCCGCCCCATTCGCTTACCAGCAACGGCACCTGGCGGCGGTAGAAAAATGGGTCGCCTACCACTAGGGGGAAAGCGGCCGTGCCTTCCAGTTCGCCGCGCACCAATCGGTCGAGCAGCTCGCGCCAGCGGTTGGCGTCGGGCGTGTAGAGATGGGCCGTCAGCAGGTCCGACTTCAGCCTACCTAGGTAGGAAATATGGTGCCAGCCGTCGTTGTCTACCACCAAAAACTGCGGGTGCGCCAGTTGCATGTAGTGGTACGTATCCACGATGTACTGCCGGGTTTTATTGTTGGTTGCAATGTCCTGCGCGCCCCAATCCTCGTTGTATAAGCTCCAGATGATGATGGACGGGTGCGTTTCCATGAGCGCCACCATGCGTAGCAGCTCGGCGCGGTGGTTGTGCCGACTGCGCGTGGTGGAGCTGTGCGGACTAGGCACTTCCACCCACAGCAGCAGCCCCAGTTCGTCGGCCAGGTTGTAAATGCGCGGGTCGACGCCGGCAATGTGCACGCGCACCAGGTTGCAGCCCAGCTCCTTCATGGCGTAGAAATGGCGCTGCATCTCGGCGTAAGTGGCCGTGCCGGGCTGGTAGAGAATGCCGTCTAGGTAGATGCGCTCATTGTTCAGATACACATAGCAGCCCCGCGCCTCAATCTTGCGCAGGCCGAAATAGGCCTCTATCTGGGCCGCGTAGCCATTGGCATCAATGAGCTGGGCTACCAGCCGATAGAGATGGGGCGTGGCCGGCGACCATAGCTCGGCGCCGGGTAGCTCCATCACCACGCGCTGCTCGCGCTGGCCCGCTTCCAAGAGCATCGGAAAATCGGAGGTGGCCAGTGGTTCCGTCGCGTCCGAATCTTTCCCGAACACCTGCAAGCGAATCACATACTGTCCTGGGTCGTGGATGCGCAGTGCCAGGTTGAAGCGCACCAGTTGGTCTTCTACTACGCTCACAACCCCCACGCGGGAGCGGAGGCGGTTGCGCTCCACCATTTCCAGCCACACCGAGCGCACGGCACCCGTGTAGGTCTGGTACCAGATACCGCCCCGCTTGTATACGTGCGACTCCTGTTTGCCGCGAGGCGTTTCGGCGTCCATGGTGTCGGCGATGCGCACGGTGAGGCGGTTGCGGAGGTGTAGGATTTCCTCGGGCAGCTCGTAAGAGAAAGACGTGTACTCGCCGTAGTGAATTTCTTCGCCCTCAATAGTTTGCAACGGGTGGCCGTTCAGCCATACGCGGGTTTCGTAGCCGCAGGCGCCAAAGGTGAGCTGCAACATAGAACGGGCCTCCACTTCATCGCGCTCGGGCAGCGCAAATTCGCGTTCGTACCACACCACTACTTTGTCTTTCCAGGCAATGGGGCTGGGCTCTCCTTTGGCGGCGGCCATGTGCATTTCCACCGAGCCCGGCCACTGCGCCGTGTGCTGGTAGTCGTGACCCAGGTGCCAACCACCGTGCAGACCATCATCGTTGGTATCCACGGCAAACCCCCACTCGCCGTCGAGCAGCTGGTGGTTGTTGAGGCGCAGCACGGCGCGGGGCAAGGGGTTACCGGGGTCGTCGTCGGGGTTGACAATGGGGGCTTTTTCGCCAGCAACGGCTGTATACTCTTCTTCTTCTTTGCTAGCCGATAGGCCATAGTTTGAATGCGTGAGGTCCATGCAGGGGCGGGTTGATGACGGAAATGGGAGACGTATGGATGAAACGCCAGCCGACCTCCGGTAGTACGACAGGCGCTGGCTTTTGGCTGCCCACAACGCCATTACGAACGTCCTTCCCTATTTCCACTAGGATTTCAGCCCTGAGGCACATAGCTCTCCCGAATTTGTTTTTCATAGGTCAATTAAACCCTACCCCACTCCCTGCGTCTAACCAGAACACATTCTATTTCGCCCTAACCCCGCTTCTGATTGGAAGACCAGGAGATACTCGCCAAGTTTGCTGATTCGGCCTCCCGAAATCTGGCCTTCAACCAGTTGGTGCGCAAGTACCAGCAGCGGGTGTATTGGCACGTGCGCAAAATGGTGGTAGACCATCAGGACGCCGACGACCTCACGCAGGACACCTTTGTGAAAGTGTGGAAGAACCTGGATAACTTCCGCCAAGACGCCAGCCTCTTCACCTGGATTTACCGCATCGCCACCAACGAGTGCCTGAATTTCTTGTCGAGCAAGCGGCGCAAGTTTTTCCTACCTCTTAATGATGTGGGGGCCGAGTTGCTAGCCAAAGTGGAAGCCGACCCCGGCTTGCTCTCCGGCGACGAGGTAGAACAAAAGCTGCAAAAAGCCATTCTGCGCCTGCCCGACAAACAGCGCCTGGTATTCAACCTGAAATACTACGAGGACATGACCTACGAGCAGATGGCCGACGTCACGGGCACGTCGGTGGGAGCGTTGAAGGCCTCCTACCACCACGCTGTGAAGAAAATTGAGCAGTATGTTACCACTCAGTCTATCAACGATTAAACCCTGCGGCTTGCGCCGCTTCTAATGCATATGAACACGCCTTTTCGTCTGGATGACCACCCGCGCCGGCCGTATCCGCTGGCGCCGCCCCCGGCCGGGTACTTCGAGCAGCTGCCGCGCCGCGTGATGGACCGCGTGCAGCCTACCGAAGCACCAGCCCTCGGCTGGCTAAGTCGCCTGCCCCTACCCCTGCGCACCGCGCTGGCCTCTACGCTGCTGCTGGGTGGTTTTGCGGCGTCGCTAGTGCTCAGCGTTACGCCTACCTCGGCGTCGGCTACCCTGGCCGCCGTGCCCCAGGAGGAGCTGGTGCAGTACCTGCTGGCTAACGACTCCCGCGTGACCCTGGCCGATTTGGCTGATTTGTCGGCCACCGCGCCTACCACCGCCAGCTATTTGCATGCTTCGCCCGAGGAGCTGCAAAGTGCCCTCGATGCCCAGCCCACCGATGATTCGTACTTATAAAGCCTGATTTCTCCGCCATGCACCCGTTGTCTGCCTTTTTTCACCGTACCATTCGCCCATTGCTGCTCCTACTACCCTTGCTGGCCTTGAGCCTGCACGGCGTAGCGCAAACTGCCCCCAGCGGCCGTCTCAACCAGCTTGAAAATGCCCGCATTGCCTACCTTACCGAGAAGGTGTCCCTCACGCAGGAGCAGGCGCAGCAGTTCTGGCCCATCTACAACGAGTACGCCACCAAGCGCCGCGACTTGAACCAACGCTCGCGCCAGCTCCGCACCACCCGCCCCGAAACCCTCAGCGACCAGCAGCTCAAAGACAATCTCAATCAGGTATTGGCCCTGCGCCAGCAGGAAGTAGACCTCGACAAAGACTATCTCCGTCAGTTCCAGAAAGTCCTGAGCATCCGGCAAGTAAGCCAGCTCTACACCGCCGAGCGCCAGTTCACCCGCGAAGTATTACAGCGCGTAACCCGCAGCCGGAGAAGGTGAAAAAGGTGAATTTGTGAAGTTGTGAATGTTAAAGCGTCTGTCATCCTGAGCGCAGCGAAGGACCTTATGCCAGTTGAACGAGGTCGTTAATACGATTATCGTTCTCACGTGATAAGGTCCTTCGCTGCACTCAGGATGACAGACGCTTTAACATTCACAACTTCACCATTCGGTATCTTTGCGGGATGCTTACCCCTCGCCAGCTTTTCTTGCGCCACCAAGCGCAAACCTCCGATTTTCCGCTGCTGTTGGAAATTGAACGGGCCGAAGGCGTGTATATGTACGCCCCCGATGGCCGCCGCTACCTTGATCTGATTGCGGGTATTGGCGTCAGCAACGTGGGGCACCGCCACCCGCGCGTAGTGCAGGCCATTAAGGACCAAGCTGATAAGTTCTTGCACTTGATGGTGTACGGTGAGCTGGTGTCGGCGCCGCCGGCACTGCTGGCCGAGGCCCTGCACCAGACTCTACCCCAACAGCTCGATACCGTTTATTTCACCAACTCAGGCGCCGAGGCCGTGGAAGGCGCCCTCAAATTAGCCAAGCGCCACACCGGCCGCACCGAACTGGTGAGCTGCCACCGCGCCTACCACGGCTCTACGCAAGGGGCTTTGTCGGTCACGGGGTCTGAGGAATTCAAGCGCAGCTACCGCCCCCTCCTACCTGACGTGCGCCACATCGAGCCCAACCACCTACCCGATCTAGCCCTAATTACGGAGCGTACGGCGGCGGTTATCATCGAAACGGTGGCGGGCGAAGCGGGTGTGCGCGTGCCGGCCCCAGAGTACCTACCCGCCCTGCGCCAGCGCTGCACGGAGGTAGGCGCTCTGCTGATTCTGGATGAAATCCAATGCGGCTTTGGGCGCACCGGCACCTTCTGGGCCTTCGAGCAGTTCGGCATCGAGCCTGATATTCTGCTCTGCGCCAAGGGCATGGGCGGCGGTATGCCTATCGGCGCCTTCATTTCCACGCAGGAGATTATGGCGGGCTTCAAGACCAACCCAATTCTGGGTCATTGCACCACGTTTGGCGGGCACCCGGTATCGTGCGCAGCCTCGCTGGCTACCCTGCGCGCTATTCAGGAAGAAAATCTACTGGCGGGCGTGGCCGAGAAAGCGGCGCGCTTTCGGGCGCAGCTCCAGCACCCGGCCATCCGGGAGGTGCGCAACTGCGGCCTGCTAATGGCGGTGGAGTTCGAGTCGTTCGACGTGCTCAAGCCCATCATCGACCGCGCCCTGTTTCACGAAGGCATCCTCACTGACTGGTTCCTATTCTGCGACAACTCTCTGCGCATCGCCCCGCCCCTCATCATCACCAACAACCAGATTGACGAGGCCTGCGCCGCGCTACTGCGGGCGGTGGAGTTTGTGGTAGGGTAATAAAAATGTCATCCTGAACGCGGTGAAGGACCTTCTCACGCGAGAACGACTATCGTAACAACGACTCGTTCCCACGTGAGAAGGTCCTTCACTGCGTTCAGGATGACAGAGAATTACTTCCGCTTCCCAGATGCAATCAGTTTGCCTGGCTGTTCTGGCTCAGAAAGCTTTGGGTGTCTTCTTTGATTTGCTCGCGGGGTAGGCCGTCGCGCACGCCCATGGAGATTTTGCGCACCAATACGCCCACAATGGCTTGCCGGAAGCCCAACTTTCCGGCCATGCCTACGCAGAAGTCCATTTCGTTTTCGTCCACTATCCCGTCGGCCAGCATCATGTCCACGAGGTCAAAAATCTGGTCGAAACGCTCGGAGTCGTTGTCAGGAATGATGAGTGCGCCGGTATTGGAATTTGCCACGATATCGCGCACTTCCCCGGCCCGCATGCCGTTTTTACGGCCCACCGACACGATAAAATTCATTTCCCGTTCGTCGATGTGTCCGTCTGCTTTAGCCAGTGCGGCTAGGTTCAGCAGATGGCTTTTCACTTTCTTGGTCTGCTCGTTTTCAAAAAAACCAAACATACTGGGCGGGGTTTAGAAATGACAAAAGGGCGGGCACGGCAACAAGCGTACATGACGCTGTAAGGCCAGCTTACAATGTCAGTAAGTTGTGAAAGTTAAAAGAAAGCTAAGATTCTTCCAATAGCTCCGCTTACGCAATTCAGAAAAAAAAGCTGGCTTACACACCCTGATTTTGTCTTTCCTTGCCCAGACGCTGTACTTTCCGTGCAGATTCACCAACTTTGCTGCCTCACTGCCACCCCTACGGGTAGCACAGAAGGAACATAATGATGAAACGTATTGCAGTTTTCACCAGCGGCGGTGACGCGCCCGGTATGAACGCCTGCATTCGGGCCGTGGTGCGCACGGCCGTTTACCACGGCATCGAAGTCTATGGAATCATGCGCGGCTACTCGGGCATGATCAAAGGCGAGTTCGTGAAGCTCGACTCGGCTTCCGTCTCCAACACAGTGCAGCGAGGCGGCACCATCCTCAAATCGGCTCGCAGCCAGAAATTCATGACCAAAGAAGGCCGTCAGCAGGCCTACGATCAACTCATGAACAACGGTATTGAAGGCCTGATTGCCATTGGTGGCAACGGTACCTTCACGGGCGCTACCCTCTTCGAGCAAGAGTTTGGCATTCCCACGGTAGGCGCGCCCGGTACGATTGATAACGACCTGTTCGGCACGGATTACACCATCGGCTACGATACGGCCGTGAACACGGCCCTAGAGGCCATCGACAAAATCCGCGACACGGCCGACTCGCACGACCGGTGCTTCTTTATTGAGGTGATGGGTCGCGACTCGGGCTACATTGCCATTCCGTGCGCCATTGGCGGCGGCGCCGAAATCGTGATGGTCCCGGAAACGCAAATGTCTACGGAAGCCGTGATTGACACGCTGCGCGAGGGGTGGAAGCGTTCCAAAACGTCCTTCATCGTGATTGTGGCCGAGGGAGAGGTAGAGGGCAACGTGCACGAGGTAGCCAAGCGCGTGAAGGCGGCTATTCCGCAGCTCGATACTCGCGTCACCATCGTGGGGCACATTCAGCGCGGGGGCTCGCCCACCGCCGCCGACCGTTTGCTCAGCTCTCAGATCGGTATTGCAGCCGTAGAGGGCTTAGTCAACGGCATGCGCAACGTGATGGCCGGCATTGTGGATAAGAAGCTAGTTTACACTCCCTTCGCTGACACCATTAGCAAGAAGAAGCTTATCAACCAGAGCTTTATGCGGATGGTAGAGATTTTGAACTCGTAGCTTACGGTTCACTCATACGGCTTCTCACTGCAAACAGCGCCTCCACATGGGGCGCTGTTTTTTGCTATCTGAAGGATTATATTAGATAATATCTATATTAGAGCCTACACATTTACTATTTATCTTTTTGTCTGAATTTATGTTGAATTACAGTAAAATAGCTAGCCTTGCGGCCATCCTGAGTTTCTCGTCCTTTACCGCCCTTGCCCAACGGCCTGCCAGCGTTCAGCTAGGGGTAGGCTCTGCGCTGGTAGGCACCGGCGACTACAAGGCCCTGAAAGCTCATGTGGAATATGCCCCGCTCTTCGGGCGCCACCTAGGCACAGGTACGCGCCTGGCATTTATTGGTGGCAGCCGAGAGTCTGTTTCAACGGTGTACGACCCAATTCCACGGCCTGGCAGTACCGGTGTGAACGTGCCCTATGCCATGACCTACCAGGCTGCCAATCTGGAACACGAATTTTACCTATATCCTTTTGGCAATAATAGGCAGGTGCTGTTTGCCGTAGGTGGCGGTGGCTACGTAGGCTATTCCAACCGCTACGGAGCACCCCAAACTCGTTGGGATGCAGGTTTGGGAGGCGCCGTTAACTATCTAGAACATGAACAGGGCGTACATGCTGGCTACATGCTCTCCTTGAACCTGGATGTAGCCCTTGGCATCGACCGCCAATGGTTGGCTGGCGGCAAGGCCTCTTTCCAGAATGACACATTCGGCAACACGCTGGCTACGTTGCAGTTGAAGGTAGGGAGGCGGTTTTAACCCTACCCTACCTCGGCTGGGTGCAGCCATTGGTACTGCGCATCGCGGCGGAGCCATGTGAGTTGGCGCTTAGCATAGTGGCGGGTGTTGCGCTTGAGCAGACGCACAGCCTCCGCCCAGTCGTAGGCGCCATCAAGGTAGCCGAAGATTTCCTGGTAGCCCACCGTTTGCAGGGCATTGTGCTGGCGGTAGGGCAGCACGCTTTCTACCTCGGCCAGCAGGCCCGCGGCCAGCATCTCATCCACGCGTTGGTCGATGCGCTGGTAGAGCTCCTCCCGCTCGCGGCTCAGCGCAATCTTCACCACGTCGAAGGGTCGTGCCACCTTGATTTGCTGGCCGTGGAAGCTGGAAAAAGGCTGCCCAGTGCCCCGCGTCACCTCCAAAGCCCGCACTACGCGCTGCGGGTTTTGCGGGTCGATGCGGGCATGCGCTACTGGGTCGAGGCGGGCCAGTTCTGCTACCAGGGCGGGTAGGCCATGCGCCGCCAGCTCCTGCTGAATGCCAACCCGCACGGCCGGGTCGATAGTAGGTAGGGCATCAAAGCCATCCGTTACGGCCTGCAAATACAGGCCCGAGCCGCCCGTCAGAATCACCACGCGGTGCCGCTGAAACAGCTGATCGAGCAGCGCCAAGCAATCAACTTCATACCGGCCAGCATTGTAGCTTTCCGTGATGCTATGCGAGTTGATGAAGTGGTGCGGTACGCCCTGCATCTCGGCCGGGGTAGGCTTGGCCGTGCCGATGCTCATCTCCCGAAAAAACTGCCGCGAGTCGGCCGACACGATTTCGGTGCCTAGCTGCTGAGCCAGTGCTACGCACAGCGCCGTTTTGCCCACGGCCGTGGGTCCGGCAATAACCAACAAGGTAGGGCGAGTGGCCGCAGCCAGCGAAGCAAGATCAAGCATAGAGAAGTAAAAATCTGACCACCGCAGCAAGGACAATACAGTGTCTCGCAAAAATACGACGGTTTCAGCCTACCCACGGGTAGGCTGTGCTTCGTGGGCTGGCCACAAACCAGCATACAGCTGTAGTAGGTGCTGCTCTTCGTGCTGCCAGTTAAGTACCTGTCGCGCCTGCAAGCAGTTTTGCACCAACTGCTGGTAGCGGCCGGGCGCGTGGTGTAGCAGCTGGTTGAGCGCGTGCGCAATAGCCGCAGGCGTGAGGGCCACCACTTCGGCTACATCATACACATCGTTTAGCGCTCGGTACTCGGGGAAGTCTACTATCAGCTGTGGCACGCCCGCATGCAGATAGTCGAAGAACTTGTTGGCCAGCGAATAATAGTAGCTCAAGCCTTGCTTTTCGAGCAGCATAATACCCACGGCCGCCCTCTTCGTCACGGCTCGTAGCTCGTTGGGCAGCACGTAGCCTCGAAATTCTACCTTGCCCGAGGCCAGCAGCCCCAGCCGCTCGGCCCGCGCCCGTAGCTCCGCCGATAAGTCGCCCTCGCCACAAAGCACCAACCGCCCCTGCACGTGCGGCATGGCGTCTAACAGCACCTCCAGGCCGCGCCCTACGTTTAGCGTGCCCTGGTAGAGAATATAGCTCTCGGGAGCCGGCAAATGTGCCTTTATCTCTGCCACCGTAAGTTGGCTGATATTGCGAATTACAGCAAAAGGCCGGCCGTAGCGGGCCTCAAATACTCCTGCCAACGCTGGACCTACTGTGTAAGCCAACGTCGTGCGCAGCACAATAAAACCCTCTACCCACCGCCAGGCGCGCTGCACCGCGGGGCGACTCACCACCTCGGGCACTTCCGTAAATAGTTCGTGCGCGTCGTACACAAAGGGCTGCCCTCCCAGCCGGGCGCGCAGCCATACGGGCAAAGCCGTATCTAGGTCGATGGCGCACCAGGCGCTGGCCCGCTGCCGCAGCAGGTAGAGCAGCAGGCGTACGGTGAACTCCAGATAGAACAGCTTGCCCTTCGTGAACCAGCACCGCAGCCGGTGTTGTTGATACGGCTGTGGTTGCAGCGGTTCCGACTGTTGCCAGGCGCGGCCTACCAGCGTTACATGGTAGCCCTGCCGGGCCAAACTACCACAGATCCGTTGCATCCGTTGGTCATAATTCAGATCGGTCGTAACGGCGAAGAGCAAAGAGCGCATACTCGAAAAGACGCTAGTTGCGCTTGTTGGATAAATTCCTGAGGAAGAAGCCTGAAAATTGAGTTATTTTTGACAAATTTAGGAAATTAGCCTGTTTTAATAAATACGCCTACTAGCTTACGGCCGCATTACCTGTCGCTCGGATTTTACTTTTCTAATGCCTACTCGCTCTCTGCCCGCTACTCCAGGTGCCACTGCCGCCGATGCTTTGTATCGGGCTTTATTTGAAGATGCGTACGATGCACTGCTGCTCTACGACGAGCGAGGCAAGCTAATCGACTGCAACCGGACGGCAGTCCACTTGCTGGGCACTACCCGCAACCACTTGCTCATGGCCGGTCTGATGAGCTTTACTCGTCCCCACGGCGGCACCAGCGGTGAAGATTTCTGGCAGTCGGATATCATGCTGCGTGAAGCCGTGCTCGATACGGCCCGCACCGGCCAAACCTACGCTAAAACCTGGCATGGCCTGGGCACCAACCAATCTCGCCTCGATGGGTGGGTGACCCTGCACCGTATACCTACCCCAATGGGTGCCCATGTGCAGCTTACCCTGCGCGATATTACGCGTGCACCCCGACCGGCCCAGCGCCTTCCTGACCAAGCGGGCCTGCTCGACCGTACTCGCCGCGAGCTGCGCGATGTGCTCAGCCGCACCGACCAAGCTTATGTACTCATTGATCCGGAAGGTAAAATCCTGGACGTCAACGAGTTTTTCCTCAACTTCACGGAGTACACCCGCGACGAGATTCTAGGTAAAAATTACCATGCTCTCTTTGTGCCAGCGGCCGAGCGCGACGCCCGGCGACGGCACTTTGAGGTGGTTGTACGGGGCGAAAAGGAGGCAGACGATATGGAGCGGGTGATTCTGACCCGCTCCGGCAAGTCCCGGCAGGTGTTCTGGCACGCTGAGTTGGCCCGCGACCTGAGCGGCAACGTGACGGGTATGTTCTTTATCGGGCGCGACCGCACGGACCGCCACGTGACGGCCCGCGCCCTCAACGATAACCGCAACCGCCTCCAGGACTTCTTCGACAATGCCCACGACCTAATTCAGAATCTGAGCGTCGACAACCGGTTTTTGTCCGTGAACAAGGCCTGGCGCGAAAAGCTGGGCTACTCGGAGGAGGACCTACCCCAGCTCACGCTCAACGACGTGGTGCACCCCTATTATAAAGCCAAGCTGCTCTATCAGCTGCGCAATCTGTATAAGGGCGAGAAAGTCAATAAGTTGGAAACCGTTTTCCTGACGAAAAGCGGTAAACCAGTGCATCTCATTGGTTCCATTTCCTGCGCCTGGCAGGAAGACGAGCCCGTGAGCACCCGCGCCATTCTGCACGACATCACCGACCGCATTAAGGCGGAGCGTTTGCAGAAGGTGTACTATAGCATTGCCAACCTGGCTATTAGCTCCAAAGACTTGCATGCGCTGTACGGGGCCATTCACCGGGAGCTGAGCAAGATTATTGAAACCAACAACTTCTACATTGCCCTCTGCGACGACGCCCGCACGCAGTTGCAGTTTGTGTATTATGTAGACCAAAGCTCTTCTAACGAACAGCCTACCAAGGCGCGGCCGTTTTCGTCGGGGGTGTCGGAGTATATTATTCGCACGGGGCGGCCGCAATTTTTGCTGCGGGCCGAGCTGGAGGAGCTGATCGGCAACGGGTCCGTTACCGCCTACGGTGTGATGCCGGAGGTAATGCTGTGTTCTCCCCTGAGCATCGGGGAGCGAATCATCGGCGTAATTGCCGTGCAGGATTACCACAAGGCCGATGCTTACGCGGTGGGCGACATTGAGATTCTGCACTTTATCTCCAACCAGGTAGCCCTGGCTATTGAGCGCAAGCGCAATGAGGTCCAGATCAATAAGCAGAATGCGCGCCTAAACGCTATTTTCGAGAGTGGCTCCCACCTGATGTGGTCCGTGGATACGCACTCGCGCCTGACGTCCTTCAACCGCAACTACGCTGCCTACTTCCTGCGCAACAACGGGGTGTACCCTACCCTCAACGTGAACCTGTGGCAGGCCGACCTTGCCATGGTAGCCGAAGAGGCCCGCGACTTGTTTGTAGAGAACTACAAGCTGGCCTTTGAGGGGCATCCGCAGCGCTTTGAGGTGCGCCTGCGCGACGCCCGCGGCCACGATACCTGGCGTGAAATCTACCTCAACCCGATTTACCTCGACGACGGCTCGTTTGAGGAAATATCGGGCATGGCCCACGACATCACCGAGACCAAGGCCTCGCAGCTGGAATTGGCGGCGCAGGAAGAAAAATTCCGCGCCATCTTCGAGTCGTTCCAGGATATTTACTACCGCACCGACGAGAACGGCCACGTCACGCTGGTGAGCCCATCGGTATATGAAGCCTTGGGCTACCAGCCAGAAGAGGCCATTGGCAAGCACCTACCCTCGCACTACGCCGACCCGGCCGATTACGACCGTTTACAGCAAGAAATCAAGGAAAAGGGCGTGCTGCGTAACTTCGAAACGGCCATCCGTCACAAAGATGGGCATTATGTGAGTATGCTCATCAATGCTCGTCCTGCGCCGGGGCAGACAGGCGGAACAGAGGGCATCGGGCGCGACATTACGGAGTTGAAGCAGATTCAGGACGATTTGCGCCGCGCCAAGGACGAAGCCGAAACCGCGCTGGAAGCCAAAACGCAGTTCCTGGCTAACATGAGTCACGAGCTGCGCACGCCTATGAACGGTATCATTGGCATGATTGACCTGCTGCATCAGACGGTGACGTCGGAGGAGCAGGAAGACTACGTGGACACGTTGCGCAAATCGTCGGAAGCGCTGTTGGCCATTCTAAACGATATTCTGGACTTGTCCAAGATCCAAGCCGGCAAGCTACAGCTGCACGCCCACGGTCTGGACCTGTACTACACGCTGGACAAGATTCACTCGCTGTTTGCCAACCGTGCCAGCCAGAAGGACTTGCAGTTCACGTATCATGTGACGCCCCACACGCCACGCTTCATCCTCACCGACGAAACGCGGTTGCTGCAAATCCTGTCTAACCTCACGTCCAACGCCATCAAGTTCACCAACCAAGGCACAGTGAGCATTGAGGTGTCGTCTATTGCCACCGATGGAGAGCGGCACACGCTGCGCTTTGCGGTGCAAGACTCGGGCATTGGCATTTCGGAGCAAGACGCCAAGCTGCTGTTCACCAACTTCACCCAACTGGATACTACCCCTACCAAAGCTTTTGGTGGCACGGGCTTGGGCTTGGCCATCAGCAAGCAGCTAGCCGATCTACTGGGCGGCGAGATTGGGGTCGATTCACACGTGCGGGAAGGCAGCACGTTCTGGTTCACCATTCAGTGCGACGTTGCCCACAACGAGGAGGAAATTCTGCACCAGCGCACGATGGCCCGCGAGCGGACCCAGGAGGTAGTCCGCTTCGAGTCGGTGCCGCGGGTGCTACTCGTCGACGACAACCCTATCAACCAGAAGGTAGCCTCGCGCCTGCTCGATAAGCTGGGTTGCCACGTAGAAATGGCTTCCGATGGCTTCGAGGCCATCAGCAAGGCCGACTCGCCCAAGAACCGCTACGACATCATCTTCATGGACATTCAGATGCCGGAGATGGATGGCGTGACGGCTATGCACGAAATCCGGCGTCGCCTGGGCAAACAGTGCCCACCGGTGGTCGCCATGACGGCCTACTCCATGAAGGAGGATGCCGAGCGGTTCGTGCAGGAAGGCATGGACGACTACGTGTCGAAACCTGTGAAAACGCAGGACCTCTACACCGTGCTGCGCCGCTGGACTAGCACCACCGAGCGAGCCGTGCTGCCCACGCGTGATATGGGCACGGCCCTACCCCCCGCCGAGCCCGCCCCCACTACAGTGGACGCCGCGCCCGCGCCTACCCCCATAACTGCTGAGGAACTGGCGCCCGAAGAGTTGGAAGGCTGCATCGATACCGAGGTAATTAACCAGCTGCGGCAGTTAGGCGGCGACGATTTCGCGGCCAGCCTCTACTCCGATTTTGAGACTGAGGCCGAGCAGCTACTTACCGAAGCCGGTAACCTGGTGAGTGCCGGGCGCTTCGAAGCTATTCTGCCGCACTTGCACCAGTTAAAGGGCACAGGCTTCACGCTGGGCATAAACCGGCTGGCCGAAGGTGCTAAAGAGCTGGAGCACGACCTCAAGAAAGGAGAAACGACCAACGTTGTTCAGGATTTTCAACGCCTACTGCGTTACTTTGCGCAGTTTAAGGCCGTATATCAGCAGGTCACGCAAGTGCCGTAACCGGCAAATCTGATCTTATCCATCACGTTTTCCCAACCTACATCTTCAACACAACTACCCGCATGGCTGATTCGAAAACTATTTTGATTGCGGAAGACAGCTCCGTTATTCTAAACCTCACCAAGAAAATACTCGAGCTGCAAAAGTACCGCATCATATCGGCAAAAAATGGGGGTGAAGTCATTAAGCAGGTTGAGAGCCAGCCGATTGACTGCATTCTGATGGACATTAATATTCCGGTTAAGGACGGTATGGAGTGCACCCGCGAAATCCGCCGCAACCCCGATCCGCGCATTGCGCAAATCCCGGTTATTGCCATCACTGGCAACGCCAACAACTACTCGATGGAGCAGTTCCGCGAGGCTGGCGTAACCGACTACCTTCCTAAACCCCTTGACTTCGACGCGCTGGTGCGCGTGGTGAAGCAGCATGTGGGGTAGGGAATTAAGAATTAAGAATTAGAAATCTGAGGCATTGGGAGTGTATCAATGCCTGTTGATTTTACGCTCACTTCTTAATTTTTAATTCTTAATTCTTAATTGATAATGCAGATTACCTTTCTCGGCACGGGCACGTCGCAGGGGGTGCCCGTGATTGGGTGCCACTGCCCCGTGTGCCGTTCGGTGGACTACCGCGATAAGCGCCTGCGGGTGGCCGTGCACGTGCAGGTAGCGGGCAAAAGCATTGTGATTGACTCGGGACCGGATTTTCGGCAACAGATGCTGCGCGAGCGGATTGAGCAGTTGGATGCCCTCGTATTCACCCACGAGCATAAAGACCACACCGCTGGCCTCGATGACATTCGCTCCTACAACTTCCTTCAGCAGCGCGACATGCCGCTCTACGCCGAGCCACGCGTGCTCAACCAGCTGCGGCAGGAGTTTGCCTACATCTTCGCGGAGAATAAGTACCCCGGCGTGCCCCGCGTGAAAACTATCCCGATTACCAGTGACACAGAAGTGTTTTTGGTGGAAGGCGTGCCGTTTCAGCCCATTCGAGCCCTGCACTACCGGCTGCCCGTGCTCGGTTACCGCATCGGCGACTTCACTTACATCACCGACGCCAACTATCTGACGGAAGAGGCACTGGCCCAGGTGCGCGGCTCGCGGGTGATTGTACTCAACGCCCTGCGTCACGAAAAGCACATTTCGCATTTTTCATTGCCCGAGGCTCTGGAGCTATTGGAAGACCTGGCTCCTGAACAAGCCTACCTTACCCACATCAGTCACCAGTTAGGCCTGCACCACGAGGTAGAAGCAACGCTCCCAGACTTTGTGCGGCTGGCGTATGATGGGTTGCAGATAATGCTGGACTAGGACTGCTTTAGGGTATAGACTAAAGCATCAGCAGATCATTCTCACAAATACATTTATTTACTGTAGCAGCACAACGCCACCATTGTATGAAGGTCATTAAGCTAGAGGATAAGTTTGCGCAATTCACCGATCAATGGAATCCGCGCATTATTGGAGAGTTGAACGACCAGCATATTAAAATCGCACGTGTGCAGGGCGAATTTATCTGGCATAATCATGCTCAGGAGGACGAGCTGTTCATGGTTGTGAAAGGCCGATTGTACATTGATTTCCGCGATGGTCAAACCGCCGAAATCAACCCCGGTGAGTTACTGGTAGTGCCTCGTGGCACAGATCATCGTCCGCATAGTGAAGGGGAAACTTGGATTATGATGATTGAGCCACAGTCAACGGTGAATACTGGTGATATAGAAAGTGAGCGGACTCGCCATACCCTAGAGCAGATCTAACGGCAATTCTATTGCATACCAATTACTACTTCCTGCGCCTACTTGCTCCTGCCCTAACCCAAGCGCTAGCGGGCTATCGGGTAGCCACGTGCTTCTCGCAGGAGAAAGATGAATTGGTACTTGGTCTAACCAACGGCGCGGCTGAGTTCTGGCTGAAAGCCCAACTATCGGCGGCGTTTCCGGCGCTGGCTCTGCCCGAGACGTTCCACCGCGCCCGGCAAAACTCCGTGGATTTACTACCCGATTTGTTGGGACGCGAGGTAGGCCAGGTGGATGCACTGCCGCAGGACCGGATTCTGCAATTCACATTCACCGACGGCGCTACCCTGCTGCTAAAGCTATTCGGCCCCAGGCCCAACGCCATCTTCCGCCCTACCCTGGATGCGCCCGCCGAGCTGTTTCACCAGCGCTATACCGCCGACGCCGACATTCTGCCCCTACTCCCTACCGCGGCGCCGGACACCGGCACCCGCTCCCACGAGGCCGACCCACTCCGTCGCTACTCCGCCCTTAGCGACCTACCTGCCCGCTACTTGCGCGCCCACGGCTACGACGCCGTGCCCCTACCCCAGCGGGAGGAGTTAGTACAGGCTGTTATCCGGCAGTTGGAACAGCCTGCGCACTTCTACATTGTGCTGCTGGATGGCCGTACGCGCCTGAGCCTGCTGCCCCTCGGGGAGGTACTGCAAGCCCTACCCGCCGCCGACCCTATTGCCACCTTACGCGAGTTTGTACCGCTTTTCCTGAGTCGGCGGGCGTATGAGACGGAGATGCGCCAGGTGCGCCAGACGCTGGAGAAGCGCGCCGAGGAAGCCAGCACCAGCGCCCAGATGGCGCGCACGCGTCGCCATGCACTGGAGCATACCGCCGGCTACCGCCAAACTGCCGACCTGATTATGGCCCACTTAAGCCAGATTCCGGTTGGGGCGGCACAGGTAGAAGTCGTTGATTTTTACCAGGATAATCAGCCGCGCATTATCAAGCTGAAGCCCACCGAAACGCCCCAGCGCACGGCTCAAAACCTCTACCGCAAAGCCAAAAACCAGCAAATCGAGCTGCAACAGCTCAGTCAACGCATCGAGCAGCGCGAAACCGAGGCTTTCTGGTGCCTGGAGCGGCTGGAGGAATTAGCTGATCTGGCTGACTTGCGCACGCTCCGTACCTGGCGCAAGCAGCACGGCCTCGACCCGGCTACCCAAGCCAAAGCCACAAGCAACGAGTTGCCGTTTAAGGTGTTTACGGATAGCGGCTTTACGATTCTGGTGGGCCGCAACGCCCAGAACAACGACCTACTCACGCAGAAATATGCGCACAAAGACGACTTGTGGTTGCACGCCAAAGACGTGAGCGGCTCGCACGTGGTGATTCGGCATCGGTCGGGTCAGCCGGTTCCCGAGCCTGTGGTAGAGCGTGCTGCCCAACTGGCCGCGTGGTACTCGCGCCGCCAGCACGACTCGCTGTGTCCCGTTACCGTGACACCCAAGAAGTTTGTACGCAAGCCCAAAGGCGCCGCACCGGGCGCCGTAGTGGTAGAACGCGAGCGGGTGGTACTGGTAGTGCCCGGTAATCCGTTTGAGCGCGTAGGCGCGTAACCAGTAAGTAGGTGAAGCGCCCTTTCGCGTAGTTACAGATGCAAGCGGCTGGCTGCATACTACCTACAAACAAAAAGTCCGACCTATGTAGGTCGGACTTTGTTGAAGTGCGCGCGGGGAGATTCGAACTCCCACACCCGAAGGCACCACCCCCTCAAGATGGCGTGTCTACCAGTTTCACCACGTGCGCAGTAGGCTAGAAAAACACAATTTCTGGGTCCAAAAGCAATCTTCTGGCTTCGCTGAGGCGGCGAAGTGGGCACAAAAGTAGGAGGATGACATCGGTCATGCAAGTCCTGAGGCGTATTTTTCTCTTGCCGTATTGGTTAAACAGTAGTTTTCGGCTCATTATCAGCCTGCAACAGATTAATATTTTTTTCGCACTACCTGTTTCTTTCATTATAAAGCGTTTTCAAACGCAATGTATAGCCGGCTAAGCAGCATGGCTCGCACATACTTATAAAAAGGCCCCTGACCAATACTACCGGTCAGGGGCCTTTTTATAAGTAGGGTAGACTATTCCGACTGGGTGAGCGGCGCTTCTACCAAATGCTCCGATACGAACCATACTTGCAGTTCGTTGGCGCGCAGTACGTCGCTGATTACCATATCGTTGGTGCCGTCGTCACCGGAATCATCGGCTTTCTTGGCAATGTCGTGGCATTGTCCTAGGATGATCTGGTGAGCTTCCAGTAGGCGTGAAATCTGCACGGGCACTTCTTCCCGGTCGCGGGGTGGGCGCGGGATGCTGGTCAGTTCGGCAATGTCGGCAGCCATTGCTACGGCCACGCCACCCAAAATCTGGATGCGCTCGGCAATGGTGTCTACCAGTTCGCTTTGCTCTTCGTAGTGCTTATCGAACAGCAAGTGCAGTTGGTAGAAGGTAGGACCTACTACCTGCCAATGGTGTTTCTTGTACATGTCGCGCAGGCTGCACGTGTCAGCTAGCAGCTGATTGAGCAGTTCCACGCTTTCGCGGCGAACATCCTCGCTCAGCCCAATGGGTAGGCGCTGCGATACGGTGCCGTACTTCTGGATAGGAGCCGGCGCATTTTGTTGTTGATTCAGGATAGGCTGTACGTTGACGGCCGGGTTAGGAGCTGCAACGGCGTTTTTGCTCTCTTTTGCTTTTGCAGGAGCGGCTTTGGCGGCTACGGGAGCCTTTTTATTGGTGCTTGGAAGGGCCATGATAAGACAGTAAACAGTTTGGAAGGGTAGACCAATGCGTGGTAATCTACCTACGCATCCTGTGGCCGACCTGCCTCTATGTACGCACAATTACGGCCGGGGTTAACCTAATTTCATTGGGCAAAACCGTCTTGCCCCTATTTTACACATACAGAGACACGCACGCTGGCAATAGGTCCCGTATCTTGCCGCCGACGCCGTTTTCCTACATCTTCTACAGCTTTTCGCCCATGCCTTTTCCTTTCGTCGGAGACGATAAATCAACAATTGCCCGTTTGCTGAACACCCTACCCCAGGTGGGCCAGTTGGAGTGGATTGGCATTCGGCCGGTGCGCCGTGCGCCGATGGTAGCCATGCAGGAAGCTACCGTGGAAACCGACCGCCACCTCTCCGGCGACCATGCCCGCCCCAAGCCCGGCGGCAAGCGGCAGATTACGCTTATTCAGGCCGAGCACCTACCCGCTGTGGCTGGCTACCTGGGACTGACGGAAGCCGTGGACCCGGTCCGGCTGCGCCGCAACTTAGTAGTGAGCGGCCTGAACCTGCTGGCGCTGAAAAACCGACAGGTACGCATTGGCGACGAGGTAGTGCTGGAAATTACGGGCGAGTGCCACCCCTGCTCACGAATGGAAGAAGAGCTGGGGCCGGGCGGCTACAACGCCATGCGCGGCCACGGCGGCCTCACGGCCCGCATTCTGCACGGCGGTACCATTCGGGTAGGCGATGCCGTGCAGGTAGTAGTGTAGTGCGTCTTCTGGTGGCAGAGGCTGAAGCTGCCCGCGTCTGGTTACCGCGCCTACTTTTATGCCTGCCTAGCTCGCGCCCAGCTGTATTCTAATGAAAGCACTCCACCTTTACTGCATAGGTTGCTTCCCTTACCCATTCTCTTCATATGCCTGATATACACCTACCCAAGCAGTATGTTTTGTTTGACCATGATGGCGGGGTAGACGATTTTCTGTCGCTGCTCCTGCTCTTGCACATGCCCCACATTGAGCTGCTGGGCATTTCCGTAACGCCCGCCGACTGCTACCTGGAAACCGCCCTGCTGACCACGCACAAGCTGCTGGCGCTGGCCCAGCGCACGGATATTGAGGTAAGCGGCGGCAACTACCACGGCATAAATGCCTTCCCCTCCGACTGGCGGGCCAAGCCCAAGATTCTAAACGCGCTGCCGGATATGATTAACGTAGACACCCCAGGCGCGGCCCACTACGACGACAGCGTAAACTTTATCCGGCGCAAGCTGGCCACCGCGCCTGGCCCGGTTACGGTGCTGCTCACGGGGCCGTGCTCCAACCTGGTGCACGCGCTGGAACAGGACCCTACCCTGGCAGCCAAGGTGGGCGAGGTGGTCTAGATGGGTGGCGCGGTGGACGTTATCGGCAACGTGAAGACGTACAACCACAACGGCACCGCCGAGTGGAATGTGTTCTGGGACCCGATTTCGGCGCACAAGCTGTTCCGGGCGGGGCTGCCCGTTACCATCGTGCCGCTAGATGCCACCAACCACGTGCCCGTCAGCTTCGATTTTCTGCAACAGCTGGCCCGGCAGTCGGACTACTTTTTCTCCAATCTAGCCGGACAGTTTTGGGCCACTACCATTGATACTATTCCGGCCTACGAGTACACCTACTTTATGTGGGACGTATTGACGACGAGCTACCTCGCTATTCCAGAGGCCTTTGACTTTGAAATGGTAGAGCTGGAAGCGACGCCCATGGGCGCCAGCGCCGGCAATACCCACCGCGCCCCCGGCTCGGGGCAATGGGTGAAAATGGCCGTAAACGTGCGAAAAGAAGCTTTTTATGCTTATCTATTCCGGCAGCTGAGCTGTACTCTGTAAACAGAGTACAGCTCAGCTGCCGTGGTCAAATCAGTTGCCATGGTCAAAAGAAAGGTAAAACAGCATCTTTCTAATCTGTGACTAAAATGGCGTGAAGTTGGCTTGCCGGTCGAGCCGTAGTCAGTTTGCGCTATAGCTAAACCAGGAAGCGCATAAGTTCGTATTTTACAATGAACTAGGTTTTTTATAATTTTTGCTACTCCTTGGCGGTTACGCAACAACTATTTGCGTGTTCTATGGCACACTGCTTTCTGCCTTATTGATACCTACTTGATAAGCTTCCGCTCTTTACCTCCTACCCTATGAATTCAAACACTTCTTCGCCCCTTACGCTTACAGCCTTAGCGCTGCTGCTGCTTTCCAGTGGGGTCATTCTTACCTCTTCCGTCTGTAACACCACCACCCGATCATCTTCCCGCTCCTACCCCTGTGCTAAGCGCCTACTACACTGTCGGCGCCGCAGTCAGCGTGCGGTGTAGCACAGGTAGGTTCCGAAACACGATAATTACGCAGCATTATCGTACGTTTTCATGTAGAACACACACAAAAGGCACGAATACCTAGGTATCCGTGCCTTTTTCAAGCTTTTACTAGCAAGGGTTACACGCCGCCTTCCATCCGCACGATGCGCGGCGTGAAGGTACCCAACACATCCACCAGATCGTGCTGGCTGGCCATCACGGCGTGGATGTCTTTGTAGGCCTGAGGGGCCTCGTCTACCCCGCCCCCAATCAGCTCGATGTGGTGCTGTTGCAGGTAGCGGCGCACGTCTGCTTCGCCTAGTTCCTGCTTGGCGCGGGTGCGCGACATGGCCCGCCCGGCCCCGTGGGAGGCCGATGCCAGCGACGTTGCCTCACCCCTACCCCGCACAATGAAGCCGGGGGCCGTCATGGAGCCGGGGATGACGCCCAGCACACCCGCGCCGGCCGGCGTGGCGCCTTTGCGGTGCACCACTACCTCCTGCCCAGTGGCCAGACGTTCCTTCCAGGCAAAGTTGTGGTGGTTTTCCACTTTTGCCAGGGGCCGCTCGCCTAGGGCCTTAGCCAGGCGCTGATGAATCTGGTGATGGCACGCCGAGGCGTAGTCGCCGGCCAGGTTCATGGCAGCCCAGTACTCCTGGCCGGCTTCACTTTCCAGCGAGAGCCAAGCCAGGTGCTGCGCCTCGGTGGGCAGCTGACACACGTCTTTGGCGAGCTTGGTGTAGTGGTTGGCGATGCTGGCGCCCAGCCCCCGCGAGCCGGAGTGCGACAACAGCCCCAGATACTGCCCCACCGGTACGCCCAGTTCGTTGGCGGGGTCGAGGATATCTACCACACCCCACTCCACGAAGTGGTTGCCGCCGCCCGACGAGCCAATTTGGGTAGCCGCCGTGTCCAATTTATTCCGCAGAAAACTGATTTCCTGGAATTCGGCGCGGTCGAGCACGGCGTGGTCCAGCTTCTGGCCGTGGCGGAACACGTCGCGGTTGCCGAAGCGGGTGTTGTCGATCAGCAGTTTGCGCAGCTCCTGCACGCGCTGCTCCAGGTGCTTAGGCGGCAGCGCAAACACCGACAGCGCCATCCGGCAGCCAATGTCCACGCCCACGGCGTAGGGAATCACAGCGTTATCGGTGGCCAGCACGCCCCCAATGGGTAGGCCGTAGCCGTGGTGGGCGTCGGGCATGAGGGCGCCGGCCACCGTCACGGGCAGCTTCATGGCCGTTTCCATCTGATGGATGGCGCCTTGGTCGATGTGCTCGGCCCCGAACAAGGCGTAGGGCTTGCGCTCGGCCAGGGCAATGTGGCGCGATGGGGGCGGCAGCAAGGCCGCCGCCGTGTGGCTCCAGTCGAGGTGGGTGAGGTAGTCGTTAGGGTTGGCAAGTAAGTTTTGGAGCAACGCCAGCTGCTCGGTGTGCGAAAGTTTTTTGAGGTGCTTGCGCTGCAATTGTGCCAGCGCCAGCCCAATGGCCCGACCTTCCGGGAATCCCAGTTGGCGAAGGTCGTTGCCGCGTAGTTGTTGTGCCATTATTCTAAATGGTTGATTGTTGAATGGTTAACTGGTTGCTTACTGCTACCAGAGCAACGGGCGGTTCGCGCGTGGCTGATAGCCGACGTGATAGGTCGAAGTAGCGCGGACCTACGGCATCTGGTAGTAGGCAGTAAGAGGTAGGAAGGGTGAAAACGAATAGTCGTTTGGTATTTTCAGTACGAAGTATGACTACTCTACGACACCTTCCTTTCTCCTATTAAAACTGACAGGGCAACAAACGCATAGCCACCGTTAAACTGTGCTCTAACCAACTGAGCTACTGCCTCAAGAAGCAGGTGGGACTCGAACCCACGACCTCAGCGCCCCAAGCGAAGGAAGGCTATGCTACGGCACCTGTCAGATATAAACAAAAGCACCGGGGCAACAAGCGCGCAGCCTCCAGTCCTGCTCTGCCAGTTGAGCTACGATTGGCTAGTACCAACCGGCGGGATTCGAACCCGCAACCTGGGCATTAAGAGTGCGAAGTATGGCTACCCTACGGCACCCGATGCAAGAAGAATGTTGGGGCAATAAGGCGCGAAGCGAAAGTCACAGCGTAAAACACCGTTCTGCTCTACCCGCTGAGCTACTACCCCCGTAGGGTAGGCGGGACTCGAACCCGCGACCCGAAGTAACGCTCCGCTACGGCACCCAACACAGTATTTTTTTCTCCCCGTCGGCAAGGGCAACAGGCGACGGGCGACATTTTCTTTACTCCGCTGGATAGCAGAGCCGGGACTCGAACCCGCAGGCGGTTGCGGGGTTGCCCCTGCTATGCCGAAGAAATAACCACGAAGTAGCGCCCACCTACGGCACCTGGCCTATGGGGTAGAAAAGTGTTCGTTTAGCGTTTCATAAAAGTAGATGTATTTCGGGAGGGAGCGGCAGCCGCTTGCTTGTCTGCCGCTCCCTGGGCCGCGTTTGTAAGATTACAAGTCGATTTTCTCGATTTCGGTCAGTGCCGAGCCGCCATTTTCCAGCGCCGCCAGCACGTCGAATACTTTATCGGACCAGCCGGCGATGAGGGCTACCCCATCCTGCTCGCGCACTGCCAGCGGCGCCGTGCCGTGGCCGGTCAGGTCGAAGAGGTAGAGGCGGGCCTGCGGAGCCACCGCACGGCGGTAGGCGCGCCACTCGGCGGTCAGGGTATCGCCGTTGTGCTGGCTGTTCCAGAGCTGGCAGTCCGTGAAGATCATTACCTTCTCGACCACCTCTTGGCGCTGGCGCAGGTCTTGCACTACCAGGTGCCCGTTGGTGCTGTAACCTACCTCACCTTCGCGGCGGTAGAGCTCCTGCACGTTGCGCAGCACCGAGCCTTTGGGCAGGCTGATTCGCTTCCAGATATCTCCGAACATACCCGCCACCACATGCTGGCAGCGGCTTTGCAGCAACATGCCTAGCACCAGGCCCACGTCGTAGAGCAGCACTTTGCTCCGCGCTGATACCGGCTGCTGCATAGAACCCGACACATCACAGGCTACCACCACGCGCGTGTTGGAATCGAAACCGCACAGGTTTTGGGCCGAGTGGCTGATGGCCGTTTCCAGCGCTGCCAGCACCGCGGGCACGTGGCCGTTGCTGCTGCCGATGCCGATGGCCGCGGTCGCCCGCCGGAGCAAACCTGCATCCAGGCCTACTACCTCGCGGTAGGCGGCCAGGAACCGGAAGGGCAACTGCTTGCTGCGCGCCACCGCTGTGCGGTCGGCGAGGGTAGCGCACACTTGCGCTACCGCCGCGCCCGATACGTTGGCCTCCAGGATGTTGCGCAGGTTGCGCAGCAGAGCCATATAGCCCAGCTTGCTGCTTCCAATGAGTTCCTGCCACTTCTGCCGAAAGGCCGCTTGCCGTTCCTCATCCGTAGCAAACGCCTGCTGCCCCAGCGCCGACAACTCGGTTTCCCACGTGTAGGGAGTAGGCAGCTCGCCGCGTACCAGTTGGTCGAACAGGGCTTGCTGCTCGAGACTTTTGGCGGTGGGGTGCACCAGAAACAGGGCGTCGCGGAGGCGTACCTGGCCGGCGCGGTCATATTTGGCCAGTTGGTAGCCGTCGAAACGGTTGAAGCTTAAGGCCAGACCTTTTTGCACCTGTTTGGAGAGGCGGTTCAGGGTTTTGGTGCCCTGGCGCTGGTTGGCGGCAGCATAATAGGCCAGCACCTCCGTAATTTCGTCGGCGCGCTGCACCACGCGGGCCACCAGGCGGCTCACGAGGTCGTTGCCGCGGTGCACCTGGGCCAGCTCTACGGCCAGCACCAAGGGTACCGAGCGCAGGTGCAGCTGCTCGCGGGCGTACACCGCCAACCGAGCCACAAACTGCGGGTCGTTCTGGGCAATTAGCTGGCGCAACCGCTGCAAGCGCGTGCCGGCCGATTCATAGAACTGGTTGCTGAGGGCCGCAGTAGCCACGGCAGCGTACAGCTCCAGCTGCGGTGTGAGTTGGTAAGCAGGCGCGCCTTCGTGGTTCACGGCAGTAGGCGCCGAGGGGTTGCTAGAGTGGGTGTTGAATCGCATAGAAAGCAAATAATCAAAAGGTTATCGCATCGCCGTCGGCACGCAGGATGTCTCCTGGTACTCGACACGGCACGACGGTCGGTATTATCTACCGGCGTCAAACAGATGCTTTGGTATCAGCAGGCGGGCTTCGGCGGCCCAGCGGGTCACCCACACATACTCGGTGTCGGTGATGCGGCGGTTGTATTTGCCGCGGGCTTGTATGATGGTGCGATTGGCCAGCACCTCCAGGGTAAGCGTGCGTACGCCATTGAGGGTGAGCGAGAAAATACCACACCGTCCGCGCCGGCAGGAGTTTAGGTAGGACGACACGCAATGGTGCAGAGTACTTCCTTCATCCATCAGTTCCCAGTAGCTGCTTAGTTGCGTGATGCGCACCTGCCCCCTGTCACCACCCGTGAAGTTGGGCACGGGTAGCGGCTCCCAGGTGGAGGCAAATGTCTCCTGAGGGTGACGAGAATCGGGGCTGTTGCGCGCTCGGGCCAACTGGCGGTGCCACTTAGCCGTGTGGGCCAGCACCCTCGCCATCGGCCTACCTTTCAGCGAGAAGCCGGGTTGAGCGGGCTCGTCGCCGATGCCTACCCGGCGCTTCTGGTGAATCCAGTCGCACACCGGCCCAAACTGATGCGGGTCAACCATCGGAGCAGCCGCAAAAAAATCGACTACGCGTAGATAAAACTCGTCGTCGCGGCTGATTCCACGACCAAGGCGCGAGTCAAGCACTGGTCCTAGCCACGCCAACTGGTTGCGAGCGACCAGTTGAGCATAGCGCAACGCTTCTAGAAAAGTGTAGTTAGCTGGGGCTTGGCGCAGGTGGTGTTCCAGCTTTCGAGTGAGGGGTACCGGCAGCTTGTGAAACGTCCGGAGGGCGCCACCCCGCCCCAAATGCGTCGTCAGGTCGGCGATGTTGATACCATCGTGCAGCCGATTGGCTGTCCAGGCATTCAGCACCCAGGTGGGTAGGTCGCCGTATTGGTCGAACAAGTGCCGCACCAGGCTTTCCAACTGCCGAAACGGATTGCGGCTGCGGGGTTGCCACTCGGCCAGTTCGCGGCAGCGCTGGGGGTAAAACCGAACCAGCGCGGCCAGCGCAACGCTTAGCTCGGGGCGCCACAGTAGTTCGCTGCGCTTATAAGCTAGGGCTAAGAGTACTTTCCTGCACTGCTGCTGCTCCGCCTTGGAACGGTTGTGCAGGCAACTGCGGTAGAATTCGACTAGCACCGAGCCAGCGCCCAAGTGGGCCTCCACCACGGGCAACGACCCATTGAAGGAGCACAGGTACTCTACCTGCTGGGTAGCCGACCAGCGACGCCAGTCGAGACGCCGCGAGGCTGCTAGAATAATTACTGCTTGTTCAGCTTGCCAGGCTTCGTGGGATAAGGGTTTGTAGCGGTTAGCCATCGGTCGGGGGTGCCCTCGCGGGGACGATTACCGAATAAAGAAGTAGGTGATGCGGCAGGCATAGAAGCCACCGGATAAAGCAGAAGTCGAAAAGCGTCGTACATAATAATTTGCGTAAAAAGGGTGCACAAAATCATTCGGCAATTTTTAATTAATTACCGTTACAGATTTATTTAAAAAAAGACAATAGGTTACCTATCAGCTATTTTTTTAGCTGTTCACTCACAGGAAATATTTTTTTATTTATTACTACCTCTAGTAATAAATCTAGAGGTAGTAATTACCCGCGTTTGCGCGGGCAGCTATCGACTGATTTCCACGAGTTGCTATCAATGTAACAAGAGCGAACAGCTGCCGGGAAAGAGGGCGAAAGGAGTTGGATCGGTAACATAACAGTAAGGTAGTTAGGAGTAAACTATTAGGTAGAGATAAAACAAAACGCCCGAATCTGGTGGGATTCGGGCGTTTCGCACTGTGTAGTTTCTATCGGTGAAACCTCACGTTGTGGTATGCGCGCCGAACCCCGGCTGGATCTTGCTATCCAGCGAGCTTAATGGCATGGGGTATTGATTAAAATGGCGCTGCATGACGAGTGAAGTCGTTGTAATTGTTTGTATTTTGTGCTTTGAACGTGTCAAAGGTAAGAAGGTTATTTTATAAGTCAATAGTCGAATAAAAAATATTTTATAAATTTTATATTCGACTACTCCATGCTTAGTAATTCCAGTTTTACCCACGCTTATTTATCCTGAATATCGTATTAAAAGAGTGTCTTTTAATTGGAACCACTTTTTATTTATCGCGCTTACATTATTGTGGTGTAGCGACGCATCGTCTCGTTGTTGAACAACAAACCCTACACAACGCAGGCGACGAGACGCAAGCATGCACCTGCACACGCCCAATATACATTGTGTAGGAATCTACAGTAACGCCAATAGCTCCATAACGAAACACCGCTGCGCGTCGCTACGTCTGTAGGTAGCCATGCCCCGCCTCGCTACCTCCGACCGCTACACGCTTGCCCTACCCCCTACCCATCGCTTTCCCATTGCGAAGTACGCCCTCATTCGGGAGCAGTTGTTATGGCAAGGCATCGCGCCGCCCGAGGATTTTTATGACCCCGGCCTGTGCGCCGAAGAGGACGTGCTGCGGGTGCACACACCAGACTACTGGGGCAAAGTGCGCGACCAACAGCTTTCCCCCGCGGAGGTGCGGCGGCTGGGCCTACCCCAAACGCCGCAGTTGGTGCTTCGCTCCCTCAGTAGCTCGGCGGGCACACTGCAATCGGCGCGGCACGCCCTGCGCGAAGGGGTGGCCCTGAACCTGGCCGGCGGCACCCACCACGCGTTTGCCGACCGAGGCGAGGGGTTTTGCGTGCTCAACGACCAGGCCATTGCCGCCGCCTACCTGCTGCACCACCAACTGGCCCGGCAGGTGCTCATCGTGGATCTGGACGTGCACCAGGGCGACGGCACGGCCAGCATTTTCCGGCACGAGCCCCACGTGTTCACCTTTTCCATGCACGCCGGGGCCAACTACCCCCTGCGCAAAGAGCAATCAGACCTAGACCTACCGCTGCCCCTAGGCACCACCGATGCCGCCTACCTCGACTTGCTCGGCCAAACCCTACCCCGTCTACTCGACGAGGTGCAGCCAGACTTCGTGTTTTACCAGGCCGGCGTAGATGTGCTGGCCACTGATAAGCTGGGCAAGCTGGCCCTCACCAAAGCCGGCTGCCAGCGCCGCGACGAACTGGTATTGGGTCTGTGTCAACAACGCGGCCTACCCGTGGCCGTGAGCATGGGCGGCGGCTACTCCGAGCGCCTCGCCGATATTGTAGACGCGCATTGCAACACCTTTCGGGTGGCGTACACGCTGTGGGGGTAAGGAGGTTCATCCCCGTGACCCCACCCCCGGCCCACACTCGCTTGATGCGCGACATCCTCCGGGAGAGGGGTGCCAGACGAAAGGTGAACTTGTGAAGAGTAAATGATTTACCGTTCACCATTTACAACCTCACCACTAGAACGCACCCCTCTCCCGGAGGATGTCGCGCATCAAGCGAGTGTGGGCTGGGGGTGGGGTAATCGGCATATCTATTTAAGAACAGCTATGAAAACCACTTTACCTCGTTCAAAGGCCCGCCTACTCCGTATTTCCCCGAACCATCCGGCCGGGTTGCGGCTTTATAGAGTAGTCTCGTTGAATTCATTGATTTAGTACCTCCGCATGTCGGCTCCGCTTTCTTTTACGCCTTCCAGTGGTCCGTTCACGGCCAATATGTTCACCCAGCAAGCCTTCCAGCGGGCGTTGGTGGAGGTAGAAAATCTGCGCGAGCAGCTGCGCCGGGCCGAAACGACGCAGGCAGAAGCCCGGCGTCGGTACTGGCAGCAGGTAGGCCCCCTGGCCGACGCCGTGGTGACGGCCCGCCAGGCGTTGTTTGCGCCGTTGGAAGATGCCTTGCTGTGGAACGCGTTCAGCCGGGACGAGGAGCGCCAAATTACGGAGCTGCTAGTAGCCAACGCCCAGGATTTACAGGAGCGCTTTGGGGTAGAAACCCTGGATATTTTGCTGAAATACGCACCTCCCCAGCAATCCGAAACGGTGGAGGCTGCTACGCCAGCCGCTGAGCCCGAACGCCCCCGGCGGCGGCAGACCAAAGCCGAGCGCGCCGCTGCCGCCGAGGCCCTACAAGCAGAGCAAGACCAGCAAAGCCTGCTGGTGAATGCCAAAACCGTGTATCGCCGCCTGGCCCGCGCCAACCACCCCGACCTGGAGCGCGACCCCGCCCGGGCCGCCGAAAAAACCACCCGCATGCAGCGCATCACGCAAGCCTACGAGGCCCACGACCTCTACACCCTGCTGCATTTGCTGGCCGAAGACGAAACCGAACCCACCGACGACTCCCTACTTATCCGCTACACCGAAGCCCTGCGCCGCCAGCTCCACGACCTGCGCCAGCAGCTCAACGAAGTGAAATTTGGCCCGTGGAGCTTCCTGGGAAGTACGCCTAAAAAGCAAGAGGCCGGCCTGCGCCAGCTCAAGCGCCAGTTGCGCACCGAAGCGGATTATCTGGCCCAGGTAGCCCGGCAACTGCACACGCCCACCGACCTGCGTGCGTTATTACGCGAGCTGGCCGCCACGCACGCTACCTTCTAACCATTGCGCTAGCTTCCTTACCTTGGCGCTTCGCACTGCTTTTTCTCTATGTTTCTTCCGCACCTACAAGACATCCTCGCGCACCCCCTACCCTCGCTGGCTATCGTAGGCAACTTGGTGATTATCGAGAGCTTACTGTCCATCGATAATGCTGCTGTGTTGGCTACTATGGTCAGCGACCTGCCCCGCGACCAGCGTGTGAAGGCGCTACGCTACGGCATTTTTGGCGCCTACGTGTTCCGGGCGCTGTGCATTGTTTTTGCCTCGTTCCTGATTCAATTCTGGTTTCTAAAGCCCATTGGGGGCGTCTACCTGCTGTATCTTGCCTACGACCATTTCCGCAAAAAACCCACCGCGGAAGAGGACGAGGCCGAAACCGTCGAAAAGGAAAAGAGTTGGATATACCGCACCACCAAGCGCTTGCTGGGAGGCTTTTGGGCCACCGTGGCCCTTATCGAGCTGATGGACCTGGCTTTCTCTATCGACAACGTATTCGCCGTCGTGGCCTTCACCAACAATCTGATTCTGATTTGTGCGGGCGTGTTTATCGGCATTCTGGCCATGCGACTGGTGGCGCAGTCGTTCGTGGTGCTCATGGGCAAATACCCTTTTCTTGAAACGGCCGCGTTCCTCATCATCGTCATTTTGGGTCTGAAGCTATTGTTCTCTTTGTTTGAGCACTTCCTACCCCAACATCCCGTCAGCGAGTTTCTGGCCAGTACTGCCGCCGAGGTAGGCCTCACGGTCCTAACGGTCGCTATCTTCTTGGTACCCATCCTCACGTCTTGGCTGTTTGGCTTTCCTCACCACCAGGGCCAGACGCACAACGCCGAGTAATTCCATTCCACACAGAGTTAGAGAAGTAAAAAAGGGAGTTAACAGGGAAGTTCAGTTATATGAACAAACTCCTGTTAACTCCCTTTTTTACTCCTTTAACTCTGTGCGAAACAACGTTCTCACGAGCCCTCAGTGCGGGCCAGCAATTCTTCCACTTGACGCTCCAATACCTGCACCCGATCTTCTAGCAAGGTAGGCGTGTGCAAGTGCGTTGTAAACTGCGCTTTGATTTCCCAGATTTCCAACGCTTGACTGAGCGCAAAATCCTGCGCAGGATAGTCACGGTTGTCGGCTCGTAGTTTGAGCACATCGTTGGGTAGGCGCTCGGCAAGGCGGCGCACCAGCAGCCGGCTCTGTGTGACAAACGCATAGAGCCGCCCCACGTGCAGCACCGGCACAGCCTTGTCTACGCGGCAGCACAGCACCACATCCTGGTGGCGCAAGGTAGGCTGCATATCGGCCCCGCTGATTTCAAAAGCCCGCGTTACCAGCCCCAGCGTGTGCGGAAACGTGAGCGGCTGCAACCCATCGATAAAACTCTTATCGTGGTAGTTTACAATATATTCCAGTATGCGCCGGGCAGGCACCAGCGGCGTCAGCAGAGCTTGGCGGTCGGCTTCGGAAGCGGCTTCTTCCACAGGAGCTTCCTTCAATGCTTCCTGAAAAATATCAAAATTGTAGAGCTCATTTACGGTTAGCTCTTTCGTTAGTAGCAAGTCTACCGATAAGCCAAAATGCTGAGCAATCTGGATCAGCGTCTCCATTTTCGGCTCCGATCTTCCTTCTTCGTAAGCCCCAACACTGGGCCGAGCTAGACCAAATAAATCAGCGAAAGCCGCCTGACTCAGCTTCTTAACAGTTCTTATTTTGCGGATGTTCTTTCCGATGTAAGTCATGCGCGAAAAAATATTTATGCTCAAACTTTGAGCTTATCTTCAACTTTTAGTATTCTTGTAGCGTAAAGCTACTACAATACAACCAGAAGCATTTTTACAACTGCTATTTTTTTGAGCCTGGGCTACCACCAGAAAAATGTTCCGGTTTCCGGCGGTGGCTCTATCTGGTTAAGTTGCCAACGTTATGGATGCTTTTCCTTCTCTTGCTATGAAAAATTGCTACTTCCCTACCATCCAAAACTACCTGCTAGAGCTGGGCTTCGACATTCGCCGGGCCGTGGAAGCCGATGGCATCCTAGTGGTCGATAAGCCGGAGCTAGGCATTCGCAATCTGGTGATTGGCTGCGCCGATCCGCTGCTGCTGCTGGAGCAATACCTGCTGGAGCTGCCCGCGCCCTCGTGCGAGGTGTACCAGCAATTGCTCCAGAAAAACCGCGACATCATTCACGGCGCTTTTGCCCTGGATGAATCGGGCCGCAAGGTGATTTTCCGCGATACGCTGCAAATCGAAACCCTTGACCGGCAGGAGCTGGAAGCCGTGCTCAACTCGCTGGGTTTGCTGCTGAGCGAATATTCGGAGGAGCTGATTGGCTTCGCGAAGGGTTAAGAATTTCTGTCGTCCTGTAAGAGTCTCTGTCATCCTGAGCAGAGCGAAGGACCTTCTCATGAGAGAACGAGTCGTTGGTACGCCTGTCGGGCAGATGTGAGAAGGTCCTTCGCTCTGCTCAGGATGACAGAGACATAGAGAATAAATCAATAGTTAACCTATTAAAAATCAACAACATGAACATTTTATCCCGCCTCTTCAAAATTGGGCAATCGGAAGCCCACGCCGCTGTCGACCAGCTCGAAAACCCCATTCACCTCACCGAGCAAGGCCTGCGCGACCTGCGCCAGGACCTCGACAAGAGCCTGCAAGCGCTGGCCGAGGTGAAAGCCATGGCCATTCGGGCGCGCAACGAGGGCGAAAACTTCCGCTCCAAGGCGCTCGACTACGAAAACAAGGCTGTACTCCTACTACAACGTGCCCACAAAGGCGATTTGGACAGTGCCGAAGCCGACCGACTAGCTGGCGAAGCATTGCTCAAAAAAGGAGAAAACGAAGCCCAAACCACCCGCGCCACTCAGGATCAGGAGCAGTTTGAGAAGTCGGCGGCGCAACTGAGCGAGAACGTGCAGCAGCTCAAGCAGACCATTTCGCAGTGGGAAAACGAACTGAAGACCCTAAAGGCCCGTCAGACGGTGAGCACCGCCACCAAAACCATCAACAAACAGTTGGCTCAACTCGATTCGTCGGGCACGGTGGCGCTGCTGGAGCGCATGAAGGAAAAGGTAGCCGTGGAAGAAGCCCTGGCCGAATCATACGGGCAAATCGCCAATGAAAGCAAAAGCATCGACGGCGAGATTGACAAAGCCCTGGCTGGCAGCAGCACCAGCCAAGCCGCCGCCGATGTGCAGGCGCTGAAGGCGAAACTGGGCCTCACGGAGTAGAAAAAAGGGCGACGTAATCTGTCTTAACAGCTAGCAAACCATTTCCTTCTCATGACTACCACCGAAAAGTTTCTTTACTACGCCGCTTCGCTGATCGTTATTGTGGTGGTTGGATTGCGCCTGTTTCACCTGCTCGACCCCGGTTGGGGCATGATTGCGATACTACTCTGTAGCATTCTGACGAATAGGGTGTACGCCCAGTATGCGGGCCGGCTGGCCCAGCGCAACATAGAGTTGGAGGAGCAGCTAACTCAGCATCAACAGCTATAGTTTTTTACGCTTTCTATCGATGGCTACCAAAGAGAAGCTATTTCATTGGAGCGGTGCCACTATACTGAGTGCTGTTATTCTTTCACACTGGTTTGGTTGGCTCGATTCCACTGCTGCGGTTCGACTATTTCCAGCGGGCCTCATATTATATACCATAGCCTTTGGTCGCTACACGCGTCGCCTTCGTGCTGAGAATAACGAGTTAAAGCGGCAACTCTCTACTACCCCAATCTAACGTCTGAGTACAGAACGCAGCTTCTGCGCAAGTACCCTTTGGCTTTTTTCTTCCTTCATCATGACTGAGCTACTACAAGCCGCCGTTTCGCCGCCCAACTTGGTCCCTACCGGGCTGCTGGTGTTCGTGCTGCTCTACTGGCTCACGGTTGTGGTAGGGCTGGTGCATATTGATGCGCTGGACGTGGACGTAGCCACCGACGCAGATGTTGACCTCGACGCACACACCGGGCCGCACCTGCACCACGGCGAGGTAGGGGTAGATTGGTTGAACAATGCCTTGGCCTTTTTCAACCTGGGCCGCGTGCCGCTGATGTTGTTTCTAAGCTTTGTGGCCCTACCCTTGTGGGCTGGCAGCATCCTGCTCAATTACTATACGCAGAATACTTTTTGGTTATTAGGTATAGTTTTCCTGCTTCCATTGTTCGTAGGAAGCCTTTTTCTGGCGAAGGTGCTTACCATGCCCTTCGTTAAACTCTTCGCGGCACTGGAAAAAGACCACGATGCCGATGGGCAACCGCTGGGCAAGATATGCACCGTGCTCCTCTCCACCACGCACGAGCGCATGGGCCAAGCAGCGGTACCGCAAACCAGCGGCGCGCCATTGGTACTCAACGTGCGCGCCGCCTCGGTCACCGAGCTACGCAAGGGCGACTCGGCCCTGGTCATCGACTTCGACGCGCAACGGCGCTGCTACCTCATTGAACCGTACGAAACTATCTGACCACCATCGCCATGTCTCCTACCCTACCCCACATGTTCGTTTCCAAAATCAGCTGGTGGTTGTTTGGGTCCATCTTGCTAGTACAATTGGTAATCAGTATGATAGCTATAGCCGACGGGGCATACGTCGTTCCGGTTTTCATGCTACCTTCTTTAGCGTTCATGATATGGCTGTTACGGTCTACCTATTATGAAGTGCAGCCGCAAGCGCAGTTGCTACGCATTGTATCTGGGCCACTCACATGGCAGATACCGGTTACCAGCATCACCCGCATCAAGCCCTCGCACAACGTGCTTTCCTCGCCCGCGCTTTCACTTGACCGCTTGAAGATCTATTACAATCGCTACGACGAAATTCTAGTGTCGCCCCGCGATAAGGCGAATTTCATTGAAGCGTTGCGGCAAGTGAACCCACAGATTCAGGTGGGCTAGCACCATGTTTCATCGGTTGAAACACTCTTGGCAATGGCTCAGCGAGTCCATGGCCGAATCTTTGGTAGAGGGCCTGTTGGATACCCTCTTTGATTAATCTTTTCCCCGAATTTATTTCCCTACTCTTACTCCCTACTTCTATGGTTGCTCAATTATCGTGGGCAGTGCTGCTCATTATCGGCTTTTTGCTGCTGGGCTTGTTCGCGCTGCTCGTCAAAATGTATCAGAAGGCCGTGCAGGGCGAAGCCCTTGTGCGCACCGGCCTCGGCGACACGAAGGTATCCTTCTCCGGCATCTTTGTGGTGCCCGTATTGCACAAGCTGGAGGTGATGGACATCACCTTGAAGACCATCGTCATTCAGCGAGCTGGTTCCGAAGGATTGGTGTGCAAAGACAACCTACGGGCTGATTTAAAGGTCAATTTCTACGTGCGTGTCAACAAGACGCACGACGACGTGGTACAGGTGGCGCAGAGCATCGGCACGCGCCGCGCCTCGGACCCAGCCGCGCTGGAAAACCTGTTCGATGCCAAGTTCTCAGAGGCATTGAAGACGGTAGGCAAGCAGTTCGATTTCATCGAATTATATAACTCCCGTGAGCAGTTCAAGCTGGAAATCCTGCGCATTATCGGCACTGACTTGAACGGTTACGTGCTCGACGACTGCGCCATCGACTACCTCGAGCAAACGCCGCTGGCCTCGCTCAACCAGGATAATATTCTGGATGCCGAGGGTATCAAGAAGATTGTGGCTTTGACTTCGGAGCAGAAAATCCAAGCCAACTCCATTGCCCGCGAGATGCAAAAAACCATCAAGAAGCAGGACGTGGAAGCCCAGGAAACCATTCTGCAACTTGATAAACAACTCGTTGAGAACCAGGAAAAGCAGAAGCGTGAAATTGCCAACATCAAGGCCCGAGAGCTGGCCGAAACCGAGAAGGTGCAGCAGGAAGAAAAACTGAAATCGGAGCGCGCCCGCATCGCCACCGAGGAAGAGGTAGGCATTGCCCAGCAGAACCGCGACCGGCAGGTGCTGGTAGCCGAGCGCAACAAGCAGCGCACCGACGCCGTGGAAACCGAGCGCGTAGCCCAGGCCAAAGCCCTGGAAGCCAACGAGCGGGAGCGGATTGTGGCCCTGGCCCAGATTGAAAAGGAAAAGGCGCTGGAAGAAGAAAAAAAGAACATCCAGACGATTATCCGGGAGCGAATTGTGGTAGAAAAAGCCACCGTTCAGGAAGAAGAAAAGATCAAGGACACCCGCGCCCAGGCCCTGGCCGAGCGCGACAAGCTAGTAGCCCTCACGGCCGCCAAGCAGGAAACCGAAGCCGCTACGGTAGCTATGGTCGGCAACGCCGACATGGAGCGCCAAGCCGCCGAGTTCCGCGCCAAGCAAGCCCTGATTGACGCCGAAGCCGAGAAAGCCTCAGCCGAGTTCAAAGCCCAGGCTATCCGCACGCTGGCCGAAGCCGAAGCCAGCAAAGCCGCTGCCGTGGGCCTAGCCGAAGCCCAGGTGATGCAGGCCAAAGCCACCGCCCGCCAGAAAGAAGGCGAATCGGAAGCCAACGTGCTGCAACTGACTGCTACCGCCGAAGCGCAGGCCATTCAGGCCAAAGCCGGTGCGCAGGCCGAGGCTGACGAAAAGCTGGGTCTGGTAGCCGCCAAAATCAACCGCGAAAAAGGCCTCGCCGACGCCGACATCATCCAGGCCCGCGCCGACGCCGACCAGAAGAAAGGACTGGCCGAAGCGGCCGTATCGGAGCAAAAATTTGCGGTGGAAGCCAAGGGCATCGAGGCCAAGGCCGACGCCATGAAGAAGCTCGACGGGGTAGGCAAAGACCACGAGGAATTCAAGCTGCGCCTCGACAAAGAGAAGTCGGTGGAGCTGGCCCAGATCAGCATCCAGAAGGATATTGCCGCTTCGCAAGCCGATGTAATTGGCGAGGCCCTCAAAGCCGCCAAAATCGACATCGTGGGTGGGGAAACGATGTTCTTCGACCAGATCATCGGTTCCATCACGAAGGGTAAAATGGTAGACCGCGCCGTGCACAACTCCGAGGTGCTGGGCACCGTGAAGGACGCTTTCTTCTCCATCGACGGTAACGGCGGTGGCGACTTCAAAACCAACCTGCGCCGCTTCGTGGATCAGTTCGGCCTGAGCAGTGAGGACGTGAAGAACCTGAGCGTGTCGGCGCTGCTCTTGAAGATGATGAACCAGGCAGGCGACGACGCCACGCGGGCCACGATTACGCAGCTGGCGGGCACGGCTACCGCGCTGGGGATTAGTGATAAGCCGGCGAAGATGCTGGAGTTGAAGTAACCCCACCCCCCAGCCCCCTCCCCTCCGGGAGAGGGGGAGCCTGGCGGCGCGAATAATATTCTTTTAGATGATATCTGCTTTATGGATACCTATTATAATCCTGAAAACCTGAACGAGACTCCTCAGGCTCCCCCTCTCCCGGAGGGGAGGGGGTCGGGGGGTGGGGTCCCAGAGTTGAACGAGCCTTACCGCATGTACACCACTGATGCGAAGCGGTGGACTAGAAGCCTGAAAGAGTATGCTCGTGCCAACCGCAAGAACCCTACTCCCGCTGAAGATCATTTATGGCAAGAACTACGCGCCCACAAGTTGGGCGTGCAGTTTCGCCGTCAGCACGCCATTCAGCAGTTTATCGTCGATTTCGTCTGCTTGGAAGCTTGGCTGATCATCGAAGTGGATGGTAGCATTCATAATGAGACCGAACAAGCCGAATATGATGGCGGCCGCACGCATAATTTGCAGGAGGCGGGCTTTTTAGTGCTGCGCTTCACCAACGAAGATGTGCTACACAACACGCCACAAGTTCTGCAAACTATTACCGAGCACCTAAAACTGCTACTCCTACCTTACCAAGGGTAGCCCAAGCGCCCCTAACATAAAAATCATCCACCTAACGTCAGGCTCCCCCTCTCCCGGAGGGGAGGGGGCTGGGGGGTGGGGTCCCGCCATGAACCAACTCGAAACCGGCACCTACGAAATTCTGCGCAACCGCCTGCAAAAAAGCAGCGCCGACCTCCGCCAGCGCCTCGACGCGCTCAACACCGAGCGCAAGCAGGTATTCGGGGCGGTGGATACGCGCCTGCTGGGCACCGGCCGCATCACCACGGAAAACAACTGTCTGGCCTGGGACATGGTGCCGGTGGGGCAGCAGTTCATTTTTGGCTATAACGTGGTGCTGGGCCTGAAAGCAGAGCCTGACTTGGCCGACGTGTTTGGCGTGTACGAATACGCCGAGCACGATTTCCGGCCGTTGGGCTTGGAGCTCTTGCAGAACCCGCAGTTTGTGGAGGAGTTCCGCAATCTGTACCGCTACTACAAGAACACCCAGTTCGTGAAGTTCGCCGTCATGGGCGTGCACCTGTTCATGGTGTTTCGGGTAGGGAAAAGCGCCTCCGACGTGAAGACGTTTAAGTGGCTGATGCAGGGCGACACGCTCGCCTACCTCGACAACCGCTCCGACCATGAGTACACCTTTCCGCCCCAGCACGAGTTTCAGTGGCAGCGCGCTACCCGCGATATGCAGCGCACGGGCAAGCACCCGCACGTGAGCATTGAAGACAAGGTGTTCGTGGAAACCATCGGCGGCGACCTGACCATCAAGGTAGAGGACAATACCGCTACTGGACAGGGCATCTTGAGCGAGCCAGTAGACGACAAAGACCAAACGCTGGACGACTCGGAAATCTACTTTGCCGTGGTAGGCAACCTGATTCTGCTGAAAATCAGGCCCTACCAGGAGCAGCAGTACCGCTACTTCATCTTCAACCACCGGCTCAAAACCGCCCAGCGTCTCGACGCCCTGGCCGATGCCTGCGTGCTGCTGCCCGACGGGCAGGGCCTGATTTTTCCGCACGGCTTCTACCTGCAAACCGGCGACAACAAACTATTCGACAACGGCTTGCGGGAGATGCTGTTTGAGAAGCGCGTGGTGTCGCCGAACGGGGAGGATTTCCTGTATGTGTTCTACAACAAAGACCACGGTACCTACCTGCTGCTGAGCTACAACCGCATTGCCCAGCGCGTGGACAACCCCATTGTGTGCCACGGCTACGCCCTGTTCGAGAACGGGGAACTGTGCTACTTCCGGGCCGACGACGAGCCCAAGAAGCACCACGCGGTACAGATCTGGCAGACGCCCTACACGGGCCCGGATTTCGAGCTACCCGTCACCTCCAATTCCTACCTCTACAAGTTGGGCAACAAGGAGATAGTACGGGCCATGAGCGAGGTGCAGGAGGTCCTGACGCTGACCAGCAAAGACGACAGCTACGCCGGCCTCTACCTCGACCTGATTCGCCAGACCACTGCCCTCACCGACGCCTACCACTGGCTGCGCGAACCCGCGGCCCAAGCCCTCGCCGAACCGTTGGGCGACATTCGCCAGACGGCCACGGCGGCGGTGGAGGAGTTTGAGAAGGTGCAGAGCATCCGCAAGAACACCGCCCAGCAAACCCAAACCGTCTTCCAGAAGGCCGACGAGCTAACCAGCCGCATCCGCCGCTCGGCGCCCAATACCGTCACGGAATTCGTGCAGCTGCTGGGTGAACTGCGCGGGGTGCGGGGCGAGGTGATTTCGTTGAAAGAGCTGCGCTACGTGGAGCTGCCGGCCGTGGAACAACACGCCGCCGAGCTGGAAGAGTTGAGCAAGGAAGTGGCCACCCAAACCGTGGACTTTCTGCTTCGGCCCGATGCCCTCCTACCCTACGCCCAGCGCGTGCAGGCCATTGCCGACGGCGTGGAGCTGGTGCAGAAAACCGTGGAGGCCGACCAGCGCGAGCAGGAAGCCACCGCCGTGGCCCAGGAGTTGGAACTGCTGATTGAGGTAGTGAGTAACCTGCCCATTCCCGACCCTACCCAGACCACGGCCATCATCGACAACATCTCGACGGTGTACGCCCGCTTCAATCAGATTCGGGCTGCCCTGAAAAGAAGGCGGCAGGCCCTGGCCGGTACCGAGGCTCAGGCGGAGTTTACGGCCCAGCTCAAGCTGTTGGAACAGGCCCTCACCAACTACCTCGACCTGGCCGACACGCCCGCCAAATGCGACGAGTACCTGACCAAGCTCATGGTGCAGCTAGAAGAATTGGAAGGTCGTTTCCCCGACTTCGACCAGTTTATCGAGCAGCTCACCACCCGGCGCGAGCAGGTAGTGGAAGCCTTCGAGGCGAAGAAAACGGCCCTGGTGGCAGCCCGCAACCAGCGCGCCACTGCCTTGCTGCAATCGGCGGAGCGGCTGCTGAAAGCGGTGCAAAGCCGCCTCGCCCGCCTGGAATCGGTGGCGGACATCAATGGGTACTTTGCCGCCGATGTGATGGTGGAGAAGGTGCGCCAGACCGCCCAGGAGCTGCTGAACCTCGGCGACTCGGTGAAGGCCGACGACGTGCAGAGCCGGCTGAAAACCCTGCGCGAAGACGCCGTACGCCAGCTCCGCGACCGGGCTGACTTGTTCGCCGACGGCGGCCAGACCCTCAAATTTGGTCCCCACGCTTTCACCGTGAACACTCAGCCCCTGGAGCTGACCGTGGTGCTGCGCGACGACGCCCTGCACTACCACCTCACGGGCACCAATTTCTTCCAGAAAATAACCGACCCTACCCTGCTGGCGGCCAAGCCCGTGTGGGAGCAAACGGTGGTATCGGAAAATCAGGACGTGTACCGGGCCGAGTTTCTGGCCTGGCGCATTCTGCAAGCGGCTCAGCGCCCTACCCCCGCCAACCCCGAAGCCGGTCGCCCGGCCGTGCTGTCGGTAACTGAGCTAGGCCGCCTCAGCAACGCGGAGCTATTGGCCTACGTGCAGCAGTTTATGGCCGCGCGCTACCAGGAAGGCTACCTCAAAGGCGTGCACGACCACGACGCGGCCCTGCTGCTCACGACCCTGGTGCGCCTCGCCCGCACAGCCGGCCTACTCCGCTACCCCTCCGACACCCGCGCCGCTGCGGCTCTCTACTGGCTGCGCTTCGCCGACCCCGACCAACGCGCCCACTGGGAGCGGCAGCTACAGGGCATCGGCGTGCTGCTGCAAGTCTTCCCCGATTCGCAGGAGTTCGATCAGTTGAAAGCCGAGCTGCAAGCCGCCGTGGAAACCTTCGCCCGCGAAACCGGCCTGTTTACGCCAGACCAGGTAGCCGAAGCCGGCGACTACCTGTTTGCTTCGCTGACGCAGGTAAGTAGTGCTTCTTCAATGTCAGAACTGACCAAAAACCAAGAACCAACAACCAAAAACCACTTCATCATCTCCCAGGAAGCCGCCGAGCTGTACCAGCAGTTTCAGAAGCAGCTACAGGAGCGCCAGGCCACGGAGCTGTTTCAGCAGTCCATCGACCAGCTCCAGGACCAGCCGGTAGCGCAGTTCCAGCTGGTGCGGCAGTGGGTACAGGCGGTGGACCTCACCCCCCCAGCCCCCCTCTCCTCGGGGAGAGGGGGGAGTCAGACGTCAGCAAACGGCACTGGTGTATCACAAACCCAAGTTCAAGGAGAAAATCAACAACCCTCGAACAACAATCGTCTGGCTCCCCCTCTCCCCGAGGAGAGGGGGTCGGGGGGTGAGGTAGCCGTCCTCCTACTCACCGGCACCTACGACCCCACTCGCGTCATCCACACGCCTACCCTCGAAACCCTCGAAGGCTTCCAGGGCACGCACCCGCGCCTCTCCGACGACCGTACCTACCTCCTCAACTTCCCCAACTTCCGTCGCCGGCTGCTGCACTACGACCGGGTGCTGGTGCCGCAGTTCGAGCAGTTTCAGGAGTTGAAGAAGCAGCTCCTGGTGCGGGCTGCCCAGGACATGCGCCTGGAAGATTTCCGCCCGCGTGTGCTCACGTCGTTTGTGCGTAATCAGCTGATTGATAAAGTATACCTACCCCTCATCGGGGCCAACCTGGCCAAGCAGATCGGGACGGCGGGCGAGGGCAAGCGTACCGACCTCATGGGCCTGCTGCTGCTGATTTCGCCGCCCGGCTACGGCAAGACTACCCTCATGGAGTACGTGGCGAATCGGCTGGGCCTCATTTTCATGAAGATCAACGGGCCAGCCATTGGGCACGCCGTGACCAGCGTAGACCCCGCCCAGGCGCCCAACGCCGGAGCGCGGCAGGAGCTGGAAAAGCTAAACCTGGCCTTCGAGATGGGCGACAACGTGATGATTTACGTGGACGACATTCAGCACTGCCACCCCGAGTTTTTGCAGAAGTTTATCTCGCTCTGCGACGCCCAGCGCAAGATTGAGGGCGTGTACGAGGGCCGCGCCCGCACCTACGACTTCCGCGGCCGCAAGGTGGCGGTGGTGATGGCCGGCAACCCCTACACCGAAAGCGGCGACGTGTTCCAACTGCCCGACATGCTGGCCAACCGCGCTGACATCTACAACCTCGGCGACATCCTCACGGCCGGCTCCGAGGAAGCCTTCCGCCTCTCCTACCTCGAAAACGCCCTCACCAGCAACGCCGCCCTCAGCCGCCTCGCCACCCAAAGCCCCCAGGACGTGCCCGCCCTCATCCGCCTCGCCGAAACCGGACAGCAAGACGGCCTGAGCCTGGAGGGCAACCACTCGCCCGAGGAGCTGAACGAGTACGTGGCCGTGCTGCAAAAGCTGCTGCGCCTGCGCGACGTGGTGGCTCAGGTGAATGCCGCCTACATTGCCAGCGCCGCCCAGGCCGACGCCTACCGCACCGAGCCGCCCTTCAAGCTGCAAGGCTCCTACCGCAATATGAACAAGCTGGCCGAGAAAGTGCGCCCCGTGATGAACGACCGGGAAATAACAGACCTACTAGCCGCCCACTACGCCAGCGAAGCCCAAACCCTGACCAGCGCCACCGAAGCCAACCTGCTCAAGCTGCGCGAGCTGCTGGGCTGGCTCACCCCCGCCGAGGAAGCCCGCTGGCAGGAAATCAAAGCCACCTTCCGCGACAACCTCCGCAACTCCGGCGCCGGCCAGCTCCTACAGATGCTTGATAAGCTAGAAAGCATTGCCGGTGGGTTGAGCGGGATTCGGGAGGTGTTAAAACGGGAGTAATTTTCGGTATAAACTCTGGATTACAAATATTCCTGTAGTTTGCTGTAGATGCCGTTTACTTACTGCCAGTTGACACTTATGCGTAATAAGCATCAACATTTAGCTCAGCATGGCAAGACAACTAAAGGTATTGTTACGAGAGTTATCGATGATTTCTGGCTTAAGCTTTTCAGCGACCAGACTTTTTAGCACCATTCAATTCGTCACCACTGATTAACGCTGAATTCTTAAAGCTACACCACATCTGCAATCAAATCATTTAATCATCACTATATGACTTCGATTAATACGCTTGAGGAATGGCACAAGAACGCCCTGTCTATATCTTCTCCCTACCTCATTAAAGCCATTGTATCTAGAGAAAAAATATCCTTTATATATAATGAATTAAAAAATGGATTTGGAGAAAAGTTCTTTCGTTTAAAAATAGGCATTGATACTCCGCTTGATAAAACCATATGGATCAACCAACTTTTAGCTAACAAGAATCATTTAGGAAGCATTGGCGCATTATACCACATAGCACTACTGATACAATATGCTAATACATTAGAAGCCAATATTATCAATGACATAAAAAGACTGAAAAACAACCCTAGAAATCTAAGAACCTTCTTTTACGAACTATTTATATTTAACATTCTAGATAGAAGCAACATACCTAATCAAAAGAAGATAGTTATTGGGGATCAGGAAATAGAAGGAATATGCACCATTAATGGAAAGCAATTTTTATTCGAGTGCCGCAAAGTCTTTATGCCACGAATAGAAGATTTAGATATAAAAAAGAGGCTAATGGAAGTTTTTTATCTCAAATCTAAGACCATGAACAAGGGAATTGGAATAATTTGCGGTATTAGAATGACAAGGCCCATTATCAGCAGCTACCGACAATCGTTTGAAGAAAAGATTAGCACTTTTTTTGAAAATTTCAATAAATCTGATGGATTCAACAAAATTAACTATGTAATTGAAGATGAAACAGGCCTTTTCAATGCCATTAATTACGATGAAGCTTCTTTGATAGAAGCAAAGGGTTTAAAGAAATATGATGTATTATTCTATTTATCACCAACAGGTAATAAAGGAAATATGGTCCATCTAGTCGGCGGAACACAAGGAGTATTTGAAGTTACACAAACTGCATTATATAAAAAACTAGAAAATATACTTAAAGAAAAGAAGAAACAACATAAAAACTCTATCTATAAACATAAAATAATATTTATAGATACAGAAATTTTTCCTGGACTGGAATTAGATTTATTCCAAACTGAAACATCTTTCGATGAAGAAATGCTTAAAAATGTATATAATAAGGTATGTAGGGACACTATTCTAATTATAACAAGACGAATTTATCAAAAAGAAACCCCTGAAATTAAAGTAGCTGCTATTTATACCAAGGCACTAGAATCTGAAGCCAACTATCTACTGTCCAACTTTAATTAGTATTTGCACCATGCTGGCCTGCAACTGCGTCAGCCGAACTACCAGGATCTCAGCTAGCTTGGCTACTGGTACCTGTGCATTTTGCACGGCTACCACGCGGGCGAGAAGCCCTCGGCAAGGGCCAGTTGTAGGAAGCCGTCGTCTTTAGTTAACAAGTCGTAGCCGTGCTGCCTGGTGTAGAGCCAGATGCTCGTAGCCGGGCGGGTGTGCAGGCTAATGGCGCGGACGTGTAGCACCGCCGTACCATGCGGGCGCGGGAAGGCTGCTGAGCGCCACAAGAATGCACTCACTTGGTAGCACCGGGCAGCCGCCGCCTAGCAACCTACCCTAGCGAGAGCACGCCGCTACGATACCGTAACGGTTCGTCCCACGGTAGTCGCGGTGCTTTCGGTGGCTAGCCCGCCCACGTATTTCCAGGTAGAGGTGGCGTTGGTAGCCGTGAAGCTTACTTCCACGAAGCCCCGGTGCGAGGCGTCGAGATAGTGCAAGTCGTTGATGAGGGCCGTGTTCAGCTGCTCGAAGGCGCCAATGGTAGTCGGATCGGAGCCCAGGAATGCCTCAAACCCCGGCGACGATACCGACGAGCAAGCAAACTCCATCCCTACCACCGTGCCGCTGCTAGTGCGCAGGTCGCTGTGCCAGGCGTTGTGCGTGTCGCCGGCCAGCGATACCAGCTTCTTGCCGCTGCCCACGGCCCCCAGAATGGCTTCCCGCTCGGCGGGGTAGCCGTCCCAGGCATCAAGGTTGTAGGGCAGCACCGTTTCCACGCGGGCCCGCTCGGCGGCCGTTACGGTAGGGTCGCTGGCCGCGATGCGCCTTTTGATGGCGAGCAGCTGGGCCGCTACGGTGGCGTATTGCGTCAGCAGGGCGGGGGTAGCACCGCTCGTGAGCTGGGCCACCAGCGGCAGCAGCTCGGCCGGAATGTACATCTTACCCATCAGCACCTGTGAGCCTAGCACCTGCCATTTGGCTGTGCTGCCGGCTAGGGCTGCCGTCAGCCAGCTGCGTTGTTCCGTACCCAACATCGTGCGGGTCGGGTTCAGCCACGCCGACCCGAAGGCTGCCGCGTTGAAGGCGCCGGTGCTGCTAAAGTAGCTACCCAGGTTCAGCTGCTGGTTGCGGCCTACCAGGCGGGTGTCGAGCATCAGCAGGTTGGCCAAGCCGCCCAGGTCGAAACGGCGGTAGATTTTGGTTTTGTCGCTCACGCGGGCCGGCAGGTACTCGTGCCACACTTGCTGGGCAAACTGCTTGCGCTGCGCAAAGCTGCCCTCGTTGGCCTGGTGGTTTTCGGCCCCGTCGGTGTAGGCATCGTTGGTTACCTCGTGGTCGTCCCACACCGCAATAAAAGGCTTGAGCTGATGCACGCGCTGCAACTGCTTGTCGGAACGGTACTGCCGGTAGCGCGTGCGGTAGTCGCTGAGCGACAGGATTTCGGTGGCCGGCAGGTGGGCGCGGTTGAGCGTAGCCGTGCTCCCGTTGGTGCCGTAGCCGCCCGCGCCATACTCGTATATGTAGTCGCCCAGGTGCACTACCGCATCGGCATCCGACTCGGCCACTGCGCCATACACGTTAAATAGCCCAGCCTGGTAGTTGGCGCACGACACCACCGCCAGCTTCACGCTGCTGGCCTGCCCGTTGCCGGGTAGCGTGCGGGTCTCACCCACCACCGATTCGGCGCGGGTTTGGTCGTTGCGGAAGCGGTAGTAATACTTCTTATACGCCGTCAGCGCCGGTACATCGGTCCACACGGTGTAGTCGTTGGCGGCCGTGGCGGTGAGGTTGCCCGAGGCTTTCACCGTGGCAAAGCCGCCGTCTTCGGCCACTTCCCAGCGGATGGTCGCGTCGCCGGTTTCGTTGTCGGCCGGGGTGTAGCGGGTCCAGATGATGACGTTGCTCTGGCTGGGGTCGAAGCTGGCCACGCCTTCCCGGAAACCAAAGTCGCCGGTGTAGTTTAGCAGGTCCTCGTTGTCGTCGTTGCAGCTGCTGAGTAGGGTTGGCAACAGCGCCACCCCGCCCGAAACCACAGCGGTATGTTTGATAAACTCCCGGCGGGTAATCGTTGTAGAAGTAGTTTTTTTGGCCATAGCAGCTGAAGAATTAGCACGGAAAGCCAAAAGTAGAAGCAGCGTATTATCAAATGATTAGTAGAGTATTATAGAATTTCTTACAGCGATAGAACGCACGCACTCGTGCGGCTGTGCCGAGGCAGCTCCGACCAGAAGACGCGCACCAGCCCGCCGCGCCAAGGAGAGAGCGGCAGGACAGTTAAGCAGCCAATACGGTAGGATTTCCTCCCTACCTCGCGGGCGCAAGCTGCATAGTGCTATCCCGCCGGGCAACGACCACCCCGATAAGGAATAACAATCTGGTAACGATTCAGTAACCACTCCTATCCTACCCTGTCGAGTATCTTCGTAAAAACTACGGGCATGAACTTTCCACACGAAGAGAGTAGGCTGCTCGCGGCCGTAGCCACCGGTGACCGACGGGCCTTTACGCAGCTCTACAGCACGTATCTGCATGGGTTGCAGCGCTATATTTTTCTCTTCACGCGCTCCGAGGAAACGGCGCAGGAGTTGGCGCAGCAAGTATTTATTGCCATCTGGGAGCGGCGGGCGCAGCTGCCGGCCATTGCCAGCTTTCGGCAGTATCTGTACCGCGCCGCCAAGAATTTGGTGTACGACGAGGTGCGACAGCAGCAGCGGCAGCTCAACGCCTACGCCGAGGTGCACGCGGCCGCTACCCCCTGCGGGCAGCCCGCCGATCAGGCACTCATCAACCAGCAATACCACGAGCAGGCTCAGGCCCTGATCCGGCAATTGCCCACCAAGCGCCGGCAGATTTTCCTGTTGCGTACCCAGGAAGAACTGTCGCTGGACGAAATTGCGCAGCGGCTGGATATCTCTAAGTCGGTGGTGAAGAAGCAGCTGTACGCCGCCATCGACTACGTGAAGAAAAACCTACTGCTGCACAGCGATGCCGTGGTGCAGCTGGCTATCTGCGGGCTACTGCCGAGCGTTTTTTAAGAAGCTGTTTGCGTTAGTGATTGCACGGTGTAGAGACGCGTATTCGCGTCTTGCCGTCCGCGCCGTGTAGTTCAACGATGAGACGCTATGCGTCTCTACACCGTTCCAGCGGCCTTTTAGCTAAGGCAAACAAGTCTCCTGGCAGTCGTTGTCGTTCTGGTGGGCGCTGTATACGCTTTAAACCAGCCCACACGGCATATTACCTTTTTGTGACCAGGGGGCCGCGGGCCGCAGTTGTTCGTCTTAAGGGCGAAATCAGCTGTATGGACGCGCACCACTATCACGCTTTCCTGGAAAAATACGCGGCGGGCCGGCACACGGAGGCCGAGCACCTGGCCTTTCGGCAGTGGCTACTGCATGCCACCCCGGCGCAGCTGGAAGAGGTGCTGGACTGCTACGAAGCGTTGCAGCGCCACCACCTACCCCAGCATCCGGCGCCGGCGGCCGTAGCCGCCCTGGAGGCCCGCCTGAATGCGCTGGCCCCTACCCCGGCACCTGCCGTAGCGCGCCGCCCGATGCGGTGGCTATCCGTGGCGGCTATGGTGGCCCTACTGCTGGTGGCCGGCGCGGCATACTGGCTGCAGAGCGCCCGCCCAACGCCTGCTGTGGCCTACCGGCAGCAGCACACGGCCGCCGGCCAGAGAGCCCGCCTGGTGCTGGCTGATGGCAGCGTGGTGCACCTCAACGGCAATAGCACTTTGTCCTACCCCACCACTTTCGAGGGAAACACCCGGGAGGTGCAGCTGCGCGGCGAGGCGTATTTCGAAGTGGCCAAAGACCCTGCCCATCCCTTCATTATTCACAGTGGCCGGCTGCGCACCCGTGTGGTGGGTACCAGCTTCAACGTGTATGCCTACCCCCACGCCCGGCAGCAGGAAGTGACGGTGCTGACAGGCAAAGTGGTAGTACAGGACTCAGCCAGTACACGGGCCGTGACGCTGCGCCCCGCGCAAAAGGCGGTGCTGGCCGCGTCGGCGCTGACGGTGGAGCCGGCGCCTACCCCCGCCCAAAGCATCGCCTGGCAGCAAGGCCGTCTGGTGTTCGACCAAACGACGCTGCCCGAAATCGTGGACAAGCTGGGGCAGCGCTACGGCGTCCGCATCACGCTGAACTCGGAGCAGCTGCTGCGGTGCCGGCTCACGGTGGAGTTTGGCCAGGAGCCGTTGACCGATGCGTTGGAAATTCTCTCCGCCCTTACGGGCAGCACTTATACACTTCAAGAACAGCACGTTATCCTACAGGGTACGGGCTGTTGATTTGTTTTTCTCACCTGCTTACGCGCTTCAACCTTTTCCCTACCCCTAAAAAAAGAGCCGGACGTGCGGCAAACACGCCCGGCCCCTGGCCTGCCCCGGCAGCTACTGGACATAGCCGCCGCGGAATCATCTAAAAACAAACCTTTCAAAAGTATGCTGAAAAATTTCTACTCCCGCATGGGGGCTGCTCGGTGCGTCCTGACGCGACCGGTTTGCCTGGGCCTGCTGAGTCTGTCGCTGGTGGCGTGGACCTCGCCCGAGCAGGCACAACTCAATATTCATCAGCGGGTTAGCGTGCAACTACAAGGCAAGACGCTGCGCCAGACCTTGCAGAAGCTCAGCACCGTGGCCCACGTGCCCATTGCCTACGCCAACACCCTACCCCTGGACCGCAAAGTGACGGTGCAAGCCACCAACGAGCAGCTCGACGACGTGCTGAACCGGGTGCTCCAGCCCTTGCAGCTGCGCTACCGCGTGGTGGCCGAGCGCATCTTGGTGGAGCCCCTACCCATCACCAAACCCACCAGCGCCGCCCCGGCCAGCGTGGTAGAAGGTACCGTGCTGGATGCCCAGGCGGGCGGCGGCCTGCCCGGCGTGAACGTGCTGGTGAAGGGTACCACCACCGGCACCGTGACGGACGCCCAGGGCCGCTACCAGCTGACGGTGCCCGACGGCGCGACCACGCTGGTGTACTCCTTCATTGGCTATCTGACGCAGGAAGTGGCGCTGGACAACCGCGCCACCGTCAACATCCGGCTGGCGCCCGATACCAAGTCCTTGGAGGAGGTAGTGGTGGTGGGCTACGGCACCCAGAAAAAGGTGAACCTGACCGGGGCCGTGAGCAACATCAGCGCCACTGACATTGCCGACCGCCCCATCACCAACCCTACCTCGGCCCTGCAAGGCCTGATGCCGGGCGTGACGGTGGTCAACTCCTCGGCCCTACCGGGTAGTAACGGCAACTCCATTCGTATTCGGGGGATAGGCACGCTGGGCAATGCCAACCCGCTGGTGGTGATTGACGGCGTGCCGGGCGGCGACCTGGACATTCTGAATCCCAATGACATCGAGTCGATTTCGGTGCTGAAGGATGCGGCTTCGTCGTCTATCTATGGGGTGCGCGGGGCCAACGGGGTAATTTTGGTGACCACCAAGCGCGGCAAAGAAGGCGCGGCCCCGGCCCTCACCTACACCAACTACATCGGCTTTCAGACGCCCACCGCCCTTCCCAAGACCCTGGGCTCGGTGGACTACATGACCCTGCTGAACGAGGCCCAGCGCAACGTGGGCCGGGTGCCTACCTACACCGACGCCGAAATAGAAACGGCCCGCAATGGCTCCGACCCCAACTACTTCGCCAATACCAACTGGATCAAGGAGATATATAAGAAAAGCGCCCCCCAGCAAAACCACAACGTGAGCCTGAACGGCGGGGCCAAAAACCTGACTTACTACCTGTCCTACGGCAACCTCAAAGAGGGCGGCCTCATCACCGGCGACAACTACCAGGCCCGGCGCAACAACGTGCGCGTGCGCCTGAGCACCACCCTAGCCGACCGCCTAGACCTGGACGCCAACCTGGGCTATATCAACCGCGAAGTGCAGGGCTCGTCGGAGGGTGTAGGGTCGAACTCGGGGCCGCTATATGCCACGTTGCAGATTCTGCCACTGGTGCCGGTGCGCTTCACCACCGGGGGCTGGGGCTACATTGGTGGGCAGCGCAACCCCGTGGCTGTCACCACCGACGGCGGAACCAACAACTTCCGCTCCCAGGAGCTAACGGCCAACATGCGCGGCACCCTGCGTTTGTTCGATGGTTTTCGGCTGCGTGGGCAATACGGGCTGGTGACGTACAGCTCCAAGCGCAACATTTTTTCCAAGACCATCAACTACTACAGCCCCCTCGATAACTCGCTGATCTACCAGACCAACGCCAAAAACACCATCAGCTCGGCCAACTACATGCGTACCTACCAGACCTTTATCGGGATGGCGGAGTACGAGAAGAGCTTTGCCGATCAGCACGACGTGAAGCTATTGCTGGCCGCCTCCCAGGAATCGACGGTAGGGGAAGACCTAACGGCCAGCCGCCAGTCGCTGCCTACCCAAAGCGTGGGGGCCATCAACCTGGGCACCGAAAATCAACTGAATAACGGGCAGGCCTACCAGAACGCGCTGCGCTCGGTGTTTGGCCGGGCCAACTACATTTTCAAGGACCGCTACCTGCTGGAAGGCAACTTCCGCTACGACGGCTCCTCACGCTTTTCGCCCGATGTGCGCTGGAACCTGTTCGGTTCGGGCTCTGTGGGCTGGATTTTCTCGGAGGAGGCCTTCTTCGCGGGGCTGCGGGACGTGGTGCCGCTGGCTAAAATCCGGGCGTCGTACGGCACCCAGGGCAACGACCTGGTAGGAAGCGACTATCCCTACCTGGCTACCATTGGGCCGGTGAGCACCATGCCCATCGGCAACCAGCAAACGCTGGGCTACGCCCAAACCGACATCCCTAATACGCTTCTCACCTGGGAATCGGTGCAGAAAACCGATGTAGGTATTGACCTGGGCCTGCTGCGCAACCGTTTGACAGTGAGCGGGGACTATTTCATCAATCGCACCAACGATATTCTCTTGCGCGTGGCGCTGCCCGACGTGCTGGGCGCCACCGAGCCGTCGCAGAACGCCGGCAAGGTAGAGAACAAAGGCTGGGAAGTGCAGGCCTCTTGGCGCGACCAAGTAGGCCAATTCACCTATGGTCTGTCGGGCAACCTCTCCGACGTGCGCAACAAAGTAGTGAGCCTGGGCGGCACGCCGCCTACCTTCGGCGACCGGGTGCGCTTCCTGGGCGAGCCCATCGACGCCTTCTACGGTCTGGTGGCTGACCGCATTGCGCAGACCTCCGACTTCGACCTCGACGCCGGCACCAACCGCTACACGCCCCGCTTCCCAGTACTTGCCGGCGACCCGGCCCAACCCGGCGACTTGATTTACAAGGACTTGAACGGCGACGGCGTAATTTCCCTTGACCAGGACCGGAAGGTGATTGGCAGCGCCATTCCGCGCTACACCTACGGCGTGCGGGCCAACGCCGCCTGGCACGGGATAGACGCCACCATCTTCTTTCAGGGGGTAGGCCAGGCCGATGGGTACATCTACGGGCCTGCCCGCCACGCCTACATCAGCGAGGGCAGTTTACCCCAGGAGATTCACCTGGACCGCTGGACGCCCGAGAACACCGGCGGCTCCTACCCGCGCCTCACCTACCAACAGTCGCACAACCAGCGCTTGTCTACTTACTGGCTGGAAGACGCCAGCTACCTGCGCCTGAAAAACGTGCAGGTGGGCTACACCCTACCCGCCTCCCTCACCCAGCGGGTGCGCGTCAGCCGCCTGCGCCTCTACGCCTCGGCCGACAACCTCTTCACGCGCTCGGATTTCTTTTACGGCTACGACCCCGAGTCGCCGGTGAGCCAGGGCGGCTTCTACCCCCAGGTAAAAACGGTGGTGTTCGGCCTCAACGTCACGCTTCAATAGTCTTTTCCTTCTTCTTGATATGAAACGTTTTGTAGTATACAGCCTACTGGGCCTGAGCTTATTGACCAGCGCCTGCCAGGATGATTTTCTGGACCGCGTGCCGCTGGATGAGCTGGTGGACGAAACCTACTGGGAAAACGAAGAACAGCTACGCCTAGCCACCGACGCCTGCTACGCCTACCTGAAAGCCAAGAACACGGTAGACATGGAGAATCTGGGCGATAACACCATCTGGCCTTCTGTCACGGACTACCAGCGCATTGCCAGCGGCAACTTCACCAACGACATAGGCGCCCTCAACAACGAGTGGACGGGTAGCTACGACGGTATTCGCCGCTGCAACGCCTTTCTGGCCAATTACCAGCGCGCCGAGGTGACCGACCCCGCCCGCAAGGAAGCCCTGGCCGCCGAGGTGCGCGTGATTCGGGCCTACCTCTACAGCTACCTCACGACCTTCTACGGCGACGTGCAGCTGGTGACGACCCCGCTGGAAATCGATGATCCGCTGGTGTACGGCACCCGCACGCCCCGCGCCGAGGTGGTTGACTTCATGCTGAAAGAGCTGGACGAAGCCGCGGCAGCCCTACCCGCCGCCATTCCTACTGGGGCCAACCTGGGCCGCATTAGCCGGGGCGCGGCATTGGCCCTGAAGGCCCGCGTGGCCCTGCAAAACCAGCGCTACGCCGCGGCCGAGCAGGCTGCCAAAGCCGTGATGGACCTGAATGTGTACCAGCTCTACACCGCTGGCGGCACCGCCAATGCCTACCGCAACTTGTTCACCTACGCTGGCAAGCTGGCGGCCGGCGCCAACAAGGAAACCATCCTGGCCCGCACCCACCTGGCCGATATTTCCATGCACAATCTGAGCCGCGAGATTCAGGTGCCCGACCAGAACGCCCGCTGGAACCCCACGAAATCGTTGGTGGATAGCTATTTGTGCAGTGATGGCCTACCCATCGAGAAGTCGCCGCTATATAAGGATACCACGTATGCCGACGTGTTCAAGAACCGCGACCCGCGCATGGTGCAAACCATCTTGCAGCCCGGCGCGGCCTGGGGCGGCCGCTTCGACGGCAATCCGCAGAACACCAACCCGGCCGTGTATACCACGCCCAAGTTCCGCTCCGACCGCCGCGGCTCGGTCACCATCACCGGCTACTACTTCACCAAGTACGTGGAGCTGAGCACGGTAGGGCAGGTTAGCCGCGACGCCAACGACATCCACCTGATTCGCCTGGCCGAGGTGCTGCTGATCTACGCCGAAGCCCGCCTGGAGCAAAACAAGCTCACGCAGGCCGACGTGGACCTGACCATCAACAAGCTGCGCCAGCGCGTGGGCATGCGCGCCATGGACCTCGCGGAGCTGACCACCAACGGCCTGGACGTGCGCACCGAGCTACGCCGCGAGCGGCGCGTGGAGCTGGCGCTGGAAGGCCAGCGCTACTTCGATATCCTGCGCTGGCAGCAGGGCAACCTATTGGCCGAGGACGTGAAGGGCATGAAGAAAGCCTGGGCACGCTCGGCCGCTGACGTTGCCAACCAGCCCACCGATGCCAACGGCTTCATCATCGTCAACCGCAACCGCACCTTCACAGCTTCGCGCAACTATCTGTGGCCTATGCCGCTGGTGCAGCTGGAGCGCAACCCAAACCTGGGCCAGAATCCTGGCTGGTAGTATGAAGAACCTATTTTCCTGCCTCCTGCCGCTACTGCTGGCGTGCAGCGCCACCAAATCGGCCGACCCAACACCTACCCCACTGGCCCCTGCACCCGTGGCGCCGGCCCCTACCCTGCGCGTGATGAGCTACAACGTGCACCATTGCAGCCCGCCCAGCCGCCCCGGCGTCATCGACCTACCCGCCATTGCGCGCACCATTGAGGCCCAACACCCCGATGTGGTGATGCTCCAGGAAATAGACGTGCACACCGGCCGCTCGGGCACCGGCAGCCACCAGGCCCGCGAGTTGGCCGAGCAGCTGCACATGCACGCCTACTTCGGCAGGGCCATTCCGCACGACGGCGGCGCCTATGGCGTGGCGCTGCTTTCGCGCTACCCCTTGCAGGACACCATTGTGCACCGCCTGCCTACCCAGGACGGCACCAACGGCGAGCCGCGCGTGTTGGCTGCGGCCACCATTTCCCTACCCTCGGGCCAGAAAATCCGCGTCGGCTGCACTCACTTCGACGCCCAGCGCACCGACCAGAACCGCCAGCTGCAAGCGGCGGAACTGGTGCGGTTGGCGCAGGCGGAAAAGCTGCCGTTCGTGGTAGCCGGCGACTTCAACGCAGAGGCCAGTTCGCCGGTAATGCAGCAGGTGGTTACTGCTCTCAAACCTACCTGCCAGTCGTGCGCGCCTACCATTCCAGTAGTGACGCCCACCAAGGCCATCGACTTCATCACGTTCGCCCCGCAGGCCCGCTTTCAGGTGGTGAGCCACCAGGTAGTGGCCGAAACCTACGCGTCGGACCACCGCCCGGTGGTAGCCGAGCTGCGCTATTCGAAGTAGGTATCAGCTACTGAAATACCTGCTCTTCAACCACTCACGCTGACAAAGGGCTGCCACGGTTCGGCAGCCCTTCTGTTTACGACTCGCTCCTACTATGTCTATTCGTTTCCTGTTTTGCCTGCTGACCATCTACCTGCTTTGGCCGAGCGCCGGCGCGCTGGCGCAATCCACCCCGGCTGACACCCTCCGCTTTGCCCTGATTACCGATACCCACATTGGCAAGGCCGGCAACGACAAGAGCCTGGCGCGCATTGTGGCCGACATCAACCGCAACCCGCGCATCCGCTTTGTGGTGGTGACGGGCGATGTGAGCGACTTCGGCCTCACCGATCAACTCCAACAAGCCAAAGCCTTGCTCGATCAGCTCAACAAGCCCTACTACTGCCTACCCGGCAACCACGATACCGGCTGGTCGGCCAGTGGCGGACTGGCCTTCAACCAGCTGTGGCACGATCAGAAGTTTGTGGCCGACGTGCAAGGCGTGCGCCTGGTGGGCGTGAGCACCGGCCCGTATGGCCGCATGAGCCGCGGCTACGTGCCCCAGGACCAGCTACGCTGGCTCGACAGTCTGGCCCGCGCCACGCCGCCTACCCAACCGGTGCTGTTTTTCGCGCACTACCCCCTCAACGACCAACTGAGTAATGCGCCCGCCGTGCTGGCGCAGCTCCACCGGTTCCGCACCCAGGCTATTTTCTGCGGCCACGGACATGTCAATCAAGTATTTGACTTTGGCGGCCTACCCGGCGCCATGACCCGTACGGCGCAGCAGCGCGAAGGCAACGTGGCCTATAACATGGTAACCGTCACGCCCGACTCGGTGCATCTGCGCATGGTGCAGCCGGGGCAGCCGGCGCTGGCCCCGTGGGCACGGTTTGCCGCGGGCCGGCCGCCCAGAGTAGCAACTCAAGCGGCAGCGCCCGTACTGCCTACCCCAGCCTACCCTTCGGGCAAAGCCGTGTGGCAATACCAGGACCGCGGCAACCTGGTGGCCAAGCCCGCCGTGTGGAAGAACTCGGTGTTGATCGGCAACTTATTGGGTGAATTCAAGTCGCTTTCCTTGCGCGATGCTACCCCCAACTGGACGTTTAAAAGCCGGCAATCCATCTACTCTTCACCAGCCGTAGCGGGTCAGCGCGTAGTATTCGGCTCGGCCGATAGCACGATCTACTGCTTGCACGCCCGCACCGGCCGGGTGCTGTGGCGGGTGAAAACCGGCGGGGCCGTGCTGGCTTCGCCCCTCATCGACCACAACACAGTCTATATCGGCAGTAGCGACTTGACCTTCCGTGCCCTTGATCTGGCTACCGGTAAGGTGCGCTGGACGCACACCCAGCTGGCGGGCTTTCCACCCGCCACCCCGGCGCTGGCCGATGGCAAAATCGTATTTGGCACCTGGAATAAAACGCTTTACGCTCTGAACACCACCGATGGCACCCTGGCCTGGCAGTGGCGCAACGAGCAGCGCAGCCACTACTACTCGCCGGCCATGTGCACGCCCGTTATCCAGCAAGGCGTCGTCTACACCGTGGCCCCCGACGAGCAGCTACACGGCTTCGACCTGCACACCGGCCAACCGGTAGCCGCTGATGGCCGCTGGCGCGTGCGTGAGTCGCTCGGCGGTGATGCGCAAGGCGGCCTACTCGTTGCCAAGACCATGCAGGACAGTGTGGTAGCTTGGCACACCCGCCCCGGCGCGGCACCCCAGCCGGCCTGGAGCCTGAATGCAGGCTTCGGGCAGGACTTTTCAGCTTCCATGCCGGTGGTGGGCGGCGAGTTGGTGGTATTCGGTACCACGTTTGGGCAGGTGGTTGCCGTAGACAAGACCACGCGGCAGGTGCGCTGGCGGTATGCTCTGGGCGAAGATATGGTGAACACGCCCCGCCTCGTGCTGGGCCGCGGCGTGCTCGTTAGCAGCGCCGATGGTAAGCTGGCGCTACTAGCGCTGTAAGTGCCCTTATTTCAAGTAAGTATCAGATAATCAACACTTACCTATTGAAGATATTTAAGACGTTAGTTGCGTTTGAATAATCGTTTAAAGGATGTAGAGACGCATATGTGCGTCTCGTTGTCTGCGCCTCGTGGCCGAAACCGTTCAACGACGAGACACAACTATGCGTCTCTACATCGTGCAACAACTAACGCAAACAGCTTCTCAGAGTCTCTGCTGCTGCGCCAGTGACAAACCGATACTACGCCGCCTGATAAAACCTAGGGAACCTATCCGTCCTGCTACTACATCTATCGCTTCGTCGCTACTACCCACTCGTACAGCCTAAACCATTACCTTTGATTTTTACAATCATTGGTTATGGATCCCAACTCTCTCGAAGCCTTTTATACCAAGATTGCGGAGCAGGATAATGGGGCCACAGGCGTGATGCCGCCAGCGGATTTGCAACGGGAAATCGGCCATTTCAATGTGTTCAACGTGGCCGTACTGATGCGGCGGCGTCACGAGCGGCCGCCGATGACCTTTGACCGGCGTGCCTTCTACAAAATCAGCCTGATTCAGGGCCGCAGCCGCATCGAATACGCCGATCAAGCCGTGGAGGTGGCGGGGCCGGCTCTGTGGTTTGCTACCTCGCGAGTGCCCTACCGCTGGCTTCCCCACGACCAGGACCAAACGGGGCATTTCTGCATCTTCACCGAAGAATTTCTACTTCCCGTGAAAGGTGCGCTGGCTGTGGAGGAACTGCCCGTTTTTCAACCGGGCGGTTGCCCGTTGCTACCCCTCAGCCCCGACGAACATGTTGCATTGGCTCCTATTTTCGAGAAAATGGAGTGTGAGATGGCTTCCACGTATACCTACAAGTATGACCTGCTGCGTGCTTACTTATTGGAGCTGATTCATGCGGGGCAGAAACTTCAGCCGGTTTCTATCCAAACGCCTGCGCACAACGCCTCGGCGCGAGTAGCAGCGCTGTTCACTGACCTGCTGGAGCGGCAGTTTCCGCTGGCTACCCCGCAGCAGCAGCTACCCCTGCGCACAGCCAAAGACTACGCCGACGCGCTAGCCGTGCACGTCAACCACCTCAACCGGGCACTTAAGGATACCACCGGCCACACCACGACCACCCTCATCAGCAACCGGGTAGCCCAAGAAGCCCGGATGCTGCTAAAACAAACCACCTGGACCGTCTCGGAAATTGCCGACAGCCTGGGCTTCGCCGATGTGGCGCACTTCTGCAACTTCTTCAAGCGCCAGACCGGGCTAGTGCCAGGGGCCTTTCGGGGGTAGAAGGGTAGGAAGAAAGGCGTTCTCCTTTGAATTCTTCAGTAGATGGTTTGATCCGCGCAGACGTGTTACGCTCTGCTTGCCGGACTTTTGTGGAGTCATCAGCATCACACTTCACACAACCACACATATGCGCATTTTCGTTACCGGCGCTACGGGCTTCGTAGGCTCGGCCGTTGTACAGGAACTACTCGGCGCGGGCCACCAGGTGCTCGGCCTCGCCCGCTCCGAAGAAGCCGTTCAAGCCTTAACTGCTGCCGGTGCTCAGGCACACCGCGGCTCTCTCAACGACCTCGACAGCCTGCAACGCGCCGTCGCCGAAACCGATGGGGTCATTCACTGCGCGTTTATTCATGACTTTACGCAGTACGCCGCCGCGGCCGAAGCAGACCGCCGTGCCATTGAAGCCATGGGCGCTGCCTTGGCGGGCTCAAACCGGCCCTTTATTGCTACGTCTGGCTTCGCTGGCCTCACACAGAACGGTGAGTTGCTGACCGAAGAGGATGCCCGTGACGCCAAGGTGCCCGCCATGCGCCACTCAGAAGACGCGGCGCTAGCGCTGGTGCCCCAGGGCGTGCGGGCCATGGTGGTACGCCTGGCCGCCTCGGTGCACGATGCCGGCGACCACGGCTTCGTACCTACCCTCATCAACATTGCCCGCGAAAAGGGCGAGGCGGCCTATGTGGGCGACGGCCATAATCGCTGGCCCGCTGTGCACCGCCTCGATGCGGCCCGGCTCTACCGGCTGGCGCTGGAAAAAGGCGTGGCAGGCGCCCGCTACCACGGCGTAGCCGACGAAGGTATTCCGATACGGACCATTGCCGAAGTAATCGGCCGCCACTTGAGCGTGCCCGTTGTGAGTAAGTCGTCGGAAGAAGCTGGCGCACATTTCGGCTGGATGGCGGGCTTCGCGGGCCTCGACTTGGCTGCTTCCAGCGCCCTCACGCAGCAGCGCCTGGGCTGGCAGCCTACTCACAAATCCCTTCTGGCCGACCTGGAGCAGGGCGACTATTTCAGGCACTAAAAGTGAACAACCCGTTGTAAAGAAAACGCCCCAGCGGATGCTGGGGCGTTTTCTTTACAACTATATGCTATACGGCTATGGCAACCCGTTGCCGCCGGCCGCACCGAAGATCTGGCCTGTAGAATAGCTGGCCAATGGGTCGGCGAGCTGCACGTAGATAGAGCCCAGCTCCGCCGGCTGGCCGGGGCGGCCCAGGGGCGTATCTTCGCCGAAGGTTTTCTGTTTCTCGGGCGTAGAGCCACCTTTGGCTACCTGCAAGGGCGTCCAGATGGGGCCAGGCGCTACGCCGTTCACGCGGATGCCCTTCGGCCCAAGCTGCTTGGCCAGCGAGCGGACAAAGTTGGTGGTGGCCGCCTTGGTCAGGGCGTAGTCGAACAGGTTGGCCGAGGGGTCGGTGGCCTGCACGGAGGTAGTGCCGATGATGCTGGCGCCGGGCTTGAGGTGAGGTAGAGCCGCCTTCATCAGCCAAAACGGCGCGTAGATGTTGGTCTTGATGGTCCAGTCGAACTGCTCGGTGCTGATGTCGGCAATCGACTCGTGCGACTGTTGCCGGGCCGCGTTGCTGACCAGGATATCCAGGCCGCCGAGCTGGCGCACGGCATCGTCTACCAGTTTCTTGCAAAAGGCCTCGTCGCGCAGGTCGCCGGGAATAGCTACGCCTTTCTGGCCCGCTTTCTTGATCAGGTCGATAACTTCCTTGGCGTCGGCTTCCTCGGCGGGTAGGTAGTTGATGGCCACATCGGCCCCTTCGCGAGCGTAGGCAATGGCGGCGGCGCGGCCCATGCCAGAGTCGCCGCCCGTGATGAGGGCTTTGAGGCCTTTCAGGCGGCCCGAACCTTTATAGCTGGTTTCGCCGTGGTCAGGGCGCGGCTCCATTTTGCTAGCCAAGGCTGGCCAGGGTTGCTCTTGCGCCTTGAAAGGCGGTTTGGGGTAGGCGGTAGTAGGATCTTTGAGGACAACGGGAGCAGCCTTATCAGTAGCGGTAGCGGCTTCGGCCGACAGCATCGGCGCCGCGGCAGCTACGGCCAGGCTGGCGCCTAACCCACTGATTATCTGACGACGACTCAGTTTATTTTCTTCGTTCATAGCCCTTCAAACGGGCACCAGCACCTTTGGGTTAGGCCACGACGAGTGTAACTTTCGGCCTTTTTCACCCTACTGAGTGTGTTGCTGAGCGCTTTGGCCGAACAATACGGCTTGCTCAGCATGAGAGGGGCGTACTGGTAGGCTGCGTTGGCTGATTGTTCGGTAACAGGTAGGCAGCTCTGTAGCCCTAGCTTCTACTGTGGCTTTTTTGTGGCCGTCATTCTGTATTCTTGTGGCGCTACCCTACCCTTCTATGGCTAATACCCTGCTGATTCATTGCCCGGACGCGCCGGGCCTCGTCTATAAGATTACCGGCGTGCTGTTTAAGCACGGCCTCAACATCCTGCGCAACGGCGAGTTTGTGGAGCGCCACGACAACCACTTCTTCATGCGCACAGAGTTTGCCGGGCCTTTCGAAGCCGAGGCGCTGCAACAGGAGCTGCGGGCCGTGCTGCCGCCCACGGCGGTGTTGCGCCTCTCCGATAATCGCCCCAAGCGCATAGTGCTGCTGGCTACCCGCGAGTACCACTGCCTGGGCGAGCTGCTAGTGCGTCACGCCTTTGGGGAGCTGAATGCCGAGATTCTGGCCGTGGTGAGCAACCACGAGGTATTGGGCACCCTCACGCAGCAGTTCGGCATTCCCTTCCATCACCTGCCCCACACCGACCGCACCCGCGAGGCCCACGAGGCCGAAGTGCTGGCCGTGCTGGCCGGCTACCAACCCGATTTTGTGGTGCTGGCCAAGTACATGCGGATTTTGTCGTCGGACTTTGTGGCGGCCTTCCCCAACCGTCTCATCAACATTCACCATTCGTTCCTGCCCGCTTTCGTGGGGGCCAGTCCCTATGCGCAGGCCTACGAGCGGGGTGTGAAAATCATTGGGGCCACGGCGCACTTCGTCAACGAGCAGCTCGACCAAGGGCCCATCATTGCCCAAAGCGTCATCCCCATCGACCACACCCGCAGCGCCCAGGACATGGCCCAAGCCGGCCGCGACGTGGAGAAAATCGTGCTGGCCCGCTCCCTGCAACTGGTCTTCAACGAGCATGTGTTCGTGCACCGCAACAAAACCATCATCTTCGATTAATCTGACTTATTCATCTGACTTATTCAGTAGATAATACAGGCGTCATATACCTGCGCATTCCATAACAATCACTTAACAATCGGGACAAACTAGGGCAATTTAGCCGGGGGAGCTTTGCAGCATAATTCAACCTTATGCGGCACCGCCTTACTCCTCTACTATTTTTTCTGCTGTTCAGCCTGAGCAGCCTCGCAGCCCTAGCTCAAACGGGCACTATTCGGGGCACCGTGAAAGACGCCACAACCCAGGAGCCCTTGATTGGAGCCAGCGTGGGCGTAGTAGGTACTAGCTTAGGTGCATCTACCGACCTCGATGGTGCATTTACTGTGAGCAACGTACCGGAAGGTACCTATTCACTAGCAATTAGCTCTGTCTCCTACGAAAAGAAAACTATACCTAGCCTTACTGTGACGGTAGGTAAAGTGGTGGTGGTGAACACGGCCCTGGCTAGCTCCTCTTCTACGCTAGGCGAAGTAGTGGTGACGGCACAGCGCCGCACCAACACCGAAGTAGCCGTGATTTCGGAAGTGCGCAACTCTCAATTAGTAGCGGTGGGTATCTCGGCTGAGCAAATCGTAAAGTCGCAGGACCGTGATGCGGCCCAGATTGCGCGTCGCGTGCCGGGAGTATCCATCCAGGACAACCGCTTTGTGCTGGTTCGCGGCCTCACACAGCGTTACAACGCAGTGATGCTCAATGATGTGCTTACGCCCAGCTCTGAGGTAGACACCCGCGCTTTTGCCTTCGACATGATTCCAAGCAGCGTAATTGACCGCATGCTGATTTTCAAGTCAGGCGCAGCTGAACTACCAGGCGACTTTGCCGGCGGCGTAATTAAAGTATACACCAAGCGCGCTCCTGAAGAAAACTTCACCAACCTGAGCGTGCTGGGCGGCTATCGTCCCAGCACTACTTTTCAGGACGTTATGAAGTATGAAGGCGGCAAATACGACTGGTTGGGATTTGACAGCGGCAAGCGCACCATTCCAGACAATTGGCCAAACCCGCTGAACGATAATATCAGCAGTCAATTGCGCGCCGCTTATGGCCGTCAACTGCCCAACCGTTGGGGCATAAAACAAATCAACGCGGCTCCCGATCTGCGCTTATCGTTCAACATGGGTCGCCGCTTCGAGATTGGCGACAAGCAGGTGGGTACGCTCACGAGCCTCAACTACGGCAACTACCGCTTGGCAACCAATCCAAACCTGACCTTCTACGAAAATGGTCAGGACCGCAACCAAGTGGCTTCTTATTATAATGACCAAGTATATAACAACGAGATACGCTTAGGCTTGGTCCAGAATTTCTGGTTACGCCTGAATAGCCGTAGCACGTTGGAGTTTAAAAACCTGTTTAACCAACTGGGCACCGCCGAAACGGTTGTGCGCACGGGACAGGACATCACTCAGAGCAGCAACGACGTACGGGCCTTTTCCGAACGATTTGAGAGCCGCAGCATTTATTCGGGCCAGTTGGTAGGCAACCACGAGCTGCCTAATGATAAGACCACTGTAAACTGGGTAGGCGGCTTTGCCTATACGCACCGCACCGAGCCCGACTGGCGCCGTGTGCGATACATCCGCCCCATTGATGCTACCAACGGCGACGGCACACCGGTTCCATTTAGTGTAGTGACGCCGGCTGACCCCAGCCTCACGGATGCTGGCCGCTACTTCTCTAAACTGAACGAGCGATTGGAAACCGTGGCCCTAAATGTGGTACACCAAATCACGAAAGACTCAACCAACCGCGAGGGCGGCATGAAGGTGAAAGCTGGCCTATATGCTGAACGCAAGGACCGCGACTTTTCCGCCCGTTTCTTCGGCTACAACAGCGTAGGCAATACTAGCGCCATACGCACGAAGCCGGTAGGCGAGGTGTTTGCACCCGAAAATCTAACGGGTCAGCCGGGTGGCCTTTCGCTGGAAGAGGGCACCAACCCCAATGACTCTTACACAGCCAATAACACGTTGCTGGCCGGCTACGCTAGCCTGACAGTGCCGTTGGGTAGGCTTACGGGCACAGCCGGATTCCGAGCTGAGTACAATGATCAGCAAGTAAGCAGCCGCCTTCTGGATGGGCGCGTAGCCGGTGGAGGGCGCAAAATTTTGAGCCCATTGCCTTCGCTAAACCTCACCTATAATTTGACGGATAACATGCTGGTAAGGGCCGCCTATGCCTCTACCATTAACCGTCCCGAGTTTCGCGAGTTGGCTCCCTTCCGCTTCTATGATTTCAACTTGAACGCAGATATCCAAGGTAATTACAACTTGCGCACAGCCAACGTACAAAACGTGGATTTGCGCTGGGAAATCTACCCTTCGACTGGGGAGTTACTCACCTTAGGCGCGTTCTACAAGTCCTTTACCAATCCCATTGAAAGCTACTTGCAAGTCACGGCTTCCGGAGCTAACAGCCTAAGCTATGCTTTCGTCAACACCAAATCGGCCTACAACTATGGGTTAGAAGCAGAAGTGCGCAAGTCGCTGAGTACTCTCTCCGATTCTCCTTGGCTACGATGCTTCTCACTGGTAGGCAACGCTTCCTACATCGTTAGCCGCGTTGATTTGGGTAGTTCTGTAGAAGTGCCCGATGGCAGTGGCCAAGTAAACGCACTGGACGTGCGCGACATCCAAACGCAGCGTCGTCCACTGCAAAGCCAGTCCCCCTACCTAGTTAATTTAGGTGTCTACTACGCCAACGATGACAACAGTACCCAGGTAAGCCTACTTTATAACGTAGCAGGACCCCGCATTTTCGCAGTCGGCAATATAGTCAACCCCACAGTATTTGAGGCTCCCCGCAATGTGTTGGACTTGGTAGCAACTAAGCGCTTAGCTAAGCACTGGGAACTGCGTGCCGCTTGGCAGGATATCTTCAACCAACCCGTACGGCTGTCACAGGATACAGACCGAAACAACAAGCTCTCCAATGGAGACCAGACAGTGCGCAATTTCCGTCGCGGTTCCTACACTACCCTAGGTTTAACTTTCAGTTGGTAATCAACGGCTTATAAGCTAACGCACTTTGTTTCATTTACCCAAACCCTTTTTCATGAAACGCTTTCCGAAATTGCTGCTGCTAGCGATGCTGGCTACCGCTACTTCCACTACGCTAAGCAGCTGCGAGGACAACAATGACAACGCGCCTACTACTCAGGAGCCCAGCGGGCCTACTGATAACGCCGGTCGGGTAATTCTTTTAGGCGACATCACTGCTAATCGCACCCTTCGCGCTAATGAAAAGTATCTGCTACAAGGATTCGTACGCGTAAAAGATGGCGTGACACTAACAATTGAGCCAGGCACAAAAATATTTGGCGATGCGGCTACAAAAGGAGCATTGGTAGTAGAGCGTGGCGGGATGCTGATGGCTCAAGGCACGCAAACCAATCCTATCGTCTTTACCTCAGCCAAGGCCCCTGGCAGTCGTAGCTTTGGCGACTGGGGCGGTGTGGTACTGGTTGGTCGGGCACCTATCAACCAATCGCTGAACACGGAGATGGAAGGGGGTATTGGGACAGGATTCGGAGGCACAAACGCCACCGATAACTCTGGCGTGTTGAAATATGTGCGCATTGAGTTTGCTGGGGTACCGCTGTCAACAAAAGACAACAGTGAAATCAACGGTCTGACGCTGTACGGTGTAGGCTCGGGCACGACGCTCGACTACATCCAAGTTTCCTACTCCGGCGACGACTCTTATGAGTGGTTTGGCGGCACTGTAAACGCCAAGCACTTGGTAGCACACCGTGGTTGGGATGATGACTTTGATACCGACTATGGTTACACGGGTAAGATCCAGTATGCCTTGTCCCTGCGCGACCCGCAGTACGCTGACCAATCAGGCTCCAACGGCTTTGAGTCAGATAACTTTAACCCCGGCACGCCTGCTACGGGCGACAATGCTGGCCTGCCACTCACGGCACCTGTGTTCAGCAACGTCAGCATTTTCGTAACGGCAGGCGCACCGCCTGTCGGCACGCAGTCGGGTAGTGGTGCCTATCAGTCGGCTATGCACCTACGCCGCAATACTTCTACCAGCGTGTTCAACTCTGTATTTGTTGGTCACCCTGAAGGACTGCGCCTAGATGGCACTTCTACTTGGGCTAACGTACAGGCCAATACTATGCAGATGGCTGGTGTGACCCTGGCTAACAACAACACCCCCCTGCGCGCCGCAGGCAACACGAGCAGTGGCGCCTTCACCGACGCTGACGTGCAAACTTGGTTTAACGGCACCGGTAAGAACAACGCCGTGGTAACGCAGGCCAACCTGGGTACACTCGGACTGAACGCCAACAACTTCAACCTGACGGCGCCAAACTTCCTACTCTCCAGCTCTTCTCCCCTACTGACGGGCGCCGTATTTACGGGCAAAGCTGCTGATGGCTTCTTCGATAAGGTGACGTATCGCGGCGCCTTCAACGGCTCCGACAACTGGCTACAGGGCTGGACCAACTTCGATCCGCAAAACACGGATTACTAGCCTACTGCAAGCACGGCTTTTGCCGCGCCGACGCACACGCAAGACCGGGGCTGGCTACCAGCGCCGGTCTTGCTGTTTAGGGCCACTCCCGCACCTGCTTTCTCTCCTTTCCTCTACCACTGATTATTCCGGCTACGTAGGGTCGGTACCGTATTTTGTCATCCCTATTCTCTGCCTCCGTGCTGCTGGAGCAGGTTCGGTTGGGGTTGCAGCAGGCATTGGCTACCCGTATCAGCGCGGGGCCGGCTGCCGGCGCAGCCCAGCAAACCTGGCAGTTGGGCGCTAGCGCCTGCTTTAGCGTAGTGGCCCTACCCCTGGTAGCCGACACCACCTGGACCGGCGCCCTCGACCGCCTCACACAGTCTGGCCCGCCCTTGTTGGTAGTGGCCGAGCGCATATCGCAACAGGCCCGTACGCATCTGCGGGCGCGGGGCATCTGCTACGCCGATGCGGCCGGCAATGCCTGGCTGCGGCACGCGGCGGGCCTACTCGTGGCCCTGCGCGGCTACCAGCAGGCAGCCCCAGCGCCGGCAGCAGCCCCCATGACAACAGCACCTACCACCGCGCCCCCGGCCCGGCTGAACGTGGCCGGTATGCGCCTGGTGTTTCACCTGTTGCGCACGCCGGCACTGGTGGCTTGTCCGGTGCGGGAAATTGCCAAAACCACCCGCTTTTCGCCCTCGGTGGTGGTGCGCACGCTGGCCTACTTGGAGGAGCATGCCCTGTGGTCGGCCGATCCTGCCGGGTGGGTAGCCCTGCGGCCGGCGGTGGTAGAGCACTGGGTAGGGTACTACGCCTCTACCCTGCGCAACCGTCTGAACCCGCAACGCTACCGGTGGCTGACGGCCGCCCCGCCCGACTGGCCCTACCCCCTACCCCCAGGGTGCGTCTGGAGCGGCGAGGCCGCCGCTCAACGGCTGCTGGGCATCTCCGCCGATCCACCGCCTTTGCTCACAATTTACAGCACGCTACCCCGTGCTCAACTGGCGCATCACCTACAACTGGTACCCTGCCAGCGGGGACCCGTGGAATTGCTGAATCCGTATTTTTCCCCGCTCTTGCCTGATCCGGAGCAGTGCGCCCCGCCGCTGGTGGTCTACGCCGATTTGCTGGCCAGCCCGGCGCCCCGCACTGCGGCGCTGGCACAGCAGATTCGGCAGGCGGGGCTCTGGTAGTTGTCAGTAACGGTACGTGTGGGGCCGCGGAGCGGCTACAGGTTTGTAATATTGTCTGATGTGGTCAGAACCAAGTGCCGCGTAGCAGTGCAAGAGTATCTTATACATCCTTGCACCGCTACGCGGCGCAGTCGGTTTTACGCTATACCTGCTACAAACCTATGGCCGCTCTGCGGCTCCACACGTACGTTATTGACGACTCCTAACTGACAACTACCAACTTCTTTCCATGCCTACCCCTCCTGCCCGCCCTAAGCTGCTGTTGTTCGACGTCAACGAAACCTTGCTCGATATGAGCAAGCTACAACAGGCCGTCAATCAGGAATTCAACTCTGAATTTGCGTTCAAACAGTGGTTTTCGCTGCTGCTTCAATACTCGCTGGTAGACACTGTGACGCAAGCCTACCACGATTTCAAGCAGATTGGCGATGCCGCTCTGGATATGCTGGCCCAAAGCCTGGGGCAGCCTGCTCGCCCGGCTACTCGCAAGCAGGAGCTACTCACGCTCATTGCCGAGTTGCCACCTCACCCCGATGTAGTGGAAGGTCTGACCCTGCTCCAACAAGCAGGCTTTCAGATGGTGACGCTCACCAACTCACCCGGCTCTACCCTGCGCAAGCAGATAGCGTATGCTGGCCTAACGTCCTTCTTCGAGCAGCTCTTGAGCATTGATGACGTGAAGCGCTACAAGCCTCATCCTGATACCTACCTCACTGCGTGCCAGCAGCTAGGGGTTGCCCCCGCCGATGCACTCCTGGTGGCAGCCCACGGCTGGGACACGGGCGGAGCCTTGCGGGCGGGTTTGCAGGCGGCTTTCGTTGCGCGGCTGGGTCAGGCTACGTACCCGCTGGCGCCCGCGCCCACCTACACTGGTCCTACCCTATCCGATATTGCCGGGCAACTGGTAGGGCATTAGTCGGGCCGGTTGAGCCAGCGCCGGAAGGCCAGCGTGCCTACTCCGTATGCTGCCACGTCCAGGGCATCGGCTACGGCTACTGCCGAGAAGTATGGTAATATGCCCTCAAACCACACCGACACAGCCAGCCAGGCACCCAGCAGCCACGAATCGGGGAGCACCAGCCGGCGGAACTGCGGGAACAGGTAGCGCTGTACGGCCAGCGTGAGGCTGAGCAGGATGGGCATAGCCAGCAGGTCGGCGCCATGCGACGAGAGCCAGGAAGGCAACGGGTAGTGCCACACGTGGCGGTTGAGATACAGCGCCGCGTAAAGCAACATGCTCCCTACCAGCAAAGGCCGGCGTAGGTCAGGCCACGCGCCCACCCTAGCCCGCTACAAAGGTGATAACCGCAATAAAGAAGGCCAGAATAGCCCCAAATACTACCTGCCCTACGCGACCAATGCGCTTGAAAAATCGCACTATCACGTTGTCGTCCGACTGAATTTCCAACAGGGATGGCTCCTTTGGTTCGTTGGCTTTTCGGTTTTCTTCCGCAACGCGGCGTTGCGCCCGCGGGTCCAGGAATCCGCCGCAGTGCTCGCACCGGTCGTTGGGGCGCTGGTTCCACGCCGACCATTGCTGGCAGTGGGGGCATTTCTTGGTGAAGGAAGAGGCAGTAGTATCGGTCATATACCCTATGCATACGCGTGCCGTGGACCATTGTGTTACACAACGCCCACATTGCCAATTTGCTGCACCACGGGAATACCCCGCCTTGCGGGCTGCCCTACCCCTCCCGGCTCAGCAGCTCCACGTGGGCCAAGTGGTGCCGGCCGTGCCAGCTATACTGCACCAAAGCTTGGTCGAGGGTGTAAGTGATGTCGTAGGCGGGATGGTAGAATGTGCGCTGCCATTGCTCCTCCGTGAGATGCCACAGCAGCGTAACCCAACGCGTATGCAATGCCTCCAGCAGCGCCAACGACACCGTAACGGGTGTGGCCGCCACGTCGGGCAGCTCGGCCCAGGCGTTCAGGTCGAAGGGCTTGATAGTGGGGTTGTCCTCGGTGAGAGCCAGGCGGTAGCGCAGGTAGAAGTTCAGATGCACGTCGGCTACGTGATGAATCACTTGCCGGCCCGTCCAGCCGCCGGGGCGGTAGGGTTGCTCCAGGCGCACGCCCCCTGCTTGCCGGGCGGCGGCCGTGAGCTGAGCCGGCAGCGCGGCAATCTGCTCGATATAGGCGGCGCGCTCGGCGGGCGTCAGGGGCGTTTCGGGCCGGGCGGGGGCGCGGCCGATGGGATATTGCAGGTCGGGGTGAGTGGTTTCCATAGCTACTAAACACGCCATCGGTTACAAGGTTAGCCTAAGCTGCTCGAACGATGTAGAGACGCATATTCGCGTCTCGTCGTTGAACGACATCGGCCACGCGGCGCGGACGACGAGACGCAAATATGCGTCTCTACGCTCGCTCCAACGCCCGTCGCAGGTAGGGCGCGGTCTTGCTGGCCCGTGCTTTCGCTACCTCGGCGGGCACCCCAGCAGCTACCAGCTGGCCACCCTCGTCGCCGGCACCAGGACCGATGTCGAGTACCCAGTCGCTGGCAGCGGCCACGCGCATGGTGTGCTCCACTACTACTACCGTGTTGCCGGCGGTTACCAGCGCGTGCAGTTGCACCAGCAGGCGCTCCACGTCGGCGGGGTGCAGACCGGTGGTGGGCTCATCCAGCACGTACAGAGAGTGACCGCGGGGCGGGCGTTGCAACTCGGTGGCGAGCTTGATGCGCTGGGCTTCGCCGCCCGATAACTCGGTGGCAGGCTGGCCGAGGCGCAGGTAGCCCAGCCCTACCTCGCGCAGCACCGTGAGGGCTCGCTGCACGGCGGGTTCTTCGTCAAAAAAGGCCCAGGCGTCGTCCACAGTCAGGTTCAGTACCTCCGCAATGTTCTTGTCTTTGTACTGAATTTCCAGCGTTTGGGCATTGTAGCGGGTGCCGTGGCACACGGGGCAGGGCGAGTATACGCTGGGCAAAAACAGCAGTTCTACCATCACAAAGCCCTCGCCGTGGCAGTTCTCGCAGCGACCTTTGGGCACATTGAAGGAAAAACGGCCGGCGTCGTAGCGGCGCTTGCGGGCGGCGGGCGTAGCGGCAAACAGCTTCCGCACGTGGTCGAACAGGCCGGTGTAGGTAGCCATGTTGGAGCGCGGCGTGCGGCCGATGGGCTTCTGATCGACGCGCACCAAGCGGTTGATGTGCTCCATACCTTCGGTGATGTGCCCGCCGCTCACAGGCGAAGGCTCAGTCTCCAACGTGTCGCCTTCTTCCTCGGCGGCGGGTAGGGCCTGGCCCAGTGCCGCCCCCACCAGTTCCACCAGCGCCTGGCTCACCAAGCTCGATTTGCCCGATCCCGACACGCCCGTGACGGTCGTAAATACGCCCAGCGGAAACGCCACGTCCAGCCCGCGCAGGTTGTTGCGCGTGACGCCCGCCAGCCGAAGCCAGCCCTGGGCCGGTCGCGGCGCAGGGGTAGGCGCGGCAGCCTCATCGGCAAATAGAAAGTGGCGCGTTTGGGACGCCGCCACGTCGGCCAGACCAGCAGGCGGACCGCTGTAGAGCACCTGCCCGCCCTGCTCCCCGGCAGCCGGCCCCACATCCACCAGCCAATCGGCCTGTCGGATTACATCGAGATTATGCTCTACAACGAATAACGAATTACCGGCACTTTTCAGGCTGGCCAGCGCCTCCAGCAGCGCTTCCGTATCGGCGGGGTGTAGGCCAGCAGACGGTTCATCGAGCACATACACCACCCCAAACAGATTGGAATACAGCTGCGTAGCCAACCGCAGCCGTTGCAGCTCCCCCGGCGACAGGGTAGGCGTGCTGCGCTCCAGCGACAGGTAGCCCAACCCCAGATCAAGCAGTACGCGCAGGCGCGCCACCAGATCCTGCGTGATGCGCTGGGCTACTACTGCCTGCTCGGGGTAGGCGGCGTCCTGGGCAGCGCGGCCGGGAGCGGTGCCCTCGGCGTAGGGTTGCAGCTGGGCGGCTACGCGTTGCAGAGGGAGGGCCGAGAAATCGGCAATATCGAGCCCGGCAAACGTGACGGCCAAGGCCTCTTGCCGCAGGCGCTTGCCGTGGCAGGTAGGGCACTCGGTACCGCGCATAAACTGCAAGGCACGCTTCTTCATCTGGGCGCTTTGGGTGTTAGCGAAGGAGTGAAACACGTGCCGTCGGGCGCTGGTGAAGGTGCCCATGTAGTTGGGCTCTTCCTTGCGTCGGATGGCCCGCTGCGTTTGCTCGGGCGTGTAGCCAGGATACACGGGCACCACCGGCTGCTCGTCGGTGAACAGAATCCAGTCGCGGTCTTTCTGAGGCAGCTCGCGCCAGGGCCGGTCCACGTCGTAGCCCAACGACACCAAGATATCCCGCTGATTCTGACCGCCCCAGGCCGTGGGCCAAGCCGCAATGGCCCGCTCCCGAATGGTGAGGGAGGGGTCGGGCACCATGGTTTCTTCGGTGGCTTCGTAAATGCGTCCCAGGCCGTGGCAGGTAGGGCACGCGCCCTCGGGCGTGTTGGCCGAAAAGCCCTCGGCGTACACAACGCCCTGCCCCGCCGGGTAGTCGCCGGCCCGCGAGTAGAGCATCCGCACCAGGTTGGAAAGCGTGGTGACGGAGCCTACCGAGGAACGCGTGGTAGGCGTGCCGCGCTGCTGTTGCAAGGCCACTGCCGGCGGCAGCCCGTCAATAGAATCAACGGCGGGCACGGCCATTTGGTGAAACAGCCGCCGCGCATACGGCGACACCGATTCCAGGTAGCGGCGTTGCGCCTCGGCATACAGCGTCCCAAACGCCAGCGACGACTTCCCCGACCCCGACACGCCCGTAAACACCACCAACGCATCGCGCGGAATATCCACGTCTACATGGCGCAGGTTGTGCTCCCGCGCCCCACGCACCCGCACGAAACCGGAAGAATTAGGGAGGGCAGGCTGCTTGGGGGTAGGCATGAGCGGAGGGATAGGTGATGCCCTACCCTTACTGTTTCCGCAGGCCTGGGGTTATGTAGTAGATAGGGATGGCGCGGGGCTATGCCCCGTGTCATGTATTGGCAGGTCTCTGGCCTGCCACCGTTCGCGCCATTCGAGAAGTTTCGGCAGGTTGCTTAGGTAGCTCAGGCCAAAGCTCGTTCTGGCAGCGCAGGCCAGAGGCCTGCTAAGTAATAGACACGGGCCACAGCCCCGCGCCATCCGTTTTACTTACCTACTCCCAACCGCCGCCCAGCGCCCGAATCAGCTGTACGGTGTAGCTCAACTCGTTGGCCTGGTTTTGCACCACCAGGCGGGCGGCGTCCAGAGTTTGGCGGTCGGCGTCTACTACCTCAAAGTAGCTGGTGAGGCCGGCGCGGTAGCGCTCCTTGGTAAGCAGGCCGGCCATTCGGGCCGAGCGCAGGGCGCGCTGCTGCACCGTGAGCTGGGCGGCACTCTGCTGCACATTCGCCAGCGAGGTTTCCACTTCCTGAAATGCCACCAACGCTGTTTGGCGGTACTGCGCGGCTTGCTCGTCGTACTGGCGTTCTACAATCTGCTGGTTAGCCCGCAAGCGGCCGCCGTTGAAAATCGGGATGGAGATGCCGCCGCCCACGTAGTAGGCGTAGCTGTCGGCTACCTTGGGCAGGTCACCCAACGCACTCGACAAGGGTCCTACAAAACCATTGAGTTGCACGGTGGGTAGGCGGGCTAGGCGGGCAGCATCGGCGCGGGCGTTGAGGGCGGCTAGCTGGCGCTCGGTGCGGCGCAAATCGGGGCGGCGGGCGAGTAGAGAGGCGGGCACGGCGGCTGGTACCCGCGGAATCAGAAGCTGACCGGGACGCGGCACTAGCGCAAACTGGCTGGCTGGCTGGCCCATGAGGGTGGCCAGGGCTGCTTCTAAGCCGGCGCGCTGGCGGCGCACTTCCACGATGCCCGCGTCTACGTTGGCCAGTTCCGTTTCGGCGCGGCGTACGGCAATTTCGTTGTCGACGCCGGCCTGGTTGCGAGCTTGGGTGAGTTGCAGGCTTTCTACCCGGGCCTGGCGGGCGCTGTCCAGCACCAGCAACTCAGCATCGAGGCCGCGCAGGTCGAAGTAGTAGCCGGCGGCATCGGCGGTGAGCGAGAGCTGCACAGTGCGCAGATCTTCCTCGGAGGCTTGCTCGTCGGCCTCGGCGGCTTGTACGTTGCGGCGCAAGCGGCCCCATACATCCACCTCGTAGCTCACATTCAAGGGCAGGTAAAATTGCGTTTGGTTGATAGCCTGCGGGCCATTGGTGCTGGCAATGGGCAGCGGCCGGTAGGCTGACAGCCGCTGCCGGTAGGCCTGCGGGTTGAGGGCCACTGTGGGCGAGCGGTAGGAGTTCACCACCGTCACGTTGGCGCGGGCCTGCTCCACGCGGGCCACCGCAGCTTTCAGGCTGTAGTTGGCGGCCAGCACTTGCTGCTCCAGCCGTGCCAGCTCGTCATCCTGAAAAATGCTCCACCACGCTGGCACAGTTGGCTGCCGGGGTAGCTCGGCCGCGGCGGCACTAGCGGGTGCCGGGTTGGTTTGGGGCGCGGCAAAGGTGGTATCGGTGCTGTTTTTCCAGGTTGTGGGGGCCGTTACGCTGGGCGGCTGGTAGCGCGGTGCGCGCGCGCAACTGGTTAGCAGCGTGCTCAGCAGCAGTATCGAGAGAGAATAATATCGCAACGAAAAGCTCATGCAGGTGGATACTACTGGTTGACGGTCAGCTCTGAGCTGTTTCAGAAGCTGCTGCTCTGTATGTCTTTTTTCATCTGTCATCCTGAGCAGAGCGAAGGACCTTATGCCAAGTGAACGAGTCGTTGTTACGCTTGTCGTTCTGTGGGCAGAAGGTCCTTCGCTCTGCTCAGGATGACACACTTTTTATATAGCTGCTACCCCCCTACCCTACTTCCCAGCCGGCGAAGACACGATGGGGCGGTTAGGGTCGTAGAGGCGCTCGGGGGCGGCGGGCTGGGTAGGCGCGGCGGCTTTCTTCTCCACCTTGGCGCGGCGGGCGGCCACGGTTTCGCCCTCCGTTAGCGTTTCGGCGGGGTTTACCACCAACAGTTCGCCGCCTTTTAGGCCACCAATTACCTCCACCTGCGCGCCAAAGTCGCGGCCGGGTGTGATGTCTTGGTAGTGCACTTTCTCGTCCTGAATGACCACCACACGGGGCTGGGTGCCGCCCGGCACCAGCGTATTGGCGGAGATAAGGACGCTGGGCGCGGTGCGCGGCAGCTCGAAGCGCACCTGGGCAAAGATGCCCGGCCGCAGCTGCTGCTCACGGTTCGAGATTTTCACGATGGTTTCCAGCGTGCGTGTGCCCTCGCTCAGGGCACCGGCGTCGCGAGCGACGCGGCCGGCAAAGGTGCGGTTGGGAAATTCGGGCACGATGAGCTGGGTGATAAGGCCCGGCCGGATAGCGGTGGCGTAGTTCTGCGGCACATTCACGAAGGCGCGTAGCGTATCGGTTTGCTCTACCTTAAACAGCTGACTACCCGCCGCATTGCTCGGCGACACCAACGACCCTACCTCCACGTTGCGCTGCGTGACCAAACCGCTGAACGGCGCCACCACCCGCCGAAAGCCCTGCTGGGCTAGCAGACCATTCACCACGGCCTGTTCAGCCGAAAACTGGGCCTTGGCCTGGTCTAGCTCCTGCTTGGAAATGGCGCCGGGCATGCTGATGCCCGTGAGGCGGCGGTAGTTGCTCTGGGCCAGCGTGAGGTTGGCGCGGGCCTGAGCAATCTGCTGGTCCAGTTCGGGCGTGGCAATGAGAGCCAGCAACTGGCCGCGCTTCACTTCGGTACCAATATCGGTGTACCAGGCTTGCACAAAGCCGTTGGTGCGGGCAAACAGGTAGGTTTCGCGGTTGGAACGGGTGTCGGCGGGCAGGTCCAGGCGGATGGTATCGGGGGCTTGCTCGGCGGGCAGTACGCTCACAGTAGGCGTGGCGTTGGCTCCGCCTTGGGCTTCTTCTTTGCGCTCGTTATTTTGTTTGAGGCGGGGTAGCAACCCGATCAGCAGCAGTAGTGCAAACACGGCCACGGCTACCAGCACCACAATCCAAAACGTGCGCCGGCTCCGCGGCCGGGCCGGGGCAGCCTCTGCTGGTGGCGTATCGGCGGGACGGTGGTCCACCTGGTTTTCGCCAAAGTGCGCGTGCTTACGCCGCGCCCGCTCCTCGCTGGAGAGGTGGGCGTTGGCGTCGTCGGTAATGAAATCCGTTTGTTCTTCGGGAGGAGTAGCCATAGGGTAGGCTGAAGCGCAAGAAGGTAGGGCGCGTGGTGAAATAGTTGGGAAGGACGACGAGATTAAGCGATTACCTGTTGCTGTTCAACTTCGGCTTCCGCCTCCGCATTCAGCTCTTTTTTCTTGAGGTAGCTAAACATAATCGGGACGAAAAACAGGGTAGTGACCGTGGCCAGCAGCAGGCCGCCAATCACGGCGCGGCCCAGCGGGGCGTTTTGTTCGCCGCCCTCGCCCATACCCAACGACATGGGTAGCAGGCCGATAATCATGGCCAGAGCCGTCATCAGCACCGGCCGCAGGCGGGTAAAGCCGGCATCCAGGGCGGCGTCGCGGGGCGAGAGGTCGGGGTCTTCCTCGCGCCGCTCGTTGGCAAACGTCACCAGCAGGATACTGTTGGCCGTGGCTACCCCGATGCACATAATAGCGCCCATCAGCGAGGGCACCGAGAAGGTGGTTTGTGTCACAAATAGCATCCACAGAATGCCCGACAACGCCCCCGGCAGCGCCATAATGATGATGAACGGGTCGAGCCACGACTGAAAATTTACGACCATCAGCAGATACACCAGCAGAATAGCGCCAATCAGCCCAATGCCCAGCCCGATAAACGAGGTGCGCATGCTGTCGATCTGCCCGCGCACCGTGATGGTGGTGCCTTTGGGTAGGTCTTGGCGGTATTTGTCGAGGATTTTGGTCATGTCGGTATTCACACTACCCAGGTCGCGACCTTCCACGCTGGCATACACGTCTACCACCCGCTGGATGTTGTAATCCGAAGCGAGGGCCGAGGTAGCGGTGCGACGGCTCGTAGTAAAGCTGCTCAGCAATTGCGGATTCGCTTGCCCGGCGCCAGTTACCCCAATGGTATTCAGCGCATCCAGCGACGATAAATTGCGTGGCGGGGTTTGTACGGCCACCGTGTAGTTCACGCCATTTTGAGGGTTCAGCCACTGGTTGGGCGTAGTTTGGGTGCTCGACGACAGGTTCACCAATACGTTGTTGGCAATATCGCGCTGAGCCAGGCCGGCCTGCTGGGCGCGCACCCGGTCCACGTCGAGGCGCATCTGGGGTAGGTCGAAGGCCTGGTAGATGAAAGCATCCACCACACCCGGCACGCGGCTCATGTCGGCCTTAATCTTGGCAGCAATCTTCTGGTTGGCCTCCACGTTTTTGCCCGTCACCTGAATGTCGATGGGCGCGGGTAGGCCGAAGTTGAGCGTCTGGTTCACGATGTCGGCTGGCTGGAAAAACACCGTCAAATCGGGTTGCTCCTTGTTGATGCGGCGCCGGATTTCGCGGATGTACTCGGCCGTGGGGCCGTGCTCCTCCTTCATCGACACCAGAATTTCGCCGTCGCCGGCCCCAATCACGGGGTTGTCGCTCATCAGCAAATTCAGCGACACCACGGGTAGGCCGATGTTATCCAGAATCAGCTCCAGCTCGTCTTTCGGAATCACCGACCGGATGATCTGCTCCACTTGCGCAAAGCGGCGCTCGGTTTCCTCCAGGCGCGTGCCAGTGGGGGCGCGCACGTGCAAGCGCAGCTCGCCGGCGTCTACCTTCGGGAAGAAGTTTTCGCCAATGAGCGGATACAGGCACCCCGAGCCCACAAACAGCACCACAAAGCACAGCACCACCGCCCGCCGGTTGTCCAGAGACCAGTCCAGGGCGTCGCGGTAGTGTGCCCGAAACGCCTCGAAGCGGTGGTCGAAGGCCTTGTGCAGGCGCCACACCCAGCTTTCCTCAATGCTCTTAGCAGCTTTGCGCTCGGCTTCGGTGATGGGTTCTTCTGCTTCTTCCTCGGCCGTACCGCTGGGATGTTCGCGCTCGGCCTGCTCGCGGCGAAGCTGGTCTAGGCGAACCTCGGCCTCACTCACGGACTGGTGGTTGCGCACCGATTCGGTGGGCAGGTGGGCACCGCCCTCGGCGTGGTAAATGGGGAGTTCTTTGCGCAGCAGAAACTGCACCATGGTAGGGACCAGCGTGCGCGAGAGAATATACGAGGCCAGCATGGCGAATATCACGGCCAGCGCCAGCGGCGTGAAGATGTAGGACGCCACGCCCGCCAGGAAAAACACCGGCACAAACACAATGCAGATCGAGAGGGTAGCCACTAGCGCGGGGGTAGCAATCTGCTGGGCGCCGTCCAGAATAGAGCGTTTCAGGCCCTTGCGCAGGCCCATGTTGCGGTGGATATTCTCAATTTCCACCGTGGCATCGTCCACCAGCATCCCCACGGCCAGCGACAAGCCGCTCAGCGTCATGATGTTCAGCGTCTGTCCCAGCAGCTTCAGCACTATGATGCTCACCAAAATCGACAATGGAATGCTGAGCGCGATGATGAGGGTAGAGCGCCAGGAACCCAGGAACAGCAGAATCATGAGGCCGGTGAGGGCCGCCGCAATGCACGCCTCCACCACCACGCCCTTGATGCTGGCGCGCACGAAAAACGATTGGTCGAACAGCAGTTTCAGATCGAGGCCCTCGGGGGCATTAGCTAGGACTTTGGGTAGGGCTTCCTTGATGCCTTCGATTACGTCGAGGGTGCTGGCGCCGCCGCTTTTCATGATGGGCACGAAGGCCGTACGGCGGCCGTTCTGGCGCACAATGTTCTGCTGCACGGCCGCGCCCTCGTGCACAAACGCCACGTCGCGCACGTACACCGTGGCACCGTTCACCTGCCGGATAGGGAGGTCGTTGAGGGAGGCCACGGCCTCGGGGCTGCTGTTCAGGCGCACGTCGTACTCGCGGGTGCCCATTTTGGCCGTGCCGGCGGGTAAGATGATATTCTGGGAGGTAATGGCCGCCACTACATCGTTGGCCGACAGTCCTTTACCGGCCAGCGCCACGGGGTCGAGGTCCACCATCACTTGCTTGGGCTTGCCGCCGTTGGGTAGGAGCAGCGAGGCCCCCTTCACAATGGCCAGCCCCGGCCGGATAAAAGAGTTGTTGGCATCGTACAGGTCCGACTCGCCCAGCGTTTCCGACGACAAGCTGGCCTGGGCAATGGGCACGTTGGAGGCCGAGTAGCGGATGATGTTGGGCGGCGTGATGCCGGGCGGCATGATGCGCAGCAGCGTTTGGCAAATGGCGGTGAGCTGAGCCACGCCGGCCGCCGGGTCAGAACCCGGCTGGAAAAACACCTTGATAATCCCTACCCCCTTCAGGGATTGAGATTCCATGTGCTCAATGTTGTTGACGGTGGTGGTGTAGGCGCGCTGGTTGATCACCACCACGCGGCGGTTCATTTCCTCGGGGCTCATGCCCGCGTAGGTCCACACCACGCCCACCACCGGAATGTTCACCTCCGGGAAAATATCCACCGCCATGCTGCGGATGGTCATGATGCCGCCCAGCAAAATCAGCAGGGCCATGACCACAAAGGTGTAAGGGCGCGCCAGCGCCAACCGAACTATCCACATACCGCACGCAGGGTTACTCGGGCGCCGCCGCCCAATGATCGGCTAAAGAACCGCCGGCCGGGCTGATGGTTGCACCGCAGACCTTGTATTCATGCGGCCTCGGGCAAACGGCAAATGCGTATGTTTAGAAAGGTTTTGTAGTAGAGACACAAGATCTTGTGTCTTGTTGTTGCTGATATGATTTATCCGAACGAGACTATTGTGAGTCGTTCGACAACGAGACACAAAATCTTGTGTCTTTACTGCGTACCATATCCACGGCACTCATTTCTTTCTCCCACCCTACCTCTCTCTGGTATGCCCCTCCCTACCCTCACGCGCCTCGGTTGCGGCTTGAGCCTCGTAGCAGCCGCCTTCGGCAGCGGCTGCACCGCCAGTCGTAACACGCCTACTATCAACCACATCGCCGTCTATGTATACGACCTCTCCAAGAGCGTGGCGTTCTACAAAGACGTGCTGCAACTACCCGAAATTCCAGAGCCGTTTCACGATGGCAAGCACGTGTGGCTCCGCCTTGGTCCGCACGCCCAGCTCCACCTGATACAAGGTGCCACCAGCGTCATCGACCACGACAAAAATGCTCACCTGGCCTTCCATGTGAAGGACCTGGATGCGTTTGCCGCCCGTCTCACGCAGCTGCACATCCCCTACGGCAGCTGGACCGGCGAGGCGAACCAAACCACGCCCCGCCCCGACGGTATCAAGCAAGTCTACCTCAAAGACCCCGACGGCTTTTGGGTGGAAGTGAACGACGACCGGTTTTGAGACAATAGAACGCAAGAACGTCCTTCCGACCAGCGGGAGAAACCTCGCTGGTCGGAAGGACGTGCTTTGATCTTTATTAGAGAAAGGGCTTCTGCTTTTGGCCCGGCCGAATACCCTACTTGAAATACTTGCTATAAGCGGCCGGCATGGCAGCCAGCGGCTTAATCATAATGTCTTTATAGAAGACCTCGGCGGCTTCGCTCTGTAGCTGTATTTTACCGTGCGTTAAGGGGTTGCGCTGACCGTTGGCGAGGTAGCCGGAGTTTTCGGCGGCCAGTACCACGTGCCCGTTCACGAGGTGTACGCTCTGACCGTTCACGTTCAGCAATTCCAGCTCCGTCCACTCGCCGTTGGGCGACTCGTAATTGGCAGACGCCTGGCAGAAGTTGCGGCCCTCTTTGCCCATGGTGAGCAACGGCGCGGCAGGCGTGAACTTCAGCGTATTTTCGGTGGTATTGTGAGTTGCGTGGATGTCGGCCGAGGAGTTGGCAATGCACCAGAAGTCACCCATGGCATTACCATCCCGGTACTCCGACACCTGAAATTCCTGGGCCAGCATCCAACTCCGCCAGTAGTCTACCCCGCATTCGCCCTGGCTGTTGTAGAGGATGCCGCTGTCGAGGGGCTCGTTCAGGCGGGGCGTCCACTTCTTCTTGCCCCAGCGCACTTTCAGCTTCAAGTCGTAATTCTTGAAATCCTGCTTGGTGAACACGCAGCCATAAATTTCGCCGCTGATACGCAGCACCGGCTGCCCCTGCTCCATCACCACCGAAAACACGTTCGCTTCGTTCTTATCGTAGCCAATGGGCGTTAGGGGCTTCCCTTCGGCATCGACGGGCTGCTGCCCTTTGTAACCGTTTTGGTGCCGGTAGCTTTCGTAGGTGCGCCACTTGCTCAGGTTTTTATCGAGCAGCGGCTCCCAACCTTTCTGCGGCTGGTCAAACGAAGTAGAGGGTAACAGTAACGTAGCGGCAGAAGATAAGAGCACAAGGAATTTCATGGGCGGAAAGTTGGAGGTACAGGAAACGACCTGCGCAGTATAGCGCGGAAATTTGTTCCGTGCTATACTGCGCAGCAAGTAATCTATAGAATGAAGTTGCAGCCGCGGAAACCCTGCGCTGCTCGGCAAAGAAGGGGCTCTACCCTACAACCGCTCCATGCACGTTTGTAGGCTCTCGCGCCAGTGCGGAATGCTGATGTTCAAGGCCTTTTTCACGCTGCTTTTGTCCATCACGGAGTAGGCGGGGCGGGTGGCTTTGGTGGGATATTCGGCGGTGCGGATGGGCACCGTGCGCACGTCTACCTTGCCCAGCTCGAAAATAGCCACGGCGAAATCGTACCACGAGGTGAGGCCCTCGTTGCTGTAGTGGTAGATGCCGTACTGCTGGTTTTGCTGCTCGATGATGGTGAGCAGGCAGCCCGCCAGGTCGATGGCGTAGGTAGGAGTGCCGGCCTGGTCCCAGATTACGCGCAACTCGTCCCGCTCGCTACCCAGGCGCAGCATGGTTTTCACGAAGTTGTTGGCGTATTCAGAATACAACCAGCTAGTGCGCAGAATGAAAAATTGCTGGGTGTGGGCGGCAATGGCCTGCTCGCCTTCCAACTTGGTGAGGCCATACACGCTGATGGGCTCGGCTGGGTCGGTTTCGGTTAGGGGCTCGTTGCCGGTGCCAGCAAACACGAAATCGGTAGAAACGTGCAGCAGCGTGGTGCCGTGCTGCGCGCACAGGCGGGCCAGGTTTTCGGCGCCGTCGCGGTTGACGCGGCGGGCTAGGTCTACCTCATCCTCGGCCTTGTCCACGGCCGTGTAGGCGGCGCAGTTGATGCAGTAGGCCGGCTTATGCTCGGCAAAAACAGCCTGCAAACCAGCTACATCCAAAATGTCGGCTTGTTCTTCGGGTAAGAAAACGATGCCGGTAAGACCGCGCTCCTGCGCTACGTGCTGCAAGCATTGCCCCAACTGACCGGAGGCACCAAAAACAAGGGTAGTTCCCATAAAAATCAATAGACCTGTGTACGTTCTGTCGCCACCAGCGGCGGAGTGGCCCGCAAATTAGAACTTTCGCGGCAGGTGGGCACTACGGTTTCTGCACGGGGCGCTTGTTGTCGATGGGCGTGAAGCGGGTTTCGCGGGGTTGCTTTTCGCTGAGGTAGCGCCAATAGCGCAGCGGTACGTGGCGACGGTGCAGCTTCAGGTTGCGGCGCTCCGGGATGTTGGCGTGGTCGAAATAGGTTTGCCAGAGCAGCCGAAACAGCGGCTCCCGCTCGTCGAGCACCGTGGCCGACACGTCGGTGCGGCGCTGGGGGGTAGGCGCTTCAAACTGCACGATGTCGGTGCGGTGCAGGTCGTAGTAAAGGCCGTAGCCGCGGCGCCGGTCGAAGATTAGCCAGCGCTGATCGGCGTAGCGCTTGGTGAAGTGGGGCGCAATGAGCGGCAACACGTCAAAATCCGGCTCAATGGTGGCATGAAACAGCTCGTCTTGGGTTTTCTCGAAGCGCACGAAGGCTTCCATGCGGTGTTTTTCCCTACCCAATTGCTGACTGATGTGGGCAATGAGGCGCACGGTATCATCGGCCAGGTTCTCGGACATGTCTACCCTACCCCGCGCCGCCACGGCTTGCTGCACGAAGCGGCAGATCAGCAACTCCCGGTCGGGCCGCTCGGACAAGAACGTGTGGTAGAGCCGGCGCCGGGCCTCTTCGTTCATATACTTTAGCAGACCGTTCCACACCCGCGTGGCTTTTTCCTCGCTGGTATCAATGGGTATGGCAGACGTAAACAGGCCACCCTGCACGCTCCCTGCGGGCTGCACGCTGTTGGGCACCGCCTGGCGCTCATACATTTCCAGCACCACCGTCAGCAGGCCGTCAAATGAACCGTCATACACGTAATCCAAGCTCATAATCCGTTGTTTAACATTCATAACAATACCATAAAGCACCCTATTCTATCTGATGAGCAACTATTCAGCTGCCTGAACCAGAAGGAATAAGAAACTCACAGGCGCTACTTATCGACTTTATTACGTATCCTGCACGGCTGGCGGGCTTCCTTTTACCGTTCAGCTTAGCAAAAGATTTTCTTCCAGCACGCTACTTTTGTATTTGTGGAAAAACTACCGTGTATTCTACTGGTCGACGACGATCCGGTAAACAACTTTCTGAACCAGCATCTGTTGGAAAATCTGGCAGTAGCCGACCAATTGCTGGTCGCTCAGAACGGACAGGAAGCTTTTACGCTTTTGCAACAGCATCATCAGCCGGAAGACCATGAGGCCTACCCTGCCCTGGTGCTCTTGGATGTGAATATGCCCGTCATGAACGGCTTGGAATTTTTGCAGGCATACCGGCAACTGCCACCGGCCCAGCAGCAAGCCCTTGTGATTGTGATGCTCACCAACTCGTTGCAGCCCCAGGAGATTGCCCGCGCCCAGCAGCTACACGTAGCCGATTTTCTGAGTAAGCCGCTGACCCGCGAGAAGATAGACACCGTACTCCAAACGCATTTTCATTACACGTTACCCGTGGCTAGTACGCCCAATGCCTAACCGAGCTTTACGTACGGCTCGGCTGCTCTAAAAATTCTAGTAGGAGTTGGTTTACCCGTGCGGGCTCTTCGTGCTGCACCCAGTGGCTGGCTTCGGGCAAATAGAACAGCTCCCCTTGCTCGCAATACGCCAAGCTCTGCTGCGCAAGCTCGGGTAGCAAAAAAGCATCTTTACTACCCCAGATAATGCGCACCGGCACCGTAATCGGGGTAGCGGAAGCTGCACCGCGTCGCTGGTAACGCACGGCCCGATACCAGTTCACCATGCCGCGCAACGCGTGCAACTGCGCCCAGGCAGCCTGATACGCGGCCATATCGTCGTGCCCGAAAGTGCCCGGCCGACTGGTGCCTTGCAGCGCCCGGCGCAAGGCTTTGTAGTGCCGACGGCGTAGCCACCACTCGGGCAGCCTGGGCAGTTGAAAGAAAAACACATACCAGCTTCTGCGGCGCTGCCGGCCGTTGTGCCGCAATGCCCGCGCCAGCACGGCCGGGTGGGGCACATTCAGCACTGCTACTCGCTCCACGAAGGTAGGCCGGTGGGTAGCCAGCCACCAGGCTACGGCCGCGCCCCAGTCGTGGCCCACGATGGTGGCTTTCTCCTTACCCGCTGCCGCCAGCAGACCCAGTACATCGGCGGCCAGTTCTTCTATGCGGTAGTCGCGAATGCGGGGCGGCTTGCTGCTGCGGTTATAGCCACGCTGATCGGGTGCCCACACGCGGTAGCCCGCCTCGGCCAGCGCCTGTAGTTGCTGCTGCCAGCCGTACCAGAAATCGGGGAATCCGTGCAGCAGCACGACGAGCGGCCCGTCGGCGGGGCCGCACTGCACCACGTGCAGCTGCTGCCCGTTGGTAGGCACGGTGTAGTGTTCCAGCAAGTAGGTCATACGACCCTATACCACAATGGCCGCGACAGGTTGCACTGCCCCTACCCTAAGCAGCCTCCGGACGCTCCTGGTTTCCAGTCTGCGTCTGGCTAGCCAAATATGCCGCCCGGCTTTGCTCGTGTAGTTGGCGCACCAGGGGCAGCAGCTCGCTCAACTTGCAGCAGCACGCCATGCGCGCTACTTTCATCTGTCGGACTTGGGCACGGTGTGACACGGTCATGTTTTTGATGTGCTGGTGATGGATGTGCTGATTATTGATGAGGTAAAGTGCTGATGACTAATGAGGTGATGTGCTGATAATTGATGTGTTGATTTTCAATTATCAGCACATCACCTCATTAACCAGCCTGCGCGAACAAGTCGAGTTGCTGGGTGACAAGGGCCGAACGGACGGAGCCCGCGCCGAACAGGATTTGCCGACGGATGCTTTGCTCGTCGTACTCACGCTTTTCCAGGGCCATGCCTTTGCAGGTGATGAAGTACTTGGCCCGCTTCAACACTACCCCAAACTTGTGTAGGTTGTCGAGGGAAAGGGAGGTGAAGCGCCGCGCCGCCACAATGCGCTTGGCCGACTTGGCCCCAATGCCGGGCACGCGCAGAATCAATTGGTAGTCAGCCGTATTCACGTCCACCGGGAACATGTGGCGGTTGCGCAGCGCCCAGGCCAGCTTGGGGTCTATTTCAAGGTCGAGGTAGGGATGTTCGGGGTCCAGGATTTCGTCGGCCTGGAAACCGTAGAAGCGTAGCAGCCAGTCGGTTTGGTAGAGGCGGTGCTCCCGAATGACGGGCGGCTGCGTGAGCTGGGGCAGGCGGGCGTCGTCGGTGATGGGGATGTAGCCGGAGTAGTACACGCGCTTCAGCCCGTAGCCCTTGTAGAGCGAGTCGGTGAGCTGAATGATCTGGTGGTCGTTTTCCGCCGAGGCACCCACAATGAGCTGGGTGCTCTGGCCGGCCGAGGCAAACTGCGGCACTTTCTTGAACAGGGCCTTCTCCTCCTTATTCTGCACGATACCATCCCGAATCTGGGCCATCGGCGTCAGGATTTCCTGGTAATTTTTCTCCGGCGCCAGGTTTTGCAAGCTCATCTCCGAGGGCAGCTCAATATTCACGCTGAGGCGGTCGGCATACAGGCCAGCCTCCTGAATCAGCTCCTCCGAAGCCCCCGGAATGGCCTTCACGTGAATATACCCGTTGAATTTATGCTCGGTGCGCAGCTTCTTGATGATGCGCACCAGGCGCTCCATAGTATAGTCGGGCGAGAAGAAAATGCCGCTACTCAGAAACAGGCCTTCGATGTAGTTGCGGCGGTAGAAGTTCATGGTCAGGTCTACCACCTCGTCCACCGTAAAAGCGGCACGCTTCACGTCGTTGCTCTTGCGCGACACGCAGTAGGCGCAATCGAAAATGCAGTGGTTGGTAAGTAGAATCTTGAGCAGCGACACGCAGCGGCCGTCCTCCGTGAACGAGTGGCAGATGCCCATGCCCTCGGCATTGCCCAGGCCTTTGTCCACGTTTTTGCGCTTGCCACCGCTGCTAGAGCACGATACATCGTACTTCGCCGCATCTGCCAAGATGCTTAGTTTTTCCTGGATTCGCTCGTTCATGTAAAAGTCTGCCTTTCGGCTCAAAAGTATTGATTCATTTGCAATAAACCAGATAATAGCTAAGCTAATTTTTTTAGAAATAGTTTCGTAACGCAGACTTCTATTTTGTGCTAAGTAGACCGTCATTCCGAGCTGGTAGAGGAATCCGCGTGCATCGTTGACCGTCGTGCTCCATCTGGCGTCCGCTGGTCGAAGCATGACGGTCTGAATTTAAAATGTGGGCGGGCCGTTGCACGTAGCGCGCAATTAGTGGGGGCGGACCGCCGTTACGCGGCCGCTGTGCTAATCCACACCGTGCGCAATCCTCGTAACTTGCCAGTTGCCACCCGGCTGCTCTCTTCTTCTATGCGTTTCTGCGTTGCCTTTTTCAGCTTGTCATTGCCCTGGCGCTTTGCGCTGGTGGTAGGATGCTGGCTGTGGTGGGCAATGCCCGCGCAGGCGCAACAGCCGGTGCGGGTGCTCCCGCCCGACACCACCGAAATAGCGCAGCCCGACTCGTTGCGGCGGGGTTTTGATGAGGAGCGCCTGCTCAATGGCCTAAAGGCATATACCAAGCGCAAAACCATTGCCGGCAAGGCGGCAGCTCTGCTATTTCGCTTCACACCGCCCCGCGAAGACAAGGCGGGTCTCGATGCCCAACTGGTAGACCGGCAGTTTGCCAGGCACAACTTCAAGATTGTGCGCAACATCAACATCACGTCGCTGGATGCCTTTGGCTATAACATCAACGACGTAAACCGCACGCCGCGCAACTTTCTGGAGAAGGCCGGCAACAGCTTCCACATCAAAACGGCCCGCTCGCGGGTACGGCAGGTACTGCTGTTTCGGCCCGGCCAGGAGCTAGACCCGCTGGATCTGGCCGAATCGGAACGTCTGCTGCGCCAGACCTCGGAGATTCTGGACGCTCGCGTGTTCGTGAATGAGGCCACCACTTCGGCCGACAGCGTGGATATTGAGGTCGTTACCAAAGACGTATTCAGCATCAGCGGGGGCTTTCAGCTGCGCGACGTGGACGCGGCGGTTGTCGACCTGCGCGACATCAACTTTCTGGGCATGGGCCACCAGTTTCGCAACTCCTACCAGTACGGCCGCAGCACGCCCCAGAGCTGGTCGTACAAGGGCAGTTACCTGGTGCCGTTCCGCGACTTCCTGTACGGCCAGGTGCGCGTGCGCGACGAGTACCGCAACAAAGAGCAGAGTTTCAGCCTGAACCGGAGCTTCTACTCCGTGAACACGCGCTACGCCTACGCCCTCAACCTCGACCACTACAACGTAGACGCCACCCGCTACCCCGATACGCTGTACCGGGCGCTGCGCTTCTACCGGCAGGATATCTGGGTAGGCCGCTCCCTGCACCTGCCCAGCTACGATTTGGGCTACGACAACCCCGGCCGCCTGGTAGTGGCGGCGCGGGCCATCAACACCCGCATCATCAAGTCGCCCTACCCCGAGTACCGCACCAACACCCTGCTCTACGGCACACTGGGCTACACCGTGCGCCGTTATTACAAAGACAAATACCTGTTTGGCTTTGGCCGCACCGAGGACATTCCCACGGGTTCTATCTACAGCTTCACGACGGGCTATGAGCTGAACGCCAAGCAAAACCGGCACTATTACGGCATTCGGGCGGCATATGCGGGCTATAGTCCGCTGCGGGGCTACCTCTACCTCAATGCCGAGTTCAGCAGCTACCTGCTCCGCCCCCAAAACAACTGGCAGCAAGGCCAGCTCAACACCGAGTTGCTATATTTCACGCCGCTCTACCGCACCGGCAACTTCCAGTGGCGCCACTTTTTCTGGAACCGCTCCACTTTAGGATTCAATCGGTTAGCCGAAGAAGCCCCCTTGGTTATTGATGGTAGCCGGGGCCTGCGGGGTTTCAACTCCAACCAAACCCTGCGTGGGCAAAGCCGCTTTATTCTAAACTACGAAGCCAACGTGTTTACGCCCCTTTCATTCCTGGGCTTCCGGGTAGCGGCGGTGGCCTTTGCAGATGCCGCCTGGCTTTCCGGCGGGGGCCAGACCATCCCGTTTGCCGATAAACCCTACATGGGGTTCGGCCTGGGTCTGCGCTTCCGAAACGAATACACGGTCCTGCGCACGTTCCAGTTCTTCTTGGGCTACTACCCCCGCGGCCAAGCCAGCGGCGACGGATTCCGGATTTTCCAATCCTCGCGCTCCTACTACGGCTTCAACGATTTCAGCATCGGCCAGCCCAGCATCACTACGTATCAGTAGGCTTTTAATTAAAATTGAGAATTAAGAATTAAGAATTGACCTTTGTCTGCTAGCGTCGGGGCTATTTGGAATAGAACGCTCTAGGATGGCCTGCTTCCCAAAGTCTGACACCGATGCTCAAAACACGGTAGGACACCACACGCTTGTACCTGTTCAACCAGCGTAAGTCTGCCCTCAAAAAGGCCTTCTGCCTTTTTAATTCTTCATTTCTAATTCTTACTTGACTACATGCTTTTAGGTGATTATAACGAACTCGAAGTAGCCCGCGAAGTTGATTTCGGCATGTACCTGATTTCTGACGATGGCGACATTCTGCTACCCGCCAAGTACATACCAACCGGCACCAGGGTAGGCGACACGGTGCGCGTATTTGTGTACCGCGACTCCGAGGACCGCCTGATTGCCACCAACTTAGAACCCTACGCGCTGGTCGGGCAGTTTGCTACCCTCACCGTCCGTGACGTGTCGGCAGTGGGCGCTTTCCTGGATTGGGGCTTGGAGAAAGATCTGCTGATTCCGCACAGCAACCTGCGCCGCACCCTGCGCCCCGGCGACCGTACCACAGTGTTCGTCTACCTCGATGAAACCACCGACCGCATCGTGGCTTCGGCCAAGTGGGAGTGGTTCCTCAGCGACCAGCCCTACCCCGGCAAAGCCGGCGACACCGCCGAGCTGCTCATTGCCGACGAAACCGACCTGGGCTACAAAGCCATTGTGGATGGCACCCACCAGGGCCTACTCTACCACAACGAGGTCTTCAAGCCCCTGCGCCTCGGCGACGTGCACACAGGCTATGTGCGCCAAGTGCGCCCCGACGGCAAACTCGACCTCACCATTCAGCGCCCCGGCTACGACGAAGCCCTAGCCGCCGCCGACGACCTACTGGCCGCCCTACGCAAAACCGGCTCTATTCCCCTCGGTGACAAAAGCGAACCAGACGACATCTACCGCCGCCTGGGCATGAGCAAAAAGATATTCAAGAAGGCCTTAGGCAGCTTGTATAAGCAAGGCTTGGTGACGCTCGCGCCGCTGGAAACGCGGCTGGTGGGAGAGGAATAAGAATAGGAGGGCAAGAGAGTGTAAGGGTAGGAAGTATGTCATCCTGAGTGCAGCGAAGGACCTTATCACGCTAGAACGACAAGTGTAACAACGACTCGTTCTGACGTGATAAGGTCCTTCACTGCGCTCAGGATGACAGACTTCCTGCCCTCACACCCCCCTACCCTCCTACCCTATCCTTCCCCGCTGTATCCCCAATTCCAACCCGCGTAGCTCAGCAAGGCCGCGGAGGCGGCCGATGGCAGAGTAGCCGGGGTTGGTTTTTTTGGCGAGGTCGTCGAGCATTTGGTGGCCGTGGTCGGGGCGCATGGGGAGCGTAACCCCACGCTGCTGCATCACCTCTATTAGCTCCTTCATTACCTGATACATATCCACGTCGCCTTCCAGGTGGTTGTCCTCGTAGAAGTCGCCGGCGGCGTTGCGGCGGGTGCTGCGCAGGTGGATGAAGTGGATGCGGTCGGCGAACTGGCGCACCATGGCAGGCAGGTCGTTTTCGGGGATGACGCCGAACGAGCCGGTGCAGAAGCACAGGCCATTGCTGAGTGAGGGCACGGCGGCAAACAGTGCCGCCACATCGGCGGCGGTGCTTACTACCCGCGGTAGGCCCAAGATAGCGTAGGGCGGGTCGTCGGGGTGAATGACGAGGCGCACGCCCGCTGCCTCGGCCACCGGCGCTACTTCGCTCAGAAAATGGATGAGGTGCTGCCGCAGCCGCGCCGCATCAATGCCCTGGTAGGCGTCTAGTGCCTCCTGAAACTGCGCCAAGGTGAAGCTTTCCTCGCTGCCAGGTAGGCCCGCAATGATGTTGCGCTGTACTTGCAGTTGCTCGGCCTCGCTCATGCCTGCCAGGCGCTGGCGGGCGGCCTCCAGCTCCGCGGCCGTATAGTCCTGCTCGGCGCCTTTGCGCTTCAGCAGCAGCGTGTCGAATGCCACAAAGGCGGCCCGCTCGAAGCGCAGCGCCCGCGAGCCGTCGGACATGGGGTAGCTCAAGTCGGTGCGCGTCCAGTCCAGCACTGGCATAAAGTTGTAGGTGACGGTGCGAATCCCGCACGCCCCCAGGTTGCGCAGCGACTCCTTGTAATTTTCGATATACTGCTGATATCCTGCGACCTGGGTCTTAATAGCTTCATGCACTGGCACGCTCTCCACCACGCTCCACACCAGGCCGGCGGCCTCGATTTCGGCCTGCCGCTCCTGAATTTCAGCCACCGGCCACACCACGCCGTTGGGTAGGTGATGCAGCGCCGTGACGACGCCCGTGCAGCCTGCCTGCCGGATATCAGCCAAAGAAACGGGGTCAGAAGGACCAAACCAGCGCATGGTTTGCTCCAAGAAATAGGGTTGTTGGGGCATTACTGAATGTATGGATTTTTATAAGTGAAGCCCGTCATTCGTCCCTGCAAGAGAAGTGACGAGTTCTTTTCTAAGAAGCTGTTTGCACGGTGTAGAGACGCATAGTTGCGTCTCTACACCGTGCAAACAGCCCCTACACGCCGCCAAAAATAGAGAAGCCGCCGTCCACGCAAATCATGGAGCCGGTCACGAACTTGGACGCGTCGCTGAGCAGCCACACTAGCGCGCCTTGCAGCTCGTCGGGGTGGCCGAAGCGCTGGAATGGCGTTTGGCGGATGACTTTTTCGCCGCGGGCGGTGAAGCTGCCGTCGGGGTTGGTGAGCAGACTGCGGTTTTGCTCGGTAAGGAAAAAGCCGGGGGCCAAGGCGTTCATGCGCAGCCGGTCGCCGTAGCGGTTGGCCATTTCCACCGCAAACCACTGGTTGTAGCAGTCCACGGCCGCTTTACCCATGTTGTAGCCTAGCACTTTAGTGATGGCCCGCTTGGAGTTCATGGACGAAATGTTGACGATGCTGCCCGCGCCCGACTCGGCCAGCGCCGGCCCAAACACTTGGGTAGGCAGCACGGTGCCCCACACGTTCAGGTCCATCACGCGCTTCATGCCGGTCAGGTTCATCTTGAATACGTCCTCGGCGGGGTCCAGCACACCATCGGGGGCATTGCCGCCGGCGCCGTTCACCAGGCCATCAATTCGGCCAAACGTATCCATCACCTGCTGGCAGGCGGCTTGCAGCTCGGTTTCTTCCAGCACATCGGCCACCAGGGCCACGGCCCTCCCCCCCTGCTGCTGAATGGCTTCGGCGCGGGCCTGGGCCACCTCGGCGTTGCGCCCCAAAATGCCTACAGCGCCACCCGCCGCCACAATGCCTTTGATAAAGGCCTCGCCCAAAATACCGGTACCGCCGGTCACTACAATTACTTTGTCCCGCAGGGAAAATGAATCGGTCATGCAAGAACTGCTAAAATGATGATGCTCTATTAACTGTTTACGTTAACTAAAAGAGTCATTAGAACAGTGTAGAGACGCATATTTGCGTCTTGTCATCGAACAACACGTGTCAGCATCGTTATAGCGAACAACATCAGCAACGACGAGACGCAAGTATGCGTCTCTACACCGCGCCCTACCCTACACGTTATACTCGGGCTGCCACCGCTCGATGGTGCGGTTGTAGATGGCCTGATTGGCCATATGCACCGTGCAGGCCACTTTAGCGCCGGTGAAGACGTTGGAATCGGGTAGCTTCTTTTCGTGCACGGTGCGATGAAAATCGTTGAGCGCGTACCAGGAGCCGTCTTTCAGCGGGCCGGTTTGGATGGGAATGCCGCCGTTTTTGTCCCAGGTGATTTTCGTGGCGCCGGTCACGCCATCTACGGTACCGTACTCCTTCAGCGTGTCTTTTTCGGGGTAGTACACGCCCTCATCAATAAGCAGGGAAATGGTGCCGCGGGTGCCTTTCAGCTTGAACAGGTAGCCGTCGTAGGCGTTGCCGCAGGTGGCGCCGAAGTTGCCTACCATGCCCTCGCGGGCGTAGCGGGCCATCACCTGCACGTTGTCGTAGGTTTCGCGGCCGTCTTTGTAGTAGTCGATGCCGCCGGTGCCGAATAGCTCGTCGGCGTGGGTGTTGAAGGCCCAGTTAATGAAATCGATCTGGTGGGAAAGCAGCTCGGCAGCCAGTCCGCCGGAATACTCGCGGTACATACGCCAGTTGATTTTACGCTCCAAACCCGGCTCGGGCACATGGCGGCGCCAGCTGCCGTTCCGGTCCCAGCGGCAGTCAATCTGCGTCACCTTGCCCAGGTAGCCCTTGTCAATCATTTCCTTCACCTTATAGTAGAGCGGCGAGTAGCGATACTGGTGCCCTACCTGCACCGTTTGGTTGGGCCGCTGCCGGGCCAGTTGCACCAGCTCCAGAGCCTGCGGAATGTCGTAGGTCATGGTTTTTTCGAGGTACACCTGCTTGCCGGCCAGCAACGCCGCTTTGGCTACCTCGAAATGCAGGTAGAGCGGCACGGCAATAATCACGGCCTCCACGTTGCGGGCGTCCAGCAGAGCGCGGTAGTCGAGGTAGGTTTTGGCCTTGCTGGCCGATTTCACCTTCAGGGCGTTGGTGAGGCGAAAGGGCAATTCGTCGCACACGGCCGTTACCTCGTATTTGTCGGGCAGGTCGTTGATGATCTTGAGCAGGCCCGTGCCCCGGTCGCCGCAACCAATTACGCCCACTTTGAGCTTGCCCGCCGCCGCGGGTGCGGCAAAGGCGCTCAGCATTTGGTTGTGCAGCAGCAGGCCGCTGGTAAGCAAGCCCGTTTTCTTGATAAAATCTCGGCGGAGAAAGTTAGTCGTCATGGGTGAAGCAGGAGTTTGGTAAAGCCTACAGTAGCCGTATCAGCCACGGCGCCATCGGAGCGCTGATAAATAAAATAAGCCTGAAGATCAGGATTTTGTCGCAGAAACGAGAGGGCGCGGTCCAGGCCCATGCCCATCAGGGCGTTGTCGTAGGCATCGGCCGTGAGGGCATCGGGGGCCACTACAGTCACGCTAATCAACTCATTACGAAAGGGGTATCCCGTTTTAGGGTTGATGAGGTGCGCCGCCTGCTGGCCCCCTACCCGCCGAAACTTGCGGTAGTTGCCGGAGGTGGTCACGCCGCCCGCCGTGAGGCCAATCACCTGCTGCAACGCAGGCAGCGCGAAAGCACTGGTATCGGGCCGCTCAATGCCGATGCGCAGCAGCTCGCCGCCCGGCTGCCGGTGCCCGCGCACCCGCAACTCACCGCCTAGCTCCACCACGTAGTCGCGGATGCCGTGGCGCTCCAGCAGGGCCGCCAGCACATCCACGGTATAACCCTGAGCAATGCCGTTGAGGTCGAGGTGCAGGGTAGGAACTTGCTTCAGGAGGGAGTCGCCGCGTAGCGTCAGCTTGTCGGACCCTACGCTGCGCAAGAGAGCCTGAATGGCGGCCGGGGTAGGCGCACCGGCCGCGGGCTGGTGGCCGAAGCCCCAGGCCTGCACCAGCGGCTCTACGGTGGCATCAAACAGACCATTGGTGGCGCGGTACACTTCCAGCGCCTTGCCCACCACGCGTTGCAGGTGCTGATCGGCGCGCACGCCCCGCGGGGCTGCATTGAACTGGTTGATGAGGGAACCCGCCCGGTAGAGCGACAGCGAGGCGTCGATTTCTTCTAGCTGTTGGGTTACTTCAGCCTGCTTCACCACGCTATCAGCGGCGTAGTACGTGAGGGTGTACGTAGTGCCCTGCGCATAGCCGTGCAAGTGAAACGCTTGCACTGGGACCGGCGCCGGCGTCCATAGAGATACTATAACAGCAAGTAGAAGTTGAATAATCATATGCTAAAAAGAAGCAGCCGACAAGCTACAGCCCTTTAGCATAATTCCAGCCTTTTATGTTCAGTAATTACGAAAACGTTTGCATAGATTAATCTGCTATTTTTTTGAAGTACTAATCCCTTTTTATAGGTTTACCAGCACCACTAAGTACCTCAGGCATACGATAATTAGTTGTATAAAGGGTTGAATTTGCGCGTCAATTTCGCAAACGTTAGCGCAAACGATTTAGCAATACCTATTCAATTACAACGCTAGCAGTTCTAGGGCACACACGTCTGCATACTTCAGGCTTTCGCTTGGCTTCCCTCTGTCCCACACCCTATTCCCTACCTATATGACAACACCTTATACTAATTGCCTACCCAAGGCTATCCTGTTATTGTTGCTGCTCCTGGCAGCAACGGTTACTAGGCTGGTAGCCCAACAGCCAGGCAACGCCATCAGCGGCAAGATCGTGGACGCGAAAGGGTCTGCACTGCCTGGCGTTACGGTGCAGGTGAAAGGCACAACCACTGGCACTAGCACTGGCCCCGACGGTACCTTTACGCTACAGGCCCCGCCTACCGCTACCGAGTTGGTTATCAGCTCGATTGGGTACACACCGCAAACCGTGACCATCGGCAGCCGCCGGCAGTTCAGCGTAACGTTGCAGGAAGATGTGAAGTCCCTGGACGACGTGGTGGTGGTAGGCTACGGCACCCAGAAGAAAAGCCAGACCACAGGTGCTATTTCCTCGGTTACTTCTCGGGAAATCAGTGAGTTGCCCATAGCTGACCCGCGCCGCGCACTGCAAGGGCGGGCCGCCGGCGTGGATGTAACGCAAGCGGGCAGCCGCCCCGGTCAGGGCGTAACGGTGCGCATTCGGGGGCGCCGCTCCATCAATGCCAGCAACGAGCCGCTGTACGTGGTAGACGGCATTCCGCTGGCCGCGGGCATCGACGACATCAACCCCAACGACATTGCCTCTATGGAGGTGCTGAAAGATGCCTCGGCCACGGCTATTTACGGCTCGCGCGGGGCCAACGGCGTGGTGCTTGTGACGACGCGCCGGGGCACGGCTGGCAAAACCGTGGTGAGCTACGACGCCTACGGCGGCTTCTCGCAGGCCCTAGGCCGGGTGGATATTATGAACGGAGCAGAGTTTGCGGAAATGAAGCGGGAGTCGCGCCGGGCCGTGGGCAACTACGACGATTCCGACCCGGCCGCGGCGGACCGCCGCCTGTTCTCGGCCGTGGAGCTGGAAGGAATTGAGCAAGGCCGCAGCATCGACTATCCTTCCATGCTGCTGCGCACGGCGGGCATTCAGAGCCACCAGGTAGGAGTGCGGGGCGGCAGCGAGAAAACGCAATTTGCTATTTCGGGCAACTTCTTCAAGGAAAATGGCATTCTAAAAACCACTGATTTCACGCGTTTTACGTTCCGCATCAACCTCGACCACCAGATCAACGACCACTTTCAGGTAGGCACTTCTACCTTGGGAGTATACAGCCTCAACAACGGCAACGACAGCCCCGTGTACGGAGGGGGACGCTTTAGTCCCTTCGGCGGGGCACTCAACGAAAACCCGCTGGGCAAGCCCTACGACGAGAACGGCAACCTCATTTTCCTACCTACCCCCGACGGCCTGCGCTCCAACCCCGCAGCCGAGGTAGTGCCGGGCGCCAATATTGTAGAAACCCGCACGATGCGCCTGTTCAACAGCATCTATGCGAACTGGAAGATTACGGATGGGCTTCAATACCGCCTCAACTTCGGCCCCGACCTGACCAACGAGCGGTTTGGCAGCTTCACGGGGAGCAAAACCAACGCCCGCCGACTGGCACCAGCCACCGCCCGCACCGAGTACGGCCAACGCTTCAACTACACGCTAGAGAACATTCTGACCTACAACAAGACGTTCAAGGACGTGCACACGCTGGGCGTCACGGCCCTGCACTCTATCCAGCGCGACCGGTACGAGCGGGCTTTTATTGACGTGAACGGGGTGGCGGCCGAAACGCAGGAGTTCTACAACCTGGGCCAGGCCAGCACCTTCAACACGCCCGGTACCGACCTGCGTACCTGGACGTTGCAGTCCTTCATGGGCCGCGTGAACTACGACTTTAAGGGCCGCTACCTGCTTACGCTCACGGGCCGCTACGATGGTTCCTCCCGCTTCGGGGCCAACAACAAATACGGTTTCTTCCCATCGGTGGCACTGGGCTGGAATGCCAGCGACGAGGCCTTTCTGAAGAACGTGTCGTGGCTGGATCAACTGAAGGTGCGCGCCAGCTACGGCGTTATCGGCAACACGGGCATCGACCCCTATCAGACCCAGAGCCTGTTGTCGCGCACCACGTATGCCTTCGGCAACAACCCCGCCTACGGCTACCGGGTAGGCAGCCTCGGCAACTCCGACCTGCGCTGGGAAACCACCGCCACCGGCAACATCGGCCTGGATTTCAGCCTGTGGAAAGGACGCCTGTCGGGCTCCCTGGAAGCCTACCAGGCCAATACCAGTGACCTGCTGCTCTACGACCAGCTGCCTATCTCCAACGGTTTTACGCAGGTGCTCCGCAACGTGGGCCGCACCCGCAACCGCGGCCTAGAAGCCACGGTGTCTACCGTCAACCTGAACACTGCTGGTGGTTTCCGCTGGTCGACGGACGTGCAGTTCACCCGCAACCGCGAAGCCATTCTGGAGCTGTTCAACGGCAAGGTAGACGATGTGGGCAGCGGGCGCTTTATCGGGCAGCCTATTACGGCGTATTTCGACTACGAGAAGATTGGCATTTGGCAGACCGATGAAGCAGACCAGGCCAAATCCTTTGGGCAGGCGCCGGGCCAGATTAAGGTAAAAGACCAGAACGGCGACGGCCGCATCGATGCCAACGACCGCGTGGTGCTGGGCTCCCAGGTGCCGAAGTGGTCGGGCGGCATCACCAACCGCTTCGAATTCAAGGGTTTCGACTTTTCGTTTTTCGTCTATGCGCGGGTAGGCAGCATGATACGCAGCGAGTTCCACACGGCGTACAACCGGCTAGCGGGCCGCTACAACAACCTGGATATCGATTACTGGACGCCCAACAATCCCACCAACGACTTCCCGCGGCCCAATGTGAACCAGGAAGAACCCATTTACGGCTCTACCCTCCAGTATTTCGACGGCACGTTTGTGAAGGTGCGCAACATCAACCTTGGCTACAACTTCACGCCGGCCGTGGTGCAGCGCCTGCATTTGAGTGGGCTGCGCCTGTACACCAGCATTCAACAGCCCTTCATTTTTGCCCCCTACCGCTCCAAATACAAGGGCATCGACCCCGAAGTGGACGATCAGGTGAATGCTGGCCAGGTTCCGTCGGTGCGGCAAATCACCTTCGGCCTGAACGCCAAGTTCTAGTACTTCCTACCCCTACCCTGCCGGCCGCGGTGCCATGCGGTAGTCTGTTGTTCAACTACTCCGACGTATTCTTATGAAATTCTTGACATACAGCAGGTTGCTTGCAGCCGCTATGATTCTGGCAGCTAGTTCCTCGTGCAATGATTTGCTGGAAGAGGAAGTCATTTCGCAGGTAGGCTCCGAGTACATTACCAGCCCGGCCGGCTTCAACGCGGCTACCCAGGCTGTGTACGCTTCCCTACGCGACTACTATGGCCGCGAAAGTGGCATGACCATGACCGTGTTCGGCACTGATACTTACACCATGGGGTCGGACGGGGGCTACAAGTTTGTGAACCAGTACACGGCCCAGCTCGACGCCCGCACGGGCTACCTCAACGACATCTGGAACGCCTTCTACCTGGGCATCAACACGGCCAACGCGGTAGTGGCCCAGGCCCCGAACGTGACAGGCCTGGAAGAGGCTGTGAAAAAGCGCCGCGTGGCGGAGGTGAAGTTTCTGCGGGCGCACCACTACTTCGTTCTTGTACAGATGTTTGGGGCGGTGCCGCTGGTGCTGGAGCAAAACACTACGGCCACCAAAGAGGCATCGCGCACACCGGTACCCGAAGTATACGCCGCCATTGTGCGCGATTTGCAGGAAGCCCTACCCGACCTAAATTCCACCACCGACTACGGCCGCGTGACCAAGGGCGCCTGCGAGCATCTGCTGGCCCGCGTGTACCTCACCAAAGCCACTTCCGAAGCCGCCGCCGCCGATGACTACGCCCAGGCCGCTACCTACGCCCAAAACGTCATCAAGAACTACTCCTATAAGTTGCTCCCCGACTTTGCCAACGTATTTGCGCAAGGTGCGGGCGAGGTGAACGACGAGGTGATTTTTGCGACCCAGTACACCTCCGACCCTACCACCAACGGCCCCGGCAACGAAACGCACATTCACTTTCTGATGGAGTACGACGTGGTGGCCGGCATGCAGCGCGACGTTTTTTACGGCCGCCCCTACAAGCGCTTCCGGCCAACCACCTACACGCTGAACACCATATTTAAGGACCGCACCAACGACGCACGCTACCAGAAAAGCTTCCGCACCACGTACCTCAGCAACAAGCCCGGCACCTACACCAACCTCTTCGACAACACCAAAACGCGCGTTACTTACCAGCTCGGCGACACGGCCATTTACCTGCCCGGCGAAGAATGGTCGCGGGCCAAGCGCGCCAGCAAGCCCTACCAGGTGCTGGTACCCAGCCTGTATAGTGCGCGCCTTTTCCCTACCCTCACCAAGTTTCTGGATGCCCTGCGGCCCGACTTATCCTACCTGAACGGCAGCCGCGACTTCCTGATGTTCCGGCTGGCCGAAACCCACCTGATTGCGGCCGAAGCCTTGCTGAAACAAGGCAAGGTGAACGAGGCCCTACCTTACATCAACGCGGTACGTCGCCGGGCTGCGTTTCCGGGCAAGGAAGCTGCCATGCAAATCACGGCCGACCAGCTGACGATGGAGTTTATTATGGAGGAACGGGGGCGAGAGCTGCTGGGCGAGATGTTCCGGTGGTTTGACTTGAAGCGCTGGGGCAAGCTGGTAGAACGCGTGAAGCTCTACAATCCCGACGGTGCCCCCAATATCAAAGACTACCACGTGCTGCGGCCTATTCCGCAAAACCAGATTGACCGCACGGCGGGCGGCGCCAGCGCTTTCCCTCAAAATCCTGGCTATTAAGCAACCATTTGGCAATCAGCGCTTCTATATGGAAGACTATCTGCCTGACTATTCTACGAAAAAGAGTAGCTTACCCTAACAACCCTCCCGTACCACCTTACCCCCTACCCCTTGAAACCGACGACCTTTCTTACTACCTGCGCCGCTACTTTTCTGCTAACTGCCTTCCATAATCCCCCCGCTACGCCTAAAGTCGCCGATACCTGGCAAAACCTGTTCGACGGCAAAACGCTGAAAGGCTGGAAAAAGCTGGCCGGCACCGCCGATTATAAGGTGGAAAACGGTGTCATCGTGGGCACTACCGTGATGAACTCCGGCAACACTTTTTTGGTGACCGAGAAAGAATACGGCGACTTTGTGCTGGAGCTGGACATCAAGATGGAAAGCACCGACGGCAATTCCGGCGTGCAAACGCGCAGCCACTTTGATTCGCCCCAGCAAAAGGGCAAGGTGTACGGCCGCCAGGTGGAAATCGACCCATCGGCGCGGAGCTGGTCGGGTGGCATTTACGACGAGGCGCGCCGGCAGTGGCTCTACCCGCTGGATCTGCACCCCGAGGCCAAAACGGCCTATAAAGCCGGGCAGTACAACCACCTAAAGATCGAGTGCATCGGCAATGAGACGAAAACGTGGCTCAACAACGTGCCCGTGGCCTACGTGGTAGACCCCATCGACCCCAAGGGCTTCATTGGCCTGCAAGTGCACGGCATCTCCGACAAAGCGCAGGAAGGCAAGAAAATCTACTTCAAGGACATCAAAATCAAGACCACCAACTTGCAGCCTACCCCGTTCCCGGCCGATGTGTATGTGGTGAATTTTGAGCCAAATACGCTCACCGCCACCGAGAAAAAAGGCGGATGGAAGCTGCTGTTCGACGGTAAAACCAACAAGGGCTGGCACAGCGCCAAAGGCGGCGCCTTCCCGGTCCAGGGCTGGCAGGTAACGGACGGCACCATGACGGTGCTATCGTCGGAAGGCAAGGAGGCCGCCAACGGCGGCGACATCGTGAGCGACGACCAATACAGCGCCTTCGACCTGTCGTTTGAGTTCAAGTTGACGCCCGGCGCCAACAGCGGCGTGAAGTATTTCGTGACGCTGGATGAGAAAACGCAGGGCTCGGCCATCGGCCTGGAATACCAAGTCCTCGACGACGAGCTGCACCCCGATGCCAAGCTCGGCCGCGACGGCAACCGCACCCTAGCCTCGCTCTACGACCTGAAAAAGGCAGATAAGTCGCCGCGCTTTATCCACCCCATTGGCGAGTGGAACGTGGGCCGCGTGGTGGTCTACCCCAACAACCACGTGGAGCACTACCTCAACGGCTCGAAGGTGCTGGAATACGAGCGCGGCTCCAAGGAATTCCGCGATTTGGTAGCCATCAGCAAGTACAAGGTGTGGCCGAACTTCGGGGAGGCGCCCAAGGGCCACCTGCTGCTGCAAGACCACGGCAACCGGGTTTCCTTCCGCAGCATTAAGATCAAGGAATTGAAGTAGATTTTTTGAGCTGTTGGCTTTTGGCTATTAGCTGATAGCTTAATAAAAGCAAAATCCAACGACCTAAAAATCTATTATTTATACATTTTCAGCTGGCAGCAGCTTCCCACAAAAAAGCCAACAGCTTCCAGCGATAAGCTAACAGCTAAAATCATGTCTACTCCCCGCCGTGTTTTTCTCCAACAATTAGCCGTTGCCGGTGCTGGCGCCATGCTGCCGCAGGTGGCATGGTCGGCCAGCAGCTACAAGCGCATCATCGGTGCCAACGACCGGGTGCGGGTAGGCGTCGTCGGCTTTTCCGACCGCCACCGCAATACCCACATGCCCTGCTTTCTGAACCACTACAAAGAGCTGAATTTCGACTTGGTAGGCGTATCCGATATCTGGAAGCGCCGCCGCGAGGAAGGAGCTGCCATGTGGAAAGAGAAAATCGGTCACAACGTGACGGCCTACCGCAACAACGAAGAAATGTACGCCAGCAAGGGCATCGACGCGGTGTTCATCGGCACCGCCGATTTTCAGCACGCCCTGCACACCATTGAGGCGGTGAAAGCCGGCTGCGACGCCTACGTGGAGAAACCCTTCGCCGAGACGATGGAAGACAACCGCGCGGCCCTGAAGGCGGTGAAGGCCTCCAAGCAGATAATCCAGATTGGCTCGCAGCGCCGTAGCGGCGACAACTACAAGGCCGCTGAGCAGTACATCAAGTCGGGCAAATTTGGCCCCATCACGATGGTAGAGCTGAGCTGGAACGTGAACCAGCCGGGCCGGTGGCGTCGGCCGGAGCTGGTGAGCGAGCTGCGCCAGGAAGACATCGACTGGAAGCGCTACCTCATGAACCGCCCCAACGAGGCCTACGACCCGCGCAAGTACCTGGAATACCGCTTGTTCTGGCCCTACTCCTCGGGCCTGCCCGGCCAGTGGATGAGCCATCAGATTGATACCGTGCACTGGTTTACGGGCCTGAAGCATCCGCGCAGCGTGACAGCCAACGGTGGTATATACATGTGGAAAGACGGCCGCCGTAACTGGGATACCATCACGTCGGTGTTCGACTATGGCCCCGAAAACGACCCGTCGCAGGGGTTCCAGGTGGTGTTTGCCTCGCGCATGCATAACGGCGACGAGCGTCCGGCCGAGATTTACTACTCCAATGGCGGCGAGTTGAACCTGATTACCAATAAGGTGTCGCCTACCGGCGGCCTCACCAAGCGCCACGCCGAGGCCATGCACATGCAGCCTAACCTGCTGCAAGAGTTTAGCCTATCGAACACCGAAGCGGCCGTAGCCTCGGCCAATACCGGCGGCGACGTGCTGACCTCCAATCACGTGCGCAACTGGATGGAGTGCATCCGCAGCCGCAAGGAAACCAATGCGCCCGTGGAGGCCGGCTACAGCCACTCCATTGCCAATATCATGACCACTGCGGCCAGTCACACCGGTCTGAAAGCCACCTTCGATGAGAAAACGCAGGAGGTGATGGTAGGTGGCAAGCCGTTCAAGTATTAGTAGTAAACACACAGGCCGCAGGGAACATCCTATTGGGTGTTCCCTGCGGCCTGCTTGACTTTTACGCGCATGAAAAAGCTCTTTTACTTACTCCTTCTGGCTGGCTTCACGGCGCAAGCCCAACAGCAGGCGGTGCGCTTTGTCCGAAGCGGTAACGCCCAAAAGGTGGATGTATTTGTAGGCAAGCAGCTGTTCACTAGCTTTCTCTACCCTGATACACTGGAAAAGCCCGTGCTTTACCCCTTGCGTGCGGCCAACGGCACAGTGGTTACCCGCGGCTTTCCGGTAGCGTCCCAGCCCGGCGACCCCACCGACCACCCGCATCACCTGGGCCTGTGGTTCAACTTTGAGAACGTGAATGGGCTGGATTTCTGGAACAACTCCTACGCTATTCCGGCGGAAAAAAAGGCGGGCTACGGCTGGATTCGGACGGATAAAATCCTAGAAACCACCAACGGTCCGACCGGCACCCTCGCCTACCACGCCAACTGGACCAACCAGCAACGCGACGTGCTCCTAGAGGAAACCACCCGGCTAGAGTTCAGCGGCACGGCCCAGCAGCGCATCATCGACCGCTATACCACGCTGAAGGCCAACACCACCGTCACCTTCACCGATGCCAAAGACGGCATGCTGGGGCTGCGCCTGGCCCACGCCCTGCAAATTCCAGAAACGAAAGACCAGAAGTTCACCGACGACAAAGCCAACGTAACCATCGTGAAGGGCGGCACCGACAAGGTAGCTACCGGCAACTACCTCACCAGCGCCGGCAAACGCGGCAACGACGCCTGGAGCACGCGCGCCGCCTGGTGCATGGCCTACGGCAAAATGGGTAACGATTCGGTCAGCGTCGCCATCATCGACCACCCGGCTAACCCCAACTACCCTACCTTCTGGCACGCTCGCGGCTACGGCTTGTTTGCCGCCAACCCACTAGGGGAGAAGGCTTTCACGAATGGAAAATCGGCTAAAAACTTACAGCTCAAAAAGGGTGAGTCGGTGAGTTTCCGCTACCGCGTTGTCATCAACAGCGGGGCTAAAGTGTTGGCTTCAGCGCAATTAGACGAGGTAGCTACCAGCTTTGCCAAGAAGCGCGTGGCGATGCATAAATAACCTAGGATACAAAGCTGCCGCGTAGAAGCATCTTTCTTGTATGCTCCCTACCCTTTCCATCACTTGTTACGTCAACGGCCTACCCAATTGGGTAGGCCGTTGACGTAGAGAGGTTCTTACTAAGCAGACTAGACCTTATTCCTCCCCATAACCCAGTTTCGGGGAGAGATGTGAATAATGGCTATTTTTCGGGATGAATCCCGTTAATCTTAAACAGCTTGCTCAGGAATTAAATCTGTCCGTCTCAACAGTTTCGCGGGCGCTGAGCGACAGCTACGAGATAAGCGCGACCACCAAAGCCAAGGTACAGCAGCTGGCCCGACAGCTCGGGTACGAGCCCAACCCCTACGCTAGTAGCCTGCGCCGTCAGAAAAGCAAGACCATTGGCGTGGTTATTCCGGAAGTGGCCAACAACTTCTTTTCTCTGGCTATCAATGGCATTGAGGAAGTAGCCCGCGAGAATAACTACCACGTGCTCATCTACCTCACGCACGATGATGCTCAGCAGGAAGCCACCATTGTGCAGCATTTCGCGAGCGGCCGGGTAGATGGTATTCTGGCCTCTTTGGCAGGCGAAACGCAGGATTTCTCCCACTTCAGCAAGCTACAGGAGCGTCATATCCCAATGGTGTTTTTCGACCGAGTATGCGAGGAGTTTGCTACCGCTAAAATCACGACCGACGACTACCGCAGCGGCTACCAAGCCACCCAGCACCTGCTGGATGCGGGCTGCCGCCACATCGCCCACTTGCTTATTTCCGACCACTTATCCATCGGGCAGAAGCGGCTGCAAGGCTACCTCGACGCCCTACAGGCCCACGGCCTCACGCCCGACCCGGCCCTGCTCTTGCGCGGCACCTCCAACAAAGACCGTAACCAAACCCTGATTCAGGAATTGCTACAGCAAAACCCGGCTATCGACGGTATCTTTGCTTCCGTAGAAACGCTGGCCATGAGCAGCTACCTGGCATGCCGGCACCTGGGCCGCCGCATTCCGGAAGACGTGAAGATCATCAGCTTTTCCAACCTGGAAATTGCCGATCTGCTCGACCCGCCCCTCACCACCATTGCCCAGCCGGCCTACGAAATGGGTAGGGAAGCAGCACGTATCCTGTTCAAATCCATTCTCAAGAACCGCCCCATTCTTCCTACCCAAAGTCAGGAGCTGAAGTCAACTCTGATACAACGCAAATCGACGGCAACCACATAACTACGTGACTACGCAACACGAAAAAGCCCCGGGCAACATCAGTTGCCCGGGGCTTTTTACTGCTTATCGGGTGCTTAGCGTACCCGGCCACGGCTGCCGCCTTGCACGCTACCTTGGCTGCGGCCCTGCATGCTATTGCTGCGAGGCGAGGCCTGGGGAGCACGGCGGTACGTGGTATTGGGTCGCACCTGGCTGCGGCTGCCCCGTACTACCCCACGTGGCGCCCGGCGCGGTGCGGGCGTTACAATTACCGTACGGTTGCGGTAGTAGGGTCGTGCGTAAGGGCGGTAGCCGTAGGCCCGGCCGTAGTATGGGTAGGCGCGACCGTAGTAGGGACCGGCACCGTAGTACGGGCCTACATCGCCGTAGCCATAACCAACACCGGCTGAGGTGGTGCAGCCGCTAAGCAAAGTGCCAGCGGCGAACAGGAAAAGTAAAACGGGTATTTTCAGGAATTTTTTCATGGTATAATAGTGCAGCTCGTCAGGGACTTACCGCGTTTAAGTTGATAGTATACTTATTAGACGCCTGCCACCGCCAAAGGTTTAATCAGCCCTTACGAATAGTCCCTAAAACATCCTGACGACCACAAAAAAAGCCCGGCTGTCTGCCGGGCTTTCGGGGTCTTGCTGAAGCAAGGATTACTTTTTGGCGCTGTACTCGTCGTTGAGGTACTTCAGCACGGGCGCGGTAATGTCCAGTTCCTTGCGGGCGTAGGCAATGGCCCCACCAGGCGAGGAAATCAGGATCATGCGGTAGCCGTTCTCCTTGCCGTATTTCTCAATTTGCTTATCCACGCGGTCAAGTACGGTTTTGGTCATCTTGGCTTCTTCCTGGGCCGCCTGTTGCTGCAACTGCTGCTGCTTCTGACCCGCCTGGGCTTCCTGCTGTTGCAGGCTCTGCTCGGTGGCGGCGCGCTGCTCGTTGGTGAGCGTCTGGGCGGTTTGCTGATACTTCTGCACGGCTGCCTGGAAGTTGCGTATTAAGGCATCGTTTTGGGCCTGCCAGCCTTTGGCCTTGCCTTCGAAGTTCTTGCGGGCTACCTGCATTCCCTTGTAGCCTTCCAGCAGCTTGTTCGATTCCACGTAAGCCACTTTGTTGGTATCAGCACTAGCCACGGTGGCTACCTCGTCTACGGCCACATCAGCAGTAGAATCAGCCGCCATGGTCACCTTAGGGGTAGCGGCTGCCGGGGCAGCAGCGGGACGGGAGGAGAAGTGCAGGAAAAACAGAACGGCGACGGCCAGAACCAAAACGGCGTTGACAATGAGTTGAGTGGACTTATTCATTCGCAGAAAAAGAGAATAGGTAGATCAGCCCGTTACGGGCGGAACAAAGAAACAGAAAAACCTCGGGTTATCTTAGCTGTGAGTTGGTAGTTGGTAATTGTCAGTCGCAGAAGACTGTCATCCTGAGCTTGCGAAGGACCTTCTGCCAGTTAAACGAGTCGTTGTTATGATGGTCGTTCTCACGTGATAAGGTCCTTCGCTGCGCTCAGGATAACAGATGTTAACAACTAAACATCATTCACACAGCCGGGGCGGGGGCACCTGCGTCCTCGGTGGGACCGGGTGCTGGCTCCGTCAGGCCGATGTGCAGGAGCGCGTCGCCCTGGTTGACCACGGGCATATGGTTGAGCCCTACCACGTAGCCGCTCACCGGCGACTCCAAGCGCACGGCCATTTCGCCGTAGGGGTCGGTGATGATGCCGTAGACTTGGCCCTGCTCGATGTAGTCGCCCTTGCGCACTTGGCTGCGGAATAGGCCCGCAAAGCGTGCCCGCAGCCAGCGCCCGCGCCAGCATACGATGCTGGGCTGGGTGGCCGGCGTGGCCTCCGCTACCATGCCCAGGTGGTGCAGCACGCGGTAGGTACCGGCCACAGCCAGTTCAATTCCCGCCTCATCGAAGCGTAGCGACTCGCCGGTTTCGTACACGATAATGGATTTGCCCAATCCAAACGCCGCTTCGCGCAGGGAACCGCGGCGCAGCTTGGCATGCAGCGTGAAGGGAGCCGCAAACGTGCGGGCCAGCGTGGCGCTGGGCTCGTGGTCGAGCAGGCAGCGCACTTGCGGGTGGTTGCTGCGAGAGGCGCCACCAGTATGAAAATCAATACCGTAGTCGACCAGCGGCATAATTTCGCGCATGAAGCGGTGCGCTACCCGGCTGGCCAATGAGCCGCGTGGGTTGCCCGGAAACGAACGGTTTACGTCCTTGCCATCGGGCACTTCGCGCGAGAAGTTCAGGAACCCGTAGATGTTGAGCAGCGGAATGGCAATGATGGTGCCCCGCAACGGCCACAGCAAATCCTGCTGAATCAGGCGACGAACGGTTTCCACGCCGTTCACCTCGTCGCCGTGCATACCAGCCATCAGCAGCACCGTCGGCCCCGGCTCCCGCGACCGGAACACGTGCACCGGCACGTCGATGATGGTGCCCGAGGGTAGGCGGGAGATAACCAGACGAGTCATCACCCGCTCGCCGGGTTGGATAGTGAGGCCGTTTAGCTGCAAGTAATTGAAATGATGCGTGGTACCTAGTTGTTATATGACTGGAAGCAGGCTAGAGCTAAAAAGCTAGTTCCCCTCCTTGAAAAGGAGGGGAACTAGCTTTTTAGCTCTAGCCTGATTTTAGCTTTCGCTACCCCCTACCCTTCGTCGGTTTCGGTGGCTTTGCGCTTTTTGGTGGTTTCGGCCCTCTTGCGCTTTTTCACCAGGTCTTCGGTGTAGGCAATGATTTTACCGGCGATGTCGAGGCCAGTGGCTTTTTCGATGCCTTCCAAACCGGGCGAGGAGTTGACTTCCAGCACCAGCGGGCCACGCTTGCTTTGCAGCATATCCACGCCCGCAATGCCCAGGCCCAGCGCTTTGGCAGCGGCCAGAGCAGCGGCCTTTTCGGCCCGGCTCAGCTTCACCAGCTTGCCGGTGCCGCCGCGGTGCAGGTTCGAGCGGAATTCGCCTTCCTTGCCTTGGCGCTTCATAGCGCCTACTACCTCGCCGTTCACCACAAAGGCGCGCAGGTCGGCGCCCTTGCTCTCAGCAATAAACTCCTGCACAATGATGCGCGCTTTCAGGTTGTGAAACGCCTCAATCACCGACTGCGCCGCCTTGGCAGACTCGGCCAGTACCACGCCCAGCCCCTGCGTGCCTTCCAACAGCTTGATAATGACGGGGGCACCGCCCACGTGCTCAATCATGGTAGGCACGTCGGCGGAGAAGTTGGTGAAGGCCGTTTTGGGCATTCCTACCCCCGCCCGGCTCAGGATTTGCACTGAGCGCAGCTTGTCGCGCGAGCGCACAATGGCCTGGCTGCTCACGGCGGTAGCCACTTTCATCATCTCGAATTGCCGCACTACGGCCGTGCCGTAGAAGGTGACAGAAGCTCCGATACGCGGAATAATGGCCTGAATATCATGCAGTCGCTCGCCCTTGTAAATAATACCCGGCGTCCCCTTTTCCAGCACCAGATTGCACTGCAAATGGTCTAGCACCAGCACCTCGTGGCCACGCTGCTGGGCGGCCTCTACCAAACGCTGGGTAGAGTATAGTTTCGGCTCGCGCGATAGAATCGCTAACTTCATTGATGACACAGAGGATGGGGCAGTCGACGGGTGGTTGTAAAAAGCGAATGGGGCGGGTGTGCGAATTCAGCTAATGTATCAGGAGGGGTTTTGCGTTGCAGCCGCTTTGTAGGAAACGTTGCGCCGGCCTACGTCCACCACAAAGCGCCCCTGCCGCAGCAGCGCACGGCCAATGAGAACAGGATACTTCATATCGGAACGGTCGGAAAGCGAAAATTCGGTGGCAAAATCCTCCCCGAACAGGCGGATTACCATGGCTACCACGTAACGCTCCTGCACATCGCCATTCGAGCTTCGGATGTCGCGCCGCGAGAACGTGGTAAATTCCAGCGGCCGGCCATCAAAGTTAAGGTGCGACGGATCAAGAAGCAGCACGCGCAGCACAATTTGCCCATCGGCGCGGCGCTCCTCGTGGATGTCGGAGCAGTGGATGGCGCCCGTGTAGGCGCCGGTATCTACCTTGGCCTCTATGCCTTGCAGCCCAAACGCCGGAAAATCGACCAGCTCCCGCCGCCCTATAACCCGCTTCGGAATTCGCATCTTTTTCATTGAAGCGAAGGTAAGGGGTGGAAGGGGAAGTTGTGAGATTATGAAGTAAAAAGGCGTCTGTCATCCTGAGCGGAGCGAAGGACCTTCTCACGGCTAAACGAGTCGTCGGTACGCCCGTCGTTTACACGTAAAAAGGTCCTTCGCTCCGCTCAGGATGACAGACGCACTTTTTACTTCATAATTCCTTCTGTTGCCGTAGTAGCCGCTCGTATTCACGCTCCACTAGCTGGCCCCTACCCCACAAGCCATACACGCCTACCCCCTGCGCTACCAGTCCAATACCCCAGAAGAAGGTAGCCCAAAGCGGCCACGGAACAGGATAGGAGCCGCGCCCTGTGAGGGCCCAGATGGTCCAGAGCAGGGCATTCACCCAGAAATAAGTAAACAGGCTGGCCTTGAAGCGGGCGCGGACTTTGGCCTGGCGCCAGAGTTGGGGGTCGCGGTTGATGGGCTCTATAGTAAAGAGGATAACGGGGTGAAACAGTGCATGAAAAGTAGCCCATTACCTACCCGAGCACAATTCTTTCCTACCGAACCAGTAACTTTTTGGGCCGAACCGTCTTACAACAGGGATGAATGGCGCTGCCATCCTATCCTACTTACGCTTCCTGCTATGGCTATTACTGCTTCTAACTGGCGCCCCGACGCCCAAACCTTCGGCCGCATCCTGCTCTACCAGGGCGACATCACGCGGGTGGATACCGACGCCATTGTGAATGCCGCCAACTCTTCCCTGCTGGGTGGGGGCGGCGTAGATGGAGCCATCCATCGGGCCGGCGGGCCGGCCATTCTGGAGGAGTGCCGCCAGATTAGGGCGCGGCAGGGTGGCTGCCCTACCGGCGAGGCCGTGCTTACAACGGGTGGCGCGCTGCCGGCCAGCTACGTGATTCACACGGTAGGGCCGGTGTGGAATGGCGGCACCAAGGGCGAAGCCGAGCTATTGGCCAATTGCTACCGCAACAGTCTGCGCCTGGCGGCCGAGAACCAGCTTACCAGCGTGGCGTTTCCGGGCATCAGCACCGGCATCTACGGTTACCCTAAGGCCGATGCGGCCCGCATTGCCGTGCGCGAGGTGCAGGCCTTCCTGAAAGAAAATGAGCTGCCGGCTAGCGTGGTATTTGTGGCCTACGACGAAGAGGCGCGCTGGGTGTACGAGCAGGAATTGCTGAAGTAGAGACGGCCTGACACTACCCTACTCTTCTTGAAGCACAGGCACAGCCGCTGGCACGCACCGCACGTATGGGGTAGGTAAACTTCAACCCAACGCACCATGTTTGACCAAGTAGACTGGCATGCCATCTTTGTGCCCAACACACCTTTGCTCGAAATTGTCGTGCGGGGTACGCTTATCTACCTAGGGCTGTTTTTGTTGCTGCGCGTGGTGCTGAAGCGCGAGTCCGGCACGCTGGGTATCACCGACATGCTGTTTGTGGTGATGATTGCAGATGCCTCCCAGAATGGCATGGCCGGCGAGTACCGCTCCGTTACGGAAGGCATTCTCCTAGTGGGCGTTATTATTCTTTGGAGCTATTGCTTGAACTGGCTGGGTTTTCATTACCCTGTCTTTCAGCGACTGATAAAGCCCGACAAGCTCCTGCTGATTCGAAACGGGCAAATGCAAAAAGACAACATGCGCAAGGAGCTGATAACCCGCAGCGAGCTAATGAGCGAACTGCGCACCAACGGCTTGACAGACATATCCAGCATCAAAGAAGCCTACATGGAGCCTTCGGGGCGTATCAGCATCATTCGCTTTGAGGAGGAACAGAATCCACCCCCAGAGAAACCGCTGACTTAGCATCTTCCTGCTCCGGCGCCACGAGCCGCAGGCTGGCCGAGTTGATGCAGTAGCGCAGCCCGCCGGGCGCGGGGCCATCTGCAAACACATGGCCCAGGTGCCCCTGGCACACGTTGCAGCGCACCTCTACCCGCTGCATATGGTGGCTGTGGTCGAAGCGGTACCAGATGGCGTTTTTGTGGGCGGGCTGGGTGAAGCTGGGCCAACCCGAAATAGCGTGGTACTTGGTGGCAGCGCTGAACAGCAGACTACCGCACCCGGCGCACACATACTCACCCGGCTCGTAGGCTCGGCAATAGGCGTTGCGGTAGGGCGGCTCGGTGGCCTGCTCCCGCAACACCCGAAACTGCTCGGGTGGCAGCAACTGCGCCCACTCCGCCGCCGATTTCTCTACCCGGCGGGGTGGCTCGGGGTTGCCGTACCGGGCAAAGGTGACCACATCAAGCCAGCGCAGCATAAGCTCGGCGGTAGCTATTTGTCAAAAAACAGGTTGTAGACAATCCACGCTAGTGCCAGGATAGCCATGGCATACCAGCCCCATTTGTTGTAATTGTCGGGTTCTTGGGGGGCACCGCCGGTGCGGCGCCGCATCTTTAGGCCGGGAAGGTTCATGCGCGATGCGAGAAGAAGAAGGAAGATGGCAAGCTATTCTTCCCATACGTAGCTACCCCGGCAGATAGTTCGATTTGCCGGGGTAGGTGCAGCGCGGCGCTATCAACTACAGAAACCACATCTGCGGGCCAGGATAGGAAACCGCTACCGCATCGCCCGGCGCAGCGGGGGGCGTGCTACTTTTGACCGTGAAGCGGCTGCCTAGCAACTCCACTTCCGTTTCGTAGTAGCTACCGAAAAACCGTACGGCCTGCACGGTGGCCACGGTAGCTCCTTCGGTAGCCGCGGTGGTCAGCTCCACCTGTTCGGGGCGTAGCAGTAGCTGTTTGCCTTTCGGTAGGCGGCGGCCGGCGGCTTTGGTGAGGGCGCGGGCCGCCGGGCCAGTCAGTAGGTGATAATCGCCGAACAGGGAGGCGGTGTATTCGTCGATGGGTTGCTGATACACTTGCACGGGTGGGCCTTGCTGCACCAGCTGCCCTGCTCGCAGCACCAGCAGCTCATCGGCCCAAGAAAGCGTGTCCAAGGGGTCGTGCGAGACGAGGGTGCAGGTGATGCTTAGTTGCTCGCCCAGATCGCGTACTACGTCCTTCAGAATCTGCTTGTGCACGCGGTCGAGGTTGGAGTAGGACTCGTCGAGGAGGAGCAAGCGCGGCGCGGCCAGCAGCAGACGGGCCAGGGCAATGCGCTGCCGCTCGCCGCCGGAGAGGTGGTCGGTGCGGCGCTGCATGAGGTGGTTGATGCGGCAGACGTCGTACAGATCGGCCGCGGCGTTGCCCCGGAGCTTGTTGGCGTAGCGCAGCACTTGCTCTACCCGCAAAAACTGCGGCAGCTCGAACTGCTGCGAGAGGTAGGCAATGCCGGCCTGGCCGGGAATCAACTTTTCAGCCGGACCGCGCACTCGGCTTCCCTCAAACAGCACGGTACCCGCGGAGGGCTGCACCAGCCCGGCAATGGTTTGCAGCAGCGTGCTTTTGCCAGAGCCCGTTTCGCCGGCCACGGCCAGCTTCTGGAAGCGTTGTTGCGTGAAGCTGATGTCTTGCAACGCGAGGTTGCCCTGCTCCTCCAGTCGGATGTCTGATACAGTCAGTAAGCTCATTTGTAGTTATTCTGCCGGCCCAGTGTTGCGCCCCTGGGCTATGGAGTGGTTTGCGAGTTAGGTGCTTTTCGGGCCGAAGTACTCACTTATACCGGACTTCGGCACAGGTTAGGTGCCGCTGACTCTTATTCGCGTTGTGGGGCAAGCGCTGGTGCGAAGTGCAGGCAACGGTAGTCGCGTGCGGCACGTCCTTTACACATTTGCTACCTTCAGGCCTCATCCTACTCTTTTCCCTCCCCTCATGAAAACCCTACCCTTGCTTGCGCTGGCGTTTAGCCTACTCACTACGCCCCTGCTCGCGCAGCAAAACCCTGACTGGGCCAACCTGAAACGCTATGCGCCCGCCAACCAGCAGCTGAAGGCACCCAGCACGGGCACGCCCCGTGTGGTGCTGATGGGCAACTCCATTACCGACGCCTGGCCCCGCACCGACTCAGCCTTTTTTGCCGGCCGGCCCTACGAATACGTTGGGCGCGGCATTGGTGGGCAGACCTCCCCGCAAATGCTGCTACGTTTCCGGCAGGATGTGCTAAATCTGCGCCCCACTGTGGTAGCTATTCTCGCAGGTGCCAACGACGTGGCCGAAAACACTGGGCCCTACGACCAACAGGCCACTCTAAACAACATCAAGTCGATGGCGGAACTGGCGCAGGCCAACGGGGTGCGGGTGATTTTGTGCTCGGTGCTACCCGCCTATGATTTTCCGTGGCGCAAAGGCCTCACGCCCGCTCCTAAGATCATTGCCCTGAATGAGCAGATCAAAGCCTATGCTCAGCAGCACAACTTCGTGTACCTCGACTACCACAAGGCCCTTGCCGACGAGCGTCAGGGCCTGCCTGCTAAATATGCCAACGACGGCGTGCACCCTATCCTGGCCGGCTACCGCGTGATGGAACCGCTGCTGAACCAGGCCGTGGCCAAAGCGCTAAAGCAAAAAAGCAAGTAGCGCTACTCTGGACTGTGCTGTGGCAGCGCGGCCAGAATGGTTCGGTCGATATAAAACGTGCCGAACGGAATGACACAGGCCAGCAATACTTTCCAGGTAGTCTCGCTGAACTTCCAGCGGTACTCCACCCCTACGCGCAAGGTGTTCAACACAAAGAGCAGAAACAATAGGCCGTGTATGGGGCCCAGCGTGCGCACCAGTGCCGGGTTGTTGTAGAGATGCTTGAGCGGTACGGCCACGCCTACCAACACGAGCAGCGAAATACCCTCTAACAGGCCCAACAAGCGCAACCGGCCCACAGGGCTTTTCAATGAAATACTCATGTGCAGAAAAACTTAAAAGCGGAAATAGGGCCGGCTCGCCAGGGGCGAGAAAGGCCATGGAATAGCCAGAAAAAGCAGTAGCAGCGCCGCCGTAAACCACAGCGCCATGGTGCGGAACTTCGCTGGGCTGGTAGGGCGACGCTTGGCCAGCGACGAGCCAATGGTCAGGACCACAATAGCTACCGTCATCAGCACCACGTGCAGCAGCCCGAAGAACAAGGGTTGCTGCTCGTAGGTAGCATCGTGGCGGTGGGCCAGAAACTGACTGACCGTTGGGCTTTGAAAATAGAGCACGTAGCCCAGCATCAGCTGCACGTGGGCTATTGTTGCTGTGGTATGGCGGATTGTATTATCGAGCGGCGTGAAAGCGTGCTGCCCCAGCCATCCCCGGTACGACCGGTACAGGCCCAGCCCCAAACTCAGCAGCACCACCCAGCGAAACCAGGAGTGCAGCGTTAGAAAAAACAAGTACATCTTCTTGCATTGCGTACGACCGCAAAGGTCGGCGCCAGGGTGCCCACAGAGTAGGACAAACCACGCCGAAACTAGGACGTTGCCATCCTTTTGCGAAAGCCCAGCGGCGTCACGCCCTCGTGCTTTCTGAATAAGCGGCTGAAATACGAAGGATCGGCTACGCCTACCTCCTGCGCTACCTCGCTGATGGTTAGCTGGCTTTGATACAGCAGTACCTTGGCCTCCAGCACAATGGTCTGCTCAATCCAGCGAGCGGGCGACTTTCCTGTGGTTGTTCGCACTGCTTTGGCCAAGTGATTGGGCGTCACGTGCAAGCGCTCGGCGTACTCCCCTACCTGGTGCAGCTCGCGCAACGAAGTGGCCAGCAATTGCTTGAAGCGGTTGGTGAGCTGGGTAGCCGCCGTGGGGGTACCTGATGAGCTAGCCGCGTAGGCACGGTTCAGCTCACTGAGCAGGGCCAAGAGGTAGGCGCGCAGCACATCGGGGTACGCTAGCTGATGTTCTTGATACTCAATCAGCAACCGGTGCAGCAACTGATGCACAAAACCAGCTGTAGCAGTATCGAGCGACAGATAGGGCTTGCCCCAGAATTGCAGGAAGTCATAGGCTACGCCACTAGCGGCAGTCCCAAGCAGAAAATCGGGATGGAAGTGGCAAAGAAAACCAGTATTGATGTCGCCTGGCGAAAAAGAAAATACCTGCTCAGCCCGCACAATCAACAGCTCACCTGCCTGGATAGTGTAAGAATCGGTGCCGACACGCATCGTGGCCGTACCAGAGGTGAGAAACAAACAGGAATGCGCTATGGCCCGCGTAGGAGGCACAGCCCGCGGAATGTGCTGGTACATCTGCTCCACTGGCACCACAAAAAATGCTTCCGAGCCGGTCGTCAGCAGGTATTCCAGAGGCGGATTGTGCGGCATGTGCCGCCGCAAAAATTCAGGAGAATCGGAGGTAGGAATAGGTGCTGGCTGTGCCATAGTAATGGGCTACCTGCGCGGTGATTCAGCAAATAGTAAATCCATCTTGCTTTAATACCTTCAGCAGAATGCCTTTAATAAGCATTTTATCAAAAATTCAGCAAGCTACCATTGGTCAGCGAACTATACCTGTAACCCAGCCAGCACCTGCTCTATCTCCACGAACAACGGTCGAGCCGAAACCGCTGGCTGCACGCAGCGCTGCTGCAAGATTGTAAGGGCTTCTACCGTCGCCGCCGTTTTGGCGGTGGCCTCGGCGTGGGTTAGTAGTTCTTCCAGCAGGCAGCCGAAGGCCCGTACCTCCAGCCGTTGCAAGGCAGGCGCCATGGCCGTACCCAAATTGAAGAAACAAGCCGCGCCGAAGTCGCCTAGCAGGCATTCGCCAGCAGTGGTATTCAGGATGTTGTGCGCGTACAGGTCGCCATGCAGGATGCCCTGGGCGTGCAAGTGGGCGGTGGCCGAGGCGATGCCGTGAGCTAGGCGCAGGGCGGCGGGTAGGCTGAACGTGGTGCCGGGGGCGTACACGTCGCGGGTGCAGGAAGCGAGGCTGGGCGGGCCAGCTAGGTTACCAAACGCGGGGTCAATCAGCTCCAGCACCAGCCCCTCGACCTGGGCGGGGTGGTGGCTGATCTTGCCTTCCACGGCAATCAGATTGGGATGCCGGCCGGCGCTGATGCACGCCGACATTTCGCTGTGCGGCAACCCGTCGCTGGTGACGGCGCCTTTGAACAGCTTTACGGCCACTGGCTGCGCTGCGCCCAACTCCTGTTGCCACTCGCCGCGGTAAATCACACCCGACGCACCCTCGCCCAGCTGTTGCTGTATGGTCAGCGCCTGCCACTCAATGCTGCGGATGGGGTGTTGGGCCACCACGCGGGCTTCTATCTCGTCACAGAAGGGGTTGCCGGCGTAGGCCAGCCAGCTCAGTCGGGGTAGCCTCAGCAGCCACGTGGGTAGGGCTGAGAAGCGGTTGGCGGCAATGCGCAACAGCTCCAGGTTGGTGCAGGCAGCCATGGTTTCGGGTAGCTCGGTGAGCTGGTTACCGGCTAACATCAGCTTCTGCAACTCCCGGCAATTGCCTAGCTCTGGCGGCACTTCTTGCAACTGATTGTCCGTCAATATCAGCCAGCGCAGCCGGGGCGGCAGGGCAGCGGCGGGTAAGGTCTGGATCTGGTTGGCTTTGAAGCCAATCATGCTCAGGTGCGGCAGCTGGCCCAGCACCTCCGGCACGGTGGTAAACTGGTTGTCGGAGCAAAAAAGCACGCGCAACTTGTGCAGCCTACCCAAATCATCGGGTAGGGACGACAGCCGGTTGCCCGACAGATTCAGAATTTCCAACGAGTCAGCCAGGTCGAAGATTTCGCGGGGAAACTCGGTGAGGCCGCAGGAGAGGTCGAGGCGTTGGATGCCGGCGAGCTGCCCGGCGCGGAGTTGGTCGAGGGTGTGCATGGGTAGGAAACTGGAAAGAAAGCACTGTCAAGCTACCAGTTCCCCAAACAATCGATCCAGCGTCGCATTGGGGTCGGTGCAGAGGCCGGGGTGCACGGCGGAGGTTTGCACGATGGTGCTGCGCATGGCCGTGAGCCAGCGGAAGCGCGAGGCCACCGGCAGCTGCCCGATGGGGCCACTCGTGCGGCGGCCGGCGCAGATGCGCTCGAAGGCGTGCAGCCGGGCGTGCAGGTCGGCCAAGTCAAGACTCGGGCCGGCAAAGGCTTGCAGGCGCGTTTCGGGTACGGTGAAGCGCACTTGCAGGAAGCCTTGGGAGGCGCAATACAGGATAACGCCCACGTTCAGAAACTCTTCGCGCTCCACGCGGGGCACCACGCGCAGCACGGCGTACTCAAATAAGTGCTTGTCGGGCATGGTTGGCTTCCTGCACAAAGGTTTCGGATGCGGCCAGACGGGCAGTCAGGAACCGGACGTAATTCTCGCGCTGCTCGGCGGGCGGGGCGGTGGTGGAGGCATCAGCTAGGAGCCACTCTTCGGGCACCAGGTCTACGACCTGGCGGATGCGCTCGGGTGTGAGGCGGGCGCGGTACTCGGCATCCACGGCGGCTAGCTCGCTGGCCTGGGGTAGGAGCACGTGGTCTTTCACCTGTGCAAAGGTGCGCTGGCGGCCGGGCTGCGCCCAATCGGGGCCGGTGTGGTGCACGTAGAGGGCCGCGCCGTGGTCGATTAGCCACAGTTCCTGGTGCCACATCAGCATATTAGTGTTGCGGGCGGTGCGGTCCACGTTCAGCGTGAGGGCATCCAGCCACACGATTTGCGAGGCCAGCAGCGGCGCTACCTGGTTTACCAACGGGTCGAAGGTGACGGCGCCGGACAGATAGTGCAGGCCTAGGTTCTGGCCCGTACTGAAGCGCAGCAGGTCCTGGATTTCCTCGTCGGGCTCGGTGCGGCCAAAGGCCTCATCAAGCTGGCAAAACACCAGCTCGGGCACGCGCAGGCCCAGGGTGCGGGCCAACTCGCCTACGATCAATTCAGCAATCAGGGCCTTTAGCCCCTGCCCCGCACCCCTAAACTTGAGCACGTACAGGAAGCCGTCGTCGGCCTCTACCAGCGCGGGTAGGGAGCCGCCCTCGCGCAGCGGCGTCACGTAGCGCGTCACCTCCACGGTGCGCAGTTCGAGTTTGCTTTCCATTATGGGTGCATAGTTCGGGATTTATTGGGCAATGCCCGCAAGCGCAGGGCTTTTTGCTAGGCTATGGGCGCACCGATGGCGCGGGGCTTTGCCCCGTGTCAATTATTGGCAGGCCTCTGGCCTGCGTCGTTAGAACGACTTACCTAAACATCTCCAACGGCGCGAACTACTAGCAGGCCAGAGACCTGCCAATAATCGGCACGGGGCACAGCCCTGCGCCATCATTTACTGATGTTTGATGGTGCAGCCGGCCGCTCGAAATCGTTCAGCGACGAGACGCAAGTATGCGTCTCTACACCGCTTTGGTAACCCGCAAGCAGGATATAGCATAAGACTGCTACCCTCCTACCCTTACGAGCTGCACGAGAGCGTGGCACTGCCGGGTTTGGTGCTGGCCCACTCGGGGCGCTTGGCGGCTAGGGCCTCGTGCTCGGGGTGTTCATCGTAGGGCGTGCGCAGGACGTGCTGCAAGGTGTTCAGCAACGACAGGTCGCCGGTTTCGGCGGCTTCGATGGCTTGCTGGGCGAGGTAGTTGCGCAGCACGTACTTGGGGTTGGCTTGCAGCATTTGCTCGCGGATGGCCGCGGGTGCTGCCGTTTCCTGGCGTAGGCGCGTCAGGTACTGACCTAGCCATTGTTGTAGCGACTCGTGGGCGGGGCTACCGGGGGCGGTGTAGGTGGCAGCTTCCAGCAAATCCTGCACGGCTTGTTCCTCTGCGGCGCTGTTTTCCAACAGCATGGGGGCTACGTATGAGAGCCCACGAAAAAACAACGTCATATCGGCCTCAGCGGCGGTTAGGGCGTCGGGTAGGGCCGACAAGAGCTCTAAGTCGGTAGGCTGGGGCGTGAGACCGAGCTTGCGGAACAGCAGGGTCCGGTAGGTTTTGGTGAATGTGCCGGCGTAGCTATTGAGCGCCGGCGTTAGGTCATCGGCGCTGCCTACCAGGGGCACCAGGGCCTGGGCCAGCATCATCAGGTTCCAGAGGGCCACGCGGGGCTGCTGCCCGAAGGCATAACGACGTTGCCCGAAATCGGTGGTGTTGGGGGTCCAGTCGGGGTCGTAGGGTTCCAGCCAGCCGTAGGGGCCATAGTCGATGGTGAGGCCCAGAATAGACATATTATCGGTGTTCATCACGCCGTGCACGAAGCCCACGGTTTGCCAGTGCGCCACCATCACGGCCGTGCGACGGCATATTTCCGCAAACCAGCTCAGGTACACTTCAGGCGAGGGCGCGCCTAGCTCGGGGTAGTGGTGCCGAATCACGTAGTCGGCCAACTCCCGCAGGTTGTCGATTTCGCCGGTGGCCGTGAGCAGCTGGAAGCTCCCGAACCGCACAAACGACGGCGCCACCCGCGCCACAATGGCGCCCGGCTCGGGCAGCGGGTTGCCGGAGTAGAACATGTCGCGCACCACCTCGTCGCCGGTACCTACCAGGCTGAGCGCCCGCGTAGTAGGCACACCCAGGTGGTACATGGCTTCGCTGCACAGAAACTCCCGCACCGAGGAACGCAGCACGGCCCGACCATCGGCGCGGCGCGAGTAGGGCGTGGGGCCGGCCCCTTTCAATTGCACTTCCCAGCTGGTACCGTCCAGGGCCATCAGCTCGCCCAGGGAGATGGCGCGACCGTCGCCGAGCTGCCCGGCCCAGCTGCCAAACTGATGCCCACCGTAGCGCGCGGCCACCGGTTGCATGCTGGGCGTAACCAAGTTGCCGGCTAGTGCTTCCACGGCAGGGCCACGCTCAGTCGGGCGCGTCAGGCCCAGAAAATCAGCCAATTCATCGGACCAGGCCAGCAGGTGCGGGTCGTGCACGGGGGTAGGCGCCGCATGCGAGTAGTGGTAGCCGGGCACCTGGCGCGGGCCCAGGTCGCCGGCTGTATCGCCGCGCAGCTCCTCGGCAAAAGAGTTGCGAAACGAAGCCTGATCGACGGAAACAGTGGAATAAGACATATAGAAAGAGGCGCGAACCAGTTAGGAGGTGTTATCAGTGACCTGTCAGGTTTCGACAAACGGATGCCAGATGACGCGCAACAGGCTATAGGTACTGAAACACCTTCAACACCCAGCCGGCACGCAGGTTTCCAACGGCGCCCAATATTCCTTGAAAAACTACACCGTAACCGACTGTCCTGGCTGGCTCAGGCGGTGAAACTGAATGCCTTGCTCCGCAAAATGCGGCTCGTAGGTGTCGTAGCGCTGCTCCACAAAAAAGTCTTTCGCGTAGCCGTCGTGCACGGGTAGGATTTGCTGCGGCTCTAGCTGCCGGGCAAACTCGGCTACCCGTAGCTCGGTGAGGAAGGGCGCCATCACAGGCAAGATCAGCAGCTCTACCCGCTTGAACTTTTGCAGAATAGGAGAGAAAGAATCGGCGGGGTTCAGCACTTTGCCGTTGATGAAAAAGGCCAGCATCTGAGGCAACTCGCTGTCCAGAATAGGCTCGTGGGGCACACTCACGGCTTCCAGCTGAAAGGCGCCTACCTGCAAAGAACCTTCCACCACCACTTGCACCTTCAGGCCGTAGGGCTTCAACTGATCGGCTACTTCCGGCGTCGATAGCACTGCGGCACCACTTAGGCGCACGATTTCCTGGAGCGCTTTTACGTCGAGGTGGTCGGGGTGTTGGTGGGTGATGACGACGGTAGACACATTCTTAAACGTATCGGGCGTTACTGCCCCGTCGGCAAACGTGAACGTGCCAGGGTCAAAGAGCAACTGCTCGCCATCTTGCTCCAACAGCAAACAGGAGTGGATGTATTTTGTGATTTTCATAGCGTAGGATGTAGATAAGGAGTGGCGAGATGCCTCACCACTAGACTTTTTATAAAGTCTTGGACCGACCAACGCGCCGGATTTGCGTTATTTTGCTTGTTCAATAGCTGGCAGCACCTCTACTTTCTACCCAGTCGTATCCTCTTTGGTTGTCCGCTGCTATCGATTCTTATTTGCTTGCTATGCCGACACCTGACTCCGCTGCCTTCTCTACTGCCAACCTGCAGCCGACCTTCTCTGCCGACGATTTGCTGGTGGGCCTGCTGGAAGTTTCGCATACCTGCATTCTGCTGTTGAAGCCAGTGTGGGCCGAAAATGCTACCCTTGTTGACTTCGAGTTTGTGCTGCTCAATACCATGGCCCAGCAGATGCTCCAGCTCCCGGCGCAGCCCACGGGCACGCAGCTAGGCCTCTACCCACAGAGTCGCCTCAATGGCGTGTTCGACTTTTACTGCCGTACCTTTCTTACGCAGCAACCTGGAAAGCATCACCTTGATTATCAAATTAATACTACTACTCCCTTCTACCTCTCGGCGCGCCGGGCCGGCGAGGGACTACTGGTGAGCTTTAGCAATAGCGTAGCCTATAGCAGCACCAGCATTGAGGAGGCGCTGCGTGCAAGCCAGGCCCGCGAGCGGGCCGCCCTGGCCGATGCTGAAACCCAGCGCAGCCACCTGGAGCGGCTGTTTATGGAAGCCCCGGCCATGATTACCATTTTGGAGGGCCCCAACCATATTTTCAAACTGGTGAACCCCTTATACCAGCAACTGGTAGGACCGCGTGCCCTACTGGGCAAGCCCATTGCCCATGCCATGCCGGAGTTGCAGGGGCAGCCGATCTTTGATCTGCTCGACAAAGTGTACCAGACCGGTGAGCCGTTTCACGCCACTGAGATGCTAGTGCAGCTCGACCACGGCAACTCCGGCACGCTGGGGCACAACTACTACAACTTCATCTACCAGCCCACGCACAACCACAAGGGCGATATTGATGGTATTCAGGTATTTGCCTACGAGGTAACGGCACAGGTAGTGGCCCGCCTCCGCATCGAAGCCAGCGAGCAGCAGCAACGCGTTCTAAACGAAGAACTGGCGGCCGCCAACGAAGAATTGCAGGCCGCCAACGAAGAAATCAGATCCAACAACGACGCACTATTCAGCGCGCAGCTGGCATTGCGCCGCCTCAACCAGGAGCTGGAAAGCCGGGTGCAGCACCGCACCCGCGAACTACAGGCAGCCCAGGCCGAGGCCGAGCGGCAGCGCGCCCGTCTGGAGCGGCTGTTTATGCAGGCCCCCGGAGCCATCTGTATCCTGAATGGTCCCGAATTGGTATACGAGCTGGTAAACCCGGCCTATCAGCGGTTTTTTCCGGGACGCCGCCTGTTGGGCCTACCCATTTCGGAGGCCATTCCGGAGTTGACCCAGCAGTCTGTTTGGCAAATCTTGCAGCGCGTGTATCAGACGGGGGAGCCGTATGAAGGCAATGAATGGCTGATTCGGGCGGCGCGCACGGATGATGGGCCAATGGAAGATATCTATTTCAACTTCGTGTATCAGGCGCGTTACGGAGCCGACGGGACAATTGATGGCATTATGACATTTGCCTACGAGGTAACCGAACAGGTGGTAGCCCGCAACCACATTGACGAGGCTAACCGCGAGTTGAGCACCACCAACCAGCAACTCACCCGCATCAACCAAGACCTCGACAACTTTGTATACACGGCCTCGCACGACCTCAAGCAGCCGGTTAATAACATGGCGGGCATCTTTGAGGAGCTGAAGCGCACGGCCACCTTCCACGACCCCGATGCCCCGCTGCTGCTGGGTATGTTTGAGAGTGCCCTCACTCAGATTCATAATACTGTGGGAGGCTTGGCCGAAATTGTGCAGGTAGAGCGCTATCACGGCCAGCTCTCCACCGACACGGTGCAGCTGCTACCGCTCACGCAGGCCATTATCCAGAGCATGCACCACCAGGTAGCTGCCTCCGGCGCCGTGTTTGCCCTTGAGTTCGACGAGGTACCTACCCTCGATTTTGCCCAGCTCAGCCTGCAAAGCATCCTCTATAACCTGCTCAGCAACGCCCTGAAATATGCCCACCCCGACCGGCCGCCTCTCATTCGGGTAGCGACGGAACGTACGCCGGAAGGCATGCCCATATTGGTGGTGCAAGACAACGGCCTGGGCATGGACCTGGCCCGCTACGGCGCCGACCTGTTCCAGATGTTCCGCCGCTTCCACGACCACGTGCACGGCACCGGCGTGGGCCTCTACCTGGTAAACCGACTGGTAGAACAAGCCGGCGGCCGCATTGTAGTGGAAAGCACAGTAGGCGAGGGCACTACGTTCCGGGTGTATCTGGCAGGGAAGTGAATTGTGAAGGTGTGAATGCAAAACGGCTGTCATCCTGAGCGCAGCGAAGGACCTTCTCACGATAGAACAACAGGCGTAACAACGACTCGTTCCAGCGTGAGAAGGTCCTTCGCTGCGCTCAAGATGACAGAACGAAAACTCACAATTTCACAACTTCATAACCTCACCATTTTATGAATAAAGCTCAGCTTTTCAGCCACTTCCGGCACAATCACAAACGGGTAGGGGTCGTGCTGGCCCATGCTGCGGTTGAGGCTGTTCATGGCGAAGGTGAGGGGTAGCCACTGGCGCAGAATTTCGTCGAAATTCTGTAGCTGGTAGGGGTCTCGAATGGTGGCGCGCAGGTTGGCCTCGGTTTCGGCTTCTTGCGGGTTGATGCGCAGGCCGAAAGCGTGGGCGGTTTGCAGCGTGTCGGTGATGTGCAGGTAGTGCGCCCAGGTTTCGGCCCAGTCCTCCCAGGGGTGCATGGTGGCGTAGGCGCTGATGTAGTGCTGGGGCCAGTCGGTGGGGGCACCCTGGTCGTAGTGGCGTTGCAGGGCCTCGCCATAGTCCTGGCGCTCGTCGCCGAACAGGCGGCGGTACTCGGGCAGGTAGGATGAGTTGGCAATCAGCCGGTCCCAGTAATAATGGCCTACCTCGTGGCGGAAGTGGCCCAGCATGGTGCGGTACAGCTCCCCCATCGACTGCCGGGCCATTTCGCGCTCCACGTCGTCGGCCTCGGCTATATTTAAGGTGATAAGGCCGTTGGCGTGGCCGGTCATTACTTTTTCGCCCTGCTGGCCGTCGGGGTTTTCGTCGGCTTTAAAGTCGAATTGCAGGCCGGTTTCTGGCTCTACTCGCTTACTGACCACGGGCAGGCCCAGGCGCAGCAACGTGTACACCAGGCGGTGCTTGGCTGTTTCAATGGTGCGCCAGCGTGTGAGGTACTCGGGCTTGCTGAGGTTGGGAATGGTGTGGTTCAGGTCGCAGGCTTGGCAAAACGTATTGTCGCTGGTGGTGGGCACCAGCCAGTTGCACACGTCGTGCACGTGGTTGGCGCAGTAGCGGAAGGTGCCGAGGGTAGGCTGGCCGTACAGCTCGAAAATGCCGGGCTGCTGCTCCACCAGTGGGAACAGTTGGAGCTGGGCCGCATCGAAACCCAGCACGTAGCCACACTTTTCACAGTGGTTATTTTCGAAGTACAGCAGGTGCCCGCAGTGGGTACAATGGAAGAGGCGCATGAGGAGGGTAGGCAGCTTAAAGCGAGTTGGTTGCGGGTACCAGCGGACCAGGTTGGCCCTATCAAACGGAGAATCATCCGATAAGTTAAGGCGCCTTCCTATTTGCTAAATTCATGAAATTATTGACTCTTTCTTATAAATCTATCTTCCTTTAGTACGCTTCGTTAGCGGTTTTTCAGTAGTTTGCCGTACTACCTGAACTGTGGGTGCCCTTTCAGCTGATTGGCGACGCCCCGCTCCTACCGCCTACCTATTCTGTGTATGAAGGAAGACTCGCTACTCAAAGCCTACCAGGAACAGCCGCAGGTGTGGGACGAAATGTTCGGCGCCGACGGCATCCGGCCAGAATACACCCACTTTGTGACGGCCATCGAGAACCTACCCGCTTCCGAGATGACCCGCAAGGACGAGCTGGCCAAGAAGCTGTTTATGAGCCAGGGCATCACCTTCACGGTGTACAGCAGCGGCGAGGGCATCGAGAAGATTTTTCCGTTTGATATTATCCCGCGCATCATTCAGCATCGGGAGTGGCTGCATATTGAGGCCGGCATCAAGCAGCGCTTGCGGACGCTTAACATCTTCCTAAAGGACATTTATCACCAGCAGTTTATCCTGAAAGACGGGCTAATTCCGGCTTCGCTGGTGTACTCGTGTCCGCAGTTTTTGCGCGAGATGATGCACGTAGACGTGCCCCACGACATCTACACGCACATTGCGGGCGTGGATTTGATTCGGGACAACGACGGGCAGTTTTACGTGTTGGAAGACAACCTGCGCACGCCCTCGGGGGTGTCGTATATGTTGGAAAACCGCAGCATCACCTACCGCATTTTCCCCGATCTGCTGCCCAAAAACAACGTGCAGCCGGTGAAGGACTACCCCGACCTACTCTACCGCAACCTGCTGGCCCTCGCCGGCCGCCAGGACAGCGACGCCACGGTGGTGCTGCTCTCGCCGGGCATTTACAACTCGGCCTACTTCGAGCACAGCACGCTGGCCCGCCTCATGGGCATCCGGCTGGTAGAGGGCCGCGACCTGATTGTGCACAACCACTTTGTGTACATGAAAACCACCAAAGGTCTGCAACGCGTGGACGTGATTTACCGCCGCGTAGACGACGAGTTTCTGGACCCGCTGGCGTTCCGGCCCGATAGCGCCCTGGGCGTGTCGGGGCTGTACTGGGCGTATCGCAAGGGCAACGTGGCCATCGTGAATGCCATGGGCAACGGCGTGGCTGATGATAAGGCTGTGTACAGCTACGTACCTGAGATGATTCGGTACTACCTCAACGAGGAGCCGATTCTGAAGACCGTGCCTACCTACCAAATGGCCGACCCCGACCTGCGCCAGCTGGTGTTCAGCCAGATGGACCGCATGGTAATTAAGCGTACCAACGAGTCGGGTGGGTACGGCATGCTGATTGGCAGCGCGGCCACCCAGGAGCAGATGGACGATTTCCGCAAGGCTATTCTGGAAGACCCGCGCAGCTTCATCGCTCAGCCCATCATCAGCCTGTCGTCTACGCCGTGCTACCTCAACGGCGTGCTCCAGCCCCGCCGCGTCGACCTGCGCCCCTTCGCCCTCTACGGCCCTTCCGGCATCGACATCGTGCCCGGCGGCCTTACTAGGGTAGCGTTGCAGGAAGGCTCTCTCGTCGTGAACTCCTCCCAGGGCGGCGGCAGCAAAGACACGTGGGTGCTTGGTGAGTAGGATTTGGCTGTTAGCTTTCCTTCAACTCCTGCCACACTACTTTTTCAAATACGAGCTAGCAGCTAACAGCTTACAATATTATGCTTAGTCGCGTTGCGGATACGATTTACTGGCTGGCGCGCTACATGGAGCGCACGCAGTCGATGCTTCAGGTGATTCGCACGAATTACATTGCCTCTCAAAACGAAATCTATGATTTCAATTGGCGGCCGTTTTTGCAGCTCTACGGTGACCTTACGCCCGACGAGCTGGCGCAGCTGGATGGCCACTCTACCCCCATTCTGACGCACCTGGTGTTGGACCGCAACAACGGCGCCTCGGCTTACCGCAACATTTTGCAGGGCCGCGAGAATGCCCGCGCCGTGCAGGACCACATCACCAAGGAAGTGTGGCAGTCGCTCAACGACTTTTACCACGTTATCCGCGACCCGGAGGTAGGGCAGCAAATCACCCACGAAGACCCCATTTCGGGCCTGGATACGCTGCTGCGGCAGGCGCTGCTCTATGCCGGCACCGTGCAGCACACCATGCCCCGCGACGAGGGCTATGCCTACCTGGGCATCGGCAAGTGCCTGGAACGTGCCATCCAGACCACCGATATTCTGCGCGTGCGGTGGGCCACCGTGAAGGAGCACGCCGTGCACCCACTCGATGCGCCGGCCCTGCGCTATCTGCTGTACTCGCTGGTGGGCTACGAGCAGTATATCAAAACGTATAAGGGCACGTTTAATACCGATAACGTGCTGCAATTCATTGTCTACAACACGCAGTTTCCGCACGCGCTGCTCTACAGCCTCGATCAGTTGGCGTATTACTTCGGCCGCCTGCAACCCGAGAGCCTCCCCGAAAGCCACGCGCACGTTGCGTTTCTGATTGGCAAAGTGCGCACGGCCGTGCGCTACAGCCGCCTCTCGGCCCAAGAGCCCGAGCAGCTCACCAGCTTCCTGCTGCAAACCCGCCAGCAACTGCTGGACGTAGCCAGCGCGCTGAACACGTCGTACTTTGGGTATAACTAAATCTACTTAAGCCACTCGAAAAAGTCTGTCATCCTGAGCGGAGCGAAGGACCTTCTCACGTGAGAACGAGTCGTTGTTTCGATTGCCGTTCAACGTGAGAAGGTCCTTCGCTCCACTCAGGATGACAGACTTTCTACTTCCTACCCTCCTATCCCTACCCCAATGCCCGCCTATACCATCAAGCACCGCACCCGCTACGCCTACGCTGCACCGGTTATTGACTGCGCCAACCAAGTGATGGTGTACCCCCTACCCGACGACCGGCTGGAGGTAAAGAAGCACGAGTTGGTTATCTCACACGCCCCGGAAGTGGAGGTGTTCACCGATTACTTCGGCAACCAGGTCGGTGTGTTTTCGGTGATTGCCCCGCACTCGGAGCTGCTGATTGACTCGCTGGCGGAAGTGGTGACGCACCCCATCCAGTTTCCGATGGACGAGCAGCCGGCCGCTGAGCAGTGGCAGCACCTGCGCGCCCTACGCGGCGACGCCGAGTTCTTCGACTTCCTCACCCGGGAGCCCTCAGCCGCTACCGAAGCCATTCGCGCTACCCTCGACGCCGTGGTGAACCGCACGGAGAAGCCGCTGAAAAATGCCTTGGTGCTGTCGGAATACGTCTACGACCACTTTGCCTATCAGCAGGGCGTGACCAACGTGGAAACGCCCACCGAAGAAATCTGGCGGCTACAAGCTGGTGTCTGTCAGGATTTTGCGCATATTTTGTTGTTTATGCTGCGCCTCTACGACATTCCGGCGCGCTACGTGAGCGGCTACATCTGCCCCAAAGACGAGGGCGTGCGCGGCACCGGCGCCACCCACGCCTGGGTGGAGGCCTACATTCCGTTCTACGGCTGGCTCGGCCTCGACCCTACCAACAACTGCATCGTGAATGATGGCCACGTGCGCATGGCCATCGGCCGCAATTTCATGGACTGCACCCCTGTGAAGGGCACCTACAAAGGCACCAGCGCCCACCGCCTGGAGGTGTCTGTGCACATCGAAAACGGCACGCCTCTGGCTGCCCCTACCCCCGTTGAGCCTATCTACATGCAGGAGGTAGCTGCGCCTATATCCCCCGTCAACTCCTACCGCAAGTATCTGGATTTGCAGCAACAGCAACAGCAACAGCAACAGCAACAGCAACAACAGTAGCAAAGGGGCTAATAACCAGAACGTCATGCTGAGCGCGGGCGCAGCCGTAGCCGAAGCATCTCTACCGTGAGTAATTCCTGCCGATTAGGATTACCATTGCGATAGAGATGCTTCGACTACGGCTGCGCCTACGCTCAGCATGACGTTCTTTTTTTTCGCCGTTCTGGTGACAGGCGCTTTCCCTACCCGCTAGAAATGCTTGAAGCCTTGCGCTTGCAGGGGCACTGCCTGGCCAGCTTTGGTGATGAGGTTTGCACCTTCGCTCTGGGGCACCATGTGGCCGATGATGGTGATATCGGGGTGGTTTTTGATTTTGTCGTGGTCGGCGAGGGGCACCGTGAAGAGTAGCTCGTAGTCTTCGCCGCCGTTGAGCATGCACATAATAGGGTCGAGGTTGAACTCCTCAGCCACTTCCAGGGTAGGGTTGGCAATGGGTAAGTTTTCGGTGAAGATGCGCGCCCCTACCCCGCTGGCCTGACACAGGTGCAGCGTTTCGGAGGCCAGCCCGTCCGAAATATCAATCATGCTGGTAGGCGTGATGCCCAGCTCGCGCAGCTCGTAGATGACGTCCATACGGGCCTCGGGCCGGAGCTGGCGCTGCACCACGTAGCTATATTTTTCCAGCTCCGGCTGGAAGTCCGGGTCGGCTTGCCAGGCTTGCTTTTCGCGTTCTAGTACTTGCAGGCCTAGCAGGGCGCCGCCCAGGTCGCCAGTTACGCAGAGCAGGTCGTTGGACTGGGCACCGCTGCGGCGCACGGCCTGGCCCTGGGCTACCTGGCCCAACACTGTTACGCTGATGGTGAGGCCGCCGCGGCTGGCGGTGGTGTCGCCGCCCACTAGGTCTACGTTGTAGGCCTCGCAGGCTAGGCGCATACCTTCGTACAGTTCTTCAATGGCCTCCACGGAGTAGCGCGCGCCCACGGCAATACCTACTACAATCTGGGTAGGCGTGGCATTCATGGCTGCCACGTCCGACACGTTCACGGCCACAGCCTTATAACCCACGTGCTTCAAGGGGCAAAACGTGAGGTCGAAATGCACGCCTTCTACCAGCAGATCGGTGCTGATAACAGTATCCTGCCCGGCGGCAGGGCTCAGAATGGCCGCATCATCGCCGATGCCGAGCGTAGTGCTGGACTGACGTAGGGTAATGGTTTGCTGGAGGCGGTTGATCAGGCCGAACTCGCCGAGGGCATTCAAGGGGGTAACAGAACTCATAGGAAGCAGGGGCTTAGGAAGGTAGGGCGCGGCCGGCCGGGCAAGTTATTACCCGACCGGCCAGCGCGCCGGCAAAGGTAGCCACAACACGCGGCCTGGCCAGTGTGTTTCCTTCTACGCAATGGCCGGCACCGGTGGCGCCCCGTGCCCTACCCTATTCTAATCCGGCCACCAACTCGCGCCACGCGTCCTGCTCCGGAATACCCGGCTTGCGCTTCCCGAAAAACAGCAGCAGGTTGTTGCCCTGCGCATCAAACAGCTCCAGTGAGGTCACAATGCCGTCGGTGGTAGGCTTTTGCACCACCCAGCTTTCGGCCACATCCTCGGCTTTGAGGTGCAGGTTGAAATCGGGGTCGAGCACGTTCAGCCACGGCCCCATGGGCACAATGCGGTGCACCGGGCCGGTATGAATCTGAATGCAGCCGCGGCTACCCACGAATAGCATGATGGGCAGTTGTTGATCGGCAGCAGTTCGTAGGGCCTTATCCACCGCATCGTTGCCTACCTGGCGCACCAACTCGGGCGGCCCCAGGCGCAGGGCCTGCGTGCGCGTCACGCCGAATTTGCGCAGCAGCCCAAAAAACGCGTGCGTATCGGGCAGCGCCCGCCACGCCGCCCGAAAGCCTTCCACGTCGATGGTCTCGTCGGCGGCCTCGGCGGCGGGGGTAGGCGCGGGCTCTACCGTCACGTCTGGCGACTGGTTTTCGGCTGTAAACTGGGTCACTAGCTCGTCGTAGGCAGCACCATTACTGTCTTCGAGGAGGTAGATTTTGTGCACGGCCTCGCCGTCGTTGGCAAAAAACTGAAGGCTGCGGCGGCCGTCCTCGCTCACCGCGAAACCATGCTGCCAGTGCATCAGAAACAGGCGCAGATCGATGTCTTCGCCCAGCACCAGACCCATGGGGCCATTTATCGATACGTCGAGGTAGGGACCTTTGCGCTCGTGTACCACGCTGTTGTTGCGGGTGAGGGCCATCACGCGGCCTAGGGTAGGCACTTGCTGGAGAATGTTCGAAAACTCGGCGCGCAGGCGCGTTACGGGCGCGTCGGGCTGGCCGGTGCACTGGGTCGCCAGCAGCTCCATTTCGCTCACGCCCAGGTCGTCGGCAGCATTGCGAATGCGGCTTTTGGGATTCTGATGGCGGTACTCGGCCCAGCGTTGGGCGAGGGTTTGGGTTGGTATAGTGGCGGTTGACATAAGGAATGGTGAAGTTGTGAGTTTGTGAAGTTGTGAAGTATCGGCCTTTCCTGATTCGTGTGTCATCCTGAGCGGAGCGAAGGACCTTCTCACGGCAGCACGACTAAGCGAACTAACGATTCGTTCATACATGAAAAGCTCCTTCGCAAGCGCAGGATGACAGACTAAGACAGGGCTCATCCCTACCTTACCAATTCACCGTAGGGCACGGCACAATAAGTGGGCAATTATGATGCGGGTGCGGCACGAGCTGCACAGGTAAGTCGAAGCCGGCGAGGATGTTGGCGGCCGTTAGCACTTCGGCAGGCGGACCGTAGGCTAGCGGCTGCCCTTGGTGCAATAGCAATACCTGGTCGGCAAATTGCGCGGCTAGGTTCAGGTCGTGTAGCACAGCTACTACCCCGAAGCCCTTGCCTACCAGCTCGCGGGCAACGGCCAGGGTGCGGTGCTGGTGGTGCAGGTCGAGGCCGGTGAGAGGCTCGTCGAGGAGCAAGTAGCCGGGGTCGGCCTCCCACACCTGGGCCAGCACCCGCGCCAACTGCACCCGCTGCTGCTCCCCACCTGAGAGCGTGGGGTAGCTGCGCTGGGCCATGTCGGTTAGGCCTACCATCGCCAGCGCCGCCCGCACCACAAAGTGGTCGTGGGCGCTAGGCTGCCCCCGGAAACGTGGGTAGCGGCCCATCATCACCAGTTCCTCCACCGAGAAAGCCAGCGCCAGCGTGTGCTGCTGCGTGAGTACCGCACGGTGCCGCGCCAGCTCGCCCGGCAGCTGACTTGCCAAGGGCTGTCCCCGAAACGAGACACTGCCGCCGCTGGGTAGCAAGTCGCCGCTGAGTAGGCGCAGCAGGGTAGATTTGCCCGCCCCATTGGCTCCTAGTATCACCATCAATTCGCCGGGGCGGGCGCGGAAGGAAACCTGTTGCAGCAGGATCTTCCTCCCGATTTGATAGCTTATATGTTGTACGTCGAACATGGGTAGGAATTTCAAAAATTGACGTTAACTAAGTCTATAACACTTGTATATTATAATGATTATCAACCAGTAACAGGACGTTATTTTTACTAACTAGTGCACGATGTAGAGACGCATATTTGCGTCTCGTCGTCCGCGCCGCATGGCCGAAATCGTTCAACGACGAGACGCAAGTATGCGTCTCTACATCGTGCAACAACCAATGCTAAAACAGCCGGCGCTTTTCGCGAAGCAGAATCACAATGAAAGCCGGCGTGCCCAGCAGGGCCGTTAGGATACCGATGGGCAGCTCGGTGGGAGCCGCTACGGTGCGCGCCAGCGTATCGGCCAGCGTGAGTACCGCCGCGCCGCCCAGCGCCGAGCCCAGCAGCACGCCCCGGTGGTCGGGGCCGGCCACCAAGCGGACCAAGTGCGGCACCACCAGTCCCAGAAAACCAATGGCACCCGCCACCGCCACCGACGTACCCACGGCCAGGGTGCTGAGCACGATGAGCTGACGCTTGAGCGAAGCTACTGGCAGGCCCAAGTGGGCGGCCGGGCCTTCGCCCAATGCCAGCAGGTTCAGCTGTTTGCCTAAGCGGGGCAGCCACAGCAACGGCACCACCAGAAAAGGTAGGATACTCAGGATAATCGGCCACGAGGCGCCGCCCAAGCTGCCTAGCCCCCAAAACGTGATGCTGCGCAGTTGAGCATCGGTGGCCACGTAGGTGAGCAGGCCGGTGACGGCGCCCGCCAACGCGTTGATGGCAATGCCCGCCAGCAGCATGGTACTGACCACGGCCCTACCCCCTTCCTTCGAGAGCTGATACACAACCAGCGTGGTGCCACACGCGCCCACAAACGCCGCTACCGGCAGCAGATATAGCCCCAGCCACTCGCCTGCTGTCTGAAACAGTGTGGCTTGCAGCACAATGGTAGCCACCGCTGCCAACGACGCCCCCGCCGATACGCCAATTAGCCCCGGATCGGCCAGGGGGTTGCGGAACAGGCCTTGCATAGCCGCTCCTGCCAATCCCAGGCTAGCGCCTACCAGCACACCCAAACAAGCTCGCGGCAGCCGGATAGCCCACAGCACAGCCTCTTGTTGCGGCTCAAAACCAAGCGTTGTCGACATGCCCAGCTTCGCCAGGAAGATACCGAGCAGCGCCGTTGGGGCAATGCGCATGGCTCCGGCTCCTACACTTATTACCACAGCCGCTACCAGTAGCACCGCCGCGGCTAGCAGCATCAATCGGCGGCGGGTAGCCGTGCTGGTGCGGGTAGGCACGGTAGATACAGACGGAGCAGTGAGGGTAGGCATAAGAAAGGGTAGTAAGTGGAGTTGTTCTGGTATGGGCCTCACCCCGGCCCCCTTTTCGGAGAGGAGCCGGGGGGTGAGGCCCACACCAGAACAATGGCATCTATTTCGTCAAACGAGCCAGTTCGGCGGCAGCCTGGCCCAGGCGCGGCCCGAAGCCCGTGAGCAATTGGCCGTCCATCTCGATGATGTGACCGGTGCGGCCGGCGGTGGTTTGGGCCACGCCGGGCACTTGCAGCAGGCCCGCTTTGCCGCCCAGGCTCTCCAGGCCACTATCGAACAGCAGCAGGTAGTCGGGATTGGCGGCCACCAGGGCTTCGGCAGTGAGGGGCTTGAAGTCAGAGAAGCCAACGGCCGCATTTTGCCCACCGGCCAACTGAATCACCTTTTCCACCGAGGTGCCCTGCCCGGCCACCATCATGGTGCCTGTGCCGCGGGCGTACACAAACAGCACTTTGGGCGCTTTCGTGGGCTTTTGCACCTTCGTGAGGTCGGCGTCGAGCTTCTTGGTGAGAGCCGGCACTTGGGCCGTGGCGCCTAATAGAGAGGCGACCTCTTGCACCAGCTTCTTCGTGCCGGCCACCGAATACTCCTGCTTGAATAGCTGCACCGACACCCCCGCCGAGCGCAATTGCGCGGCTACTTCCGGCTTTATCGACTCCGTAGTACCCAGTACCAGGGTAGGGCGCAAGGCCAGCACACCTTCGGCCGAGATGCTGCGCGTGTGCCCTACCTTGGGCAATGTAGCCAGCGTGGCGGGGTAGGTGCTGGTCACGTCCACGCCCACCAAATCGGCTTGGTGGCCCAGGTCGCACACCATTTCGCTGATGGTGCCGCTCAGCGACACGATACGGGCGGGCGCGGCGGCCTGCCCCGGTTTGGTAGCGGCCAGCAGCAGAAGTAAGAAGAGCAGCTTCAAGATTTGCTTGGGCATAAAGGGTAGGGCTGATTGGTTGATGATTAAGTTGTGCCGGCACCAGGCAGGTAGGGTTAGCGCTCCATATCGCCGCGCCTACCCACCCAGACCGGACTTTATTTCAGGTTGCGCGAGCCGTCGGGCTGGTACATATAGCGGAAGGTGTAGCAGCCGCTGGGGCTGGCAGCGGTAGGCGTGGCGGGCGCGTCTTTGTAGTAGCTCACCACTTCCATCTTAGCATATTTGCCATCGGCAGTTTGCAGCATGATGACTTTGCCAGCAATGGGCGTAATAAGGTGCGTGGTAGAGTTGTAGCTGTACCAGCCATTGCCCGAGCCCGTCGGAATGGCCTTGCCGGTGTTGGTATCCTGCTTGTACCCCGTGGCGGGCGCTTCGGTGATTTCCGTAAACAGCCCATCCACCACCTGAGCGCTACCCTTGCCAGGGCCACTGGTGCCGCCGTTTACCAGAATAGTGGTACTGCGCACGGCAATGTCCCACTTCGTGGAAGCCGAGTCGGTGTAGGACACTTCTTTGCCAGTAGCCAGACTGTAGAAGGCGTAGTGCTTGGGCGTGGCGGGCTGGCCGGTGCTGGTGGTACCACCAGCGGCAGGCATTAGGTTGCTGGCGGTTTTCACTTCCAGCGCAGGCGCCACGGCATTGGTATCGTCTGAGTCGTCGGAGCAGGCGGCCAGGCTCAGGGTGGCCGTAGTCAGTGTCAACAGGGCAAAACGGGAGAACAGAGCATTCATCAGAAAGCAGGGTATAGTGATTAGGAAAGAGAAATCGTTGAGATACCGTTACTTCGCCCCGATAGCCACCACCAGGCTGGCATAGTACTGGCGGCCCGGTAGCGTGCTGATGTTGGCCGGATCGGTGAAGTTGAGGACGTTGTCGAGGCCGGCCTGCACGGTGTAGCGCTGGCGCAGGGTTTTGCTGGCAGCCACGTTCCAGACCCAATAGCCGGTCACATACTCGTTGGCGGCGTCCAGTAGTTGGTTGCCGTTGCGGTCCTGCAAGCCGTAGCGCCCCCGGTAGATGCCGCGCAAGCTGGCCGAGTAGCCGCGCCGCATGTCCTGATAAAATAGCTTCACGTTGCCGGAGTGGCGCGAGCGGTTATACAGGCCGCCGTAGTCGCCCACAGGCACCCGCTCGGTGGCGAGGGTAGCCGGGTCGCGGCGGTAGACTTCGCCGGCTTTCAGACGTTCTACCACGTCCTTGTCCTTGGCAATCAGGTACTGATAACCACCGCTCAACGTGAGGCCCGGCAGCAGTGGGTAGCTGGCTTCCGCCTCCGCGCCCTGGGTATAGGCCCGGCTCACGTTGCGGTAAGAAAACACCGATTGTCCGTTGGTTTTTTGCGCCACGGCCGCCGTTTCAATCAGGTTTTCAAGGTCGTTGTGAAAGAAGTTTACCGTTAGGTTCAGCTTCTTACCCGGCGTGAGCTGCACGCCCACATTGTATGCGCGGGAGCTTTCGGCCGTGAGGCCGCTGGCTTGGTCGAGCAGCGTTTGGTTAATGAGCAGTTCGCCTGTAGCCGCGTCGCGGGCAATCTGGTTTTGCTGCGCCAGCTGCGCCACCTTCTCCCCTACCTGGTGCGTGCCAAACACGCTATACCCTACCACCGGATTGGAAAAGTTGAGGTAGAGCTGCCGAAAATCCGGCGCCCGAAAGCCCCTACCCGCCGAGCCGCGTACCGCCAGCCACGGCCGCACCTGGTAGCGTCCCGAAAGCTTGGGACTGAGCTGCCCCTGGTATTGGCTGTGCCCATCGTAGCGGGCACCGGCCACCAGGTTCAGGCCCGGCACCGGCGACCAGTCGTCCTGCACGAAGCCGTAGCCCGAGCGCATCCGTTGGCGCTGGTCGTAGCGGGTGGCTTCCACGGTTTCTGTGAGAAAGCCGCCGCCTACCGTAAGCAGGTGGCGCGGGTGCAATTGCCAGTCGAGCTGCACCTCGGGACGGGTGAAGGTCTGGTGGAAATAGCTGGCGTCGTAGGGCGCACCGGTGGCCGTGTAGGTGTAGTCTTCGCGGGTTCGGTAGCCGGCGTAGTAGAAGCGCGCCGTGCCAAAGAGCTTGTCGGAGAATGTGTGGGTTAGCACCGGATTCACGCTGTAATCCGTTTGCCGGCCCGCACTACGCACGTCGGCCGTAGCACCGTCTTCGCCCGTCACGGGCATGGTGCTTCGCTGATTTTCAAGAAAATACCTTCCCGACACACTCAGGTTCGTGCAATCCCCTACCTTGTAGGTGAGGCGCGACTGGCCTGTGTAGCTGGCAAAGGGCGGCACCGTGGCCGTGCCGCTTGCAGGTTGCAGGGTATAGCCTTGGGAGCTGTATCGGTTGCCGAAAACCGTAAGGCCCAGCCGCTCGCCTTTGGTATTGAACGTACCGCTCAAATCGGCGGTCTGGTTGGAGCCGTAGCGTAGGCGCACGTCGCCGCGGGTGCCGGGCTGGGGCTTTTGGGTGATGATGTTGACCACACCCGCCAGCGCCTCCGAGCCCCACAGCGCCGAGGCCGGCCCTTTCACTACCTCTATCCGCTCGATGTTGCCCACGGCCAGCCGCGACAACTCCAGCGTGCCGGCCGTGCGACCAATCAAGGGCTCACCGTCTACCAGAATCAGCGTGTACTCGGGGTTCAGGCCTTGCAGCTGCACGCCCCGGCCGTGGTCGGCCACTAGGGTAAGGCCGGTTTGCTCGCCCAGCACATCGTTGAGGCGCAACGAGCCCATAGCCTGAATCTGGGCCTTGCCTACCACTGTCACCGGAATCGGCACTTCGGTCAGGGACTTTTCGGTGCGGGTGGCTGTCACCACTACCTCATCCAAGGTGCGCCCCCGGAGCCGGACCGTGTCTGTTGGTGCTACCGGCCGCTGGGCCAACGTGGCCAGCGGGGTAATCAGCAAAAACAGGCAGAGACGAGTGCAGGGCATAAAGAAAGAAGCAGTTGCGAATGCGGGTTGGATTCTCGGGACTATTTCGGCGAATAGCCCCGATGGTCACCAAACCACTGTTTAGAAATATTCTAAACAGTGGTGCAAAAGTATGCTTCAAAATTTCACATGCAAGCCTTATTTAGATTTTATTTAAATAAACAAGTATCTAGCACATACAAAAGCCGGCCCGAAAGATCGAGCCGGCTAGGTAGTGCAGCGTAGCCTACAAGAGTGCTACGGCTACGGGCGTGTGTTTAACGAATCACGCTCTTCTATGGCGTCAATCAATTGACTGGCAGTAAATTCCTTACTCAGATTGATGTAGCCTGCAGGTGTAATACGGCGGCCATTGTTGGTAACGAAAGTAGGGCGCACGCGCATGGTCAGACGTACGGGCTGACGGTCACGGTCTGCAAAGCCCAACACTAGGTCGGCCAGAGCTTCACCCGACTCCTCCCTCAGGGCCTCGCGCAAATTACTTTCCACCGTGATGGGTGCCAGGGTAGTGCCACCGTTGGGCGCTACCTCAATCCGTTGCGTAGAGCGGCCTTTGGCTACCTGCTTACCGTCGATGAGGGCAATGTAATCCAGCTCATTCAGGGCAGCCATCTCAGCATTCGGATTGCGGATTTCCAGATTCACTAGCATGCGCAAGGGCAGGTTGCCGGCGGCATAGGCAGCGGCCAGACGGGCCTTGTCCACGGTGCTCAGGTCACTGAGCTGCCGGATCTGCATGATGTCGATGCCGGCCACGGTGGCTTGCTGCACCGATGCTAGGCGAATCTGGGCATTCTCGAATGCTTTGGCTTGCTGCACCTGTTCGGAGATGCCACAACCAGTGAAATGCAGAAGTAGAAGCAGGCCCAGGCCAGCTAGCAGGAAACGGTATTTGGTGGGGTGAGGTAGGGGCAGCATACAGGAGGAGAACAGGTGAGAGTTGACTAGCTATACCTGCTTCGGTTGGCGTGGGTTACTCTTCAGTTGTTTATCAGTTGCTTGGCGAAGGCTTCCACGACTATTACCTTCTACCTCTTTATCTACCCAGGAATACCTGCCAGATGCTGCGCCGGTTTGCAGAGTGGCCAGCAAGTCGCCTAAAAACACGCAACGCCCACCTGCGAAAGGTGGGCGTTGGCACAAACAGCAGTTTGTAAGTGGTTACAGCTTCGCCATTTCCTCGCGCACGAAGTCAGCCAGACTACGCAGATATTCCGTGCTGAAATCGAAACGAATACCGGCAGCCTCGTAGATTTCTCCAATGGGCGCGGTGTAGCCGAGCGCCAGAGCGCGCTTATACGCGTCTAGTCCCTGCTGCGCGTCCTGGCGGTAGTTACGCCATACGGCAATGGCGCCCAACTGGGCCATAGCGTACTCGATGTAGTAGAACGGCACTTCGTAGAGGTGTAGCTGCTTCTGCCAGAGGTAGGGCTTGTAGTCATCCAGGCCCTTCCAGCTCACGGTGCGCTGGTTGAACTCGTCGAATATCTCCGTCCAACGCTGGTGCCGCTCGGTCACGGTGTGCTGGGGGTGCTCGTACACCCAGTGTTGAAACTTGTCGATAGTGGCTACCCAGGGGAAGGTTTCCAGCACGCCTTCGAGGTGGGTGCGCTTGGCGCGCCGTAGCTCGTCGGGGTTCGGGAAAAACTCGTCCCAATAGTCCATGCTCATCAGCTCCATGCTCATCGAGGCCAGCTCGGCCACTTCGGATGGTGGGTGCTTGTCGGCGGAGAGGGGTAGGCGGCGCGTGAGGAAGGAGTGCACGGCGTGGCCGCCCTCGTGCAAGAGCGTCACCACATCGCGCAGGGATGCGGTGGCGTTCATGAAGATGAACGGCACCCCGGTTTCGTCCAGTGGGTAGTTGTAGCCGCCCGGCGCCTTGCCCTTGCGCGACTCCAAATCGAGGTGGCCCATCTGGCGCATGGTGCGCAGGCATTCGCCCAAGAAGGGGTCGAGGCGCTGAAACACGGTGATGGTTTTTTCCAGCAGCTCTTCGCCCGTTTCGAACGGCCGCAGCGGCGCTTTGCCGGAAGTATCCACGTCCAAGTCCCAGGGGCTCAACTCGGGTAGGCCCAGGTCTTGCCGGCGCTCCAGGTCGAGGTCGTCGATGAAGGGCACCACGGTTTCGCGGATGGCGCGGTGGAAGTCGAAGCAATCCTCGGCGGTGTAGTCGAAGCGACCCAGCGCGGCAAACATGTAATCGCGGAAGTTGGCAAAACCGGCGTTGCGGGCCATCTGGTCGCGCAGGGTCACCAGCTCCGTGAAGAGTTGGTCGAGGGCCTGGGCATCCTGCAAGCGTCGCTCTTGAATGGCGCGGTAGGCGGTTTCGCGCACCGAACGGTCGGTGTTTTTGAGATTATCGGCGGCGCGGGGTAGGGTCACTTCCTTGCCGTCCAGCGTTACCGTCATGGCCCCTACCGTGGCCGCGTACTGCTGCTGCTTGGTGCTGATTTCCGTTTTCAGCGGAATGTTCTCGGCGCGGTAGATCTCCAGCGCCTGCCGCACCGAGCGGATGAATACACGGTAGCGGTCTTGGTCCAGCTCCGGCAGGTAGGGCGAGGACATGAGCTTTTCGTTGAGGGCGTGGTCGTAGGGCGCGGCCTGCGGCTCCACCTCATTCACGAAAAACTGAAACGCCTCGGCCCGCTCCTGGCTCTGCGTGTCCGATGTCATGCGGATGTAGCGCCACGCCAGGTCCTCACTCAGCACCGATTCCAGCTCCGAGCGGTCGAGCAGCCAGTTTTCCAACTCAGTTGCCGAGTCGATAGTTCGGTCACGCAACTCTTCAAAATAGGCCTGCAAAGAGGCCCAGTCGGTTACCACAAACGACTCGGGCAAGTAGCGGCGCGCAGGACGCTGCATATCAGTAGCCAGCTCAGTAGCCGACACGGGAGCAAGATTCATATAATTCGGCATCTATCGTTTTTAGGGAGGGAAGCGGCCTGGCAAGGTTGTGTGAGGCCAATACTACGTAACCGCGGGCAGGGGCTGTAGGTTTAGTCGCAAAGCGTGGGCTTACCGGGTTGGCGGGCAAACTCAAACAGCGTAGCTAGCTGCGACCTGGTAATACGGTCAGTAGATAGGTCAAGGTTGTCCAGCTCAGCTTCGCGTACCCAACGGGCCCCTATGGTTTCCACGTTATCGTTGCCCAGTTCGCCGCCTACCACCTCACACAGGATACAACATTTATAGACATACCAAGGTTGCGGCGGGTGCGAGTGCTGCTTCTTGTCGAACAAAGCCAACAGGCGCACGGCGCGCACGTGCAGGCCGGTTTCCTCTTCGGCTTCTTTTTCGGCTACTTCGAAGGGCGTCAGGCCCACGTCAGCCCAGCCGCCGGGTAGGGTCCAACGGTTGTGGTCCATTTTTTCCTGCACCATCAACACCTCGTCGGTACCCCGGAATACGACTGTTCGCACGTCTACCTTGGGAGTTTGGTAGCCAGTTTCGGAAGTGAAAAAGGCGGTTACTTTTTCCAGCGGCTCCTCTGTCAGCCCGGCCACCATCTGCACGCTCAGCGCCCTGATTTCGGCGTACCGCTCCAAGTCGAAAGGGCTACCTTTTGAATATTCCAGACCCGTTTGCGCCAGCGCCTGCAAGCGCTGGGCAACGGTCAGCCACGTGGTTGTATCCATAGTGGAAGGTAGGCAAATGCTAGCTCGACTGCTAATCTATTTCGATGACGACATCCTTGGTGAGCGGGTGCGCCACGCACACCAACACGTAGCCTTTTTCCATTTCGGAGTCTGATAGCCCTTCGCGCTCATCCAGGTGGACTTTGCCGCTCAGGCACTTGCCGCGGCAGGCGGTACACAAGCCCGCTTGGCAAGAGTAGGGCAGGTCGATATCCAGGTCGAGGGCCGCTTCCAGAATGGTTTGGTCGGGCGCTACATCGAACTGGTACTCGCTGCCTTCGTACTGCACGGTCACTTTGCGGGTAGCCGAGGCGTCGTCATCGTCGGCCGTCGATACGTCGCCGTGGCCGTTGGGCTGAGCAGCGGCGGTTTCGGCCGAGTCGGCAGCCGCCACGAAACTCTCGCGGTGAATCTGCGCGGCCGGCACGCCCAGCAGATCCAGGGCGGCGCGAGCTTCGGTCATCATGCCCTCCGGGCCGCACATGTAATATTCTGCCGACTGCACCGAGGCGCTGGTGTGGCGCTGCTCCAGAATACGCAGCAACATGGTACGGTTGAGGCGGCCGGTGTACTGGTGCGGCTTGCCGCTGGCGGGCGCGTGCGGCTGGCTATACACGTGCTCCACCTGCAAGCGCCCACCCGACTGCGCCTCTAGCTGGGCCAGCTGCTGCCGGAAAATCACCGATTCTTCGGTACGGTTGCCGTACACGAGCAGCACGCGGCTCTGGGGTTCTTCGCGTAGCACGGCTTTCAGGATGCTCATCAGCGGGGTGATGCCACTGCCGGCCCCAACGAGTACCAGCGAGCGAGCCACGCCGGGGTTGGGTTGCAGAGTGAAGTTGCCCAGCGGCGCCATGGCCTCTACTTGCTGCCCTACTCGCACCGTGTCTAGGAGGTAGTTGCTGACCAGGCCACCAGCCACGCGCTTCACCGTAACGGCTAGGCGCGGGGCCTCGCCGGGGGTGCTGCTGAGCGAGTAGGCCCGGCGCTCTTTCTTGCCGCCGGGGCCGCAGGGCAGAATCAGGGTCAGGAACTGGCCGGGTTGACTGGCAATGGGCTGGCGGTCGGGGCTTTCGAGGTAGATGGTAACGGCGTCGGGCGCTTCCTGGGTGAGGTCAACGACGTTCAGCGTGAGGTAAGACATGCTGGTAAACTTAGAAACTGGGAATTCGATATAGCACTGGTGGCGTGGGCCAACCGTTTGGGGGGCACAAAGTACGGGATTCCCCGGCGGATGGCGTAGCTTCTGTTGGTATTTACGTGCTTTGCGGACCGCTGGTACTGTATTCGTCCTTTAAGTTCAGCTTCTTTCTTCTTACCTGCTTTCAACATTCACTTCATACCCTATGCCTTCTCCCCTTGCCGAGCTATTGGAGCGTCACCAACACGAGTTTGGGCCGGTACTCCCCGTCGACCTGAGCGCACCCGATGTGGCACGCCTCGATTTCACCGCTGCCAATCCGCTTTTAACTGATGCCGACCTGCGCGATACGGATGCCTTTTCGGACTTGGTAGCGCGTTTGCTGGCTGCTCAACAGGCCGATATCGGGGTAGGCGGCTACCTCGAAAACCGCGTGATTTACCGCCGCAGCCCTACCCTCTTCGCCGACGACAGCGCTCCGGCCCGCTCCCTGCACCTGGGCGTGGATGTGTGGCTGCGCGCCGGTACGCCCGTATTGGCGCCGCTCGACGCCGTAGTGCACAGCCTGGCCGACAACGCAAACTTTGGCGACTACGGCCCTACCATCATTCTGCAACACCAGCTCGAAGACACCGTTTTCTATACGCTCTACGGTCACCTCACCCGCCGCGAAACGGCCCTGCTGCGCCCCGGCATGACCGTTGCCCAGGGCGACACCTTCGCGGAGGTAGGCCCTCCGCCCGAAAATGGCGACTGGCCGCCGCATCTGCACTTTCAGATTATTGCTGATATGCAAGGCCGCCAGGGCGACTTTCCCGGCGTGGCCGCGCCGGCAGAGCGTGACCAGTGGGCTGCGCTTTGCCCCGATCCCAACCTGGTTTTGCAAAGCCAATGGCTGTAAGTTTGGTTGGATAGGGGGTAGGAAAGTCGATTGAGTTCCTGGATTGATGACGGCCCCCTAACCCATTTAAAGCTGGCTCTTTGCCTTTATTACAAAGAGCCAGCCGCTGAATGCAATCAGCGGCTGGCTCTTTGTGTCAGAATAAAGACTTACACTAATCAAATTTGATGGCTGTAACCGGCCGAATCCGCGAGATAAGGTAGGTAGGCACCAGCACGGCCAGCAGCGAGGCCAAGAAGGTGGCCACGTTCAGCACCACAATGATGAACAGGTCCCAGTGAATCGGCACACGGTCCATGTAGTAGTTCTCGGGGTCGAGGGGGATGACGTGGAAAAAGTACTGCACCGCGCAGAATCCCAGCCCAATCACGTTGCCCCACAGCATGCCACGCACCGTGAGGCTCAGGCCGCGGAAGAAAAACATGCTCCGAATCTGGTTGTCGGTGGCCCCAATGGCCTTCAGCACCCCAATCATGTTGGTACGCTCCAAAATCATGATGAAGATGGTGGCAATCATGTTGAACGTTGCCACTACAATAATGAGTACCAGAAAGATAACCACGTTGCGGTTGAGCAGCTTCAGCCAGTCGAAGAGTTGCTGATATTGCTCCGTGATTTTGTCGAGCTTTAGGTCGTAGGGCAGCTGCTCGTACATATTGTCGGCCACCGGGTTGAGCTGCTGAAAATCGCGCAGCACCACTTCCATACCGCCCACCAGCGAATCGGGCCAGGCGCGCAGGTCACGGATTTGCCGAATATCGCCAATGACGTACACCTCGTCGAACTCGTCGAGGCCGGTCTGGTAGATGCCGCTGACCTTGAAACGCCGGATGCGGGGCGGGTTCTGGATGAAGTAGAACAGCGCCTCGTCGCCTACCTTCAAGCGCAGCTTGTCGGCCACTTTGCGCGAGAGCAGCACGTCGTCGCTGGCCGTCGTATCGGGAAAGGTCAAAAACTTGCCCGCCACCAGGTTCTGGCGCATGGGCGAGCTGCCGGCCTGCGGCTCGTCGATGCCCTTGAGCACCACGCCCAGCACCTCATCGCGGGTTTTGATGATGGCCGTTTTGATGGCAAACGGCTGCACGGTTTTCACCTGCGGAAACGTACGCAACTCCTGCGTCAGCCGCTGCCCGTTGATGGGCGCCACCTCCAGGGAGTTGTTGGTGTCGTACTTGGTGATTTGCAGGTGCGCCCCGAACGAGAAAATCTTATTCTGAATTTCGTTGCGGAAGCCTTCCAAGATGGCAAATGACACAATCATCACGGCCAAGCCCATGGCAATGCTGATAATGGCTATTTTTGTCACCGACGAGGTAAAAGAACCTGAGTCGGCCCCATCAATCTTGTGGGATATGTACTGCGAGACGTTCACTGCCGTAAAGCTACGCGTCTGCGGGCAGTTTTCTAGCCCCTTTTCTTGTGATGACAGTTTCCTTTCTTCCCGGCCTGCTGAGCCTCGCCCTACTCGCCACCGATTGCAGCCGCCCCGCCCCGCCCGCAACGGTCACTCCGCCTACCCCGCCGGCGCCTGCTAGCACAGCCCCTGTGGCTCCCGCGTTGCAGGTAGGCGCTACGCAGTTTGGGCGCTACGTGCCCCAGCTGAAAGGTAAACGCGTGGGCTTGGTGGTCAACCAAACTTCGCGCGTGGGCCAGGCTTACCTCGTGGATACGCTGCTGGCACAGGGGGTAGGCGTGAAAACGATTTTCGCGCCTGAGCACGGCTTCCGGGGCGAGGCGGCCGACGGCGCCACCATCAAGGATGGCAAAGATGCCCGCAGCGGCCTGCCGGTGCGCAGCCTCTACGGCGCCACCAAAAAACCTACCCCCGAAATGCTGCAAGACCTGGATGTGTTGATTTTCGACATCCAGGACGTGGGCACACGCTTCTACACCTTTATCAGCACGCTGCACTACGTGATGGAAGCCGCCGCCGAGCAGGGTAAGGAAGTGGTGGTGCTGGACCGCCCCAACCCCAACGGCTGGTACGTAGACGGCCCTGTGCTGGACCCGGCCCTCAAGTCTTTCGTCGGCCTCGACCCGCTACCCATCGTGCACGGCCTCACGGTAGGCGAGCTGGCGCAGATGCTGAACGGCGAGAAGTGGCTGGCCGGCGGCGTACAGTGCAAGCTCACGGTGGTGCCGGTAGCCGGCTACACCCACGCCACGCGCTACGAGTTGCCGGTGCGGCCTTCGCCCAACCTGCCCACTGCGCAGAGCGTGGCCCTCTACCCTTCGCTGTGCCTGTTTGAGGGCACCGATGTGAGCGTAGGCCGCGGCACCAGCACGCCGTTCGAGGTGTTGGGTAGCCCCAAACAACCGGCCTCGCGACCCTTCACGTTTGTGCCTACCCCCAACCCTGGCTCCACCGATCCACCGCAAAAAGGTCAGACCTGCCGCGGTGTGAACCTGCACGATGCGAAGGTAGAAGGCTTCACGCTTCGCTACCTACTTGATTTCTACCAGCAAAGCACCGCCAAAGACCAATTCTTCAACAAAGGCTTCGAGCGGTTGGCTGGCACCAAGGAGCTGCGTCCGCAAATTATTGCCGGTAAGTCGGAGGCAGAAATCCGTAAGTCGTGGGAACCGGGGCTAAGCCAGTACAAGCAACTGCGCAAAAAGTATTTGCTGTATCCTGAATCGTAGGGGCGCCTTGCAGGCGCCCGTCGTCCGCGCTGCATCATAGCCCCTTTCAAACCTTTTGTTCAACGATGGGTGCGTGCAACGCGCCCCTACCCTGTATGCTTCGAATTATTTTCATGGGCACGCCCGATTTTGCGGTGCCTACATTAGAAACACTGCTTACCTGGCCCGGCTGCGAAGTGGTAGCCGTGATAACGGCGCCCGACAAACCCGCCGGACGTGGCCGACAGCTCCAGGAGTCGGCGGTGAAGCAGGCAGCGGTGGCGCACGGCGTGCCGGTGCTACAACCTACTAACCTGAAATCGCCGGATTTTCAAGAAGAGCTGCGCAGCTACGCCGCCGATTTGCAGGTGGTCGTAGCGTTTCGGATGCTGCCCGAGGCCGTGTGGGCCATGCCTCGTTTGGGTTCTTTGAACATTCATGCTTCGCTCCTACCTCAGTACCGGGGCGCGGCGCCCATCAACTGGGCACTTATTGAGGGCGAAACCCAAACCGGCGTCACGTCCTTTTTCCTGCAACACGAAATTGACACCGGCGACCTGATTTTGCAGGATGTGGTCGACATTAAGCCCGAGGACGACTTCGGCTCGCTCTACGAAAAGCTGAAAGTAGCCGGGGCGGCGCTGGCCCTACGTACGGTGCAGGCCGTAGCAGCCGGCAACGTACCCACCACGCCCCAATCACACAGCCCTACCCTACGCACAGCTCCCAAAATCAGCAAGGAAACCGGCCGACTAGATTTCCAGCAGCCCGCGCTGGCGTTGGTGAACCGCATTCGCGGCCTGTCGCCCTTCCCCACAGCTTTCACGCAGTTGCCCGATAGGCGCACGCTAAAAATCTTCCGCGCCCGCGTGGTGACGCCCGAGGAGGCCATCACGCCCCAGCCCGCCGTACCCGGTTCCTGGGCCACCGATGGCCGCACCTACCTGCGCATTGCCACTACGGCTGGCATGCTCGACCTACTTGACGTGCAACTGGAAGGTAAAAAACGCATGCCCATACAGGACTTTCTGCGTGGGTTTAACAGTGAACTGTTGAAGTCGTGAAGTTCTGTCATCCTGAGCTTGCGAAGGATCTTCTCACGAAAGAACAGCAGGCGTAAGAATGCCTCGTTCTGCAAGCACAAGGTCCTTCGCAAGCTTAGGATGACACGCGTATTTTGTTCACCACTTCACCACCTTACCTCATGATAGCCCTCATCGTAGCCGTAGCCGAAAACGGCGTTATAGGCCAAGACAATACCTTACCCTGGCACCTGCCCAACGACCTCAAGCATTTCAAGCAACTCACTTCAGGTCACCCCATTGTAATGGGCCGTCGCACGTTTGAGTCGATCGGCAAGCCCTTGCCCAACCGGCAAAACATCGTGGTGACGCGGCAAGCGGACTGGCAGCCCGCAGGCTGCGAGGTGGCCAATTCCGTACCCGCCGCGGTGGAACTAGCCCAGACTTTCGACGAGGATATTTTCATCATTGGCGGAGCTGAAATCTACCGGCAGTCTCTACCCGCCGCCGACACTATTTTCCTCACGGAGGTACACCAAACCGTAGAGGGCGATGCCCTTTTCCCCGACCTCAACCGCACCGAATGGCAGGAAGAAACCCGCGAGCGACACGAGCCCGACCTCAAGCACGCCTTCCCCTACAGCTTTGTGACGTTGCGGAGGAGGTAGGGAGTGGCTGAATGAATAACAGTAGCCTGTCATCCTGAGCTTGCGAAGGACCTTATGCCAGTTGAACGATTATCGTACTAACGACTCGTTCTACCGTGAGAAGGTCCTTCGCAAGCTCAGGATGACAGGCTACTGTTATTCAGTCACTCGCTACCGCAACAGCACGATTTTACCCCAGTCTTTCTTGAAAGCTTTGTCGCCGGCGGTGGTGCGGTGCTGGAAGTCTTTGTTGGGGTCGTCGAGTACCACGCGGTAGAGGTAGGTGCCGTTGGCAAGCCGGTCGCCGAACTCGTCGGTACCGTCCCAGGCGTAATCGGAGATGTTGTTACCGATGCGCAACGGACCAAGCTCGGCCATCATGATTTCCCGTACTACTCGGCCCGTGAGACTCAAAATCTGAATCTTCATATTGCGCGGCACCTGCGCCCCAGTCAGCGTGAAGACAAACTTGGCCTTGCTGGTCATGGGGTTAGGGTAGGGATACACGTTGGTGATGGTCGATTCGTTGATAACCTCGAACGTCACGCGGTATTCCTGGCTGCCTGCCGCGCTACCGGAGGCGTCGCGGCCTTGCGCGATGAGCGTGTATTTACCATCGGCTAGCGCTGTGCTGGGGCGGTACTCAATGCGCGCCAGTCCCTTCGCCGAATCGGCCAGAAAGGCCACCGCCGATGAGTTCATATTAATTTCCGTGGCATTGCTTTCACCCGGCTTCACCAGAAACAGGCTGAAGTTGCTAGCTTCCTTCACCGGCCGTAGCAGGTTGTTGTTTTGCAGCTGCACCGTTACCACCGGTGAGGGCGATACGATGTCACCATTCAAGATGTGCTGCCCATCAAAGGCCACATCGAGGGTAGGCGGCGTGCTGCTATTGTTCACGTTGAAGTTTGGCAGCACGAGTTGGTTGTTGAAGTAGTACTGCTCGGGCAGCAGGCGGGGGTTTACGTTCATGGAGCCCGTCACGACGCCGGTAGCCAGGTTCACTACGTTGGCTGTCACGTCAATTTTAGCAGTTTCTCCGGCTTTCAGTACGCCTCCTTTGTATTCTACCAGCGTAGTGCTGGTACGGTTGGCAGCATCCCGCAGAGTAACCTCCGCCTTCAGCGGTGTACCAAAATCCGTGGTAGAAATATTCTGGAAGTATACCGGGAAGCTAAGCGTGCCGCTAGTAGCCTGTTTAGTGAGCGTGGCGGCTGTGTAGGCATCCGTGGCAGCCAAATCAGGGCGTATCACGCCTTCGGGCACGTCCTGGTACGTTACCAACAACTGCTTGAGCTGCGGTGCAGTGTGGTTAAGGGTATCGCGCAGTATCACTTGCAGTTGCAGGTAGGGATAGCGCGCAGCAGATACATCGGCCAGCGAGTGGGCGCGGCTAGTGACATCAGGATTCAGTACGGTGGTAGCACCTGTAGCATCTACGCCCAGCAGACGCAATGTGTAGCTGTCGTTTTCCTGCGTGCGTACGGTATGAAACAGAGTGGTCCACTGCTGCGCCGGCCCGATGAGGGTAGAAGTTACTACCCCACTACCGCCATCGGCCTCCGCGAAGCTCCAACGGCCATTGGGCGCCGCCACGGTTACGCGCTGCTGCGTGTTGCGCTCAAATTGCCCGTAATGGCTCTGCGACCACCCACCCGCACTACCCGGAATCACCCGGAACGAGCTGGTAGCCCAGGCATTACTTTCTTCAGACTGTGGCGTTTGCAGGCGCAGGCGCCAGTACCACACCACACTGTCGCGCCCGGCAATGGTAGGCACAGTAGCTGCCCAACTGGCCAGCTGCCGCCCCGAAACCGTGTTGTTGCGCTGTACCAAGGGGCTGTTGAAGGTAGGCACCGTATCCAGCTCCATATCAAACAGCCGTGGCTCAGCACTCAGCAGATTGCTCTGCCCCACCAGCCGCACCGCCCCCGAGGGCACAACAGCAAACTCTGTGGGCGTAAGAGCCGTAACGCCGCCCCGCAGGAAGTTGTACTTCAGCTGTGCTTCGTTATTGGTCTCATCCAGCTCATCAGTCAGGTTGTTGCAATCGAGCTTCACAACAAATGTATTTTCGCCAAATACATCGCCCGTATTCGGAATGTCTACCGTGTAGGTGTTGTCGCGCTGGGTAGAGGTGAAGGAGAAGCTGTAAGCGTCGTCTTTGCGGCCAGAGGCAGCGGGGTACTTGCGCGTCACGCAAACGTCCACTTTCTCGGCACCGCATAGATTCCCTAGGTTGCCCGCATTAATAACGAGCTTAAACGACTCTGCCGAAGCTAGCACGGGCTGCCCATTGGCCGCAGCCGGGATGTGCAGACTGTCATTGGTGATGACCAGATCGGGCTTGGCGGGTGAGAATAGCCGTAGGGCTGGGTCGCCCTGCCAGATGGTGCACATTAGGCCAGATGCCGTGGAGGGGCTGTACTGCGCAATAGGCTGCAAGCGCCGCGCCACCTCGTTCCACACCCGCGCTACGGGCTTACCATACCAAGCCGGGTCATTAAGTAGTAATTTGTACATCAGCGTTTGGCTTTCGTCCAAGTCGTTGGAGAAGCCAAAACCCGATTCGCACATGAAGCCCACAAAACCTTTGTCGGGTGCTAACACCCATTCTGAGCTAAAAGCATAATAGAAAACGAACACGTTGCCCGCAGAGCAACCGTTTACGAACATCACTGGATACTTCCCTTTGTTCCGATAATTTTTCGTGGCGTCATTGATGTTTCCAAAGTCAACATCAAGAACGGAGGGCGAACCGTGTCCAAAATACGTGAGTAGCGACACGCCCTTGTTCAGTTCGTCAGCAATGCTCACACCGACCGGGAATGAGCCAACTGTGCCAAGTTCCGAGCGTCGATAGGTCTTAATTACTTTCCCACCAAAGCACGGCGCTTCTATTAGCTGTTTATATTTCTCCATATAGCTGTTGAATTCTGAATAGTCGGCAACATTTTGGCCGCCTACCATATTCACAGCATTTTTTCGCCACCCTTCTACGCCCAATGCTTCGTGGTCTTTCAGCTTATTGAGGTAGTTCATCACCTCTTGGGCATTTCTAGCCACAATACGGCCGGTGGCTAAACCACCCACATAGTTATTGTTTTCCCAATCAGCAGAGTAAAACAAATCCGACACCGCGCGCGTGCTAGTCGGCACATGATCAACACCGGGTATGTTACGTACGTAATCACCTTCTCTCTGACTAACAGAGTATCCTTTTCCTAATAGCAGCAAGTATTTCTCCCGACTTTTATCCGTGAGCATCCACAGAGTGAAATGCCGTAGTGCCAGCGGCGATTTTTCTCCGTAATGAAACTGATCAAACAACTGCTGGCTGGTTACCATCAGCACATCATGTTTACCGCCGATAGTGGAGGCCCGGTAGTCGGCATATGCCTGGGCTGCATTAGGCGTCCCTCCCGCCGCCTGCATCATTACAGGACTCGTAATAATGATAAAATCAGCGGCTGCAGGCTGCAACGAGACGAAATTGACGCGTCGAGCCGGTAGGGTGGGCTTCAAAGGTTTTTCAGTATCTGCCAATAGCAACTGCCTAGTATTATTGCTACTGGCAGTTGGGAAGTAGAAACCTCGTCTTGTACTAGTAGTGACCGTGCCTGTAATGCGCTGTACGCTATAAGGATCCGTTACATCATATCCATATACGCTGCCTGGAATGCTATCGAGTACATAGTAAGCCGGCGCATTCAACGTAGAGTCGTTTGTGAAATAACGACTCTCGCGGCTGGCTATCCAGCGTGCAGTTTGTGGATATGTAATTTTGATATATGCAATCCGAACAACATCCCCTGCTGCGGTTGGCTTTATCTGTACACGTACAGTCCCATTGGGTTGTATATCTGCTGGTTGTAAGACATACTTTACTACTCTATTTTCATACGTATTGAAACGCTCGGTGCCTAACAAACGCCGAGTACCGCCTGGCTGCTCAATTGCCATTTCAACAACGTGCCCAACTCTAGAGCTACCCGCTAGGCGCACTTCCAGTTGTGCATTACCACCTTTTCGCTGCTCTGTACCTACGGAAAAAGTGTAGCCGCCTGTATTGATCTGTCCTGAGAAGAAGCCCTCTGAAGGCTCACCCCAAGGCTGAAATACAGAGCTTACCTCATCTACGTTGTTATAATCATAGCCGTGTATCTGCAACTCGGGTCGAAGCCAATACGGTGCGGCCATACCTGGCACGGCAGGCGTTGGCTGAGTCATACGCTTACCTTGGGTAACGCCCGACCACGTCAAAAAATACGCAGCCGTGTCAGTGAAGAGACTGTAATAGGGTTGTGCTTGATCAATCGCCCTCTTATACATACCGCGGTCTAGCTTGGCGTCGTTGCCCTGCCCAAAGAACTCAATATAGGTGCTGGCATCTTGCGTGGTGGCGTTGCCGCCCACGTAGATAGCCACTTGCTGACCGCGCCGCCACAGCTGAAACTGACTGGGATTTACTCCATTAATGCCAGCTTGTGCGAGGTAGGCATTGTCGAGACGGTAGAGGCCGTCGCGCACGGTCTGTATCTTGTAATACTGCTGCCCGGGCACAATCCATTCGTTGCCGTAGGCTCCGGACTGGGCTAGCAGCTGCTGAGCGCCCAGCAGAAACACCAACACCAATAACAAGCGTTGCCACAGCCCACGTACCTTCCAAACGTATGCGTGTTTCATAGAAACCAAATAATCTATCATGTAGCTAAAAGTCGAAGTCGCGTTTATTTGAAGCCGTAGCCCAGCGACACGATAACAGAGTTGGTCTGGGAAGCGCTGCCGCCCGTGTTTTCCACGGCCAGGCGCGAGAGGGCCAGATCGAGGCGCAGGCCGCTGAGGGCCACCCCTACCCCCAGGCTGGGCTGGGCGTGCCAATCTTCCTGCGTGGTACTTTTGAAGGACTTGATCTTCTGAAAATTTCCTACCCCACCGCGTAGGTACACCAAGTTGCTGTACCCAATTTCAATACCTGCGCGCGGGTCGATGCTCACGGCGCTGGACGAAATTAGGGTGTTGCGCTGGCCATCTGTGGTCATTTCCAGGTCTAGGGCCGGTAGGGCTGTGAACTCACCTGGCAGCTTAATCAGGCGGGCGGCGCCCAGGATGAAACGGGGCAGCGTTACCTCGGGGCCGCCCTTAGGCATGGCCTCGCCGGGCACCAGCGTCTGCCGAAACTTGTCGGCATTGATGGACCAGGCGTTGTAGGTAGTGGTAATGTCGCGGGCCATCAGGCCCAGTTGCCAGCCGGCGTGGTTGTACTGCACGCCTGCGTCAATACCAAAGCCCCAGGCATTGGCATAATCGCCCACATTGCGGTAGATGATCTTGGCATTCGCCCCTACCGACAAGCCCTCCACGCTCCCGATTTTGCGGGCGTAGGACAGCAGCATGGCATAATCAGCGATGGAGAAGTAGGTGATGCGGCCATAGTCGATCTGGCCGTACTCGTTCACCAGATTGCGCGTGTCGGCAATATCGTCTACCCCCAGCCGCACGAGGCTAGCGCCGATGGCGCTCTGCTCGTCGAGGGGCATGGAGAAAGCTGCGTAGTCGTTTTTGATGATGCCCGAGAACAGCTCGGAGTGCATGAGCACGGCGTCGTACTTATTTTTTTGCTGCGTGAGGCCAGCCGGGTTCCAGTAGCCAGCGGTGGCATCGGAGGCTAGAGCCACCTGCACATTGCCCATACCCAGCGCCCGGCCACCCACGCCAAGATTCAGAAATTCGTTGCTGTATTTTGGCGTTGTGCTCTGAGCCTTAACAGTTTGCCCCAAGGCTAACCCAGATAATAACAACCCGAGAGTAGCGAAACGGGAGAAGTGCATCATAGTAACCTACTAGGGTAAAATGGCAAGCCGTGACCACGACCGAAACGCAAGTTACTTCATTCTTATGCGCTTTCGGCAAAAACGACCAACTGGCGTTTAGCACAAATCGGGCCGATGCATAGTGTTGTGCTTTCTTAACTGATAGTCAGAGCGTTTGGCAATTAATACACTAGGTATAGCTTCTCATTTCCAAACAAAAAATTCTTCTGAAATAACAACCAAAAATATATTTACACAGTACCTTGTGTTACATAGTACCTTCTGTTACCTTTGTCTCATTCTTCACCGATATCTGTCCTCAGCCCATGAAAGTAGAGAACACCCAAGTGCAGATGCGGAAGGGCATTCTGGAATTCTGCATCCTGGAAATCATTGCCCGCGGCGAGGTGTATGCCTCCGACATGTTGGAGGAGCTCACGCAAGCCCGCATGATTGTGGTGGAGGGCACCCTCTACCCGCTGCTCACCCGCCTCAAGAATGCCGCCCTTCTGGATTATACCTGGAAGGAATCGACGAGCGGGCCGCCCCGCAAGTACTACACGCTCACGCTGGCCGGGCAGGAGTTTCTGCACCAGCTACGCCTGACCTGGGAGGAAGTAGAGGAGTCCATTCGGATTATCCGCTCTCACTCGCCTACCCCCTCCTCCGACGCGGCCTAGTCCGCCTCCCTCTCCCCACTCCCTTTCACTTGAACTAGTTGCAGCACTGAGATGAAAAAGAACATCAGCATCAACCTTCAGGGCATCATCTTCCACATCGAGGAAGATGGATACGAAGTCCTTGGCCGCTACCTGGCCGAGGTGAAAGCCCACTTCTCTGGCTACCGCGGACACGAAGAAATCGTGGCCGACATTGAGAGCCGCATTGCCGAGCTGTTTGTATCGCGGCTTTCGCCCAGCAAGCAGATTATTTCGCTGGAAGACGTGGAGCAGATGGTAGCGAAGATGGGCCGCGTACGCGATTTTCAGGCAGCCGATGAGGCCGAGGAAGACGAAGAAATTCTGGCCTCGGCCGTGGCCAGCGGCACCGCCGAAGGCTTCTACACCGGCACTACAGGCAGCAGCACAAACAGCGCCAGCGGCCGGGCCTACACCGGCAGCACAAAAAATGCCGCTGACCCTGGCAATGCCACCGCCGCTACCGACGAACCCCGCCGCCTCTCCCGCGACATGGCCAACCGCAAGGTGGCTGGGGTAGCCGCCGGCCTGGGCCGCTACTTCACCGTCAACCCGCTGTGGTTCCGGCTGGCGTTTGTAGGGGTGTTGCTCGCTGGTCCTGTTCTCGACGATATCAGCTGGCTGGATGAGTTGGGCGAAAAACTATCGGCTTTCTCTGTAATTGCCTACATAGTGCTCTGGATTGCACTGCCCAAGCGCTACGATAATGTGCTGAGCGATGAAGACCCCAACTTCCGCAAGCTCTACCGCGACGTTGACAGCGGTAAAATCGGCGGCGTGTCGGCTGGTTTGGCGGCCTACTTCCGTACCGATGTTGTCTTGATTCGGGTGTTGTTGCTAGCAGGCCTTTTCGTGGGAGGATTCACGTTCATCCTCTACATCATTCTGTGGATTCTGGTACCGGAGGCCAAAACGGCCTCCGACCGTCTTCGGATGCGTGGCGATGCCGTGACGCTCTCTGCCTTAGACAGCAACCTGCGTGCTTCGGAAGAAGGCGCTGTTACGCCCGGTAGCCGTCCTATCGGTACGTTCATTGAAGGCGCCGGCCGCAATCTGCGTCCTGCTGTGGGCTTTGTGGGCACCTTGATTCGGGTAGTAGCTGGGGCACTGCTAGTAATAACTGGGTTTGGCTTTTTGCTGGCCTTCACCATTGCACTGGGCGTGGGTCTGGGCGTGTTGCCCGAGTCGCAAGGCTTCATCCATACCGGTCCATTTCCTCCCTACCTGTTCACCAATAGCGTGCCTTCGTGGGCGCTGCTGGCCTTCTATGCCGCCGGGGCCATTCCGGTGTTGGCCATGTTCCTGCTGGGCTTGGGGCTGATTTTGCGCCGGCCTGTTCTGAGCCGCATTGCAGGCCTTTCCCTACTAGGGCTGTGGTTACTGAGCGTGGTAGGGGCCAGCGCAGCCGGTGTGCGCATCAGCCGCGACTTCCAGATGGAAGGCGAGGTGACGCAGACCGAGCGGTTCCCTACCCTCACGGCCGGCACCATCCTGCTCGACAACCATACCACGCACAACGATGGCCACAAATGGGTGGATCTAAACCTGACAGAAGCCGACAGCGGGCAAGTGGTGGAACTGGTGAAGTACCTTTCGGCGCGCGGCGCCACGGAGCAGGAAGCCATTCGTACGGCCAGCACCTCTATCCGCTACACCGCTCGCGCCACCGACAACGCCACACTGGTACTCGATGATTTCTTCACGTTTCAACCCGATGCCCGCTTCCGCGACCAGGATCTGGACGTGACGCTGCGCCTACCCCAAAACAAGCGCTACCGCCTGAGCAAGGAGTTTGCGAACCGTCTGGACAGCGAAAACTTCGTGAACAACGAAAAGCCTGAAAACGCGGACACACACACCTACGAACTCATTGGCACCCAACTGCACTGCCTTGAGTGTGCTGATTCTGATTTCACCAATGATGACGAGCAGGACACCGATGAGAATGACGGCATAGACGTGCGCGTCAACGAATCCGAAGGTGGTGTTCGTATCAATACTGATACCGATGAAAACGGCAATGTGAAAGTGAACATTGACATCCCGAAGGCAGATTTTCCAACCGATTTCAGTTCCTACGGCGACGGCCGCCGCACGTATTCCTTCACCGATTTCCACACCATTCAAGCCAACGGCGCCTACCGGGTATTGGTGCGCCAGGGTAGCGAGTTTAAGATAGAAGCAGCCGGCGAAGACCGCGACCTGCGCGATTTGCAGGTGTCAACCAGCGGCGACGAACTCTTGATTCGGCACCAACAGCGCGGGTTTTGGTCGAATTGGAAAGGCAACCGCAACCCCGTGCTGGTACGCGTGACAATGCCTACCCTAGATAAACTGGAGCTGAACGGCGCTTGCCAGGCCGATGTAGCCGGTTTCCGCGACGCCCGCAATCTGAACGTGGAGCAAAACGGTGCCTGCGCCGCCACCCTCGATGTAAACGCAACGCGCCTGTCGCTGGACCTGAGTGGCGCTTGCCAAACCCACCTGCGCGGCCAAACCAACGACCTGGTCGTGGATGGCTCCGGCGCCTGTGAGATAGACGCGCTGGGCATGACCGCGCGCACTGCCGACTTTGACCTATCGGGGGCAAGCAACGCTAAAACCCGCGTGCAGGAACGCTTGAAAGTAGACCTCAGCGGTGCCAGCGAGGTGCAATATGCCGGCAACCCCAGCCGCATCTCCAAGGAAGTAAGCCGTGGCTCCTCCCTGGTTCCTATCCGCGAATAACTATCGTTCAGGCAACGCTTTGGCGGCTACCGCCATCTACCCTAGTACAATCCGTCAGTGGGTCGCTGGTTTGTGGTGAGTGAGCCCGTGACCCGAGAAAGTCCTTTCCCTACCCCGCTGCAACGGAAGGGCAAAGGGCTTTCTCTTTTTTGAATGGTGAAATAGTGAAGTTATGAATAGCAAGCCGTCTGTCATCCTGAGCTTGCGAAGGACCTTCTCACGGTAGAACGAGTCGTTAGTACGCTTGTCGTTCATGCGTGAGAAGGTCCTTCGCAAGCTCAGGATGACAGACGGCTTGCTATTCATAACTTCACTATTTCACCACTGCCAACCCCTTCTTCTCTCCTAGCTCCAGCAGCAATGGGAAGGCTTCGTCATACTCGTTGCGTACGCGGCCGTCGAGGATGGCTTCCAGCACGGCTTCCTTCAATTCGCCTACCTCACGGCTGGGCTTCAGGCCGAAGGTTTCCATAATAATTTCGCCGGTGATGACGGGCTTGAAATTGCGCAGGTGGTCTTTTTCTTCTACCTCCTTCAGCTTTTCTTCTACTACATCGAAGTTGCGCAGGTAGCGCGCCACGCGCTGGTGGTCCTTACTAGTGATATCGGCGCGGCACAGCTGCATGAGGCGGTCGATGTCGTCGCCGGCCTCGAACAGTAGGCGGCGCACGGCCGAGTCGGTTACGATTTCCTTTACCAGCGCAATGGGGCGCAGGTGCAGGCGCACCAGCTTCTGCACCATACGCATTTCCTCGCCCAAGGGCAGTTTCAGATCAGCAAAAATCTGCGGTACCCAACGGGCGCCTTTGTCCTCGTGGCCGTGGAAAGTCCAGCCTACGCGCTTATCGTAGCGCTTAGTAGCGGGCTTGGCGATGTCGTGCAAAATGGCGGCCCAGCGCAGCCATAGGTCGGCACCGGTGGCCACCACATTGTCGAGCACCTGTAGGGTGTGGTAGAAGTTATCCTTGTGCGCATGTTGCCCTACCCTTTCCACGCCCTGCAATTGGGCCATCTTCGAAAAAATCAGTTGCAGCAACCCACACTGAAACAGTAGCTTGAAGCCATAGCTGGGCTTCTCGGCCAGGATAATCTTGTTCAGCTCGGTGGTGATGCGCTCCTGCGACACAATCTTGATGCGGTCCTTGTTGCGCGCAATGGCATCGTAGGTATCGGGCTCAATATCGAAATCGAGCTGGGTAGCAAACCGAATGGCGCGCAACATGCGCAGCGGGTCATCGGAGAAGGTAATATCCGGGTCGAGGGGGGTACGGATGGTCTTGCGCTGAATGTCGCCCATGCCGTCGTAGCGGTCCACCAGCGCGCCAAAGTCCGCCGGATTCAGACTGATGCCCAACGCATTAATGGTGAAATCACGGCGGGCCAGGTCCTCTTCCAGCGTGCCGGCTTCTACCTCCGGTTTGCGGCTCTCGGCACGGTAGCTTTCCTTGCGGGCGCCCACAAACTCCACCTCAATCTCGGGGGTAGGCAGCATGGCCGTACCGAAATTTTTGAATACCGTGACGCGGGGCCGCCCGGGCAGCTTTCGGCCCACGGCCTGCGCCAGCTGGATGCCGTCGCCCACGCACACCACGTCTACATCTTTGCTGGGCCGGGCCAACACCAAATCGCGCACGTAGCCCCCAATCACGTAGGCGGGGTAGTCCAACTCACCGGCGGCTTCGGCAATGGTATGAAACAGGGGAAGGTCGGGGAGCTGCGGCTTGTTCATGCCGCAAAGGTAGCAACGCCCCTAGAATGACGCATTTGCCGACACGCCAAACCAACGTGCTATCACAAAAAAAGCGCCCTCGGGATTTCCGAAGGCGCTTTTCGTAGGCAGTAGCCTACCAGGCAATTACTGCTTGGCAGGAGTCTCTTCTACCATTTTATCAGCCGGTACATCGCGCACTACAGCTGTATCGCCATTTTCGGGAGCCATTTCAGCGGCAGCCTTGTCGGTGCTATTTTCGATGGCATCGCCAGCGTTTTCAGTTGCATTAGCAGCATCGGTAGCAGCGCTTTCGGCGGTAGCCTCAGCGTTTTCCTGCGTTTTCTCCGAGCAAGAGGCCAGAGCGAAAGGAGCGAAAGCAGCCAGAACGAGCAGTGATTTGAACGAGAATTTCATGGTCAAAAGTGAAAAGGTGAAGGAGTTGTTTAGACTTCATACCGCTACCCTGTCAAATGTAACCCGCTGTCGTGCTTACTTTTTTTATGCTCTGGTTAGCTACGTATCGTTTCCAACGTGCCATCCTCCTTTACTCGTACCACTCGCGAAGGAGCTACCCGCGTGTCGTCGTCCTGTCGCCAACTCACTACGTAGTCAACGGCACGGTCAATTTGCTTGTCTACTTCGCTGTAGATGGCCGGCGCCGGCTCCCCACTGCGGTTGGCCGAGGTCGACACCAGCCCGTGCCCCAACCGACGCACCAGCTTGTGGCAGAACTCATCGCGCGGGATGCGCAGGCCCACCGTGCCATCTGGCCCTACCAGCTGCGGCGCCACATATCGGCTGGCAGCTACTATATAGGTAGTGGGTCGCTCTTGAGCCCCCAGCAGCTCGGCTAAATTGTCGGGCACGGTAGCTGCGTAGCGAGCAAACATCGTCTCATCAGCCACCAGCACAATGCTGGGCTTGCCCTCGGGCCTACCTTTCAGCTTGTAGAGCCTCTCCACGGCCTTTGTCGATTCGGCATCGCAGCCCAGGCCCCACACTGTATCGGTGGGGTAGAGAATGACTTGTTGCAGCAGCAGCGCGTCTACGGCCGCTTCCACTTCTTGTTGGAATAGATTCATGGGAATAGTAAAGTGGTGAGGTTGTGAAATTGTGAGTGGTGAAACCGGAACTGTCATCCTCTATCTGGCGTCCGCTTGCAGAGGACCTTCACACGCCGGCACGACAAGTGTAACAACGACTCATTCAACTGGCAGAAAGTCTTTCGTCGCTGCTTGATGCGCCACATGCTCAGGATGACAGTTCCGGTTCCGCAATTTCACTACTCCCTATCGTTTGGCACAGCTCTACCAACACGCCGGCAGCGCTTTTCGGGTGCACAAAGCAAACGAGCTTGTTATCGGCGCCGCGCTTGGGCTCCTCATTGAGTAGTACAAACCCCTCGGCCCGCAGCCGCGCCATCTCGGTCCGAATATCATCTACTTCAAACGCCACATGGTGAATGCCTTCGGGCTTTTTAAGCAGGTACTTGGTGATGGCACTATCAGCAGAAGTACCGGCTAGCAGCTCAATTTTGGACCCGCCTACTTTAAAAAACACGGTATCTACGGCTTCGCTGGCTACGTGCTCTTGCTTGTAGGGTGCCACGCCGAGCAGTGTGGTATAAAGGGCCGTGGCCGCTTCCAGGTCGTGGACGGCCAATCCCAAATGTTCGAGATTTGTGAACATGTGTGGTTGTAAGTAAGAAGCCATAACAGTCCTCTATAATAGTATTAGGATTATAGAGACATTTCTACTGACAAAGTAAAACCTCTTTAGTAGTTTTGCTGTTCTAGATGCGAATGATTCTCCGCTGAACTCACTGACTCCGAGCCATGCTCAAGCTACCTATCTACCTCGACAACAACGCCACTACCCCTCTCGACCCGCGGGTGCTGGATGCCATGATACCGTTCTTCACAGAAGTATACGGCAATGCGGCGTCTCGCAATCACCCCTTTGGTTGGGCCGCGGAAGAAGGCGTGGACTACGCCCGCGAGCAAATCGCGCAATTGATTCACTGTGACCCCAAGGAAATTATTTTCACTTCGGGCGCCACAGAGTCGGACAACCTGGCTATTAAGGGTGTGTTCGAGATGTATTCTCAGAAGGGCAACCACGTTATCACGGCTACCACCGAGCACAAAGCCGTGCTCGACACCTGCAAGCATATCGAAAAGCTAGGCGGCAGGGTTACCTACTTGCCCGTGAACGAGCAAGGCCTGATTAGCCTAGAAGACCTGGAAGCCGCCATGACACCTGAAACGATTCTGGTGACTATCATGTACGGCAACAACGAAACCGGCACCATCCAGCCCATCCAGGAAATTGCCAAGATTGCCCACAAGCACGGCGCGCTGTTCATGACCGACGGTACGCAGGCAGTAGGCAAGATTCCCGTAGACGTTATCGCCGATGGCATCGACCTGATGGCTTTCACGGCTCACAAAATGTATGGCCCCAAAGGGGTAGGCGCATTGTACGTGCGGCGTAAGTCGCCTCGCGTGAAGGTGACGGCCCAGATGGACGGCGGCGGCCACGAGCGCGGCATGCGCTCCGGCACGTTGAACGTACCCGGCATCGTAGGTTTTGGCAAGGCTTGTGAACTGGCCCGCCTCGAAATGGCACAGGACGCAGAGCGCTTAAGCAAGCTACGTGACCACCTCGAAAAAGAACTGCTGACGCTGGAAGAAAGCTACGTAAACGGTTCGGTGGAACGCCGTCTACCTCACGTAGCCAACATTAGCTTCAAGTATGTAGAAGGCGAAGGCCTGATGATGGGCGTGAAGGACTTGGCGGTATCGTCGGGTTCGGCTTGTACGTCGGCCTCGTTGGAGCCCAGCTACGTGCTGAAGGCCCTAGGCCTGAGCGACGACCTGGCACACTCCTCGCTACGCTTTGGTCTGTCGCGCTTCACCACCGACGAGCAAATTGAATACGCTATCGGCCACGTAAAAGAAGCCGTAACCAAGCTCCGCGAAATGTCGCCGCTGTGGGAGATGCACAAAGAAGGCATCGACCTCAGCTCCATTGAGTGGGCAGAACACTAGAATCAATTAAAAATTGAGAATTAAAAATTAAAAGACGGTTCGCTATTATAGTCCTCTTTTGATTTGAAACTCAATTTTCTAATTCTTAATTTTTAATTCTTAATTGACAACGTCATGGCTTACTCTGATAAAGTAATTGACCACTACAGCAACCCCCGCAACGTGGGCACGCTGGACAAAAGCAAAAAAACTGTAGGTACTGGCCTGGTAGGCGCTCCTGAGTGCGGCGACGTAATGCGCCTGCAAATCGAGGTAGACGAAGCCACCAACACCATCACCGACGCCAAATTCAAGACGTTTGGCTGCGGCTCGGCTATTGCTTCTTCGTCGCTGGCAACGGAATGGCTGAAAGGCAAAACCGTGGATGAGGCCTTGGCTATCGACAACATGGAGATTGTGGAAGAGTTGGCCCTGCCGCCCGTAAAAATTCACTGCTCGGTACTGGCAGAAGACGCTATCAAAATGGCCATTTCGGACTACCGCGTGAAGAACGGTTTGCCCGCTCTGGAGATGGAGAAGTCGCACCACTAAGTTAGCTCCGGTCCTACCGGGTGCATAACGTTGTAGAGGGTAGGAAGCAGCTGAAATAGTTGGTGCTTCCTACCTTTTATTATTTAGAAACGTATCAGATAAACTAAACCTTTCAGGGTGTACTTTTGTAATAGAAATGGCCACATCGGCTAGCTTCGCTTACCCCTACCCTTACTGCCATGATTACTGTTTCTGACAAGGCAAAAGATAAAATCGAACATCTCATGCGTGATGCCGAACTAGATGCTACCTACCGGTTGCGTGCGTCGGTGGCAGGCGGCGGCTGCTCGGGCCTGTCCTACAAGCTAGACTTTGACAACGAGGTGAAGCCCATGGACCAGGAGTTTGAAGACAAAGGCGTCCGGGTAGTAGTAGACATGAAAAGCTTCCTTTACCTAGCCGGCACTGAACTTGATTTCTCGGATGGGCTAAACGGCAAAGGCTTCTATTTTGACAACCCTAATGCCAGCCGTACCTGCGGCTGCGGCGAAAGCTTCTCTGTATAAAAAGACGATTTCGCACAAAAAAGGCCCTAGCTCTTTTGAGAGCTAGGGCCTTTTTTGTGACACTATTTGTTGGTTGGAAATAACCCAATCTATTCGAACATTATACGACACGGCATTTTTCGAGACACACCATTGCAACTATCGCCTACAAAGTAGGCTCCTAGCGGTATGAAAAAGACGCTACTATTGTTCTCGGCCACAGCCCTATTCTCTTCTGCTACTTGCAGCCAAAAGGACAATGATCCAGAGCCCGAACCCGCTATTGAACCCACTCCTCTGTGTCTACTCGTGCCGGATGCGGGCCTCTGTAATGCTGCCTTCGTGCGCTACTACTTCGATCCGCGAGAAAAGAAGTGTAAGGCATTTACTTGGGGCGGCTGCGGCGGGATAGTACCCTTCAACACGCTACAAGAGTGCAAGGACTGCGGCTGCAAGTAAAGAGTACATCTTCCCACAGTGCTTTAGCAAGCCGGAAGCGCATCGTGCGGGTCTACTAGCTGCATCTGGAAAACCAGCTATTTCTCTCTAAACATAAAAAAGGCCTGGACATTGAGGCTTTTTGCTATCATTATGACCATCTATCGTTCCTCCTACTCTATTTAATGGAAACTATCGTTACTTCTACTCCTATCCTGTCCAAGGTCCCACCGACCGTAACTCGCTCGGCTTACCCTACCATTGCTCAAAGCTGGGGCGTATTGGGCTGGTTTCTGCTCTTATCCCTGCTTGTAGGAATACCCACTTACTTAGTACTAGATAAGCTGCTGCATGTGGGCAAGCAGACCAACGCTGCAATTCTATCCGTGCTAATAAACGTGGCTTTGATGCTTGTCTTGCGCCGTAAAGCAGGCAGGCAGTGGGCACGAATACAATGGAAAGGCCAAGCGAAGCCATGGATTTATGCAGCCCTGCCCATCCTAGTAATTACCTATGGTATAGTGGCTTCGACGCTGGTCGAACTATTTCATCTGCCTAATTGGATGGAAACGACCTTCCGTGATTTAGTGAAGCAACCGCTGCTCGCCCTGTTTCTTTTTTGTGTATCAGCGCCTCTACTAGAGGAACTTATCTTCCGTGGCGTTATGCTAACGGGTCTGCTGCGTAATTATCGACCTTGGGTAGCTATTAGCCAGTCGGCCTTGTTGTTTGGGCTAATGCATATGAATCCAGCGCAAATAGTAGGAGCTGGCCTGATAGGATTGCTATTTGGTTGGTTGTATTACCGAACCAGGTCACTAAGTCTATGCATTGTAGCGCATATGTTTAATAACTTACTGGCCTTCCTTGCGATGACAGACGCCAAACTCAGCAAGAGAGAAACGATGCGGGAAATCTTTGGGACAGATCTTCTATTTGGACTGGCCTTATTAATAAGTGTTCTTCTAGTCGTGCTCATTGTTTGGCAAATCCACAAACGCACGCAGACCTATGAAGGCCTAAGCGTACCCGCTGCCGTATAACTTTTTCAACGTAAGCACAGAGGCCCGCACAATCAGTAGATGTGCGGGCCTTTTATCTATTTAAAGTAAGCTACTACTTGGTTCAGATTGGTTTCTCAGATACATAGCCTGACTTATATAGTGGCTATAGAGCCTATGCAGAAAGAATACAGCAGGATAGTACTGTGTGTTTCTGTGCTAGAAACTTGAGCGAGTATCCGCACTTGTGCTTATAGATGGCGCTCCTGAAAAGCAAAACCCCGTTTTCAAGCTGAAAACGGGGTTTTATGCAGAGAGGATGGGATTCGAACCCACGATAACCTTTTGGGCTATACACACTTTCCAGGCGTGCTCCTTCGACCACTCGGACACCTCTCTAGGGCTAATGGTGGCGCAAAGAAACGCGGCTTTTACCAGAAACGCAAACCTTTCGGCATGTTGCGCTTTGCGTGCTGCCCGATGTAAGGAGTAAAAGGCTTGCTTTTCATTCCACATTCACACCGTAGAACGCCATGCGGCTACTCCTCCCAGTTGGAAATTTCGCCGCGCAGGTCGCGGGCCAGTAGGCGGCGCGTGGTAGGGGCATCCTGGTTCAGGCCCAGTACAAACATGAGCTTCGCTACGGCCGCTTCGGTGGTGATATCATCGCCGCCAATGATGCCTAGGTCGCGCAGGTGGGCGCTGGTTTCGTAGCGGCCTTGCTGCACGCGGCCTTCGTCGCACTGGCTTACGTTGAGAATATGCAGGCCCCGATCTAGAGCTTCGCGTAGGGCAGTAGTAAACCACGAAGCGGTGGGCGCATTGCCCGAGCCAAAGGTTTCGAGTACACAGCCGCGTAGATTGTCGATAGCCAAGATGCCGCGCACGGCCTGTTCGCTGATGCCCGGAAACAGCTTTAGAATTACCACCCTCTCGTCGAGGTGCTGGTGAAACTTACGAGGCAACGCTGATAGGGGTCGGATGGCGGCATCATTAAACTCCAGGTCGATGCCGGCGCGCACCAGCGGCGGGTGGTTTTCGCTTTTAAACGCATCGAAATGGCCGCTTTCTACCTTCTTCGCACGGTTGCCGCGCAGCAGTACATTATGGAAATAGATACACACTTCGGGAATACGGGCCGCCTCAGTGGTTTTGTGACGGGCCGAGGCCAGTTGCAACGCCGTAAGCAGGTTTTTGCGGGCATCGGTGCGGATGCGGCCGATGGGCAATTGTGCCCCGGTGAAGATGACGGGTTTGGTTAGGTTTTCCAGCATAAAGCTCAGCGCCGAGGCCGAGTAGGCCATTGTATCGGTGCCATGCAGAATCACAAAGCCATCGTATTCGTCGTAGCTGTGGGTGATGATGTGTACCAGATCGGCCCACACCGTAGGGGTCACGTTGGACGAATCGATGGGTGTGGGGAGGCTGTGCACCGTCAGGCGCATCCGAAACTGGCGCAGTTCCGGAAGATTGCCCATAATGCTGGCAAACTTCATGGGCACCAGCGACCCATCGTCGTCGTAGGCCATGCCCACGGTGCCACCAGTGTAAATCAGAAGTACCGAAACCTCGGGCGTGGCCGGCGCAGCCGTATCAATGTTGAAGTAAGAAGAGTCCAAAGGCGAGAGAGAGTAGCGCGGAACCAGCCACACAATCGTGCAGCCGAATCGGCAAGCTAGCAGGCAATCGGCACTTTCCCTAGTCTGCTATTCTTTTGGTCTACCCTAACTGCAACAACATACCCTTTACACAGTGCTCGACGCTACAAGCTGAACAGTGTCTGGGCATTTCGGGTAGTAGCCTCGGCTACTTCTGCCACCTCTTTGCCTAGCAACTCGGCCACCCGACGCGCAATAAGCGGTAGGTAGGCTGGCTCGTTGCGCTTGCCGCGGTGCGGCACTGGTGCCAGGTAGGGGCAGTCAGTTTCCAACAAGAGGTGCTCCAGATCCAGGCCGGGCAGCACCTTGTCGGCGCCCCCGTTTTTGAAGGTAGCTACGCCACCTATGCCCAGCTTGAAACCCAGCGCAATGGCGCGGTCGGCCTCAGCAGGGCTTCCCGAAAAGCAGTGAAACACACCGCGCAGCGTACCGTCCTGAGCAGCTTCGATAAGGTCGGCAGTTTCCTGAAAGGCGTCGCGGGTGTGCAGCACCAAGGGCAGGTTGTGCTTTTTAGCCAAGTCGATCTGCACGCGCAGGGCTTCCTGTTGCTGGGCAAAGTAGGTTTTGTCCCAGTGCAGATCGAGGCCGCACTCTCCTACCGCCGCAAACGGCCGTTTGTTCAGCCACTCTTCCACGGCGTACAGTTCACGCTCGAAGTGCTGATCTACAGAAGTAGGGTGCAGCCCCATCATGGCAAAGCACTGCTGCGGAAACCGGGCTTCCGTTTCAAGCATACTATCGAGGGTAGTATGGTCGATGGCGGGCATGACGATGGTAGTTACGCCGGCCTCGAAGGCCCGGTGCAGCATCTCGTCGCGGTCGGGCTTGAACTGCTCGGAGTAAACATGGGCGTGAGAATCGGTGAGGTGCACGATGGAAGGAAATAAAGGCGTGAGATGGGAAGCAACGAAGTGCAAAGGTAGGGCATCCTGCCTACCCTCCTCACTCACTCACTCACTCACTCACTCACTCACTCACTCACATACATGCTTCAGTACCTCGTGCAAATCGGGCAGCCGCCGCTCTATCTGGGCCAGAATATCGTTTGAGAGAGGCACTTGCACGCCGTAGCGCGTCAGCATGTAGCGCACCAGCGCCGTAAGTCCCTGTATTTCTGCTATTAAGTGTGTCTGGATGGTCTGCCACTGCAACTCACCCGCAGCGCCGTGGGTTCGGCATTGGTGGCGTACTACAATCGTGTGGCTCACCACGGCGGCTAGTTGTTCCAGCATACGCTGCTCGTCCTCGCTGAGCATACGGGGCTGAGAGTCGATGATGCACAGCGTGCCGATGTTGCGCTGATCGGGCATTCGCAATGGAGCGGCCGCGTAGAAGGCTACCTGGCTATGATAGGCTGCCTGAGCCGCCTGCTCTGTGATGAACGGCTCTTTCTCAGTCGATAAATCTTTGTATACTACTGCCTTATCGTGTAAAATAACTGTAGAGCACAGCGCTTCCTGCCGCGACTGCACATCGTTGCCCGGCATACCGTAATTGGCGATGTACTGCACCTCTGTTTCATCAACAAGGGCAATTAGGGAAATAGGGAGGCTGAACACACGTGCCGTTAGCGCCACCAATCCGTCAAATGCCTTCTCATCCAGAGAATGAAGAATATCATAATGCCGGAGCGTGGCAATGCGGGCAGCATCGTCTGGCGGAATCAGGAAAGGAGAAATAGCTAGCATAGTGATGATATAATTACCTGGTAACAAGATATTTGTATCCGATTGATTTTTAACTGTTTTCCGGATACAATCAAACATTATCTTCGCGTAGCACCATCCGGATGCTTTTACTAGCAGGCGCCGTGGTATTTGCCGGCACTAGTCCGCAGTATTGTAGTAGTAGCCAGCCGCGTATTGCACCGGCACCATATCCCGCGCTGGCCGTAGGCTAGGACCGACTAAAAAAAGCCGGCCCGCTATCTGCGGGCCGGCTTCATTCTGCGTAAGTTGGCGGCTTAGTACCCAGGATTTTGGGGCACATTCCAGCTCTGCACTTCCGTTAGGGGAATGGGCAACAAAGGCGTGGGGTTTACCGACGCCTCCGTGGTGACGTGCGACGCGGCCCGCGCCCGCACGTCGGCGGGCAGCACACCCAGGTAGCGACCCGTGCGCACCAGGTCCCAGAAACGTAGCGATTCCTCGCCAAACTCTACCCGGCGCTCATGCCAAATAGCCGTTAGCAGCGCCTGGCCCGACAAGCCCGGCGATAGGTCGGGTAGGGTGCCGGGGGGCGTGTTGGCGGGGGCGTAGGTGAGGGTACCCAGGGTAGTACCCGGCGGGCGTGTCGACATGCGGGCGCGCTGCCGCACCTGGTTGACCAAGGCCACGGCCTCGGCGGGTTTGTTGAGCTGGGCAGCAGCCTCCGCCTTCATCAGCAAGATGTCGGAATAGCGCAGCTTGCGGATGTTCTGGGGTCCCGACTCTGGGGCAGCGGGGGCAATGATGGCGGCCTTGCGGTTGAAGTAGCCAGTGGCATTCTGCGTGAGGTCGACCTTGTTGAGGATGCCCAGCACAATGTCGCCGTCCTTGATAACGGTTACTTCAAGACGCGGGTCGTTGTCCTCAAACTCATTGACCAGATCTTGGGTAGGGTTGTTGAACCCATAGCCAAACGTGTTGCGGTTGTTCTGGAAAATATTGCTGGTGGTGCCCACCGAAATGGGGCCGTAGCCGAAGTTGGAGGTACCAAACTGAATTTCAAACAGCGACTCGCTGCTGTTCTCGCCAATATCCTGGTGGATGGCGGCGTAGTTGGGCAGCAGGCTGTACTGGTTCGATGAGATGATGGTACTGGTGATGTCGTACACCTCCTGCCAAGTGTGGTTGTTGCCATTCACAGTGCCCAGCTGGTACATGATAGCGCGGGCCAGGTAGCCATTGGCAGCACCTTTGGTGGCCCGGCCCAGATCGGCGGCTGGGTAGGCACTCTTTTCGGGCAGCAAGGCGGCGGCGGCTTTCAGGTCTTTCTCAATGAAAGCGTACGTCTCGGCAATGGTAGCCCGGCGCACGTTGGCGGCTTCAGCAGGAGCGACACTCTTTTCAAAGAGCGGCACCCCGCCTACCCCCTTCACCAAGTTGAAATAGAAGTATGCCCGTAGAAACAGCGCTTCGCCCTTCAACCGCGCTTTTAGGGCGTCATCGATGGTGCCCGCGTCAACGTTGTTAATTACCGTGTTGGCCCGGGCAATGCCCGTGAAGCTATGCACCCAGAGTGTGGTCACGGTCTGGTTGGAGGCCGAAATATTCCAGGTTTTGAGTTCGATGAGGGGGAGAAAGTCGCTGGGCGAGCTACCGCCTTTCGCGGCATCATCAGTCATCAGGTCCCCAAACATCCACTCGTAAGTCTGGGCCACGTACTGGCCGGCTGGGTCGCCCCACTTAGGGCCCTGGTCCCAGGCCGTCACATCGTACACAGCATTGATGGCCTGCACAGCATTGGTTGGGTCTTTGAAAAGATTGTCCTGGGTAGTGGTGCCCAGGGGTTCTTTATCCAAGAAATCTTGGCAACCTGACACCAGCACCGTGAGGGCGGCCATGGTCAGGGCGGGGAGTATATGGGAAATTTTCATCGTATTGTAAGGGTAGTAAACTGCTTAAAACTGCACATTGAAGCCCAGGCGGTAGGTGCGCGCCTGTGGATAGTTGCCGTAGTCCACACCATAAGCCAAGGGGTTGTTATAGAAAGCCGAGGTCGAAATCTCGGGGTCATAGCCCGTATATTTGGTGAGGGTAAACACGTTGTCAACCGAGGCAAACACCCGGGCGCCCCGCACCTGTACCTTGTTCAGCAAGGACTGAGGCAGCGTGTAGCCCAGCTCCATGTTGCGGGCGCGCAGGTAGCTGGCATCCTCCACATAGCGGCTGCTGAACCGGTCGTTGCCGTTAGTATCGGCCGAGGTGACGCGGGGCTGGTTGCTGTTGGGGTTGCTGGGCGTCCAGCGGTCCATACGGCTCGCGTAGAAGTTGCTCCACACGCCCACAAAGTCCGCCGATTTATTCAGATTAAAGCCCGCGCCATTGATGGCTTCGGCACCTTGCACCCCGTAGAACAGCACTTTGAAATCGAAGCCCGAGTAGCTCAGGTTGAGCGAGGCACCGTAGGTGAAGTTGGGCGTGCCACTACCCAGGTAAGTGTTGTCGGCGGCCGTGATGGTGCCGTCGCCGTTCTTGTCCACATAGCGCACGTCACCGGGTTTGGCGCCCGGCTGCACCAACGCGCCGTCTGCATTGCGGTAGGCATCAATCTCGCCCTGCGAGTGAAACACGCCCTGGGCCTGTAAGCCGTAGAAGTAGGCTATTTCGCGGCCCACGTCGGTGAGGGTTACGTTGCCGATTTGCGGGAGCACGTTGCCGCTGGCAATGGCGTTGCCACCACCCAGGCTGGTTACTTCATTGTTGATTTTGGTGAAGTTAACGCCCACGTTGTACTGGAGCTTGCCTATCTCGTTGCGATAGTTCAGCGCCAACTCCAGGCCGCGGTTGCGCAGCGAGCCTACGTTGGCGGGCGCAGGAGCCTGACCCACGTAGTCGGGCACCGGCAGTAGGGCAATCATGTCGCGGGTGCGGCGGTCAAAGTAGTCGGCCGTCAAGGTCAACTGGCTATTGAAAAGCTCCGCATCAAGTCCTACATCCGTTGTAATGGCCGTTTCCCACTTCAAATCTGGGTTGTTGATCTGCGTAATGGCCAAGCCAGGAGCGGGCGTTCCGTTGAAAATGTAGGTCTGGTTGTTGTTCGCTACCGAAGCATAGCCGTAGTTGGGAGCAGCGTTCTGGTTGCCTACCTGGCCGTAGCTGGCCCGCAGCTTCAGCACCGATAGGTAGTTCACGTTCTTCAGAAACTCCTCGTTGGAGATGTTCCAGGCGGCGCCTACCGACGGGAATATGCCCGTGCGCACTGGTCCGAGGAACTTCGAGGTCTGGTCGAAGCGCAACGTACCCGTCACCAAGTACCGGTCCCGGAAGTTGTAGTTGGCCCGGCCAAAGTAGGAGAACAGGCTTCCGTCGTACTGGGTGCTGCGCACCACGTTATCGGCGCTACGCGAGGCCGATATGTATTGCAGGCTGGCAGTGGCCGGCACGTTGTAGGCCGTGATGGATATACCATTGCCATAACCGCGCTGCGCCTCTTGGCCCAAAGTAGCCGAGAAGGTGCTGTTGTCGGCGAAGGTCTTGTTGTAGTTGGCGTAGTTCGACCATACCCACGACACGTTCTCGGTGCGTGTTTCAATGAGCTGGCTTGGGGTGCGCTGGTCTACTGGGCCGATGTAGTATTGCGGCAGGTACTGCTTGGGGTGGTTGTTGAAATAGTTGATGCCGAACGTGGAACGAAACGACAGGCCCTTGAATAACTCAATATCTAAGTAGCTGCTGCTAAACAGGTTGTTGTTCTGCACCTTGTTGAACTGCTGCTCGTCGAGGTAGCGCGGCACGTTCAGCGCGTTGCGCGTGATGACGTCTTCCGTGTAGCTGCCGTTGGGCCCAAATGGGTTGATGATCGGGTTCACTTGCAGCGCGTATTGCAGCACTTGGTAGGGCTGCGAGCCGCCCTGCCCATCGCCGCTACCCGTCTGGTTGTTGTTGGTGAACGTGGCCGCCACACCCGCCTTGATGTGCTTGGTGAGCACCACGTCGTCGTTCACCCGAATCACGTACTTCTTGAAGCCCGAATTCTTGATAATACCGTTTTGCTGGAAGTAGCTGCCGCTCACCAGGTAGCGGTTTTGCTCAGAACCGCCCGAGGCCGACAGGCTGTAGTTGGTAATCAAGCCTTTTTGCGTCACCAAGTCCTGATAATCAACCCCCTTGGCGTTGGTCTGAATGGCTTCTTGCAATTGCGGACCGTAGTTGGGTAGCGGTATGCCGCCGTTGGCGTAGGCCTCCGTCACGAGCGTTGCGTACTGGGCAGCAGTGGTAAGAGGTAGGGTGCGCCGAATCTCCTGAAAGCCCGTGTAGCCCGACAGGTTGAACTGCGTGGCCCCGGCCTTGCCATGCTTGGTAGTGATGAGCACCACGCCGTTGGCCCCGCGCGAGCCGTAGATGGCCGTGGCCGAGGCATCCTTCAGAATCTCAGTCGATTCAATATCAGCGGGCAGCAGAAAGCCGATGTCGGACGTCTGGATGCCGTCCACCACGTACAGCGGGTCGGCGTTGTTGATGGTGCCTACCCCTCGCACCCGGATGCGGGTGCCTGAGCCGGGTTGGCCGCTGTTGGAGGTTACCTCCACACCCGCCACGCGGCCTTGCAGGGCCTGCACGGGGTTGGAAGTAGCTACTTGGGTCAGCTGCGCGCTGCTCACCGAAGCCACAGAACCCGTCAGGTCGCTCTTACGTGCTGTGCCGTAACCAATTACGACCACGTTTTCCATCTCCTGGGCGCTTTCGCTCAGTGTCACGCTCAGGCTACTCGTCGCACCGCTCACTGGCACTTCCTGGCGTGTGTAGCCCACAAAGCTGAAGACCAGTACGCTGTTCTCGGGTACTACTAGGGTAAAGGCCCCATTGCCATCGGTGCTGGTGCCCGTGGTGGTGCCCTTCACCACCACCGATACGCCGGGCAGCACACCGCCTTTGCTGTCAAGTACTTTACCAGACACCGGCACATCGGCACGCAAAGGCACAGAAACGATGAAATCGTTTGCGTTATCGATTGTGTAAAAATCCGAAGAAGTTTTTACCGCAGGTTTCGTCTCGTATGCGTCATGGGCATGGGCTGTTGCGGAGCCCGCTAGCAAGCACGTAACCAACGCTTGCACGGAGAGCATTCGGATAGGGTATCGAAAGGGTAATGGAATGGGTAGTAGCTTTTTCATAAAGCGCAAGGGGTGAAGTGGGAATGGAAAAAAGCAAACAATAGGGAAGGCTTTTGGAGACAGTATATCGACTGGGCATACTCAAATCGATTGCAGGAGTCTGCGGCGTGGTTCAGGTGCTTATCAGCCGCAGGTGAAAACACACGACGTAGAGGGGACTTGGGCAGGCGTGGCACAACCCGCGCCTACCTGCATTTCACTGCGGAGAATCAGGCAACGGATATGTTCTTTTGGGGAGTGGGTGGTCTCGTTTGCGATGCAGGTCATTGCCCTCGCACCGGTGCCTGATTACTATGCTGGTAGCGCTCTACTTTGTGACGATAACGCATCGGTTAGGTGCTCACCTGCACACTTAGCATATCCCCGGAGGCTACCTAGCGGGCACCTGTGGCTGGTGCTGTAAATGAGGCCTCCACCACGGTATGCAGAACAGTACAGAACGGTATTCATAACAGTATATTTTTGATGACAAAACATTGTTATTCAATCATTTACTAAACATAGTCAACGATAGAAGCGCAGTAAATTAGTACTTCGTTTACCTACAACGAAAATTTATTTTGCTGGAAACAGGATTGTTATGAATGCAATGCTTTGTGATAGGTAATAATCTTGGAATGTTAAAAATAGTGTTTTAGCATTTTATTTAGCACATTGATAATGAGATGTTTGCATAATTTAAGCCCGTTAGAATCCAATATCAGCGATTACGGGTACTTGGGTAAGCAGCCCACATTGGAGCTAATTATGGCAGTGGCAGTTCTGCCCAGAGGAGACTAGTTTGGGGTGGGTGCAGCCTTTACCTTTAGCAACAGGGAACCCAGCGCGCGTAGCCCTGGCCGTAACGCAGCCAAGGAGTATTTTGGACGCCAATCAAGGCTCAATACTTATCTACTCAGCACTCAATATTTCCTACCCTTCCACACAAACGGTACGGGCAATAGCCGGAACACCAGCAAGCAGCCGGCCACCAGCAGCGTGTATAGCTCGAACGCTGGCACCAGCAGCAGCGGTGCCCGACGCCCGGCCCGCCGGTAGCATACATGCGCCAACGTTCCCTGCAACAGTAGTTTGACTACCCATACGCTACATCCGGCGGCCGGCCCAGCTAGCCAAAACAGCACTGCCAGCGCCGGATAAAAGCCACTGTACAGCAATAGATTAGCTTGCAGCCACCACGGCAATTGCTCTACTCCGCGCATCCACCGCCGCCGCTGGTGCAGCAAGGCCGGCAGCGTGGGCTGCGGCAACGACTCGGCCAGTACCTCCGGCCGAAACAGAATGCGGTACCCGAAGTCATGCTGCAATGTGGCCTTAAACAGCGCATAGTCTTCGGTGACGGAAAAGGGTAGCGCTTCGTAGCCGCCAGTGGCCTGGTAGGCGGCGCGGGTCACCAGCATGTTGTTGCCCATGGCCGTCACGGGCACGCCCCAGTCGGACACTACCTGCACCAGCCCCAGGGACATCAGCCAGTCCAAGCCCTGCAACTGGTCGAACAGGCGCGGCCCTTGCACCAGCGTGAGGCCCGTGATGGTGCCTACCCCCGGCGCGGTATGGGCCAGCAGGCCTGTGAGCCAGGTAGGCGGCACGGCAATGTCGGCGTCGGTGATGAAGAAGTAATCAGAGGTAGCGGCGCGGGTGAGGTGGGCCAGTACGTTGGCCTTGCCGCGGGCTGTGCCCAGCGTATCAACAATAGGAAGGCACTGGAAGCTGCCCGTGTAGCCTTGCATAGCAGCCTCGGCCACAGCATGGGTGCGGTCGGTGCTGCCGTCATCACCTACCAGCACTTCTACTAGGTGCGCGGGGTAGTGGAGTTGCCGGATGGCCTGCAGGCAGCGACCCAGCGATGCTTCCTCGTTGCGGGCGGCAATCAGGATGCTTACGCGAGGCAACGCATTGGGCAACGGCTGGGGCTGGCTTCCGCGCCGCCACGCCAACGCCCCCGTAGACACCCCCATCAGCAAAAACCAGAAGACAAAATAGGAAATCAGCCAGATCATATTGTAGTCCAAGTTGCGGAGCAGTAGCAGGATGGTAGTTGGGTTGGTATCGCCGTCGGTTGCTACGCAGTTCCTCTATAAGCTGATTTTTACTGATTGGGTGTGGTACGAATGTTTACCCAGCGCATACCCCTACCCTCATCTACAACGCTTTAAACTGATACCCTCGCTCGGCGAAATGTTGCAGGTAGCGCGGCAGCACATAGCGCAGGTTGCGGCTGGCTTTCAGGCTGTCGTGAAATACGACGATGGCACCCGTCCGAGAGTAGCGCAAGGCAGTGCGTAGGCACTGCTCGGGGGCATAAGTGGCATCGAAATCGTAGGTTAAGACATCCCACATGATGAGTTGATGTGTGGCAGCCAGGGTGTGGGCCAATGGCCGGGTGATGCGCCCGTAGGGCGGCCGCAGTAGCGGCCGCCCCTCCGCAACAACAGGGGGGGCCAGACTATCGAGCGTTTGCTGGCAGCGTGCTACGTTGGCGAGGTACTCTTCCGGAGGCGTTTTCCAGCCGTTGAGGTGGTGGTAGGTGTGGTTGCCGAGCCGATGGCCGCCAGCCAGCACCTGCCGGGCCACGTCGGGGTAGCGCGCTACGTTGTCTCCTACGCAGAAGAAGGTACCCTGCGCTCCTACCCCGGCCAATTGTTCCAGCACAAAGGGCGTTTCATCGGGGATAGGGCCGTCGTCGAAAGTGAGGTAGAGCGTCTTTTCCCCGGCAGCTACTGGCATTTGCCACTGTCCCTGCGGCACCAGACGACGAACCAACGCAGGCATTCGGAATATACGCATAGGCTATAGTCGTTATTCTAAAGGTAGTACGTTGTCGGTGTATGCGCTCAAGACATGATAGTTAGGTCTCCTCGTTGACTGAGCAAAGATGAAACAAACAGCGCCAGCATCGACGAGCTATAACATCTTGTGTTCCTGCGCCAATCAACTTATTTACCTCTCCTTATTCGTTCAGCATTTCGCTGAGCGCGGTCCACAGCGCGGCGGCGCTAGCATCCCAGGAGAAGCGACGGGCGTTTTGCAGCCCCTGCGCCACCAGCGTAGCGCGTAGGTTGGCGTTGCCTGCCACCTCGATTAGCGCCGTGGCTAGGCTATCCACGGAAAATGGGTCGGCAAGGCGGGCGGCGGTGCCAGCCACCTCGGGTAGGGAGCTGACGTTGGAGGTGATAACCGGGCAACCACAGGCCTGCGCCTCCACAATAGGGATACCAAAGCCTTCAAAATACGGCACATAGGTGGTAGCCAGCGCGGCGGCATACAGCTGCACCAGCTCGGCATCGGTCACGCGGCCGGTGAGGTGCACGTCGTGGCGGTGTTGCAGTTGCTGGTACACCTCGAAGATAAGCCCGGCTTTCCAGGCGGTGCGCCCCACAATGAGCAGCTTCATAGGAGAACCAGTAGCAGTTTTAAACTGGTCGAAGGCGCGCAGCAGATTCACTAGGTTTTTGCGCGGCTGCAATGCGCCCACAAACAGAAAATACGGCTTGCCCGCGCTAAATCGGTCGCGGGTATCCTGCTGCGTAGCCTGGGGCTGGGGTCGAAAGCAGGCATCGGCAGCATTATAGACCACACTGATTTTGGTGGGCGCAATGCCGTATGTCTGCACAATATCCTGGCGCGTAGCCTCCGACACGGCCACCAGCCGCTCCGAAGCACGCGCAAAGCGCGGCGAGAAAAACTGATAATAGCGCCGTACCAGCCCCATTACATCCTGCGGAAAGTGCTCAAAGGCTAGATCGTGCATCACCGTGAGGCGTGGTATGCGTGTGCCCAAGGTAGTGAAGCCATCGGGGCTTAGAAAGACTGCAGGCCGGTTCAATTTTAACCACAAGGCTACAGCACCTTCAAACCAAGCCACAAACAGAAGGGGGTGCCGAGCCGGCGGCAGCAATACGTGCGGCACCACATTGCTGGCAAACACATACCGCTCATCATATGGTCGGTCAAAGAGAAAATGGAATGTATGCTCGGGGTGTGCCACTACCATCCGCTTCAACACTTCGTAAGTGAAGCGACCAATGCCTTCCAGTTTGTCGCCGGGTAGCAGAAAGCGGACGTTGACAGAAATGTGCAAATGAGCAATACTTAAGCGTTATCAAAAAGCAATTTATTCTTTTACAAAAGCAAAATTATCAGAGTCAACGTGTTGCGCATACAAATAAGCATTTAGATCGGAGCAGGAAACCAAAGCTCCATCTGTAGCAATAGACTTGGCCTGATATCCTAATTCACGTAATAGAGTCACCGCCTGCTGATGATCTTGATTATGGCGTTCGGGTGACAAATATTCCAGTACTACTATTGGTTTTGTACGACGTAATAGTTCTGTCGCTCCTTGAATGACTTTTAATTCTGCTCCTTCTACATCTATTTTAATAATATCTGGCACAAGAGTAGACGAGGCAAAAAAGTTATCTAGAGTCACTGCAGGTACATCAATTCGTTTGGGTTTAGATTCTTGAAACCATTTCTCCTTAATGAACTGTGCCACATCCAATGAATTATATTCATTATACAGCACTGGAAACTCATAAAAGGAAATCATTTCCTGCTGATTTGATACAGCCAGATGATGCGCTTGCACAACAGGCATGGCCGCCACGTTGGCACTGAGCACTGCGTGTGTAGTTTCTGATGCCTCGAACGCCACGACTCGCCCCTGGGCCCCAACTAAACGGGCGGCTAGCAAGGCAAAATAGCCAAAATGCGCTCCTACATCAATAAAGACCGCACCTGCTTGCAGTTGCCGGATTAGAAGCTTAGCTAACCGAATTTCAGAATTGTGCGATTTGCCACCGGTTAAATAGATATCGGTACTAGCAGGTAGTATAACTGTCATAGGCACCCCAAAAAAGGTCATCGTTCGCTTAGCCACCCCTCTTTTACCAAATCGATAGCGCAGAATCCGGAACCCGATAGCGTATACATAACGCACGGGCATTTGTACCATCCTCACTAATTTGGATGCTGCAGCTAGCCGCTCGACGCGCTGCAAAGAATAAAGCATATCTGTATTCATCGGCCTAGAATAAGAGGTGAGTGGAAATCGATGTTAGTTAGGACTTTAGATTTGTTGAGCGCTGTAAAAAAAGCTTTACCTCAGCCAATGGTATTAGCCCTAACCCTACGCTGAGAACGCAAAAGCCTATGGTAGCCGCAACGCATTCTACTAGCCACGGAAGCACGAATAGGTGTTGCAACCCATACCAACCAGCGCACAAGAGCACAAATGCCGTTAGCAAACGGGCTAGCAGGTTCCAGGGTACGGCTACCTGAGCCCGGTAATGCACCAGCCATACATACCCTACAGATACTAGGGCAGCGCACAGCAGAGTGTTGAAAGCTGCTGCTGCGGCGCCATAAGAAGGTAGTAACAACACATTTAGTACAACATTGAGCCCTAGGCTTAGAGCTACTAGCCAACTAACTGTCTGAACGTAATGCGTACTATTCAGCAGTGAACTGTAGACAGAAAAAAACGCCTGTACCAGCACATTTAAGAATAAAATCTTCAGGCACAGCGTCATACGATCTATTTCGACACTGGTACTATGCGTGAATTGCCAAAACAGCAGTTCGCCTCGAAACAACACAAATGCACATGCTAGCAACAGTGGCAGGGTTACTACCCGTTGTCCAAACCATAGAAGGTTGCGCTGTTCGGCACGGTTGTGTGAAGCGGCCGCGAAACGCGCGAAAAATAGAGGCATGATGGTCCAGACATACATCATCACTGCATCCACCCAACGGTAGGCCCCCGCGTAGTAGCTGGCTTCGGTAGGCGAGGCCAATCGCTCCAGCATCACCATATCTACGCGCTCGTTGGCTCCGTAAAGCAGGGTGATCAAGGCGAAAGGCAGCGTTTCCAGCAACGTCTGACGAGCGTGCGTCCACTGCCACCGGTAGCGCACCCGCCCAAAAAAGCGCACCATCAGCCCATAGAGCAGCACAGCCGCGAAAGCTGCCGTGGCGAACCGTGCCCATATATAGCCTTGTAGGGATAACCCCATTGGCAGCAGCAGCAGCACTAGCCCCAGCAGCAGCACCTTCTCTAATACCGAGAGCAAGGCGTCGATATTGAAGCGTTGATGCGCTTGCAACGTGCCACGCAGAAACTGACCGTACTGTGTAAGCAACAGCGCTCCGCCAATAACGGCCAGCATTCCCAGTTGCAAACCCCGATAGCCAACTACCCACCCTACCCCCAGCAGCACCAGCAGAGCCACTACATTCAGTGCACCGCGCAGCGGCAAAATAGTCGGAAAGTAGGTAGCTAGGTACTCAGGCTCCCCAGCTATCCGTTTCACTGTGTAGTGCGTGAGGCCAATATCAGAGAAGGTAGCTAAAATAATGGCGAGCGATGATAGTGCTGTGTAGGTACCAAACGCTACGTGTCCAATTCGGTCTTGCACCAGATTCTCCACTACTACCCAGCTGGGTTTCACTAGCACATTGAGCAGCACTACAAAGCCGATATTTCCGAGAAAGCGTTTGATACGTATGAAGAACAGAAGCTGAAAATGGCTGCTAAGCTAATACGAGTGCAAACAATAACCTGTTTTACCTGCCTAAGAGCCGCTATTCGTAATCCTACCTGCCGCTTTAAAAAGTAGTTTTAATCAAGTAAGAGGAACACTCCATAGCCGTTTACGCAGTGCTATTATCGGGCCTGCCACCTACCATGAGGGTACTAGGTGGCACCAAGTTTACTAGTATATTTACCCTGCTGCCGGTGTACCGTGTTAGCTCGCCCGTTCTGTTCTCTGCCTAAACTCCTCTATGGCTGTTCGCTCATACTCACTGCCCGATGTGTGGCCTGTTATTAACCGCTGGAAAACGTTGCTAGGTGCTGCAGTAGGATTGGCTTTTGTCGTCAGCCTACTGGCTACATTCTTCTTACCAAACATTTACAAGTCGACAGTACTGTTTTACCCGGCCAACCCGGATAACAACCAACCCAGTACGCGCGGCGAAGATTTAGACCGCATTCTTACCATTGGACAGTCACAGCCAGTGGCACAAGCCTTAGTGCAGCGGTTTCGCCTGCAAGAGCACTATGGCATAGGACAGCCCGGCGACGTAACGGCCAAGGAGGCGGCCGTTGAGCAGTTTCAGCAGCATATGGCACTCGTGCACAACGAGCGCGACGTTATAGAAGCTTCCTTTAAAGACGCAGACAAACAGTTAGCGGCCACGGTAGCAAATGCATTGGTGGCGGCCATTGACACAGCCAATCAACGTATTACCCTGCACACACACTACGAAGCGATAGAGCAATACAAGCTTTATCCGGCGCTTAAAAAAACGCAGATAAGGCTACACAACCGTCTAATAGAGGCACGCTACCACTATGGCATTTTTGGTATGGAGGACGAGGCACGCTACCTGATACGAGAAATTATCCGCACTGAAAACGAGTTGCGGCAAGCAGAAGGTAGCGGTGCTTCAGCAGCTAAAATTGCGGGCCTGCGCCGGGCACTGCGGGGCCTCACTAAAATCGATGGTGGCAACACCCTGAACCTTGAAGGCTACGTAGAAGGCATCGATACGTTACGCAGTATGTATATCCGCCTCGACAGCGTGCAGAAGCGCCTCAATAAGCTACAAGAAGCGTACGATACTGCCACGTTAGTGCTTAAGGATCGTAGCTTCTCACTGTATATCATACAGCCGGCGTACCCTGCCGGCGAAAAAGTCTCTCCTAAACGTGGCCTTATTGTGGCCGGGTCAGTTGTGGTCACGTTTGTGTTGTCGCTGTTGCTGATTATGCTGCTGGAGCTGTATCGTGCCAATCAAGCACCCGCTTCAAGTGCCTCGCCCGCATGAGTCGCCTGTTGCAGCTATTGCGCCCCGCCGACCAACTTCAGCGCGTATTTGTGCTGTTTTTGCTGTTGCTACTGCCAGGAGGCGTATTGGCGCTACTAGCTGGCTCGCCTCTATGGCTACTACCTGCGCTGGCCACGCTAGTGGGCGCGGCTTTTGCTGTGGAGTGGCGCCTGCTATACTATGCCTTCCTGTGCACGCTACCTTTCTCGTATGAAATCAGCGGCCTGGCCGGCGGCCTCAGCCTCGACATGCCCTCCGAGCCTCTTATGCTGCTGCTGCTGGGCAATGTATGCCTAACGCTGCTGCTACACCCCGGCGCCCTACCCCGCCGGGAGTGGCGCCACCCGCTGCTGCTGCTGCTGGCGCTAGGCTACGGCTGGGCTATCCTGACGATGCTTTCGTCGGTTGACATGGTGAAGTCAGTGAAGTTTCTGCTGGCGAAGCTGTGGTATGTGGGGCCGTTCTTGTTCGGTACTCTGCTGCTGCTTACCCGTCCCAACCGGGTATGGCGCATTGGTGCGCTCTATCTGGGCGGCGTGTGCTTCACAGTTGTGTACACGTTGGTACGCCACGCCACGCGAGGCTTTTCGTTCGATACAATTAACTGGGCCATTCAGCCCTTTTACCTCAACCACGTTATCTACGCCACGGTGCTGGCACTGCTGTTACCGTACGCCTTGTATGGTATGCGCGCGGCGGGTCGCAGCCGTACGCGCTGGCTCTGGGGAGTGGCCACGCTACTGCTTTTTCTTGGGTTGCTAGGGTCTTTTACGCGGGCATCGCTTCTGTCAATACCCATCGCGGCATTGTGCTACTTCGTCATCCGCTATCGCCTCACACGGCTGATGCTGATAGGGGTAGGGGTGAGTACCATCGGCCTAACCTACTACTTGGTGCATAATAACACGTACCTGCGGTATGCCCCTAGCTTTGAGCGTACTGTCTTCAACGGACAGGATTTTGAGAAGCACTTGGAGGCAACGTACAAGCTCGAAGATATGTCGGGAATGGAGCGCGTGTACCGCTGGGTGGCAGCCGGTCACATGGTCGCTGACCGCCCATGGATGGGTAGTGGCCCCAGCACGTTCTACCCTGAATACAAGCGCTATACCGTCTGGAGCTTTCATACCTACGTCAGCCGCAATCCTGAGCGCTCCACTACGCACAACTACTTCTTGTTGCTGATGGCGGAGCAAGGTGTGCCGGGATTTCTGCTTTTTACGCTGCTGGTTGGTGCTACGCTGCTACTCTGTGAGCGACTTTATCACCGCAGCCAGTTACCCGCGCAACGTTATATTGTGCTGGCCAGCAGCTTGTCCTTTGTAATTATCGTTTTCCACCTACTGCTGAACGAATTAGTAGAAACCGATAAAGTCGGCTCCTTCTTTTTCATCAATATAGCCATCCTGATTCGGATGCAGACATGGCTGGAGAAGTCTACTGATGTAGAGCTATCAGTGTAATGCCTTCAAAAATAGGAAGGCATTACGCGCTTTTTACTATTTCACTAGCTTACTTAAACCGACACGTGAGAATGGTGATGTCGTCGGCGAAGTGGCTGCCTTCGCTGTTGTAGACTTCGATTTCTTGGAGCAGCTCGCGATGCAGAGTAGGCAGCGGCACGTAGCGCGAACGGCGCAGAAAGTTGAGGACACCTTCTTCGCCAAACTCTTCTACCTCATGGTCAAACACTTCCGTAAGGCCGTCGGTATAGGTGAGTAGCAGGGAGCGGGGCGGGACTTTGGTTTGCTGCACTTTTAGAAAGGGTAGCTCCTCAAAAATACCGAGCATGGTGGTGCCATCGGCCAGCAGCTCGTGGTGGTGGTCGTCGCAGAGTAGAATGGGCGAGTTATGGCCCGCATTTACGTACTCCAGCTCGCGCGTGGTGCGGTTGTAGATACCGAAGAAAGCCGTGATGAACTTCTCAGACACGGCATTGCGGTAGATCAGGTTGTTCAGCTCGGCCACAATGGTCGCCAGATCGGCCTGCTGGCGCAGCAGCGTCCGCAAGCCCGCCTGGAAGTTCGACATCAACAACGAGGCCGGCACGCCCTTGCCCGACACATCGGCCACACAGAACAGGAACCGTTCTTTGTTGATTGGTACTACGTCGTAGTAGTCGCCCCCGATGGCGGTGTGCGGCACGTAGCTGGCGTGCACGGCCACGTCCTCGTCGTTGGGTAGACTGCGTGGAAACAGCATGGTTTGCACCTCCTGCGCAATCTCGATTTCCTTTCGCATGGCGGCCGCCGCTACGCGTTGCCGGCCCAGGCGGCGATTTTCAACCGCCCCGATCAGGATGTTGCTCAGCGTTTCTAGAAACTTGGTGGCCTCCTCGGGCACGTAATCGTCGTGCACGTTGCCGATGAGCACGTAGGCCAGGGTTTCGCCCCGGTGCTGCACCGGAATCAATAGTTCCAGCTGGTGCCACTCTTCGCCCAGATCCAGGTCGGCCACGGGTACGGGTTGGGTAGGACTGTGCGCCAGGATATGCTCAGGCAGGGGTAGCCGATGAAAATCGACCAAGCCACCGCCAAAGCTTACCACGCACTGCCACTGGCCTTCCTCTTTCACATAGAGCACCATGCGCCGGATGTTGAGCTGACCGAGCAGGGTGAACTGAAATATTTTGTACAGCGCGGCCTCCGGCGAGTCGAGCGTGATGGCCTGGGTGATTTCCAGCAGGGCACCCAGCTCACGCTCTTTCAGAAACAGACGCTTTTCGGGAGAGATATAGTTAGACATTGGCTACGGGTGTTTTAGGGTCATAGGCGTCGCGGAGGCCGTTGCCGAGCAGGTTGAAGCTCAGCACCAGTAGGCTGATGGCTAGGCCCGGCAGCAGTGTGAGCCACAAGCCGGCCTCGGTGCCCAGGAGCTGAAAGCCCTCGTTCACCATCAATCCCCACGACGGGGCTGGGGGCTGCACGCCCAGGCCCAAAAAGCTTAGTCCAGCCTCCAGCAGAATAGCTGCGGCGAAGTTGCTGGTCGCCAGCACAATCAACGGGCCAATCATATTAGGAAGCAAGTGGCGGGCTATCAGCCGGCGCTGGGGTAGGCCTAATACGCGTCCGGCCTCCACAAACGTTGCAGAGCGCAGACTCAGCATTTGGCCGCGCACCACACGAGCTACGTCTACCCACATCGTCAGGCCCACCGCCACAAACGACACCCACACACCTTTACTATTGAGAGCCAGCGATATAGCAATCACCAGCATAATACCCGGGATGCTCCACACCACCGTCATCAGCCCCAGCAACACACTATCGACCCAGCCGCCCACGTAGCCCGCCACGGCTCCGATGAGCATGCCCAGGGCCAGCGAAATTAGGACGGCAACCAGGCCAATGCCCAGGGAGATGCGCGTGCCCAGCAGCAGGCGGCTTAGCTCGTCGCGGCCAGCCTTGTCGGTACCCAGCCAGTAGGTGCGCTGCTCCACGCGCTCAGCGAGGATGAACTGTTGCAGCTCGGCAGGCAAGCCGTCTTTGCCGGCCAAATGCCGCAGCCCGTAGCGGCGCGGTGGGTCGGGCAGGGCACTGTGGTTTTGGTAAGCCGGGAAAAAGGCCGAATCGGTGGTGAAGGTAGGGCGGCCACCTACCGGCACCTCCTGAAACTGGCGGGCCCTACCCTGCCACCACGTCCGCAGCGGGTTATTGGTAGCGGCGGCGCGGGCGGCTGTAGGCAATGGCAGCTTCAAGATGGTAACCTGAAAGCCCGGCGACTCCTTTTGCAACTGCACCAGGCCGTTGTTGGCGTTGGGAGAGTTGTCGGGCAGCACCCAGTAGCCCAGCAGCGCCAGCAGCGTGCACAGCCCAATAAATGCCAGTCCAAACATGGCGGGCCGGTTTTGCAGCAACCGCTGCCGCACGTAGTAGCTGGGCGGCCGGGCGGCTGCCGCTACAGTGGGCGCGGAAGCGGTAGGTGCGGCCACAGTTAGCGGGTGTTGTGTTGCAGCAGCCCTTCCTTGGAGGCCAGAAAGAATGCATCGCGGCAGATGGCGCCGAACGATGTGGGCTCGTAGGCCAGCTCGGTATCGGCATCGGGCCAGAAGCTGCGGATGAGGTCCTTTTCCAGCAAACTGCGCAGGTTTTCTTCCACAACAGGAGCGGCAAGGGTGGTTTTGCGGCTCAACTCAGCAAAAGATGTGACGAAATATAGTTCGTCGAGAATATCGAATTCGGCGTCGGTCACGGGGATGGTGTAGGTCGGGGAGGGTAGCAAATATAGGGTTGAGGCCGGAGAAAGTCAGGCAGCCGCAGACGCAGCTTAATTGCGGGCTAGCATTCCAGCGTTTTGTTGCGTTTTGATATAGACTATAATGTCCTTGATTTCTTGGTCTGACATATTAAAACTAGGCATTTGCTGCCTTTCATAATCTTCATACAGTTTCACTGCATATAAGTCGCCGCTAGCAATGACTTTGGCAGGACTTTTCACCCATCGTATGATCCATTTTTCAGGTCGGCGCTTGGTAATCCCGGCTAATGCGGGACCTACTACCCTATCCAGCACCGCATGGCATTGCGCGCAGTTGCTATTAAAGAGTGTCTCGCCGGACGCATAGCGTGTCATTTCCGCAGGAGACAGTTCTATCTCATCTGTTTCCTGTACTTCAAGAGAATCAACCATTCCGGTTTGCGGACCTTCATCAACCGTTACTACCTCCTCTGGCTCGTGTAACAGCCCTCCTGCCGATAAAAAAACTGCGCCTATTGCACATGCTACTACCCCCATTCCTACCGTTAATGCCCCGCGTATCGTTGCCTGACTCATAATATATTTGATGAAGTAGTTGGTGTTATTTTCTTATCCACTCAAGTACCGTCAGGCGCGCTGTATTCTCAAGTAAAAAACGCTTTTTATTTCACCTGCCTTCCCTTCCATTGGTAGCCGCCGCGCAGGCCCAACAGCCCTACCCCCAACGTGTAGGGAGCATAGGCCAGCTGCAACAGTGGCACCATGCGCAGCCACCGCTGCTGATGCAGCAGGCGCAGTACGGGACGGAGAAACCACACATCACCCCCAAGCTTGAGTGCCCACGCCGCACCTACCCACGGCCCCAGGCCCGGCTGCCGCAGCCACAGCACCGGCCCGGCCGCTACCGACACATTGGCCAGCAGCACCAGCACCGCCAGGCGTTGCGGCGCGGCGGCCTGGTAGTGGCGCCACTTGCTGGCCCAGCGCACCCGCTGCCGCAGCAGCGCCGCCAGGGTAGGCGGCGCGGCCGTGCGCACCACAGCCGCCTCTATCTGCAAAAAACGGATGCTGCCGGGGTAGGCCGCATGCAGCTTGTGGAGCAGAAACTCATCGTCGCCACTGGCCAGGTGCTCGTTGCCGGCAAAGCCCTGAACGGCCGCGAAGGAGTCGCGGCGGTAGGCGAGGTTAGCGCCGTTGCACATCGTCGGGAAACCGGCCTGGATGCACGCGCCGCCTACCCCTACCAGCCCGGCAAACTCCAGGCCCATCAGGCGGTGCAGCACGGTATCGGGGCCGGTGAGCAGCACAGGGCCGCTGATAAAGCGCGTGGTGGGTGCCTGTTGGATAAGCAGGGCGTAGCTGCGGAGCCAGTCGGGGCCGAGGCGGCAATCGGCATCGGTACACACCACCCAAGGGGCGCGGGCCACGGCCAGCGCGGCTTGCAGGGCCGCTTTTTTGCCGGTGGGCGTGCCGGGCTGCCGGGCTAGTTGGATGAGACGCAATGAAAAATCCGTTGCGGTGCCCTGCACTACTGCCGCCGTTGCATCAGTGGAGTGGTCATCAACCAGAATCACCTCAAACTGCGCAGCGGGTAGAGTTTGCTGGCGCAAATCGTAGAGCAGGTGCGGGAGGGTAGCAGCTTCGTTGCGGGCGGCGATGAGGACGGAGAAGCGGACAGAATAGCTATCAGCTGTTGGCTGCTGGCTGTCCGCTTCTATGTCAGGCAAAAAGCTATCAGCCAATAGCTGATAGCTAACAGCTTGCTTACCCCACGACCGGCGCAGGGCCACCATCACACCGGCGTACACCAGCGGCGCTACCAATAGCCCTACCCCTATCCACTTCGTTTTCATGGATGCGTCGCCCGGTGGGCTTTTTTCTTTCGGAACACCTTCACTTGCAGCACAAACAATAGCCCTACCGCGCTGGGCAGCGCAATATTGACAACCCACAGGCTAAGGCTGGCGCTGAGCACCGGCAGCACTGGCTGGCCCAGCAACCCAAACAAATGTGTGGCCGATAACTCCCGCACGCCCACATCGGCCAGGGCGTTGAGCGAGGGCACCAGCGACTTAAACAGGAACGTACCAGCAATGGCCGCCAGCCCCTCGCCTACCCCCGGCCGGGCACCGTAGGCCAGCAGCAGCAAGCCAAATTGCACGCAGAATACCAGGTAGCGCAGCCCGGCAATGGCCAGCACCACCGTGAGGGCGCGGGCAGAGTAGCTGGGCATAACGGCCAGAAACCTCCGAAAGCGGCGCAATGGCCGCACCAGTCCCAAGGCCGCCACCAGCAGGCGCGAACGGTAATACGGCAGCAGCACGGCCGCATTCAGCAGCAGCACGGCCGCCATCACGCCTACCTGCGTGGCCGGGTAGCCCACCAGATAAAACCGCAACAGAAAATAGGCAATGCCCACCGAGCCGGCGGCTACCGTCGCAATCAACTGGCAGTAACGGCCCAGAAACACGGCTCCCAGCGCATCTAGCCGGCGGCTTTTCAGCTCGATGATGCGGCCGGCGTAGTCGCCTACCCGGTTGGGCGTCACGAAGCCCAGGGTGAGGCCTACCAGCACGGCCCGGTAACTGCGCCGAAACGAAACAGGCTCTAGGTGCCGGGCTAGGCGCCACCATTTCCAGGCCTCCAGGCCCCAGTTGACGGGCACCAGCGCCAGCGCGGCCAGCACCGGCCCGCGGCCAGCGCCCGTGAGCGAAGTGGCCAGCAACTGTCGCCAGGCGGCAGCCGTAGCGGCATCGGCAAATACGGAGTAGTACAGCAACCCCAGCGTGAGCAGCGTCACGAGCAATTTGCCCGCCAGCACCAGCCATTTGCGCCGCCGGCCGACATTATCCGGCTTTTGGGCGTAGTTTTGTAGAGGGTCGGGAGGCAAAAGAGGAAGTAGCTTGTTGGCCCGGCAAGTTAGTTGTCCGTTGCTAGTTGTTGGTTGTCAGGGGCTGGTTTCTATGAGATGCGGCTACCTGAAAATTGATAACTACCTGCTTCCAACTGACAACCGACTCTGAAACCCACTTAGCTCATGCTCGCACCCCTCGCCGCCACCGATTTACTTCCCAAGATTATCATGGGGGTCGACCCCGGCACGCAGATCATGGGGTACGCCATGATTGAGGTGCAGGGCTCCAAAGTGAAGGTGCTGCGCTACGACGTGATTGAGATGAAAAAGCTGGCCAACCACGCCCTCAAGCTCAAGCGCATCTACGACCGCATGGTGGAGCTAATTGACGAGTTTCTGCCCGACGAACTGGCCATTGAAGCCCCTTTCTATGGCGTGAATGCCCAGAGTATGCTGAAGCTGGGTAGGGCGCAGGGCGTGGCCATTGCCGCCTGCCTGTCGCGCCAAATTCCGTACGTGGAGTATGCGCCTACCAAGGTGAAGCAGTCGGTGACAGGCTCCGGCGCCGCCAGCAAGGAGCAGGTGGCCCACATGCTGCGCCAGACTTTGCAGCTGCCCCCCATTGAGGAAGCGCCCAAGTTCCTGGACGCAACCGATGCGCTGGCCGTGGCCATGTGCCACCACTATCAGAAAGGCAACAACCAGAAAGCCGGCGGCAAAAGCTGGGGCAAGTTTCTGGCCGACAACCCCGGCAAGCTGGCCGCGCCGGTGGCGGGCAAAAAGGCGGTCCGAACAAAGGGGTAATTCCTGCCTGGCCTAGCGCCTTGCCAGCCTGCGCACAGATCGCGCTAACTAGTATTCTGCTGTTTATTGCCGCTTGGGGTTATCCCGAGCCGTTTCTATGCGCGGTAAAGCTTGTTATATATAAAATAATCTATACCCCAGTCAAAAGCCTGCAACCATTACCTTACCAATTGCCTCTTACCAAAAAAAGCAGGGCTTATTATTTCACTCTCAATTCATTATCAGCATGATTCGTACCTATACTCGCTGGCTTGGCTGCTTGTTGCTAAGCGGCTTGCTGGCCTGTTCTTCTGCCGACAAAGAGGAACCTGAACCCATCGTAGATACCTTCTGGAGCAATTCTGCTTACGGATACTGCCCGCAGCTCATGACGCGCACGGCGCTGGAAGAGTCTGTGACGGTGCTACCGGCGCGGGCCATGCACCAGACCGGCAAGATCTACCTGTGGGGAAAGTATATCTTCATTAATGAACTGTACGAAGGCCTGCATATCATTGATAATCAAGATCCCAGCAAGCCAAAACCGATCGGCTTTCTGCGTGTGCCCGGTAACGTAGACCTCGCCATTCAAAACAATTACCTCTACGTTGACAACGGCCCTGACCTAGTAACGCTGGACGTGAGCAACATACAAGCTCCCCGCATCACCAGCCGTGTGCGCGATGCTTTCCGAGAGCTACTGCCGCCGATGGGGTACGTGGCATACAACTGCGCTTCCACCCGCCCCGAAAACATGGTGGTGGTAGGCTGGCAGCACGTCGATATTCCGGTACCTGGCGGGAGCACGCCTTTTCCTGGCTTGTGGGACAGGGGCGTATTCTTCAGCAACAGCGCCGGTACTGCCTCGGCGGCACCTGGCAACCTGACCGGGAAAAGCGGGTCGCTGGCCCGGTTCACCATCCTCAATCAGATGCTGTACACGGTTGATAACCAGAGCCTGCGGTTGTTTGACCTGCGCACGCCTTCATCTCCCGTAGCGGGCGCCAAAATAGAGTTGGCATTTGGCGTTGAAACGATATTCCCTTACGACCACTACCTGTTCCTGGGCACTCAGCGCGGCATGTATATTTTTGATGCCGCCACGCCCCAAGCCCCACGTCAAGTATCTTACTATCAACACGTAGTAAGCTGCGACCCAGTGGTAGTAGAAGGAAAATATGCCTACGTAACGCTACGCAGCGGCCGGTTCTGTGGGGGCGGGCCCAACCAGCTCCAGGTTATCGACCTTACTGCCCTCGACAAGCCCCGCCTGGCCCAAACCTACCCCATGACGGGGCCACAGGGTCTGGGGGTAGACAATGGGCAGCTGTTTGTGTGCGACAGCGACGGCCTGAAAACCTTCTCTACCCAACAGACGCCGCAGCTCACGCTGCAAGAGCACTTTCAGGTAAAGGTGACCGACGTAATTCCGCACGCGGGCATCCTGCTGGCTATTGGTGCCGACGGTCTTTACCAATACCGCTACACTGGCACGAAGCTCGAACAGTTGAGCTTGTTGCCTATTACGACGCCCCTACCCTAGTGCGCGCGCTGGTTTGGCACAGGCGCCCGGTATGGTTGTGGATATGCGCAGGCTTGTTGGTCTGCCGGGTACTACCCACCGTGGCTCAGCAGGTTCCTACCCCCACTACTCGCTTTTTAGCGATTAAGGTGGTACCGCAACACCTAGTACTGAGTGGTTATTGGGTGGAAGCAGAGTATGGGTTGCCGCGCTACGCGCACCAAAGCGTGGCGCTCACGGCGCAGCTATATCACGGACCTGCCGGGCGCCCCAACACGCCGGGCTACGCCGCATCCGACCCCGGCGAATCGGTGCGAGGCGTGGGCGCGGAGTTGCGACACCGCCTGTATCTACGAGCGTCTCACCAAGCGTATCCTACGGGCTTTTACGTCAGCTACGGACCAAGCTTTCAGCATTTTCGCATGACTTACCCTACCCTGGACTGGCGCGAAGTGAAAGGTCCTAACGGGTTGGAATACTTTGAATACGGCCGCATTCCAAACACAACTACCATCAACCGGTATGGCGGGGCGGCCACTGTGGGCTACCAGGCGCCCCTACCCCCCGGCCGGGTTTTCCTGGACCTGTACGCAGGCGTAGGCTGGCGGCAGCGACACAATCAGTCGGATGACGCAATAGCTCAATTCAAGAGCGGCACTTCCGATTACGGGCACCGGGGGTTCTATTTCCCGGCTGGCGTTAAGATTGGCGTGCAATTGTAGGTTGTTGCGCAAGCCGCGGGGCCGTTTCGGCGCCGCGGCTGGTGAGCATTCCACTGGTTCACCAGCCTCAAGGCTGATACAGCCCTACTCCTTGGTGATACCCAGCAGGCACCCCGATACATTCCAGGCGCTAAAGGCGCTGCCTTCCCGCTTCCCGAGCGGAATGGCTACTTTGAAGGTGTGCTGCCCAGCCGGCAGGTCGGGCAGCGGAATGTACACCGGTGGGGTCAGGCTACCGGGGCACCAGTTGGAACGGCTCAAATCGGAGGAAGACAGGCCGTTGCCGAAGTTGCCGGACGACGGATTCAGCAGCCGGTACGTGCCGCAATCGGTGCGCCAGGGAATGAAGTGATAGACCCGTTTTCCATCCAGAAAAAGCTCATTCAGCTTCTGATTAAACTCATCGCCGCCACCCCAGCCCCCGTGGCCCGTGGTGATGTAGCGCAACTGCACGTTCTGCATGGCACGTGGAATGTTCACCGTGACGGTGAGCGAGTCCTGCCCGAACATCGTCCCGTACTCTTGCCCGGCCATTTCCATGAGGTTGGTGGTATTGAAAATCGGCATTACTACGGGAGTCGGCGTTTGCGTGCCCGATTTGCCCCCAGGGTAGTATTTCAGGCGCAGGCTCACCTTGTGCCCGCCCTTGTCGTAGTTGCCCACAAACACCCCCAACCACACCTCGCCCTGCAAGCGGGGAGCCAGCTCAGTCACATCTTGCCGGAACACAGCCGAATCGGCCCAGTTATAGCCTTTGATGGTGGAAGCGGCGTTGTAGGCCCGCACGCCGAAGGGGGTAAAAAAGCGCATCAATTCCAGCGGGGGTAGGTACTGGTTGGTGGCCACCACGCCCTGGTACTTCTCTTTGAACACCGGTAAGGACTTTACCCCCTGTTGCAAACCCTCTAAAAAAGACTGCTGCTTGTCCAACGGAATCAGGAACACCGACCCCGTGCGGTCGTACGCATCGCCGTTGGAATACTGTGACAGCTCGGCCAGTATCTGCGTACCTGCATTGTAATCGGGCAAGCGTATTTTCTTTAGGATGACGGTGCCACCGGCGTAGTGGTAGGTGACATTCACCTGCCCGGCCGCCGGGTTCGGCTGGTCGTTGCCGAACGAAATTTTTTCCTGCTGAAATACAGAGACGGTCGTAAACCGGCTGTCGATTACCTGCCGGTTATAGGTCGCGGCATCTACCACCGGCCCCATGGTGGCGGGGGTAGGCCAAGCTAGGTCGGCACTTTTAACGGAGCCCCGCTTGATCTGGGTTGCGGTGACGGCCTGCTCGCCGTTGCGGACGGTTTTCAAAATCAGCCCCAGGCCAGGTGCCACGCCAATGCTGGGTGTGCCTTTCAGGGGTAGGGCATTGGTGTACCACACCTCCACCGTGTTGGAGCGGATAATGACCTTAGCCTTTTTGCAGGGGTAGCCCAAGATGGTAGCCGTATCGGGCAGCAGCTCTGGCTGTTCGTACGCAGCAAAGTCCTTCATCTGCGTGACGTGCCCCCCGTTGGGCAAGGTGAGCACCTGCAACGTGCGTTGGGCGTCGTAGTCCAGGTACTGTTGTTCTTTCGCCTGCGGATCTGCCACTTTTTGCAGGTGCGCCCGCGGGCCATCGATAAACAATTGCAAGCGCCCTTCGGGCACCGCTTTTCCGTGGTAGGTTACATCGTAGGTGATGGTTGCACGGCGTTGGGCATAACCCGTCACGGCGCACAGCAGGCAGGCAAGCAAAAAGGCGTATCTCATTTAGGTCAGGTTGTCGGGCAAGATAACCAGCGGCGTGGTAGCAAGCGGATTTGGCTTGGTTCAGCAGCTCCTACCAACTGTCTCTCTATCCTTACCCTATCTCAATCTCCCCCTTCAAATACGTCACGGCATAGCCGCTGATGAGCACCCGGTCCTGGCGCAATTCGCACCATAGGTCGCCGCCGCGGGGCGAAACTTGGCGGGCGCGTAATTCGGTTTTGCCTAAGCGTTCGGCCCAAAAAGGCGCCAGTGTGGTGTGCGCCGAACCAGTTACGGGGTCCTCGGGCACTCCTACGCGCGGCCCGAAAAACCGCGACACGAAATCGACTTCCCCGCTACCAGGTGCCGTGGCAATAACGCCTCGGTAGGGCACTTGCAACAACGCGAGCTGATCGGGTTGCAGTGCTGTAACTTCTTCCTCCGAAGCAAATAATGCTACCAGATCGGGGCCGGCGAGTAGCTGTTGGGGTGTAGCACCCAACCCGGCGAGTAGTCCTTCTGGCACCTCGTCCAGTGGACGGGGCGGGCGGCTTGGGAAGTCCAACGTGAGGCGGCCGCTTTCGTGCCGGCTCACGCGTAGAGGGCCACTTTTGGAGTGAAACGTCAGCTCATCGCCTTTGAAATTAAGATGCCGTAGCAGCACGTGAGCCGAGGCCAGCGTAGCGTGCCCGCACAGCTCTACCTCTACAGCAGGCGTAAACCAGCGGATTTCATATTCGCCCTCCTGACCCTCGCGTGGCACAAAGAAGGCGGTTTCGGCTAGGTTGTTTTCGGCGGCAATGGCCTGCATGGTGTCGGCGGGTAGCCACGCGGTTAGCGGGCACACGGCAGCGGGGTTGCCGGCAAATAATGTATCCGTAAAGGCGTCGATTTGGTAGAGCGGCAGCAACATAGAAAATAGATTAGATGATTAATCTATTCAGTGAATGGCGAGCAAAAATGCTATGCAGATATATACAGGCATGATCCTCATCACTTCTTCTGAATAGAATGCGTGAGCTTTTTGAACTCCGCTAAGTTCGCCTCGTACTCGTCGCGGGCGATGCCTTCCAGGGCAATAGCGGTGTTGCGCAGCACCGTTACTTGCTGAAATATCAGCACTTTCTGGCCGCGCAGCTTGCCGTAGGCTTCTACCTCATAGCTTTCCAGCTCGTGGGGGTGGGTGGTGGCCGTGCGGCGCACGGTGTAGTCGGTGAGGCCGTACTGGCGTAGGGTGGTAATGAGGTCGTCGGCCACGTCGGCGGCCGTCATGGACGAGCTGAAGGGCATGGGAATGACCGTCAGGACGGGCTCGTTGCCGAACGGTTCGGCGCGGCCGCCATCCAGCGTGTAAATCAACTGGTTGCCCATCTGCCGCGCAAAAGTGAAACGCGAGGCTTTATCGTCGAGCGTGAAACCGAGGCGGGCAAAAGGATCTGGGGCAGCCCCACGGTCGTAGCGGGCCGATAGCAGGGCTTGCCGTAGCGCGGCCCCGGTGGCCGTGTCGGCGGCGGGGTAGGGCGTGGTGGTCAGCAGCACGGCAAAGGTAGAGTCGCCGAACGCCAACTGGTAGCTGCGACGTGCCGGCTGCGGCTCGGCCCAGATCAGCCGGGCTGGGTAGCCTTGCACCTGCACTGCATTGTCGGTCAAAATCTTGCCACCACGGGCTGTAATCTTGGTTGGGCCGAAGCTGGCCGCGTTGGTGTAGTAGTTGGTAGTCGGCAGCTCGTAGACCTGCACGGCATTGTTGCCACGGCGCAGGCCCGCGAAGCCCGGCGCTGTGCCGAAGCCAGTCGGGGGCAATAGCAGCAGACGCGTAGTGGGTATCCGCACGTAGCCAGCCGGTAGGGCTTCCGCTGCCGGCGCTTCCGGAGGCTTGCTTAGCAACTGCGCCATTGCTGTGTGCCCCATCAACAAACTGAAGCTTACCATCAGCCCTACCCTACCCCCTACGACGCCCAACGCTGTTCTTTGTTTCATGGCTAGCTCTGGTCGTGCTGCCTACCAGCATACCGGCGGCAAGGTACAGGGTGTTCGGTGATATTTCACGCAAAATCCGGCGCTCATCTTACTCCCTATAGCACCTATAGGCCGATCTTTTCTGCGAAGTCTTACCAGATTTGCGCAAGGATTTCCAGTAGGTCGCCTAATTTGCCGTGGGCAGTTTATTTCCCAGCGCCCTACTCTATTTCACTGAGCTAGCCTACCACACCTGTTTCGTTTGCTGTATGAAAGCACTCCTTTTAATTGATATTCAACCCGATTTTGTGCCGGGCGGCTGCTTGCCCGTGCCCGATGGCGACGCCGTGATTCCGCTGGCCAACGCCCTACAGCCGCACTTTGAGCTGGTGGTAGCTACCCAGGACTGGCACCCAGCCGGCCACCAGAGCTTTGCCAGCAGCCACGCTGGCCACGCCGTGTTTGACCGCATTTCGCTGCACGGGCACGAGCAAGTGCTCTGGCCCGACCACTGCGTACAGGGCACGCCCGGCGCCGCCCTACACCCGCAGCTGGATCAGCACCGCATTGAGGCCATCTTCCGCAAAGGCACCAACCCAGAGATTGACAGCTACAGCGGTTTCTTCGACAACGGCCACCTGAAAAGCACCGGCCTGGCCGACTACCTGCGCGGCCGGGGCGTAACGGAGGTATACCTAGCCGGCCTAGCCGCCGACTACTGCGTGTATTTCACGGCGAAAGATGCGCTGACCGAAGGCTTTGCCACGTATGTAATCGAGGATGCCACCCGCGCCATTGATGCGGAGGGCTACGCCGGCGCCCGCGCCGACGTGCAGCACCGTGGCGGCCAGCTGATCCAAAGCGCCGATCTGCTCCCGTAACTTACCCATTGTTGGACACGCCCCTTATCCTAACGCTCACGCTCGACGCCAACGCACAGCAGTTTTTCAATCGCCTGCGCGAGGAGCATTTCCCGCCCGAGCGTAACTACCTGGCGGCTCACCTTACGCTGTTTCACCACTTGCCCGGCGAGCAACTTGAGGCCATAACGCGGGAGCTAGCAACCCGTGCCCGCCACATGACGCCCCTTTCCCTGAGTATAACGGGCGTACAGTTTCTGGGGCGCGGTGTGGCTTACTCTCTCGAAAGCCCGGCCTTACAGACCCTACACCAGGAATTGCAGACAGAATGGAAGCCCTACCTCACGCCCCAGGATCAGCAGCGCCGCCGCCCCCACGTCACTATTCAAAACAAAGTAGACCCCAAGGTAGCGCGGGCACTGCACGAAGAACTGAGCGCGTCGTTTCAACCCTTCGAGGCCCAGGGTAAGGGTATGCACTTGTGGGCGTACCGCGGCGGCCCCTGGGAATCGGTGCGGCAGTTTGTGTTTTTGGGGTAGGGAATGGTAAAGTGGTGAGGTTGCGAGTAAAAACGCAGCTGTCATCCTGAGCGCAGCGAAGGACCTTCTCACGTCAGAACGATGGGTGTAACAACGACTCGTTCTAGCGTGATAAGGTCCTTCGCTGCGCTCAGGATGACAGCCGCATTTTTACTCGCAACCTCACCGCTTCACCTTTCTCCCTACGTCCAGTACTTAATAGGCGCGTGTGGGAAGCGGCGCTGCCATTCCTGGCAGAACCACTCTTTCAACGTGCGCATGTCGTCAGGCTGGTACACGTATTTGTGGCCGCCGAACTTATTACGCTTCACGGCGCGGGTGGCTTCGTCGAAGTCTAGGGACGTGTTGGGGTACCACTGCAACAGCACATCCTTGGAGCCAGGTGTGAAGCGGTGACTGATAAACTCCACTGTCAGGTCGCAGTCAAAATTGAGGGTAGCGGCTAGGCGGTCGAGCAAGTGGGTGTAGTGCTGCTGCCAGTCGGGAATGGGCATGATGGGGGCCAGCACCACCCCTACTGGGTAGCCACCGCCACCTTCGGTGACGGGTAGGGCCAGCCGGCGCAAGGCTTGCAGGCGCGCTTCCAGCGAGGCCGTGCCTGCTTCCAGCCGCCGCACTACTGGCTCGGCATTCAGGCTGAAACGAGCACGGGTATGGCCGTGGTGGGGTAGGGAAAGCAACGATTCCACGTAGTCGTACTTGCTCACGAAACGCAGGCGGGCACCCTCGCGCTGGCCGTAGTAACGGATGCATTCGGCCAAGCTACCCGTCAGGTGCTCAATGCCCAGCACATCGGTGTAGCAGCTCACTTCGAAGCTGGTGAGGCGGCCGGCCTGCTCATACTGCGCCGTGTTTTCCAGCAATTGGGGTAGGTTGGCAAATACGCGCACCACCGGCGGCCCCGAAAGCGAGCCGGCTAAGTAGCAGTACTGGCAGTGCGCAGGGCAGCCTTCGGCCAGGTTCATCTGCCAGTCGGCGGAAGGCGGCGTGGGTTGCAGGCGCAGGGCGCTGGGTGGAGCTTTCACCACGGCCAGGGTGCTCTTGGCACGGCGGTAGGTTTCGGCGGTATCGGCGCCGCGCAGGTTGGTGATGCGGTTGCTTTTGAGCAGCTCCACCTCCAGGCCGTGGGCCTCGACGCGGCTCAGAATCTGTTGGCCAAACTCTTCGTCGAGGGCATCGGGGGTGAATACTACGCGCTTGGGCAGCCAGATTTTGGCCGCGTGCGTACGAACGGGAGCGGTATCGAAAAGCGGAAGTTGCGGTAAGTCGATCATCACTTAGCACAACACCAACGCAGGGTAGAAAGGTCCTTATCAGCCTATTAGAAGTAGCTTTCTATCTATATGCAAGTTATTATAAATTAATATTTTAAACACAAACACAAAACTATTTATGCCTCGCCTGAGTTGCTCACAAAACGCACCAGCATATCGCGCAGTTCTACGGGCAGATTGTGGGCGCGCGGCAGCAAAAAAGTGGTACGGCTGGAGTCGACGTAGCCAGCCAAGCGGGCAAATTCCGGCGCCGAAGCCTCGCCAAATCCCATGCTCCAGTCCGGAAACAGGCGTCGCTCACTGGTACCCTCGGCCACCGTTGCAACGTGGTAGTGGCGGGGGTCAGTAGCAATGGTACCGTACAGCTGCTCAATAGCCTCGGGCGGACCTTCCAGCACCTGCAAAATCTGGCCGGCACTGTATAGCAACATGCCCGTCACGCGGAGCGTGTGGTTTTTTGCCCGCGCCCGGACCAGAATCTGCTCCAACTCTGCCGGGGTGAAAGGCTTCTCGGCCACACTCGTGTAGACAATATAGTGTAGGGGCATGCGCAACCAAGCTAATGTTGTAATGTCGTGCTTAATACACGTCCCTGGGGAAAAATGTTCGTTTTCAACCGTTTGCTTGGGGTATTGTTGAGCTGCTAGCGCACCGTTTGGGGTAGGCCGTACTGCCGTGGTTAACAGGTTTTCGTGTGCATAAACCGAACAACTCGGATACTTTTGCGTTTTCTACCTGATTTCTCGCTCTGTACCTTTTATCTATGAGCCCTTCGCTCTCTCCAACTTCTTCTGTTGATGTAATTCTGATTGGCGCAGGCATCATGAGCGCCACACTGGGCACGATGCTCAAGGAATTACAACCCGACCTGACCATTGCCATCTTCGAGCGCCTCGATTTGGTGGCCGCCGAAAGCTCCGATGCCTGGAATAACGCCGGCACGGGCCACTCGGCCTTTTGCGAACTGAACTACACCCCCCAGCGCCCCGACGGCTCCGTAGACATCAGCAAGGCCGTGAAAATTGCCGAGCAGTTTGAGCAGTCCAAGCAGTTCTGGTCTTTCTTCGTGGAGAAAGGCGTGCTGCCCGAACCGCATGAATTCATTCAGCAAGTGCCGCACATGAGCTTCGTGTGGGGCAGCAACAACGTGGACTTCTTGCAAAAGCGCTTCGACGCGCTTATCAAGTCGCCCCTGTTTGCGGGTATGCAATACAGCGAGGACCGGCAGCAGCTGGCCGACTGGATGCCACTGGTGATGGAAGGCCGCGACCCGCAAACGCCCGTGGCGGCTACCTATATGCCTATTGGTACCGACGTCAACTTCGGCGCCCTCACCCGCACGCTGTTCGAGCGGTTGCAAGAGATGCCGGGCGTATCGTTTCACCTCAACCACGAGGTAGAGAAGCTGAAGCAGAAGCCCGACGGCACGTGGCGCATTCGCGTGCGTGACCGGGCCGCCGATACCTCGCGCAAGGTATACGGTAAGTTCGTGTTCATTGGCGCGGGCGGCGGCTCCCTCCCCCTACTCGAAAAATCGGATATTCCGGAGGGCCACGGCTTTGGCGGTTTTCCGGTGAGCGGGCAGTGGCTGAAGTGCACCAACCCCGACGTAATTGCCCAGCACGGCGCCAAAGTATACGGCAAAGCCGCCGTGGGCTCGCCGCCCATGTCGGTACCGCACCTGGATACGCGCCAGATCAACGGCCGCAAGGAGTTGCTGTTTGGTCCTTATGCCGGCTTCACCACCAAGTTCCTCAAGAAGGGTTCTTACCTGGATTTGCTGAAGTCCATCCGGGCCGGCAATGTGCGCCCTATGCTGATTGCAGGCGCCAAAAACCTACCCCTCACCCGCTACCTGATTCAGCAGGTGCGCCAGTCGCCGCAAGACCGCCTGAACGCCCTGCGCGACTACCTACCCACGGCCCGCGCCGAGGACTGGGAGCTGGAAGTGGCTGGCCAGCGCGTGCAGGTGATTAAGAAAGACGCCAAAGAAGGCGGCGTTCTGGAGTTCGGTACCGAAGTAGTGGCGGCCGCCGATGGCTCCATTGCCGCGTTGCTGGGCGCCTCGCCCGGCGCTTCTACAGCCGTAAGCATCATGTTGGGCCTGGTGCAGCGCTGCTTCCCTGAGCAAGCTGCTACCCCCGAGTGGCAGGCGAAGTTCAAAGCTATGATTCCTTCCTTCGGGCAGGAGCTGGCCAGCAACCCAGCCTTGTGCGAGGAGCTTCGGGCCAAAACCAGCGAGGTACTGGAGCTGGAAGCCGTAGCGCAGTAGTAGTGTCATTTCGAACGCAGTGAGAAATCTGGTTAACTGATACCAGATTTCTCACTGCGTTCGAAATGACAACGCCCTTACAGCCCCGTCCTGTTTTCCAGTGTGAAAGCAGGGCGGGGCTTTTCTTGCATATCCCTACCCTGCTCAGCAACTTTCCGTATACGGTACCTCCCATCCATCTCTTTCCTGACTGTTATGCAACAAGTAGCCCCTGGTGTACACCAGCTTACCATCCAACGCTTCGTTAATCTATACTTTGTCGAAACCGGCACGCCCGGCGAGTGGGTGCTGGTAGACACCGGCCTACCCGGTTCTAAACAGGCAATTATCGAAGCGGCTGATAAGCTGTTCTACCCCGGCACACACCCCGAGGCTATCATCCTCACCCACGGCCACATGGACCACGCCGGCTCGGCGCAGGCGCTGTCGGAACACTGGAACGTGCCGGTGCTGGCCCATCCGTTGGAGCTACCGTTTCTCACAGGCAAAGCTGTGTATCCACCCGCCGATCCTACCGTGGAAGGGGGCGGCTCGCTGGCCTTCGTCAGCCGGTTCTTCCCGCCGCAATCGTTCCACCTTTCCAACGTGCAGGCACTACCCGAGAACGACGTAGACCCACCCTTCCTGCCCGACTGGCAGTGGTATCATGTGCCAGGCCATGCGCCCGGTCAGGTAGCGCTGTTCCGCGAAAAAGACCGTACCCTGCTTGGCGGCGATGCCTTTGCGACGGCCAACCACGAGTCGGTGCCCTCGCTGCTGTTGCAACGACCCTGTATCAGTGTGGCTGGCGCACCCTTCAACTACGACTGGCAACAGGTGCGCGACTCTGTGCGCCAACTAGCGGAGCTACAGCCACAAGCCATCGGCTGCGGCCACGGCCCAGTGATTACGGGTCTGGAAGCCACTATGGGCCTCCAACGCCTGGCCGATGAGTTTCCGCTGCCGCTCTATGGCCGCTATGCCTACACGCCTGCCCGCCTCGACGAGAACGGGGTGGCCCACCTGCCCGTTGCCCCACCCGACCAATTCCCCAAAAAGCTGATTGCCGTAGCGGGTGCAGGCCTTTTAGCCGTCGGCCTCACGTTCCTGTTCGACAAAAAGAAGAAAAAAGCCAAGCGGGTGAAACCGGAAAGTCCCACACACAAAACGCCCAAGAAATTCCGGCGCCAAAGCGCCAGCACCTGGGAATAGGAGTTGCTGGCTTGTTACGGCCCAACGGCGCAGCTGTGGTGTACTAACCGCGGCTGCGCCGTTGGGCCGTATTGGTGACTCTTCTTGCATGCCTCTCCCTACCCTGCCAGCGGTAGCGCAGTCAGTTTGAGCATCTACTTTGCGCTGCCTACCTATGCCCAACATTGCGCCCCGCCCGGCTTTCTGCTAACTTGCAACCCCGTTCGACCTCATATCGAACGCAAAAATCTACCACTCACCATTTCATAATTTCACTATAGATGGGACGCGCATTTGAATTTCGCAAAGGTCGCAAAATGAAGCGCTGGGACCGGATGTCCAAAGATTTCACCCGTATCGGCAAGGAAATCGTGATGGCCGTGAAGGAAAACGGCCCCAACCCCGATACCAACTCCCGCCTGCGCACAGCCATTCAGAACGCGAAGGGCGTGAATATGCCCAAAGACCGGGTAGACGCCGCTATTAAGCGAGCCAGCAGCCGCGAAGAAAAAGATTATCAAGAAGTTGTATATGAAGGCTACGCACCGCACGGCGTGGCTATTGTGGTGGAAACTGCCACCGACAACCCTACCCGCACTGTGGCCAACGTGCGCATGTACTTCAACCGCGGCAACGGCACGCTGGGCACCTCCGGCTCTTCCGACTACACCTTCACCCGCAAGGGCGTGTTCAAGCTGGCCGCCGAGGGCCTCGACCGCGACGAGCTGGAGTTGGAATTGATTGACTTCGGCGCCGAAGACGTGTACGAAGACCAGGAGGAGGACGAGCACGGCCACGTAACCAACCTGATGGTGGTGGAATGCGCGTTCCCCGATTTCGGGCAGTTGCAAAAGGCACTAGAAGAAAAAGGCGTTAACGTAATTAGCGCGCAGTTGCAGCGCGTGCCCAACACCACCGTATCGTTGGACGAGGAGCAGGCCGAGGAAGTGCTCAAGCTCATCGACCGGTTTGAGGAGGACGACGACGTACAGGCCGTGTACCATACGTTGGGCTAATCCCCTTCCGCATTTTGCAAAACGGGCCTCTCCTACCCTGGGGTGGCCCGTTTTTATTGGCTACCCCTTATCCCCTCCCCCATGCCCACCGAAAAAGAAAAGATGTTGGCCGGCGAGTTGTACCAGGCCAACGACCCCGAGCTGGTAGCCGAACGCCTCCGCGCCAAGCAGCTTTGCCACCGCTATAACCAGGAACCGATAGAGTTGAACAAGCAGATACTAGCCGAACTACTTGGCTATGAAACCGACGCTCATATCGAAACCAGCTTCCGCTGCGACTACGGCTACAACATCCAATTAGGCCAGAATTTCTATGCCAACTACAACCTGGTGGTACTAGACTGCGCCCCCGTCACCATCGGCGACAACGTGTTCATAGCGCCCAATGTGGTGCTGGCCACTGCCGGCCACCCCGTAGAGGTAGGGCCGCGCATTGCCGGTTGGGAGTTTGCCCGCCCCATCACCATCGGCGACAACGTGTGGCTCGGCACTGGGGTGCTGGTCATGCCCGGTGTCAGCATTGGCGCGGGCTCGGTCATTGGCGCGGGCAGCGTAGTCACGCGCGACGTACCGGCGGGGGTGGTAGCCGTAGGCAACCCCTGCCGGGTGCTGCGGAAGGTGGTAGAGAGGTAGGCAGGCTGTTCAAAAAAAGTGTCATCCTGAGCAGCGCGAAGGACCTTCTCACGCCAGAACTATAGACGTATCAATGACTTGTTCTGACGTGAGAAGGTCCTTCACTGCGTTCAGGATGACACTATATTTCTATGATGCCACTCCTACCCTAATCTTCTGGGTAGGGAATGAATACGAAGTTGGTAAACTCCTCATCCACCACAAACAAGCAGCAAAATTCGTCGGCGTCTTTGTACGTCTGTTGGAACACTTCTATGCCTTCCGCACCCACGATGCCCTGCTGCACCAGCAGTTCCAGGTAGGAAGCAAACACGTGCCACTCCAGGCCCGCCTCGTCAGCATTCACCAACAAGGTTCCCAGCGGCACTTCCTGCCGGGCAAAGATGAACACCGGGTATTTGGAAATATCGCGCTTCCGGATTTGGGAGGAAGCCTCTTGCAGCGTATCAGAAACGGCGGCAAAATCCTTGGTGATGGTGCCGAGGTATTTGCCGTTCAGTTCAGGGTCGTTGGCGTAGTCCATTCAGTGTGGTTGATTTCAGGCCGCTTTCACGCGGATAATTCGAAGTTGAAACTCAGCAGTATCATACAAGCATGCTCCTACCTGGTATATACCTGCCGGACAATCGGCTTTAATACTTTCAAAATCTGAATCTCGCATACAATCTGTTGCGGCAAACAGAACGAATCCTTCAGTGGAAACTAGCTCTAGCCCCGTATTTGAATACGCATTAGGATGGATTGTGAGTAGAATAGACTGGCAATCTGGTCCTGCTTCTGTCCAAAACTCTGGGACCAAAATGTAACCACCTAGAAAATCAGTTGCTGAAACCCAAGCAGCAAAAGGAATTTCGCCGCATATCACTAGTGCTTTACCGTTTGCAATGGGAACCAAGCCAGCTTCTTGGGGAAGCATAGAAATGGCGCAAGCCAAGTCATAATCAGTAGCAGGTTCCTTAGGATCGTTTGAAGCTCGGAAACTAGATTCAACAATCCGCCCATTTGAAGGGGAATTAATTCCTTCCCAGTAGGCAACCAATTCTACCGGACAAAGCAATTGTGGAACGCCACTGGTTACGCCGGAACTCCAATCTTCCACTCCGAACATTACCATACTACCGCAGCTCCAGCAGCACCACGTTCTCCACGTGGTGGGTATGCGGGAACATATCCACTGGCTGCACCTTCACCACCTTATACGCCTCGTCCAGCAGTTCCAAATCCCGCGCTTGGGTAGCAGGGTTGCAGCTGACGTACACGATACGTGGGGCGCGCATTTCCAGCAGGCGCTGCACCACATCTACGTGCATGCCGGCGCGGGGTGGGTCGGTGATGACCACGTCGGGGCGGCCGTGCTGCTGGATGAAGTCGGCAGAGAGGACGTCCTTCATGTCGCCGGCGTAGAACTCGGTGTTCGTTACGCCGTTGATTTCGGAGTTCACGCGGGCGTCTTGCACGGCTTGCTCCACGTACTCTACCCCTACCACATGCCGGGCTTGGCGGGCCACGAAGTTGGCAATGGTGCCGGCGCCGGTGTAAAGGTCATATACCAACTCATTGCCAGACAATTGCGCGAAGTCGCGGGCAATCTTGTAGAGGTTGTAGGCGCCCGCCGAGTTGGTTTGGTAAAACGACTTCGGCCCTACCCGGAAGCGCAGGCCTTCCATCTCCTCCTCAATATAGGGCTTGCCCTTGTAGCACACTACTTCCAGGTCGTGGAAGGTTTCGTTGCCCTTGTCGTTGAGGACATAGTTGAGCGAGGTAATTTCCGGAAACTTCTCGTACACATAGTCCAGCAGCGGCTCTATGGCCTGGTGCTGGCGGTAGCACTGCAAAATCACCATCAGCTCGCCGGTGCTTTCGGCAGTGCGGATGATGAGGTTGCGCAGCAAGCCGGTTTGCTTGATGATGTTGCCGAAGCGCAGCTCGTTTTCGCGCGCGTAGTTGCGGATGGCGAGGCGGATGGCGTTGCTGGGCTCGGGTTGTAGCCAGCAGTGTTCCACATCGATAATCTTATCGAAGCGGCCGGGCGTGTGGAAACCGAGGGCGCGGCGGTCAAAATCGGCCCCGCTCTTGATCTGTTCTTCCGTCAGCCAGCCCATAAAGCTGAACGTGAATTCGAGCTTGTTGCGGTAGTACTGCAAGGCCGGCGAGTGCGCGATGGGCAGCACTTCCGGAATCTCCACCTTGCCAATGCGTTGCAGGGTGTCTTCCACTTGCTGCTGCTTGTACTTGGTTTGGGTATCGTAGCCAAGGTGCTGCCACTTGCAGCCTCCGCAGGTGCCGAAGTGCTGGCAAAAGGGCTCTACGCGCAGGTCAGAGTACTTATGGAAGTGCGTGGGCACGGCTTCCAGGAAGTTCTTTTTGCTTCTGGTAACGCGCAGGTCCACCACGTCGCCGGGTGCTACCTGGGTCACGAATATGACGAGGTTTTCGTGGCGGACAATGCACTTGCCCTCGGCCACCATGTCCTGAATCTCTACTTCGCGGAGTGCCTCCGCCGGAATTTTCTTTGCAGTCTTGTTCACAAGGGCAAAGATAATTCGTCTGAACCACGGATTCGCTCGGATTTTCCGGATTACACGGATTTTGTGAACGATTTCTCTGCCTCCCAAGGCTGAAGCCCTAGGCTAATTGGTGGAAACGTAACGGTAGATGCTCAGTAGCCCAAGGCTTCAGCCCTGGGATAACAGGCCCGCCTACAAAATCCGATCAATTCGTCTAATTCGCTAAAGTCCGTGAGCTTACTTCACAATTTCAAACCACCCTTTGTACTGCGTGCCATCGGCTAGTTTGAAGAGGTAGTAATGCGTGCCGGGACCGGTTTTTTCGCCGCTCCAGGTGTTGCGGTAGTCGCGGGCGGAGTACACTTCCTTACCCCACCGGTCGAAAATAGTGAGGGTGTTGCCGGGGTAGAGGGCCACATTGTCCACGAAAAACACGTCGTTCAGGCCGTCGCCGTTGGGGGTGATGATGTTGTACAGCAGGATTTTATTGGCGAAGTCTACACAAGCGTCGTTGGAGTACGAGGCCAGCGTACCCGCCCCAATAGCCTTCACCCGAAAGCACTGATTGAACCCCGCCGCGCTGGTCGCAAGCGACGCCCGCAGAGTAGCGCCCGGCACGGTAGCTACCAGGGTAGGCGCACCCTGGTCGGCTACGCGGTACACCTCATACTGTTGCACGGCAAAGCCCTGGTAGGCGCTCCACTGCACCAGCACCGAGCCCTCGGCGCGGCCGCCGGCTGCCTCCGTAGCCACAGCGGTGGTGTGGATGATGGTATGCGCCGGGCTGGTGAGTTCGGTACCGCAGGCGTTGGCTAGGGCCAAGCGATATTCGTAGGCCTGCGTATCGGTATCGGCGGAGGCATCGGTGTAGGTAGTGGCAGTGTTGGGCACATCACCTACCCGGGCAAAGCTGCCGGTGGTGCCGGCTGTACGGCGCTGGATGATGATCCGCTGAGCATTATCAGCATTTATCGGCGCTTGGAACGTGAGTTGTACTTGACGGTCGTCCGTTAGGCTCACGCTGGCTACTTGCAGATCGAGACTGACGTTGTCGGGGCGCACTTGCAGGGTGTTTTCCGGGCCAGCGCAACCGTACTGCGAGGTTTCGAGCACTTGCACGGTCTTCACGCTGGCGTTGTTCGGGTAGTCGACGGTGATGCTGCCGGTGCCCTGGCCGCTGGTGATGGTGCCGCCCGTTACGGCCCATTGGTAGGTAGAGCCCGCCAGTCCCGTCAGCGAGTAGCGCAGACCCGTTAGATTCTCGGGGCACACGCGGGTAGGGCCAGCAATAGCTACCGCCACCGGCAGCGGATCTACTACAAACTGCTTGGCGTAAAGCGGCCCCACACAAGCACTGGTTTCGAGGGCTGTAAGCGTGTAGGTGCCCACGGCAGGCACCGCAAACGTGGTGCTGTTGCCCGTTGGCGTGAGCGTAGTCGACTGTTGCGTAACCGTGTTCAGCAGCGTAAACTGATAGGTAGAGGTAGCAAAACCCGGCAGCGAAAACGTGACAGGGCTACTACCCACACAGGCACGGTCGGGGCCAGCAATAGTCAGAGTGGTAGCAGGTGGCGCCACCACTTCCACCTCCAATGGCGCGCTCACGCCCAGGCACCGCACCGTACCACCGGGGTTGCTGGTTTCCGTGACCTGCAACCGGGTAGTGCCCAGCTGCGTCCAGGTGACTTGCACGGTAGCCAGGTTGGTGCTCGCCTGCGTGCCGCCTGTAAGCTGCCAGGCGTAGCTGGAGCCGTTGGTATACTGTGTTTGGTAGGTGTAGGTGCTCCCCAGGCACACCCGTACCGGCCCCGTAGGCGTTTCAGTAGCTAATTGCTGATTGATAACCACGGGCAGCGTAACTGGTTGCGCCGGGCACCCATACGCCGTAGTACCCAGCACCTGCACGCTGGCATTCGCATTGGCTGCTCCCCAGTTCACGGTGATGCTGCCGGTGCCCTGGCCGCTGGCAATGGTGCCACCCGTCACGGTCCACTGGTAGGTAGCGTTGCGCGGGTTGCGGACGCTGTACGTGACGCCCTGCACCGTAGGGCACACCGAGCGGCTGCCGCTAATGGTATCCAGCGCCGGCGTGGGGTTCACCGTTATGCGCACCGTGCGCTGCTGCGTGCAGCCACCGGCCGAGGTAGCCGTCAGCACATAGGGCACTATAATAGGTGCTGTGCCGGGATTCGTGGGCGTGAGGGTAGGGTTGGCGGCGGTGGCGCTGCTGAGGCCGGCGGCCGGGCTCCATTGGTAACTGATGCCCGCCACGGCCACGGCGCCCAGCTGCGTTGCCTCGCCCGAGCACACTGTGCGGTCGGGGCCAGCCGTTACGGCCGGGGCAGCCACTACCCGCACGCGGTAAATAACCGCCGCACTCTTGCTGTTGCAGGCGTTGTCGGTGGCCGTTACAATCACGTCGTACGGCTCGGTGCGGGCCGAGCCGCAGGCCGGCACAAAGCGGAACGTACCCGTGACGCTGCCCGCACCGGTTACTACAGCCGTGCCCGTGCCACCAGGGGTAGCCACCGTGCCGGGGTCGTAGTTGAAGGTAGCATCGAAGCCCCCGGCACCATCCAGCAGCACGCTGGCAGCGCGCAAGACAATACGTTGGTCTTCCGGGTCAGTAGCGGTAGTGGTCAATGTTAATGCCTGACCTTCCAGTACAGTGTATTCTTGCGCTGTAGCACTGCCGCCGCTAAACTCGGGGGCTTTGTTGGGCTCACAGGCACGGGCTACCAGCTGCACGTCGCGCCGGGTAGTGCCCACCAGACTGTCGCGCCCGGCAATGCGGCGATACTCACGCACATCCACTGCTATAACGTATTTGCCCAGCGCGGGCACCGCGTAGCGGCTCAGGCCCGTATTCTTATCCAGAAACGCGTAGCTGCCCGCTATCGGTCCAAAAGGTTGCTGCGCGCTGTACTGCGCAGGGTAGGTAATCAGCTGGGGCGGCGGGGCGAAGAAGGTAGGCAGTGTACGATACGTACCGCCGTAGGGCGTACCGAAGGAATATTCCAGCCGGTCGCCGTCCGGGTCATAGGCATTGTTGATGATGATGGACGTATCGCCCTGACAGACAACGGCCACAGCCGTATCTGAGAAGTTGGGCGAGCTATTGGGAATGCTGGGCGGCGCCATATCTGCGTATAGCGTCATGCCCTCGTTGTTGGGCCGTATGATGTTGGTTACATCGTTGTTGCGGGCCGTTTCGGAGAAAAACGCATAGTAGCCACGGGCATCGGCGGGCAGCGCCACTGTGGCTTCGTAGCGGTTAAGCCGAATCTTCACCGCCGTATTGCCCGCGGTGGTACAAGAGCCATTACTGGCCGGCTTGATAAGCGTGTTCTGTGTACGGGGTAGCGTGATGGAGCGCACAAGCAGCCCCGTCGTGCGGCTGTAGATGCCCACCAACTCCGACACCCGTCCACCCGGTACCTGTGAGGTCTGCTCATCAGCATTAAAGTAAACGACCATCGACAACCGGTACTGGTAGGGCGTAGCTGCCGGGCCGCTGGCGTTCAAATATTGGTAGCTGATTTCACCGCCCAACAGGTGCGACGCCCGAGCAGATTGCCCGGCCGTGCCCACCAGCACCAGCATTAGCCATACTACCCACAGTAAACTTGAACGCATACGGTATAAGTGAAAATAAAAGAATCGGCCTAACTCGCCGATAGTACGGACTAAAGTAGAGACATTTTCCTGCTCCTTCCTCGCAGAATCGACCGGATTATTTCCTTACTCGCCCGGCCGCCCCTCCCACCGGAAAGCAGTAGCTTTGCCGACCATATCCACCGCCGTTTTTGGTTGACTGTTATGAAAGGAAAAGTTGTACTTATTACCGGGGGCACTTCCGGCATTGGCCGGGCCTGCGCCGTGGCGTTTGGGCAGGCCGGCGCCAGCATCGTTGTGACCGGGCGCGACGAAAGCCGCCTCGCTGACACTGCGCAGCAGCTCACGCAGTTGGGCATTACGCACCGCACCGTGCGCGCCGACGTAGGGGTGGAGGCCGATGCCGCTCGCGCCGTAGACGAAGCCATAGCTGCGTTCGGCCGTCTCGATGTGCTGCTCAACAACGCCGGCATTTCCATGCGGGCCAAGTTTGCCGATGCTGATTTGAGCGTGATTGAGCGCCTGATGCAGACCAACTTTTTCGGCACCGTATACACCACTAAGTTTGCCCTACCCCACATTGTGGCTAGCAAAGGCTCTATTGTGGGTATTTCTAGCATTGCCGGCTACCGGGGCCTACCCGGCCGCACGGGCTACTCGGCTTCTAAGTTCGCTATGCAGGGCTTTTTGGAAGCCTTGCGCACAGAATTGCTGCCCCAGGGTGTGCACGTGCTAGTGGCCTGCCCCGGCTTCACGGCCTCCAACATTCGCCAGACCGCCCTGGCCGCCGATGGTTCTGCCCAAGGCGAGTCGCCCCGCGATGAGCAGAAGATGATGAGCAGCGAAGAAGTGGCCCGTCATATCTTGCGCGCCGTGCAGCAACGCCGCCGCGACCTGGTTCTCACCAGTATGGGCAAGCTCACGGTCTTTCTGAATAAGATCCTACCCGGCTTATCTGATAAACTGGTGCTCAATCACTTCCGCAAGGAAGAAGCTGATTTTTCGCTGTAAGTTTATAGAGCAGTTACAAGGAAGTGTGTCCTCCTAAGCTTGCGAAGGACCTTCTCACATGAGAACAACGAGCGTATCAATGGCTCAGAAGGCCCTTCGCAAGCCCAGGAGGACACACTTCCTATACTCCTACCCTACTGCACTTCCAGCAGGTCGTGCTGCCGGATGTAGGCGTCTTTGCCCTGCCAGCGCACACGGTACCATACGTCTTGCTTGCCCAGCACAACCAGTCGGTCTCCGACGGCGGCGGTAGTCAGCCACGTGGCGCCGGGGCTGGGGCCTGCCATGAGGGCCGCGCGCGACCGGGCCACTAGGCCGCTACGTTCAGGGCGTAACAGATTCAGAAAAGCCGCTGTGGCCAGCACGTACGCGGCGTAGGCTACCCACCAACCTCGCCGCTCGCGGCGCCGCAGCCACAACACCGTGCCGCCTACCACCGCCACTAGCAATGCGGCCTGCAACAGGCGGTAGTAGTAGCGCCGAAACACGATGCGCAATTGCTGCCGCCAGGAATCGGGGTAGCCCGTGAGGCGGTGGCGTTGGGCCAGACTCGCCATCTTGGCCCAAGTAGAGCGCCGGGGCTGACGGGCTTGTGCCAGGCTCAGGTAGTAGAGGGCCGCTGGGTAGTGCCCTAGCCCCTCCTGCACATAGGCCATGCGCAGCAACATGCGGGGCGAGTATACTTTTTGCTGCCGCAGCACTTGCTGGTAAAAAGGGTAGGCAGCCTCTATCGAGTCGGCGGCGAATAAAGAATCTGCCTTTTGCAGCGCCTCAGTATCTTTTTGAGCCAGAATTGGTTGGCTACCCAGCAGCGCCAGAAATGAAAAAAATAAGGCCTTTTTCAACAAAATATTTGGACAATCAGGAGTCAACTCCCTACTTTTGTGCCACAATAACGGAAAACGCTCCTGTTATTGCAATTTGATTCTGTAGCTCAGCTGGTAGAGCAGTACACTTTTAATGTACGGGTCCTGGGTTCGAATCCCAGCGGGATCACACGAAGCCTCGCAATTGGCGGGGCTTTTTCGTCTCTCATGAAGGTAGGCACAGCCCTATCGGCACCAGCATGAGAGCTTTTATTTCTTCTGATTCTGTAGCTCAGCTGGTAGAGCAGTACACTTTTAATGTACGGGTCCTGGGTTCGAATCCCAGCGGGATCACACAAATCGTTGAACAGCCCCAGGCACTAGTTGCTTGGGGCTGTTTTGTTTAGCGCCAGGGCAAGCCCAATACTGCGGAAAAGTCGCGCAAAACCGACTACTTTGTATCTTGCAAACCGCTCAAACGTCACTTTCACATGACGAAGCGTTCTAAAATCTGACTTACTGGCAACTCACAACCGGCAATTCCTATGCTGCGCACCGACTGGACCCTCGACGAAGTAAACGCTATTTATCACCAACCCGTGCTGGAGCTGGTAGCCCAGGCTGCGGCTGTGCACCGCGAGTTTCAGGCTACTGGCGAGGTGCAAGTATGCACGCTCCTGAGCGTGAAAACTGGCGGCTGCCCCGAGGACTGCGCCTACTGCCCCCAGGCCGCTCGCTACCACACCGGCGTGCAAGCCCACAAACTCCTTCCCGACGCCGAAGTGCTGGCTTCGGCCCAACGTGCCAAAGACTCGGGCTCTACCCGCTTCTGCATGGGCGCCGCCTGGCGCGAGGTGCGCGACAATCGCGACTTCGACCGGGTATTGAACATGGTGACCGAAGTGAACAATATTGGCCTGGAAGTGTGCTGCACCCTGGGCATGCTGAACGAGTACCAGGCCGAGCGCCTGAAAGAAGCGGGCCTCTACGCCTACAACCACAACCTCGACACCAGCCGCGAGCACTACAACGACATCATCACTACCCGCACCTACGACGACCGTCTCGACACGCTGGAGCACGTGCGCAAAGCCGGTATTTCGGTGTGTTCGGGCGGCATCATCGGCCTGGGCGAGACGGACGAGGACCGCGTGGCCATGCTGCACACGCTGGCTACCCTACCCCAGCACCCTGAGTCGGTGCCGGTGAATGCGCTGGTGCCGGTAGAGGGCACGCCCCTGGCCGAGCAGCCCCGCGTGAGTGTATGGGAAATGCTGCGCATGATTGCCACGGCCCGCCTGCTGATGCCCAAAACCATTGTGCGCCTCTCGGCCGGCCGTCAGGAAATGCCCGTAACCGAGCAAGCACTCTGCTTCCTGGCTGGAGCCAATTCCATCTTCTCCGGCGAAAAACTCCTCACTACCCCCAACCCCGATTTCGACGCCGATAAGCAGATGTTTGAGCTGCTGGGCCTGAAGCCCCGTAAGGCGTTTAAGGACGTGCCGCAGGGGGCCGCGGTATTAGGGAAGCAGGAAACGGCAACTGTTTAGGGCCGTTAGCCTTTTGTATTTTCTGTCAACCTGAGTTTGTGAAGCTATTTTCCAAACTCAGGTTGACAGTTCTTTTTCAGATCTGTAGGGATGATTCGATTTGCTGTTACCCTACTTCTATCGCTCGTTTCTACTGCTGCTTGGCCGCAAGCTACCTCTGGTCCTATGACAGGTATGCATCAACTCGATTCATTGTATGCTGTACATGGGCTGATGTTTGGCACAGCAGAAGGCAGCGCACCAAGTCTACAGCCTCAGTTTTCAGGTATTGGAAAACGTTGGCGTACAAGCCATGTGTACAGTTTGCGAACAGATACTGCCACGTTAGGACCATTACCTGTACGACCGGAGTTCTGGTTTCGGGGTGGCCGATTTATTGGGGTAACTTATCAGCTGCCTAAGGAAAGTAAGACCCGTGCTATCCGGCAGCAGCTTGTTCGCCGTTATGGCCCACCCAGAACCGGCAATGTTATGAATTCACTGTACTGGCTGGGAGAACGTACGTACATTCTTTATGAAGATGCTGTACCTAACGTCACGCTCCATATCGCCAGTTTGGATATGCTCAACGAACAGGTACTAGAAACTACGGTGCGTCAGGAAGCCAGAAGCTTCTTAGGTTGGCAGCCCGATTCACTGGGCTTGTCACGACAGTTTCCGCTACCCTCCGAAAAGAGAAAAAAGTAGTGCCTACCCCTCCCCTCCACCAACGCCTCGCCACCCATCTCGCCAAGCGCGAAGCTGAAGGCACCCGCCGCCGCCTTTCGCTACCCGCGGAAAACCTCGTCGATTTCAGCTCCAACGACTACCTCGGCCTGGCCCGCTCCCCTACTCTACGGCAGGCGTTGCAAGCTGGCATGCAGCAGGAAGACGCCGGTAGCACCGGCTCCCGCCTGCTCACCGGCAACTCGGCGGCGGCCGAAGCTCTGGAAACGCATCTGTCGCAGTTCCACCGAGCCGAAGCAGCCCTACTCTTCAACTCGGGCTACGCGGCTAACCTGGGCTTCTTTGCCGCCGTGCCCCGCCGCGGCGACACCATTTTCTACGACGAAGCCTCGCATGCCTCCGTGAAGGATGGCATCCGCAGCAGCTTTGCCACGGCCTACAGCTTCCGCCACAACGACGTGGCCGACCTGGAGCGCCGCCTACCCCGCGCCACGGGTGCCGTATTCGTGGCCGTGGAGGCGCTCTACTCCATGGACGGCGACATAGCGCCGTTGCGCGAGCTAGCTGCCTTATGCCAGCAACGGGAACTGTACCTAGTAGTAGACGAAGCCCACACCAACGGCCTCTACGGCCCACACGGCGCCGGCCTAGTAGCCGAGTTGGGCCTGGGAAACGACGTATTTGCCCGCGTCCTCACGTTTGGTAAGGCTCTGGGCAGCCAGGGCGCCGCCGTAGCCGGCCCCACCGTGCTGCGCGATTACCTCCTGAACTTCAGCCGACCCTTCATCTACACCACTGCCCCGGCACCCTACACGGTAGCGACCCTGGCCGCAGCGTATCAACTGCTTCCTACCCTGGATACGGAGCGACAGCGGCTGTTTGCGTTATCAGATTACTTAAAAAGTACCTTGAACGCGGTACCTGGCCTGCATGTGCCCGCCAATAGCCACGTCATCCACCCAGTATTCTTTCCTACCTCCCCCGGCCCCGAGGCCGTGAAACAAGTAGCCGCCGCTGCCCAAGTCGCCGGATTTGACGTGCGGGCCATTGTGGCCCCTACCGTACCCGCTGGCACTGAGCGCCTGCGGCTAATTGTGCACGCGTATAATACAGAAGCGGAGATTGATAGGCTGGCGGGAGTATTAGGAAAAATTTCAATTCACACAGATTTGTAGAATATTGGAACGCCTCTTCATCACCGGCATCGGCACCGACGTAGGCAAAACCGTCGTAGCCGCCATCCTCACCGAAGCCCTGCGCGCCGACTACTGGAAGCCCGTGCAAGCTGGCCTCACGCCTACCACCGACGCCGCCACCGTGCGCAGTTTGGTCAGCAACGCGGATTCTCAGTTCTACCCCGAAGCCTACCGTCTGGCCCTACCCGCCTCGCCCCACGCGGCGGCGGCAGCAGAGGGCATCGCACTTACGCCTAGTGCCTTCCGCCTACCACACACCGACAACCATTTGGTGGTAGAAGGCGCCGGCGGCCTGCTGGTGCCATTGGCGCCGGGGTTTCTGATGATGGATTTGCTGGCGCAGCTGCACCTGGCGGCCGTGGTGGTGTCGCGCAACTACCTGGGCAGTATCAACCACACCCTGCTGACGCTGGAGGCGCTGCAGCAACGGCAGATTCCGGTGCGCGGCCTCGTGTTCAACGGCGAGCCTACCCCTGCCACCGAGGACTTCATTGCCCAACACACCGGCGTGCCCATCATGCCCCGCGTGCTGCCCGAGCCGGTGCTAGATGCAACGGTAGTACGGCGGTATGCAGAAGAGTTTCGGGAGTGGTTCGCAAACGCGGGCAGGTAGGGGTGGCTTGCAGCCGCCCGTTGCGCAGGACACACAAATTAGTACTGGACTAACTTGCGTTATGCCAAGCCCTGCCTAAGAGAAAGAAGCTAACTTAATTATAGTCGTCTGGTACTCCCTCTCCTTTTCGGAGAGGGGCTGAAGCGCCCCGTCAGAACAATCTAAATAGCGCGGGACCACCTTACGACGGGCGCGTGCGACGCGCCCCTACGGCGCTTGGTGCTACCTTTGCCGTATGTCTACGCTTGCCCAACGGGACCACGCCGTGCTGTGGCACCCCTACACTCAAATGCAAACTGCCCCGCTGGCGGTGCCTATCGTTAGCGGAGAGGGCGCCTGGCTGGTGGCCGACGACGGCACCCGCTACCTCGACGGCATCTCGTCGTGGTGGGTGAATTTGCACGGCCACGCCCACCCCCACATTGCCGAGCGCGTGAGCGCGCAGCTTCGTACCCTGGAGCACGTGCTGTTTGCCGGCTTCACCCACCCCGCGGCCGTGGAGCTGGCCGAGCAGCTCCTGAAAATCCTACCCAGCAACCAGGCCCGCGTGTTCTACTCCGACAACGGCTCGACGGCCGTGGAAGTGGCCCTGAAAATGGTACTGCAATACTTCCACAACCAAGGCCAGCCGGAGCGGCGGCGCTTCCTCTGCTTCCGCGACTCCTACCACGGCGACACGTTTGGGGCCATGTCGGTGAGTAGCCGGGGGGCATTTACGCAGCCGTTCTGGCCGTTGCTGTTTGAGGTGGAGTTTATTGATGTGCCGGTACCGGGCCGCGAGGCGGAGGTGCTGGCGCAGCTGGACGCCGCTCTGCAGCAGCCGGCGGTGGCAGGGTTCATCTTCGAGCCGCTGCTGCTGGGCACGGCGGGCATGGTGGCCTACTCGGCCGAGGTGCTAGACGAGCTGATGCGCCGCTGCCACCAGCACGGCGTGCTGTGCATTGCCGATGAGGTAATGACCGGCTTTGGCCGCACCGGGCCGCTGTTTGCCAGCAGTCAACTGCAAGAGCAGCCCGATATCATGTGCTTCTCGAAAGGCCTCACCGGCGGCACCCTGGCCATGGGCCTGACTACCTGCGCCGCGCCGCTCTACGAGGCGTTTCTGAGCGACGACAAGATGAAGGCGCTGTTTCATGGACATTCCTACACCGCCAACCCGGTGGCCTGTGCCGCCGCTTTGGCCAGCCTGGAGCTGACCCGCGCCGACGCCTGCACGCAGCAGCGCCAGCGCATTGCCGCCGCCCACGCCGCATTCAAGGCAGAACTAGAAGGCCAGCCCGGCGTGCGGGCGGTGCGGCATGTGGGCACGGTGCTGGCTGTAGAGTACGACCCCGGCGAAGGCACCAGCTACTTCAGCCGCCTCCGCGACGCGTTCTACCAATTGGCCCTCGACAACCACGTGATTCTGCGCCCGCTGGGCAACGTGGTGTACCTGCTGCCGCCCTACTGCACCACCGACGCCGAGCTTGCCCTGCTCTACCAGGTGCTCCGCCAGATGCGCGAGTTGGTACTGAACTTCTCCCCCGCCCCTACCCTGCCCGAGTACCTGCATGACTAAGGGAAACGCCGACGAATACATCATCATCCGCGGCCGGGGCAGGGTGTCGGCACTGGGCGATCAGGCCTTTCCAGCTTCTTCGGAGTCACCCTTCTCCGTCCACCCCAACGGCCTGCCTGTGGCTGCTCTACCTGACGCCACCGAAGCGGCCTTGGCGGAGCTGCGCCGCGCCCACCCCGCCTACCGCCAGCTCGACCGTACTGTACTGCTGGCCATGCTGGCCGCACGCCAAGCGGCGACGGAAGCGAGGTGGCACACAGTGCGTGACCCCACCCCCAGCCCCTCCCCTCCGGGAGAGGGGTGCGTTCAACAACATCTTACGACTGGCACCCCTCTCCCGGAGGGGAGGGGCTGGGGTCAAGGCAATCCACCTTCCCTGTCCGTCAGCATCGGGAGTAGCCGTGGAGCCACGCATCACCTGGAGCACTACCACGAGGAGTTTTTGCGCGAGGGCAGCGTGCCGGCAGCCGCGTCTCCGCTTACTACATTGGGCAACGTGGCCAGTTGGGTAGCCTTCGACGCGGGTAGTACTGATGGGGCCGTGCTAAGTCATTCCAGTACGTGCAGCAGTGCGTTTCAGGCGCTGGGCAACGCGGTGGCCTGGCTACGGGCAGGCATGGCAGAACGCTATTTGGCTGGCGGAGCCGAGGCTCCCCTCACCGAGTTTACGCTAGCGCAGATGCAGGCCATCGGTATTTATTCGCCCTTTGCGGCGGACGCGTGGCCCTGCCGGCCGGGCGCTGGGCGGCCTTCTACCTTCACGCTGGGCGAAGGCGCCGCCGTATTTGCACTGGAAAAAGTAGCGGCTGATATCGCAGCAGCCGAAGTAGCTACGACACCGCAGCAGCCGCTATTTCGATTGGAAAGTGTAGGATTTGGTTTTGAAGCTATCGGCAGCAAAACGGGTATTTCGCCCGATGGGCGGCATTTCCAGACTGCCATGCAGCAGGCATTGCAACAAGCCGGTAGAAAACCCTCGGAGGTAGACGCGCTGGTACTGCATAGCCCCGGCACCCCGGCCGGCGATGCCGCCGAGCTAGCAGCCGTACGGGCAGTTTTTGGCGAGAAGCAACCGCTTTTGCTGTCCAATAAGTGGCTGGTGGGCCACACCTTGGGCGCCTCGGCGGCCCTCAACCTCGATTTTGCGTTGCAGGTGCTGGAGACGCAGCAGTGGCCGGTGGCGCCCTTTTCCACTTACCTCGCCACGGCAACAGAGCAGCCTATCCGGCGCATTTTGGTGAATGCCGCTGGTTTTGGCGGCAACGCGGCCAGCGCCTTGGTGTCTTTACTATGAGCCAATCGTTGCTGGTCAGCATGCGAGATTTCTCCCTGCGGTCGAAATGACGTTCTTTAGTGGTACGAACCTCTACAAACCAACAACCAAGCTGTAGCTTGCCCTTAACCAAATCAACCTCCGCATGACGCTTCGCTCTACCCTATTCGCAGCTTTTCTTCTCCCCGCGCTGCCTTTGTTGGCGCAAAACAAGCCCTCTACTACCCCCGACCCAACCATCAAAAAGATGGTGAATGAGATTTCGGAGAAGCGCCTAAAAGACGATATTGATAAACTCGTGAGTTTCGGTACACGCCATACTTTAAGCGACACCAAAAGCAAGAAGCGCGGCATTGGGGCGGCGCGCAACTGGGTGGAAGACGAGTTCCGGAAGTACAGCAAGACCAGCGGCAACCGCTTGGTAGTCACGCAAGATACGTTTACCGTCAAGCCCGACGGCCGCCGCATCGACAAGCCCGTGGTAATGGCCAACGTAATGGCGACCCTACCCGGCACCGACCCCAATGACAAGCGCATCTTCATCGTGAGCGGGCACATCGACTCGCGGGTATCGGACGTGATGAACGCTACCGCCGATGCGCCCGGCGCCAACGACGACGGCTCGGGCACGGTGGCCGTGATGGAGTTGGCCCGCGTGATGTCGCAGCAGCAATACCCCGCCACCATCATTTTTGTGGCGGTGCAGGGCGAGGAACAGGGCCTCTACGGCTCGACGCACTTGGCTAAGCGCGCCAAGGCCGAAGGCTGGAACCTGGTGGCCATGCTTAACAACGACATCGTGGGCAGCTCGCACGGAAACGACCCTTCGGTGGATGATGCCAAGCACCTGCGCGTGTTCAGCGAGGGTGTGCCCGCCACCGAAACCGAGGCCGAAGGCCGCGTGCGTCGCACCCTGTCGTCGGAAAATGACTCGCCCTCCCGCGAGCTGGCCCGCTACGCCCAGCAAGCTGCCAAGGATTACGTGGATGGTCTGGACGTGGTGGTGGTCTACCGCCCCGACCGGTTCCTGCGCGGCGGTGACCATACGCCGTTCAACCAGCAAGGCTTCACGGCGGTGCGCTTCACGGAGATGAACGAGGACTTCCGCCACCAGCACCAGGATTTGCGCACCGAAAACGGTGTGGAGTACGGCGACCACGCCAAGTTTATGGATTTTGGCTACCTGCGCAAGAACACCGGCGTGAACCTGGCTACCCTGGCCGAACTGGCCCTGGCCCCGGCTGCTCCCCAAAATGTGGGGGTACTGACGGCCCAACTCACCAACCGCACACAGCTTAAGTGGGATGCCCCTACGGCCGGTCCAAAACCTGCTGGCTATTACGTGCTTATCCGCGAAACCACTTCACCTAAGTGGGAGCAAAAGGTGTTCGTGACCGACACAAAAGCCGACCTCACCCAGAGCAAAGACAACTATATTTTCGGAGTAGCCTCCGTGGATGCTCAAGGCCACGAGAGCCTGCCCGTGATTCCGAAGCCGGTACGGTAGAAAGCCGTATGTGAGCTATTTACTACCCATTTAGCGCCTTACCAATCAGCTCTTGTGCTTCGGACGCTAGGGGCAGCTGCAAAGCCAGCCGGTGGCCTTCGGGCGTCATTTTGCGCCAGGTTTTCTGCACAATATCGATGATTTTATCCTCGGGGTGCTGAGCGGCGAAATCAAGAAAATAATACTGCAAAAACACCAGGCATATCACGTCTTCCAGCAGCTGCATTTCGGGGTCGAGGTGCAGCTGCTGCTTTTGGAGGAGCGCCTGCACCCGCTGGATGGTTTCGGCGTCGTAGCCTACTTGCTGTAGGATTTCACTGGCTAGCTGGGCGTGGAATTTCTTGAGTGTGTTGCGCCATTTGTGGTAGCCGGGGCGGTCCATGGGGAAGTCCTGGCGCGGGATGGTCCAGCGGCGGATGTGCTGGCAGCGGGCGGCCAGCTGCACCGCCTCGGGGGCATTGGGGGCCACCGCGTGCAGGCAGGCGCTCATGCGCTGACCGTAGAGCAGTTCCTTGGGGTAGGGCTGGCCATCTACGATTTCCTGGTGAGGGTCTTCGCTGTTGGCAGCGTTGAACAGGCAGATGGCTTCGTCGAAGCGGGCTTGGTTGAGAATCATGCGGGTGTGTGGGTCGGGTAGCAAGGGTAAAGATAGAGCGGGCGTAACTGTCTTGTTCTTTCGCCCCTGCTACCTTTAGCTTGGTCTATCTATTTCTGTTGTTTGATTAGCGGTACATGCATAAGCTCCTTGTCTGCCTTCTGGTCTTTTTGCTGAGCTACCACGCAGTGGCCCAACAGCCCGTATTTCGCGTGGTGCCGCTGGGCGTGCGCGGTGGGTTGGATGAGAGCAACCTCTCGGCCTACTTGGTGGCTCCTACGGGTTCTGCTGCGTATGCCTGTCTGGATGCTGGCACCATCCGGGCTGGGGTAGCGAAGGCCGTGGCGCAAGGGACACTTTCCGGCACTGTCGATCAGGTAATCCGCCGCCAGATCAAAGCCTACCTACTCTCCCACGCCCACCTCGACCACGTAGCCGGCTTACTGCTCAACGCCCCCGACGACACCAGCAAAACCCTGTACGGCCTACCTGGCTGCCTCGCTACCCTGCAACAGCACTACTTCAACTGGAAGAGCTGGCCCAACTTCGGCGACGCCGGCACGGCGCCCGTGTTAGGCAAATACCACTATCAGCCCCTACTACCCGGCACGCCCGAAACTGCCGTGGCCGGCACCGCACTCCTGGTACAGACTTTTCCGCTTAGCCACGGCACCGGCTACGAAAGCGCGGCTTTCCTGCTCCGTCACGGCAATAGCTACTTGCTCTACCTCGGCGACACTGGCCCTGATGCGGTGGAGCACAGCACCCGCCTGGCTAGTCTGTGGCAGGCGGTAGCGCCGCTGATGCGGGCTGGTACGCTACGGGGTATTTTCGCGGAGGTGTCCTACCCCAATGCCCAGCCCGATAACCTATTGTTCGGTCACCTCACGCCCCGTTGGCTTCAATACGAGCTGTTGGCGCTGGCCCGGCTCGCTGGGCCTGATGCTATGCGCAATCTGCCTGTGGTTGTAACCCACAGCAAGCCCAGCGCCGATAACCTCACCCAAATCAGGCAGCAGCTCGAAGACGCGAATTCGCTGCGCCTTCGGTTTGTTTTCCCGGAGCAGGGCCGGGCCTTTGGGCTGTAGGGCATCCCTACCCAACAGTACTTATCTGCCTGTAATCAGAGAACTTACTTGCTCTGAGGCACCCATGGTTCAGTGCCCGCGAAAATGTTTTTCAGCGTGTATTGCTTGGCTTCTTTGCTGGTCAGCTGCTTGCTCCACGCCACCCGGCCTTTGGGGTTGGCACCGGGGCCGCGTGACTGATACTCGGCGTAGAAAGCTGTTTGCTCGTTTTCTGGGTTGCGCCAGTTGTCCCAGCCGGCGGGGGTGATGTGGCTGCCCATGTCCGTGTTCAGGAACACAGTGCGGGCGTGTGGGCGCCAGGGCCTACCTAAATACACCTTCTGGGCCTCGGGTGCGGCCGTGAGCTGGCAGTTCAAAAACACCAGCCCAAACCGCTGCCGGGGCGTGGTAGAAGCGGCCGTGATGTAGGAATTGCTCTTGCTGAAAATGGTGCAACGGTCGAATACGGCCGTGCTAGCGCCGAAGATGAAGTCGGTAGTGCCTTCGATGTAGCAGCCCTGGTAGTACTGGCGGCTGTTCTCGATGGCCAAAAATAGTGTATCCTGGTTGCCCAACAGGCGGCAGTGGCGAAACGTGGCCCGGTCGCCCTCCACGTGCAGGGCCACGGCCTGCCCTACCCTACCGGCCGAGTTTTCGAAGGTGATGTTCTCGGCCCGAAAGTCGTTGCCCTGCACCCGCACCGTGGAGGACGTGTAGGTGGTGTGCTTTTCGGCGTCGCCTGAGTAGTCACCGTAGGTGATGACGACGCCCTCTTTGCTTTCGCCCAGCAGCGTGATGTGCGTTTTCTGGGACGGAATCAGCAGCTTTTCTTTGTAGATGCCATTCTTGATGAAGATGGTGGCTTCTACCTGCATAAAGTCGCGCACGGCCATAACGGCTTCCTGCACAGTGCGATAGTCGCCGGAGCCATCCGTTGCTACTACCAGGCGCACCGGCTTGTTGAAGGACGGTATTTCGGCGGGTTTCGACTGGGCTGCTGGGAGTGTTGTTTGAGCGTAGAGGGTAGGCGCGGTCAGCAGTAGGCCACTGAGCAAGGAGAGAGATAGAATATTCATAATCAACGAATAGCAGATAAACAGCTCTGCTTAATAGCAGTAAATGACATGGTAGATAGCAAGTGGCCGGGCACTTGGTTGAACACAGCGGCTACTTGTGTGTAACCACCTACTTTCATCTCTACTCTACCACCGCCATCGTGGCTGTGGCTTTGGCAACCAGCTTATCATCGCACCACACCTCAGACTCGCAGAAATGCAGGCGCCGGCCGGCTTTCAGCACCCAGCCCACAGCGCGCATCTTCGCCCCTACCCCCGGATGCAGGTAGGAAACCTTGATTTCGGCCGTGACGACACCCGTACCCTCCGGCACCAGCGTGACGGCCGCGAAGCCTGCCACCAAGTCGGCCATGGTAGCCACTAGGCCGCCGTGCGCAAAGCCCCGGTGCTGCTGGTGCTTCTCCGCGAGTAGTAGCTCGGCCTCTACCCTACCCGGCTCGATGCGGGTGAGGTCGGCACCGATGAGATGCATAAAATTCTGGCGCACCAGCTTGCGACGGATGCGGGCTTCAAGGGACTCTTCGTGAGTGGGGGTAGGGAGGTCAGGCATGGGACAAAGGTAGTGGCACCTGCTATGTGAGCCGCACCTTTTCGGCTTACTGCCGTATAGGCTACCCGTCGCCTATTTGTTTTCGATGCCTGATACGCCTACTCAAGATTCTTCCCTCCTCGCTGCGTATGCCCACCAGGTGCGCGTCCGGCCCTGTGGTTTGCTCATTCACGAAGGTGCGTTGCTGCTGGCCGCCCACCGGGGTTTGCTGCCGGATGGCGCGCCATTTTGGTCGCCGCCGGGTGGCGGGTGGCAGTTTGGAGAAAGTTTGCACGAGTGCCTGCGGCGGGAGTTTCGGGAAGAAACCGGCCTGACGGTGAACGTGGGCCGTTTTCTGCACCTGCACGAGTTCAAGACCGACACGCTGCAAGCCCTGGAAATGTTTTTTGAGGTAACGCCCGCCGACCCTGCTGCCCTACCCCAGTTGGGCACCGACCCCGAGCACGCCGCCGACGCCCAAATCCTGACGGAACTGACCTTCCTAACGCCCCGCCAGCTCATTGCCCTACCCATGCAGCAGGTGCACCCGGTACTGCGCCAGATCATCAGCCCCGATGATATTTTCATCCCGCAGTTGCGGTTTGCCCCCTAGCCTGCGTCCTGCCCCGTAGCGCGCAGCCCTAGCACAGCCGCTCGATAAATGTTACCTTTAGCGGCTCAACCCGCTTCTGCTTGTGTCTGCTACGCTTGTCCCTACCACTTCTGCTGCCCCTACCGTTTTGGCCCACCTGCGCGACGAAACGCTGGATGCCAGCCGCTTAGCCGCCTACAACCTCTACCTCACGGTGGGTGCGGCCGGCGTGCGTGTGGGCATAGCCGACGTGCAGCGCAACAAGTTTGTGGCCCTGGAAGACTATGCCACCCAGCCGGGCTTACCCGCCGCAGCGCAGTTGCAGGCACTGGCCGCCCAGCACGATTTGCTGTCGCTCTCGGGCTGGAACAAGGTGCGCCTAGCCGTGCACAACCGCGCCTTCACGTTGCTGCCCGCTCCCCTGTTTGCCCCCGGCGACGAGGCCACCTATTTGCAGCTGCACCACGCTTGCGCCCCCACCGAAACGCCCTGCGCCTACCGCCACACCGGCCTGGACATCGTGAGCGTATTTGCCGCCGACCGCCCGCTGGCTGACTGGTTTCGGCACGCCTACCCTACTGGTCGGCTGCTGCACCAGACCAGCGCCCTGCTCGAAGGCGTGTTGCACCAGAGCGAGGCCGCCGCGCCGCGCCGCGTCTACCTCAATATTGGCCACCAGGAGCTAACCGTATTGGTGATGCGCAGCAAGCGCCCCGAGCTGTGCAACGTCTTCGCTTTCACTACCCCCGAAGACCTGATTTACTACACTATCCTGGTGATGCAGGAGTTGCAGCTCAACCCCGACCAGGACCCCGTGATTGTGTGGGGCGACCTGCTGCACGACTCGGAGCTGTTTTCCGTCCTGCGGAAGTACATTCGTCACCTGCGCTTCGGCAACCGGCCGTTCGACCTGCGCTACAGCTACCGCCTCAACGACCTCACCGAGTACCGCTACTTCGACCTATACGCGCTGCACTTGTGCGAATAGGGCAGAGTACGGTCGGAAAACGCGTGTCATCCTGAGCTTGCGAAGGACCTTATATCATTTGAACGAGTCGTTGTTACGGGCATCGTTCACGCGTGAGAAGGTCTTTCGCTGTGCTCAGGATGACAGACGGTTTTTGTAGTTTCTCACTCAACTACCCACAATTTCACTACTCTCCACCTCATGGCTCGTATTGCGCTGTTTCCTGGTTCCTTCGACCCGTTCACGAATGGCCACCTTGATGTGGTGCGGCGGGGCACGCAGTTGTTTGATGAGGTGATTATTGCCCTGGGCAACAACAGCAGTAAAACCCGCTACCTGCCCGTGGAGCAGATGCTGGAGATGATTGCCGAGGTATTTCGGGATGAGCCGCGGGTGCGCGTGCAGGCTTACAAAGGCCTCACTGCCGACTTCGCCCGCGAGGTAGGAGCCCGCTACCTGCTGCGCGGCCTGCGCAACACCACCGATTTCGAGTACGAAAACACCATTGCCCAAGCCAACCGCCACGTCAACCCGGAGCTGGAAACCGTCTTTCTGATTACTTCCCCGGCTCTCGCAGCCATCAGCAGCACCATTATCCGCGAGATTCACCGTTTTGGCGGCAATGTGGATGATTTCGTGCCGTTTACGCTACCAGCAGTTAGTTAGGAATTAAGAGGGAAGAATTGACAAGTGCCTGTCTTTTTCTGTCATCCTGAGCTTGCGAAGGATCTTATCACGTGAGAAAGACAAGCGTAACAACGACTCGTTCACCTTGGCATAAGGTCCTTCGCAAGCTCAGGATGACAGAAAAAGACAGGCGCTTGTCAATTTTTACCTTTTACTTAACTGCCCACTGTCGACTCGCCAGCTGTTTCGCTTAGGAAGTGGCGCACGACCAGCGCGATAGACGCGTAGGAGTCGTCGAGCACGCTTAGGGCCTCTTGGGGCGTCATCCAGCGCACTTCCTCGATGTACTCCTCGGCCTGGGGCTTCATCAGGGAGTCGTCGAGGCACTGCATGGTGTACCAGTTGGTTTTCTTCAGGATTTTGTTGCCGTTGTAGGCGTAGGAATGCCAGGTGCTGGGCAGTTTTTCGCCCAACGACACCTTGATGTTGCACTCCTCCTCTACCTCGCGCAGGGCCCCAATGCCGGGGTCTTCTTCTTTTTTGAGCTTGCCCTTGGGCAAATCCCACTTGTTGAAGCGCGAAATCATTAGCACCATGCCATCCCTTGTTACGAGGCCGCCGGCAGCTTTCACGATACGGAACTGGTCTTTCAGGTGCAGAATCAGCCGTTTTTTCTTGCGGGCCAGCAGCGTAAGAGAGGTTAGCTTTTTCAGCTTTTTCACCTCCATCATGCGCAGCAGTCGGTCGATGAACACGTCCGTCACGTCGCGCACCAGCACATCGCCCACCAAATCTTTGGACGAAAATTCGTCTTCCGGATTCAGGATCAGGTCGTAGCGGTGCTTGTATATTTTCTCGCTGTTCTTCTTAATAATCAGCGGGATATCATTGATGAAAACGTTCATCGCGGAGTTGTCTTCTGGGAGGGCAAGAAAGCAAAAATAGACCGAAGTGCAGCTGCAAAACACAGCATAATTATCGGCAAACGGAAATACCCGCGTGGGGCAAGATACGGGGAACAGCCGAGGTAGTTACCTTGCGTCTTGTTCTGTTGTGGCCGCACTGGCCGTCCGCGTTGCTTCTGGCTTTCCGAAACCTGTAGCCACCGGCGCGGGTTAGCCCTTCCTACCCTACCTCCTACTCTGTGAAATCCATTGGCCTGCTTTCCGACACCCACGGCTACCTCGACGAGCGTATCCTGCACCACCTCAGCACCTGCGACGAAATCTGGCACGCCGGCGACTTCGGCAACGTAGCCGTGGCCGATACGCTGGAGGCCATAGCCCCCCTGCGCGGCGTCTACGGCAACATCGACGGCCAGGACGTGCGCGCCACCGAGCCACTGGTACAGGCCTTTGAAATCGAAGGGCTGCGCGTGCTTATGACCCACATTGGCGGCTACCCCGGCCGCTACACCCCCGCCGCCAAGCCGCTTATTGCCGAGTACAAGCCCGGCCTGTTTATCAGCGGCCACTCGCATATTCTCAAAGTGATGCCCGATAAGCGCAATCATCTGCTGCACCTGAACCCCGGCGCGGCTGGCCGCCACGGTTTTCATACCGTACGCACCATGCTACGCTTTCAAGTCAACCGGGGCAAGGTAGAGCAGCTGCAAGCCATTGAGCTGGGACCGCGCACCGAGCGGGGGTAGGAGGGTGTGGGCAAAGGAAGGTAGGAGGGTAGAAAAGTGAGGTGGAAAAGCATCTGTCATCCTGAGCGTAGCGAAGGACCTTCTCACGGCAGAACGACAGACGTATCAACAACTCGTTCTGCCGTGAGAAGGTCCTTCGCTGTGCTCAGGATGACACACTTCACACCCCCACGCCTCCTACCCTCTCACTCCCCCAAAATCAAAAACGCCTTTCTGCCAAAGCAGAAAGGCGTTTTTGATTTTATAAAGCAAAAGCCAACCGACGCCGGTGGCGACTTACTTACAGCGCGATTTCGGGCTTGGGCTTTTCGCCTTCCTGGCCGTCGCTGTTCACCTCTTTTACCACAGCCTCCGCTTCGTCGAAGCCTTCGGTGCCGGTTTGGTTTACTTTAGCGATGTTGGGCGAAGTGGTCGTCTCCGAGGTAGCGGCAGGGGCCGTGCCACCGTTGAAACGGGCTTTCAGCTCCTCCGTATCCACGTTCTTCAGAACGGGGGTAGCGAGCAGTTGCTTGATCACGCGCTGCTTGTTGTTAGCGCGGGCAATGTTCTTGCGGTGTTTCCGCTTTAGACGGGTAGCAGTCATATCCGGGTCGGTTGAATGTCATTTTTTGAATGAGGGGCAAAAGTAAGTCTTATTTTTGACTTCGAAAACCTTTAGCCCTCTTCTTTATGTCCTTGCCAACCATCGACCTCCGCTCCGATACCGTTACCCGCCCTACCCCCGCCATGCTGGAAGCCATGTTTCAGGCGCAAGTCGGCGACGATGTGTACGGCGAAGACCCCACCGTGCGGGCCCTGGAAGAGCAAGCCGCTGCTCGTTTTGGGCTGGAAGCCGGCCTGTTCTGCCCCTCCGGCACCATGACCAACCAGATTGCCATTAAGGCCCACACCGAGCCTTTATCAGAAGTTATCTGTGAGCAAACGGCCCACGTATACCTATGGGAGGTAGGCGGCATTGCGTTTCACTCGGGGGCCTCGGTGGCGCTGTTGCCCGGCGACCGGGGCCGCCTCACGGCCGCGCAAGTAGAGGCCGCCATCCGCCCCCTCGACAACGTGCATTACCCCGACACGCGCCTGATCTGCCTGGAAAACACCCACAACCGCGGCGGCGGCAGTTGCTACGCTATGGATGAAATTGCCGCCATTGCCGACGTAGCCCAGCGTCACAACCTATCCCTCCACCTCGATGGCGCCCGTATTTTTAATGCCTTAGTAGCCACCGGCCAGCGCGCCGAGGACTACGGCAAGTATTTCGATTCCATTTCGGTGTGCCTTTCCAAAGGCTTAGGTACGCCGGTTGGCTCGGTGTTGCTAGGTAGCAAGAGTTTCATTCATAAGTGCCGGCGCATTCGCAAGGCCATGGGCGGCGGCATGCGGCAGGCTGGCTTTTTGGCTGCCGCGGGCCTCTATGCCTTGGAGCACAACGTAGAACGCCTAGCTGACGACCACCGCCGGGCCCGCCAGTTGGGCGAGGCGCTGGCTGCTCAGTCCTACGTGGAGTTCGTGCTGCCGCCCGATACCAACCTGGTTATCTTCAAACTAAAGCCAGAAATGCCCGCCGACACCTTTCTCCAGCACCTGGAGCAGCAGGGTATTCGCGCCTCCTCGTTTGGGCCGCAGATGATTCGTTTTGTTACACATCTGGACGTAGACGATGCCATGGTGCAACGGGTAGCGGAGGCGCTAACTGATGTTGCTGTTAGTCTGCCCAGCTAGTTTTTTCGTAGCAAGACTACCTGCGTCAGTTCCTGCCCTTGGTGAGCTGGGGTGCGCTTCACTTGTATAGTCCACACTTTATGTATTTAAGCTTATACAACGTTCTGGCGCTGCTGCTGGTAGTCGCCGCCTTGTTTGGGTATGTCAACCACCGATTTTTGCGCCTGCCTTCTACTATCGGTCTCATGGTGCTGGCGCTGGTATCATCCGTTGGCCTGGTGGTGCTAGGGCGTTTTGAAATAGTCAATGTTTCAAACATCATCAATGCAATAAAGCAGATTGATTTTCAAACCATTCTGATGCAGGTGATGCTAAGCTTCCTACTGTTTGCTGGCGCTATTCACGTAGATGCGCAGAAGCTGGGCCAGCAGCGTGTACCGGTTTTCACGATGGCCACCGTGGGCATGCTCCTTTCCACGTGTTTGGTGGGCTCTATGCTCTACTGGCTGCTGCCGCAGTTCGGCCTGTCGCTACCCTTTATGTGGTGCCTGCTGTTCGGCTCGCTCATTTCTCCCACCGACCCCATTGCGGTTTTAGGCATTCTGAAAGAAGCTCGCATTCCTAAGCAATTGGAAATCAGCATTGTGGGCGAGTCCTTATTTAATGATGGCGTAGCAGTAGTGGTCTTTGTGAGCTTGGCTCAGTTTGCTACTACCACCGGCGAGGCAGCGCCCGAGGGCCACAACATCGGCACGTTATTTTTGCAGGAAGCCGTGGGCGGCTTGGTGTTGGGCGCCGTTCTGGGCTACGTAGGCTACCGCATGCTCCGCTCCATCGACAATTACCAAGTGGAGGTGCTCATCACGCTGGCCCTTGTAACAGGCGGCACGGCGCTGGCTACCGCGCTGCACACCTCGGGGCCGCTGGCCATAGTGGTGGCCGGCCTGATTATCGGGCAGCAAGGGCGGCAGTTGGGCATGTCGGATACCACCCGTGAGTACGTCGATAAGTTCTGGGAAATGCTCGACGAGATTCTTAATGCTATCCTGTTTGTGTTGATTGGCTTCGAGATTTTGGTGCTGCGCTTCGAAACGGTGTATCTGTTAGTGGGCCTGTGCACCATCGTTATTGTGTTGTTGGCCCGCCTCATAGCCGTGGCTCTTCCGCTACGCCTGCTCAACCTGCGTCGGTCCTTTCCTCAGCACGCCGTGAAAGTGCTGACTTGGGGCGGCCTGCGGGGCGGCATTTCTGTGGCCCTGGCGCTGTCGTTGCCCGACGGTGAAGCCCGGGAGCTGCTGGTAGCCGTCACGTACGTGGTGGTGGTCTTTTCCATCATTGTGCAGGGCCTGAGCATCGGACCGCTCGTCAAGCGCCTGGGCCTGAGCGTAGCTCCCAGCGAGACCGAGCCTTTGCAGCACTAATTTTGTAGGACCTAACCAAAACGTTGCAGGCTACACACCTGCTGATGCATACTGCCTGCCTGAGCGCGGGCAACAGAAATAATAGTTGTATGAATTTATTTGTGGTCGGGGATGTGCATGGGTGCTATTACACATGGCAGCAGCTGCTCCGGCACTGGCAGCCAGCAAAGGAACTGCTAATTCAGGTAGGCGATTTAGTGGACCGCGGCAATTTCGCGCCCGCTACCGTCGCCTCGGCCATCAGCCTGCGCCAGCGCCACCCCGACACCGCTTTCTTCCTGAAAGGCAACCACGAAGCCAGCCTCTGGCAGCACTGCGGCCCCGATGGCCCCTACCCTCCCTGGTTGCAATGGGGTGGACGCGGCACCTTGTTTCAGTATCAGATGCACTCGCCTGCTACGCTACGCCACCACGCTGCGTGGCTGAGCCAGTTGCCGCTCTACTGGGAGAACAAGCACCTGTTCATCAGCCACGCCGGCCTGGCCGACACAGCGCAGCCACTCGATGAAAACAACCCCGATGGAATTCTGTGGCGCCGTGGCCCTTTGCACAACATTGGGCGGCGGCAAGTGGTAGGCCACACGCCTACCCCCGATGGCACACCTATTTTCGATGAGGCCGCCAACGTCTTTTACCTCGATACGGGTGCCTACGATGGGCGGGGACTTACAGCCATTCGCCTCTCCCCCACCGGCGACCTACTCGACACCATCACCATCCCTACCCAAGCCGATGACATTGCCTGACGACGCCCAGCCCTACGCCGAAGCACGCGCCTACCTCTCGGCCGCCGATCCGGTTTTGGCGCGCATCATCGCGCAGGTGCCGCCCGTGCAGCCCAGCGCCCACGAGGACATCTACTTAGCCTTGCTGCGCGCCATCGTCAGCCAGCAAATTTCGACTAAGGCAGCAGCGGCTATCTGGCGCAAGGTAGAGGGCCTGTTCCTACCCGATGGCTACCCCGAGCCCTCATTATTAGTGGCCATGCCGGACGAAGAATTGCGCGCCGCCGGCCTTTCCTACCAGAAAGCCGGCTACCTGCGCGCCATTGCGGAGTTTGCCCTCCGCGACCAACTCGACCACGCTCACCTCAGCCAGCTTTCAGAGGAAGACTTCACCAAGCACCTCACCCAGATACGAGGGGTAGGCCGTTGGACTGCCCAAATGATTCAGATGTTCGCCCTCGACCAACCCGACGTGTTTTCGGAAGGAGACCTGGGCGTGCAGAACGCTATGCGTAAGCACTACGGCCTGGAAGAAACCGGCCGCGCCCTACTCCGCCGCATGACGGAAATTGCCGAAACCTGGCGGCCGTATCGGTCAGTGGCATGCAAGTATTTGTGGCGGAGCTTGGACTAATGGTGAAGTTGTGAGTTTGGGAAGTTGTGAATAGGAAGTAGCAAAGGCGCCTGTCATCCTGAGTGCAGCGAAGGACCTTATCACGCCAGAACGAGTCGTTGTTATAATGGCCGTTCAACCGGCAGAAGGTCCTTCGCTGCACTCAGGATGACAGGCGCCTTTGCTACTTCCTATTCACAACTTCACCTTTTACTTCGCCTTCCCCCGCTTCACCATATAAGCGTAAAGCACCTTATCGAACGGCTCCCGAATGTCAACCGGCACGAAATCAATCTTGTACTGGCCGCACCGTAGGGCCAGTTCCTGCTCGTAGTCGCGCATGGCGGCGCGGTATTGGTCGCGCACCTGGGCGGGTTGCAGCTTGATGGTTTCGCCGGTTTCGATATCCTCAAACAGGTAGGGCCGCTCCGCGAAATCGAAGTCCGACTCAGTGGCGCGGTCCATTACGTGGAACAGCAACACCTCGTGCTGCTGATGGCGCAGGTGCTGCAACGCCGCCAGGGCCGCCGTTTGCTCCTCGGGCGCCCGTCCCAGCATATCGGAGAAAAGTACCACCAGCGAGCGTTTAGGAATCTGCTGGGCAATGCGGTGAATCACGCCCGCCACATCGGTGGGGCGGCGCGGGGCGGCGGGGCGCTCCAGGAGTTGTTGCAAGGTGAGCAGCAGCGTGTGGCGGTGCGTGCTGGTGGAGCGCACCGGCGTTTGCAACTCAATCTGCTCGGCAAAGGTGACAAGGCCCACCGCATCGCGCTGCTTTTGCAGGAGCGTGATGAGAGCCGCCGCGCACAGGATGCTAAAGCACAGCTTGTCGTGGGTAGGCGCAGGGTAGTACATCGACGGCGACACGTCGAGCAGCAGGTGGCAGCGCAGGTTGGTTTCTTCCTCGTAGCGCTTCACAAACAGCTTATCGGTGCGGGCTAGCACTTTCCAATCAATGTGACGGGTGCTTTCGCCGGGATTGTAGAGGCGGTGCTCCGAAAACTCCACCGAAAACCCATGGTAGGGCGACTGGTGCAAGCCCGTGATGAATCCTTCAACCAACTGTCGGGCCAGAAACTCCAGATTTTCGAAGGAACGAACTGCGGCTAAATCGAGCGCCATCGGTATATGAGCTAAAAAATGAGCGGCGCCCAGCGGCATCCGAAACGATACGAACGGTAAAAATAGCGGAAACAGTGCCCGCGCAACTTACCTAATAACGGTCGGGCTTAGCTATTTTCCCAAAATGGTACTTTTTTCAATAAAAAAAGCCCTCCTTCGTATTTTTATATTCGCTGTATCTGATTTACTTTGAGCCTACAAAAAGTTCATTTTAGAATAATTCACTCTTACTGAAGATTCTGTGGAAGACCGTCACGATCAAGAAGAAATTTACTCCCAACGCATTAAAGCCGGCAAGCGCACGTACTTCTTCGACGTGAAGGCTACCCGCGGCCAGGATTACTACCTCACTATTACAGAAAGCAAACGTCGTCTCCGGGATGATGACACCTTTTCCTACGAAAAACACAAAATCTTCCTCTACAAAGAAGATTTTGCCAAGTTTGTAGATGCTTTGCAAGACGCCGTTGATTATGTGCGCGAAGAACTGCTTTCGCCCGAAGAAGTAGCCGAGCTGGACCGCCCCCGTCCTGCTTACGACAACGATTCGTACAATAATAGCACCGACACCTACTAACCCATCGGCCTAGCGAAACAGATTGTACTATCCCTTTTTGCTACTCGATTTATTCAAAACGGCGCACGTCAGCTCAGGCTGATGCGCGCCGTTTTTCATTGGTAGCGCGTGCCACCTGCGCCGCCCTACCCTACCCCCTCTGGATAAACAACGAAGGGCACGTGCAACGCGCCCCTACAAAACCCTTACCTTTGCCCCCGAATTGACATGGTTTAGAAACGTCGATTCACCATCTCACAACTTCACAATTTCACCGTATGGGTCTCCGCTGCGGAATCGTCGGTCTGCCGAACGTGGGTAAGTCCACGCTGTTCAACGCGTTATCGAATGCCAAGGCCGAATCGGCCAACTATCCTTTCTGCACCATCGAGCCCAACGTGGGCGTGATTACCGTGCCCGACCCGCGCCTACAGGTGCTGGAGGAAATCGTGAAGCCCCAGCGCGTGGTGCCTACCATCGTGGAGTTTGTGGACATTGCCGGCCTCGTGAAGGGCGCCAGCAAGGGCGAAGGTCTGGGCAATAAATTCTTGGCCAACATCCGCGAGGTAGACGCTGTGATTCACGTGGTGCGCTGCTTCGACGACGACAACATTGTGCACGTAGCCGGCGGCGTTGATCCAGTGTTCGACAAAGACGTGATTGACACCGAGTTGCAGCTCAAGGACTTGGAAAGCATCGATAAGAAGCTGGCCAAATCGGAGCGCTCGGCCAAGAGCGGCGACGCTAAGGCGAAGAAGGAAGTAGCGTCCCTGCAACGCTTCAAAGACCACCTCGAAGCCGGTAACAATGCCCGCTCGCTGGGCGCTAATGAGGAAGAGTTGGAAGCTGTAGAAGACCTGCAACTGCTGACGATCAAGCCGGTTATCTACGTGGCCAACGTGGATGAAGGGAGCATTCAGAACAACGGCAACGCCTACGTAGACGCGCTTCGTGACCATGTTAAAAACGAAAATGCGCAGGTAGTAGTGGTGTCGGCAGCTATCGAATCGCAGATTGCGGAGATGGAGGATGCCGAGGAAAAGGAAATGTTCCTGGGCGAGTACGGCCTCACCGAGTCGGGCTTGAACCGCTTGATTCGCGCCAGCTATGAGCTGCTGAACCTGATAACCTACTTCACCGCCGGCGTGCAGGAAGTACGCGCCTGGACCGTGCACCGCGGCGACAAAGCCCCCGCCGCCGCTGGCGTCATCCACTCTGATTTCGAGAAAGGCTTTATCCGTGCCGAGGTAATTAAACTAGCTGACTACGAGCACTATCGCTCAGAAGCCAAGATCAAAGAAGCCGGCAAAATGGCTGTAGAAGGCAAGGAATACGTGGTGCAGGACGGCGACATCATGCACTTCCGCTTCAACGTCTAAGACCACGGATTCGCTCGAATTATTGCGGATTTCACGGATTTTGTGGGTAGGGGTGCGTTGCACGCGCCCATCGTTGCACGATGGATGTATTACTCCTTCATGCCCTATCCCACTCTACCACAACATACGCACATGGACGTAAAGGACAGCAACGGCAATCTGCTCGCCGAGGGCGACTCGGTGACGCTAATTAAGGATTTGAAAGTGAAAGGCTCGTCGCAGACGCTTAAGCGCGGCACGCTGGTGAAGAACATTCATCTTACCAACAGTCCCGCCGAAGTTGAAGGACGCGCCGGCGGTAGCACCATGGTGCTGAAAACCGAGTTTTTGAAGAAGGCGTAACGGCACTGTTTTCGGTGCTGTTGCTTATCCTGAAGCGCTCCGGTCGATATTCGACCGGAGCGCTTTGCTTTTTAGAACTACCGCATTAGGCGCCAACCAGCGCAACTGGTAGGTGTAGGAGGGATTGGCCTAGCGCTTTCGCGTACTTGGGTTCTTTCCTTATCATTTGGTTCCTATCGCCAAAGCCTGCGCCTTCTACCCCACGGCCTCACCCACGGCAAGGGTTACAACCCCTGGGCCATAGCCCGCGAGCTGCCCGAACCGCCCAAACAGAGCTTCCGCGAGTGGTACGCCCAGCAAGCGGTGAAGTAGCACATCCATATGAATGTCATACCTCATTGAACGTCATTCCGAGCTTGTCGAGGAATAACGTTCAATGAGGCACCTAATCCAAAATCACAACTTCACACTTTCACCTCTTGTCTTCTTCCCGCGAGAAAATACTGGCCGCCGTGCGCGCCAATCAGCCCGATGAGCTACCGCTGCCTACCGTGCCGTCTTTCGAGGGCGACGAATCGGTGGAGAAGTTCACCAGCATCGTGCAGGGCATAGGCGGCACAGTGGTGGACGTGCTGGATGCTACCCGACTGCCGGAAGTGATTCACCAGCTGTTTCCGGCCGACTACCGTATTGCCTCTCCCCTGCTGCCGGAAGCCAACGTGCCCATAGATGCGCAAACGTCCATTGAGGTGCTTGCCGCCGTGGACTTGGCCGTGTTGCAAGGTGAGTTCGGCGTGGCCGAAAACGGGTCTATCTGGGTGCCGGAAGCCAATATGCTGCACCGCGCCCTACCCATGATTACCCAACACCTGGCCTTGGTCCTCGACCGGCGCAACCTAGTAGCTACCATGCACCAAGCCTACGCCCGCGTCCCCTCGGTGGGCGGCTACGGTACGTTCCTGGCCGGCCCCTCTAAAACGGCGGATATCGAGCAGTCGTTGGTGATTGGGGCGCACGGCGCGCGTAGTATGGTGGTATTGTTAGTATAAATAGCAGAATGGGGTAGCGATACTTTGTGGCCTCGCTACCCCGTCTCGCTTATCTAGCCTAATTATTTAAAGACCGTTTGCGCTAGCTAGTGAACGATGTAGAGACGCATACTTACGTCTCGTCGTTGAACGATTTCGGGCATATGGCGCATGCGACGAGACGCAAGTATGCGTCTCTACATCGTTCCAGCGGCTTCTTAGTTATTCAGCTTGATAAAGCCGCCGTCCAGCGGGTAGTCGCAGCCGGTTACGAAACCAGCTTCGTCGGAGCAGAGGTAGAGGGCCAGGGCGGCTACCTCCTCGGGCTTGCCCATGCGGCCGATGGGCTGGCTTTTGGACAGCTTATCGAAGATTTCCTCCTCGCGGCCGGCGTAGTTTTTGGCGATGAAGCCATCCACGAAGGGCGTGTGCACGCGGGCCGGCGAGATGCTGTTGCACCGGATACCGGCGTCGAGGTAGTCGCGGGCCACGGAGAGCGTCATGGCGTAGATGGCGCCCTTGCTCATGGAGTAGGCAAAGCGGTCGGTGATGCCTACCACGGCGGCGATGGAAGCCAGGTTCAGAATGGCCCCGCTACCCTGGGCTTTCATGAGGGGTAAGGCGGCGTAGAGGCAGTTGTAGGCACCCTTCACGTTCACCTGGTACACACGCTCGAAGTCAGCTTCGGTGGTATTTTCCACATTGCCCACGTGCGCAATACCGGCGTTATTCACCAGAATATCAATTTTCCCTATTTCCTGAAATATCCGCACTACCTCCGCCTGCTGGCTGATATTGAGGTGATGCGCCTGGGCTTGGCCGCCGGCCTGCGCAATGGTATCTACGGTTTGCCGGGCGGCTTCCTCATTCAATTCAATGATGTGTACGGTAGCGCCCTGCTTGGCAAATAGTTGGGCCATTGCTTGGCCGATACCACTACCGCCGCCGGTAATTACAGCACTTTTTCCTGTTAAGCTGAACATGAAAATCTACTAGGTTAGGTGGCTTCTGAGCCGCCATGCGGATACTAAAAATGGTTTTAGGGAGAATCGCATGCTATGCAGGCGTTGCAAGATAGCGCATAAAAGGCGCCAACAAAGCGCGTGGTCAGGGTAGTGGCACTACGGATTCCCACGGCCGCAGCACCGGCATCCGACCATGCGTTTGTGAAACAATAGCCTACTTCAAAGCTGCACTATTTTCGGCGCCCTACCCTCCCGCACTCTCCTGCTACGCACTAATAAGCATAGTTTGGCTGATACGCAGAAGCGCCACCCGCACAAATACGAATGACGCCTTGTGCTCGTATCTTACCTTGAGACACCATTCAGTACAACTGCATTAGTGAAATGGGCAGGCCGCAACGGTTGGCGCAGTAGCAATGGGCGCTACGGCTGTAGCTGCGGCCCGCACATTGCGGATAATAAAGCCGCTAGCGGGCAGCGTTGGCATCCGGGTCATGTCCACGCTCAGGTCCTGTTCAGGCACGTCGTAGGCCATGCTAGTGGCCAGCAGCACGGCGGCGGTTTTCATGGTTTCGATGGTGAGCCACTCGCCGGCGCAACGGTGATTGTGGGCGTAGTCGCCGCCGCCCTGGGGAATGAAGTTGAACGGGCTGCCGTTCCAGTCGCGGAACCGCTCGGGACGGAACAGGTGCGGGTGCTCCCAATGGCGTTCGTCGTGGTTGATGCCGTGCACGTCGAGCAGCGTGAGCGTGCCCTTGCGGAAACGGTAGCCGTGCCACTCGAAATCGGCGCGCACGCGGGCACCCAGCAGCGGCGTGAAGGGGTAAAGGCGGCGCACTTCCTGCGTAAACCACTCGGGGTATTGGGCAGGGCCGTTGCGCAGCATTTCGGCGCAGCGCGGGTGCTCGTGCAGGGCCAGCGCTTCAAACACCACGTAGTGCCCAATGGCCACAATAGGCCGTATCAGATTCAACAGCTCCACGCCGGCCACGTGTGTAGATAACAACTTACCATCCAGCTCGCGGTGCCAGGAAATGGCGTGCAGTGCCTTGCCTTCTACGGCGTACTGCTTGCCGGCGCGCACGTTGTCAATCATCTTACCTACCCACCGCTCGGCGCGGTGGCGGGCCAGCTTGCCCTTGGCGTGGCGCGGCCCTACCCCACCAAATGCGTCAATCATGGCACTCAGGTCGCGGGCCAGGGGCTTGATGTCCTTCTCCTCGAAGGGCACGCCGGCCCACGCACACGCTGCCCGGCACAGCACTTCCTCCACTTCCGGAAACAACTCTACTTGCTCCAGCTGCTCCCAGCGGCGCAGGTAGGCGCGCCAATTCTCGGCTACCAACGTGCTGTACTGGTGCAGGCTGCCGGGCGTCATCAAAGACATAAACAGCGCTTTGCGGTGCTGATGGGCAGCATCATCCAGCGTTTGCACGCCGCCCTGCCCCATAAGGGTAGTGAGGATGCGCCGGGGTAGGGCGCCCTCGCGCTGGAAGTGCTCCTGGTTGTAGAACAGGGCCGCGCCTTCCTCACCACTCAGGCACACGGCCTTCTCGCCCATCAGGCGCATCTGAAAAATATCGGAGTGGTGGCGCTTCCGTCGCTGGGGCAGAAAATGGTAGCCTTCGCGCAGAAAACTCAGGGTGCTGTCGAGGGCTTTGTCTTTGGGAATAGCAGTCATCGGCTGATTGGTTGTAGTAGGTAGGAATAGAGTGGTTTATGCATGTCATGCTGAGCGGAGTCGAAGCATCTCGCATGCTGACGATGGATAGTAACCTTCATCAGCACGCGGGATGCTTCGACTCCGCTCAGCATGACCAACGTCCTTACGAGAAGCCCAGCACCGGATGCGGTTGGTAGGGTTCCTCCAGGCGCTTGATTTCGTCCTGAGAAAGCGTTACGCCCACGGCGGCTACGGCATCGTCGAGGTGGCCGGACTTGCTGGCGCCTACAATAGGCGCGGTAATGACCGACTTCGACAGCACCCAAGCCAGCGCAATCTGCGCGGCGGGTAGGCCGCGCTCCTCGGCAATTTCCGTTACGCGGTCAGCCACGGCAAAATCGTCGTCGCGGCCGTACAGGCTCTTGCCAAAGGCATCGGTTTTGGCGCGCTCAGTTTCGTTGCGCTCCTTGCTGCGGCCGCCCGTGAGCAGCCCCCGTGCCAGCGGTGACCACGGAATCACGCCGATTTTCTGGTCTTCGCACAGGGGTAGCATTTCGCGCTCCTCCTCGCGGTACACTAGGTTGTAATGTGGCTGCATGCTCACAAAACGCGTCCAGCCGTGCAAATCGGCTAGGTAGAGCGCCTGCGCAAACTGCCACGCGTACATGCTGGAGGCACCAATGTAGCGCGCTTTACCGGCTTTTACCACATCGTGCAGCGCTTCCAGCGTTTCCTCAATGGGCGTGTTATAATCCCAACGGTGAATCTGGTAGAGGTCCACGTAATCGGTACCGAGACGCTTCAGGCTGGCGTCGATGGCGCTCATGATATGCTTGCGCGACAGGCCCTTGTTATTCGGACCTGGTCCCATGGGGTTGAATACTTTGGTGGCCAACACTACTTCGTCGCGTTTGGCAAAGTCGCGCAAGGCGCGTCCTACCACTTCCTCGCTAGCCCCGTCGGCGTACACGTCGGCGGTGTCGAAGAAATTGATGCCTTTTTCCAGGGCTTGCTTGATGAAGGGGCGGCTTTGTTCTTCGTCCAGGGCCCAGGGCCAGCGCTCGGTGGGCTTTCCGTAGGTCATGGTGCCAAGGCAGATGCGAGAGACGTGCAGGCCGGTGTTGCCCAGTCGGATATAGTCCATACAGTTTGTCGTAGATGTGAGGTCGCCCAGGCGGGCAACGCAATTGTTTCCCTTACTACGGCAATCTTTGCGCCTTCGATTAGACCTTCTCCGCACTTTACCATGAAGCTGAACTGGACCCTCAAGCCTTACCCTACCCTTTCCCTGGAAGAGTTATACGCCCTGCTACGACTTCGCAGCGAGGTATTTGTGGTGGAGCAAACCTGTGCTTTTCAGGATATTGACGGCCAAGACCAAACCGCCCTGCACCTACTAGGCCGCACCGAAACCGGCGAGCTAGCCGCCTACACCCGTCTTTTCGACGCGGGCGACTGCTACGCGCAAGTAAGCATTGGGCGCGTGGTGGTGTCGCCCGCTTATCGCCGCTCCGGTTTGGGCCAGGAGCTGATGCACCAGTCCATTAACGCCTGCGAACGGGCTTTTGGGCCGCAGCCCATCAAAATTGGGGCGCAGCTGTATCTGAAAGCATTTTACGAAAGCTTCGGCTTTGCGCAGCAAGGCGACGTGTATTTAGAGGATGGTATTGAGCACATTTATATGTTGCGGCCGTAAAAGCAAGCAATTTTCAGCCTTGCCACTCTGCCTGTATGCCCGTAGCACCTCTTCCCAAAGCCCTGTTGTTTGACGTGTTTGGTACGTGCGTCGACTGGCGTACCGGCATCACAAAGGCCGGCGAGGCACTGGGCCAGCGCCTCGCCGGCCTACCGGATACCAACTGGGCAGCGTTTGCTGATGCCTGGCGAGCCCAATACCAACCCCAACTCACGAGTGTGCGCAGCGGCGCACGCCCCTGGACGCGCCTGGAAATCCTCAACCGGGAGTCGTTGGATACTGTGCTGGCCGATTTTGGCTTGCAACAGGTGCCCGCAACCGAGCGCGATGCGTTCAACCTGGCCTGGCGCCACCTCCTACCCTGGCCCGATACCGTAGCCGGCCTGCACCGCCTGAAAACACGCTTCATCCTTGCCCCCAACTCCAACGCTGATATTGCGCTGGCGGTACACATGGCCAAGTTTGCCAACCTGCCGTGGGACGTCATTCTGGGCGCCGAGGTGGCGCAGCACTACAAGCCGCAGCCCGAAGCCTACCTTCGTAGCGTTGCGGCGCTGGGCCTCACGCCACACGAGGTATTGATGGTAGCAGCCCACAACGAGGATTTGGTGGCTGCCGGAGCTCAGGGCCTGCAAACGGCTTTCGTTGCGCGCCCGTTGGAACACGGCCCCGGCCAAACCGCAGATCTGCACCCGGCGCACGCCTTCACCTACATAGCCCACGACCTGCATGAGTTAGCGGCACAGCTAGGAGCCTGAAAACCCAACTATTCTCTCTGTTACTAGTTGGTTGGACATGCCAACGCTTTTTTACAGCTTTCCGGGCTTTCTGCATCTCGTAGCTGCTGTTTCAGCTTTGCTGCTGGGGCCATCCGTTTTGCTGGCTGGCCGGTGGGGCACCTATTCGCACAAACGGTTGGGGTATGCCTACCTCGGCAGCATGGTGGTGATGCTGGTTACGGCCTTCGGCGTGTACCGTGTATACCACGCTTTCGGCGTTTTTCACTACGCCGCGCTGCTCACACTGGCTACCCTGCTGGCCGGTATGATGCCGGTAATCATCAGGAAACCCGCTTCCGCGTGGCTCACGTGGCATTACTATGGCATGTACTGGTCGGTAATGGAGCTGTACGTGGGGCTGGTAGCCGAAGTGCTTTCGCACCAGCCTCACTTCTCTTTCCTAACCGTTGCTAGCTGGTCGGTAGGGCTGGTATTCCTGCCCGGCGGGTTGGTCTTCTGGTGGTATCATCGGCAGTGGAAGGCGCTGGTGCGGCAGCGGCCCATGCAGCCGTAGGTACTACCTACTTCGTGTCGCCGGAGTACGCGATGAAGATGGCGCCGGCTCCCATCAGCGTGACGCCTACTGCCAGTTGCCAGTTCAGCTTTTCTTTCAAGAATACAATAGCCAGAATAACGGAGAACACCAGCGAAACTTTGTCGAACGAGCTGGTGCGGGAGGCCTCGCCCATCTTGAGCGCCTGAAACGAAAACAGCGAGGACATACACGTAATAATGCCGGCTGTTACCAGAAACATCCAGGAGCGGCGGTCAATGCGCTGCACCTCGCTGAAATGTCCCTGAAAAAACACGAAGCTCCAGGCTACTATCACAATCAGCACCGACTGAACAGCAAACCCCACACTCGACTCGATATTCTTAATCCCGATTTTTGACAACGTTACTACCGCCGCCGCCGACAAGGCTGCCAACAAAGAAAAAACAATCCACATAAGGTTATTGGGTAGAAACCGTTCGGTGAGGTTACCGATAGGAGACGTTGGGCGCCGGCTATAGTTGCTTTCTCTGACGCAGGTTCAGAGGATAAGGTTATTTTCTAGGTATGAGTTTCCTGCTTGCTTTCCACTATTGAAATAACAAGCCCTACATGCCCGGTAAACCACTCCGCTTGTACCCGGCAAACATGCGTGATCTTAACGCAAAAAAGTCTGCTAGCTGATTGCTAGCAGACTTTTTTGTTGTTGCTTTCCGGAAAGCGGTAGCACAAGTACTAAATAATAGTGCTCATGCCCACAGCAATATTTTCTTTGTACATCTGGCAATCGATGCCACCCGCTACCTGATAGGCAATAAAGTTGCCTACCTGCTCGGTGCTACATGGGGTAAGGGCATTCAGCTCCGGTGTCAGGATGTTGGTGTCGAGGGCGGCTTGCACGGCGGCTTTCACCGCATCGGCTTCTTCCTGCAACCCAAAGTGTTCCAGCATCATCGCGCCCGACAGAATCGTGGCGATGGGGTTGGCAATGCCCCTACCCTTGGCCTGCGGAAACGAGCCGTGGATGGGCTCAAACAGCGCCACCTGGTCGCCCACCGAAGCGGAGGGTAGCAAACCCAGCGAGCCGGCAATGACGGAGGCTTCGTCAGAGATGATGTCGCCGAACATATTCTCGGTCAGAATCACATCGAACTGCTTGGGATTCAAAATTACCTGCATGGCCGCGTTGTCCACAAACAGATAATCGACGCGCACCTCGGGGTACTGCGAGGCAATCTGCTGCACCACTTCGCGCCACAGGCGCGAGGTTTCCAGCACGTTGGCCTTGTCTACCAGCGTGAGCTTGCCACGGCGCGTTTCGGCAGCCTGAAAAGCGCGGTGGGCAATGCGCGCTACCTCCTCGCGGGAGTAGGTGCAGTGGTCGTAGGCGCCCTGCCCATCGGCCGTGCGGCCCTTGTCGCCGAAGTAGATGCCGCCCGTCAGCTCCCGAAAAATTAGCATATCGGTGCCGCTGATGCGCTCCGGTTTCAGCGGCGAATGTGCCAGCAGCGCGTCGTAAGCCGTCACGGGCCGGATGTTGGCGTACAGGCCCAGCGACTTGCGCAGGCGCAGCAGGCCCTGCTCGGGGCGCACCTTGGCGGCTGGGTTGTTATCGTACTTTGGGTCGCCGATGGCACCCAGCAGCACAGCATCGGCTGCGAAGCAGGCATCCAGGGTTTGCGCGGGTAGCGGGTCGCCGGTGGCGTCGATGGCGCAGGCCCCCATCAGCTGCTGATCGAAGGTAAATTGGTGGCCAAAGCGCTCGGCTACGGCCTCTAGCACCTTAATGGCCTCGCGGCACACTTCTGGGCCGATACCATCACCGGCCAGCACTGCTATTTTCTTTTTTAATACGTCCATGGTCGGGAGGTTTCGTAGGCGGCAATGGCCTCTTTTTGGCTTACTAAGAAATCAATATCGTCGTACCCGTTCAGCAGGCACTCTTTTTTGTAGGGGTCGATGGCAAACGGAATGCTCTCCTCCCACACGGGCACGCTCAGTGTCTGCGCGGCCAGATCTACCACTAACTCCATCTGCGGGTCCTGCTCGATCTGCGCCAGCAGGCGTTGCAGCACCTCCTCCGATACTTGCAGGGGTAGCAAGCCGTTGTTCAGCGCATTGCCCCGAAATATGTCAGCAAAGTAGCTGGAAATAACCACCTTAAAACCCGCATCGAAAATGGCCCAGGCGGCGTGCTCCCGGCTGGAACCACACCCAAAGTTCTGACCTGCCACCAAAATCCGGCCAGAATAGCGCGGGTTGTTGAGCACGAAGTCGGGCTTGGGCTGGCCGTCGGCCGTGTAGCGCCAGTCGCGGAACAGGTTCTGACCGAATCCCTCGCGGGTGGTGGCCTTTAGAAAGCGTGCTGGTATGATCTGGTCAGTGTCCACGTTTTCGTTGGGTAGAGGCACCGCGGTGGAACGTAGGACTTGAAATTTTTCCATGTATTGAGTAGCCTGAGATCAGGCCAAAATTTGGAGGTACAAAGAATCTGCTTGTCTGCCCGCCTGTCATCCTGAGCTTACGAAGGACCTTATCAAGCGAGAACGAGTTGTTGTTAAGCGCATCGTGCTGACTTGAGCAGGTCCTTCGCAAGCTCAGGATGACAGATAGTGTGGATAAGCAACTTACCCGCCGGCCAACTCTAGCTCCGCGTAAGCAGGCACAGCACTGATTTTGCCTTCCACGGCTGCAATGGCCGCTACCAGCGGCGAGGCCAGTAGCGTGCGGGCGCCGGGACCCTGGCGGCCTTCGAAGTTGCGGTTGGAGGTAGACACGCAATAGGCGCCGGCCGGAATCTTGTCTTCGTTCATGGCCAAGCAGGCGCTGCACCCTGGCTCACGCAACTCGAAACCGGCTGCGGCCAGAATTTTATCTAAGCCTTCCTCTTTCGCCTGCTTTTCTACCTGCTTGGAGCCGGGCACGATGATGGCCTCCACGTGGGGCGCTTTGTGCTTGCCCTGCACGTAGGCTGCCACGGTGCGCAGGTCCTCGATGCGGGAGTTGGTGCAGCTGCCAATAAACACGTAGTCAATGGGCTTGCCCAGCAACGACTCGCCCGGCGCCAGGCCCATATACTCCAGCGACTTGCTGAAGCCGGCGGCTTCGCTCGGCACCACATTCAGCGGAATGGTGCCGCCGAGCGGAATGCCCATGCCGGGGTTGGTGCCGTAGGTAATCATGGGCGTGATGTTGGCGGCGTCGAAGTGGTGCTCGGCCTCAAACTCGGCGCCGTCTTCGGAGTAGAGCGTCTGCCAGTAGGCCACAGCCTGCTCCCACCGCTCGCCCTGAGGCGCGTAGGGGCGGCCTTGCAGGTAGTCGAAGGTAGTCTGGTCGGGGGCAATCATGCCGCCGCGGGCACCCATTTCGATGCTCATGTTGCAGACCGTCATGCGGCCTTCCATGCTCAGGCTGCGCACGGCGCTGCCGGCATACTCCACAAAGTAGCCCGTGCCGCCGCCGGTGCCCAGCTGCGAAATCACGTAGAGAATTAGGTCTTTGGCGCCTACCCCCGGGCGCAGGTCGCCGTCTACAGAGATGCGCATGCGCTTGGGCCGGTCGATGAGCAGGCACTGCGAGGCCATCACCTGCGCCACCTGACTGGTACCAATTCCGAAGGCAATAGCGCCAAACGCGCCGTGGGTAGACGTGTGGCTGTCGCCGCACACGATGGTCATGCCCGGCTGCGTGAGGCCTAGCTCTGGCCCAATCACGTGCACAATGCCTTGGCGCTCGTGACCTAGGCCGTACAGCTCTACGCCGTATTTAGCACAGTTTTCGGTCAGCTTATCTACCTGCGAGCGGCTGAGCGGCTCCTGAATGGGTAGGTGCTGATTGAGGGTAGGCACGTTGTGGTCGGCGGTGGCTACAATCTGCTGCTGCCGGAAAAGTGGCAGCCCGCGCGCTTCGATTTCGTCGAAAGCCTGCGGGCTGGTTACTTCATGTATCAGGTGGCGGTCGATGTAGAACACCGACAAATCGCCCACGGTTTTGACTACGTGGGCCTCCCAGATTTTATCAAATAAGGACTTGGGCATGGGGTGGGGCGGACTAATCATTTAGACCGTCATGCTGAGCGAAGCGGAGCGTAGTCGAAGCATCTCTACCGCTTCGTTGTAGTCGATTAGGATTACTCACGGTAGAGATGCTTCGACTACGCTCCGCTTCGCTCAGCATGACGGGCTGCTTTGCTCTGCTTTATTTCTTACTTCACTTCAAAAACTTACTCAACGGCCACCAACTTCTCCTGCTCTACCAGCGCGTGCAAATCGTGGTCTTGCACTTCCTTTTGGCAGTCGGCCAGCACCAGGAACGAGGCGTAAGCTTTGTTGAGCGACTGGCCGCCGAAGGCGTAGCCGAGCTTCTGCAAACGGTAGGCCAGCGCGGCGCGGCCTGAGCGGGCGGTGAGCACAATAGCCGAATCGGGGGCGCCTACCTCCTGGGGGTCGATGATTTCGTAGGTGGCGCGGTGCTTAATCACGCCATCTTGATGGATGCCGCTGGAGTGCGCGAAGGCGTTGGCACCCACAATGGCCTTGTTGGCCTGCACCGGCATCTGCATCAGGTGCGATACCATAGCCGAGGTTTCGGTGAGCAGCTTGGTGTTCACGCCTGTAGTCAGGCCCAGGTCGGCGTGCTGGCGCAGTACCATCACCACTTCTTCCAGGGCCGTGTTGCCGGCCCGCTCCCCTACCCCGTTGATGGTGCACTCAATCTGCCGAGCCCCGTTGATGACGCCCGCAATGGAGTTGGCCGTAGCCATGCCCAGGTCGTTGTGGCAGTGGGTGGAAAGCGTGACGTTTTCGATACCGCGCACGTTATCAGCGAGGTACTTAATCTTGGCACCGTACTCGGAGGGTAGGCAGTAGCCGGTGGTGTCGGGGATGTTGAGGACGGTGGCGCCGGCTTTGATAGCGGCTTCGCACACACGGGCCAGAAACTCGTTGTCGGTGCGGCCAGCGTCTTCGGCGTAGAACTCCACGTCCTCCACAAAAGATTTAGCCAGTTTCACGGCGGCTACGGCGCGCTCCACTACGTCCTGTTGGGTGGTGCGTAGCTTGTGCAGCACGTGCAGCTCGGAGGTGCCAATGCCGGTATGAATGCGGGGGTAACGGGCCTTGCGCAGGGCATCGGCGGCCACGCGAATATCGTTTTCCACGGCGCGGGTCAAACCGCACACGGTGGCTTCGCGGGTTTGGGCGGCAATGGCCTCCACGGCGGCAAAATCGCCAGGACTCGACACCGGAAAGCCCGCCTCAATAACATCCACGCCGAGTAGTTCCAGCTGCCGGGCAATTACAAGTTTCTCTTCCTTGTTTAGCTTGCAGCCCGGCACTTGCTCGCCGTCGCGCAGCGTGGTATCAAATATCTGGATGTTGTGCGCTCCCATAGTAGATGCGAAAATTGTGAGCAGATTTCAGTCTACTAACTACGGCGGGAAAGTTGGGCTTCGGAAAAGGACATTGGAAATTGCTACTATTTCTAATCCCTTGAACATTTCCAAAAGCATTTGATTACCATACTATTAACTTCCGCATTCTTACAATGCCAAACGAAGCAGGCGAATCGGTATTTCAGCTCATCAAGTCGCTGACGCGCTCCGAAAAACGGCATTTCCGACTATCGGCCGACCGCCCTGGCGCGGCCGAAGATTTGAAGTTTTTGCAGTTGTTCGACGCTCTCGATCAGCTCCCACACTACGACGAAGAACGAATTCTGACACTGGCACCAGCCATAAAAAAGGTGCAACTCGCCAACCTCAAGGCTAATCTTTACCGGCAATTATTGTCCGATTTGCGCCTTTATCACGCGGGCCAGAACGTGGATATTCAGTTGCACGAGCAGTTGGGCTACGCCCGCGTGCTCTACAACAAAGGCTTCTATCAACAGAGCCTAAAAATGCTGGACAAGGTGAAGAATATTGCCTACCAGCAACAACTCTCCCACATTGCCCTGCTGGCCTTGGATTTCGAGAAGCTGATTGAATCGCAGTTCATCACGCGTAGCCTAGAGGGTAGGGCTGAGGAATTGGCGAGTGAGTCGGCCGGTACGGCGGGGCAGGTGAGCCAGCTGCACACACTGTCGAATGCGGCGTTGCAGATGTATGGGCTCTACCTGAAAACCGGCCATGCCCGCAACCAGCAGGACTACGAGCAGGTAACGGCGTTTTTCCGGACCACCCTACCTCCTACCAACGTGCAGCGGGGTGGCTTCTTTGAGCAGCTATACTACTACCAGGCGCACGTATGGTACTACACCATTGTGCAGGATTTCAGAGCTGGCTACCGCTACGCCTACAAGTGGGTAGAGTTGTTTGAGCACACGCCGGATATGAAAAACCAGCAGACCATGCTCTACATCAAGGGCGTGCACAACCTGCTGGCGTATCTGTTCAACACCTTATACTATAGTCGTTTTCGGGAAGTACTGGCTACGTTGAAAGCGTTTGCCGCCGACCCTAACCGGCGCTCTACCCCCAACATTGAGGCGCTGCTGTTTCAATACATTGCCACCAACGAAATCAACCTGCACTTCCTGGAGGGCCGCTTCACGGAGGGGTTGGCACTGATTCCGGGCTTGTTGGGGCAGCTAGACGAGTACCGGCTGCAACTCGACATGCACCGCCGCCTGGTGTTCTACTACAAGATTGCCAGCCTCTACTTCGGCAGTGGCGACAACGAGAAGGCCATCGAATACCTCACCAAAATCATCCAATTCAAGGAGGTGAGTTTGCGCGAGGATATCCAATGCTTTGCCCGCATCCTGAACCTGATTGCCCACTACGAAGCCGGCCAAGATGAGGCCCTGGACTATCAGATTAAGTCGGTGTACCGCTTCCTGGGCAAGATGAACGAGCAGCAGCAGATGCAGGTCGCCATCTTCCGCTTCCTACGCACTGTGGGCGACCTCACGCCCGGCGAACTGAAAGGCGCGTTCACCAACCTCAAAAACCAACTCATCGCCATTGCCGTGAACCCACTGGAGCGCCGGCCTTTCCTCTACCTCGACATTATTTCCTGGCTGGAAAGCAAGATTGAAAATGTGCCGGTGCAGGAGATTATGCAGCGGAAGTTCCGGGCGATGAAGTGAGTTTGTGAAGTGATACTGGCGCGGGGCTGTGCCCCGTGCCGACTATGCGCAGGCCTCTGTCCTGCTGTCATCCGCGCCATTAAGGACGTTCGGGCGAGTCGTTCTAACGGGTAGGCCAGAGGCCTACGCATAGTCGGCACGGGGCACAGCCCCGCGCCAGTAGTACAGCTTACCGCTTCACACTTTTAAACTCTGATCCTTCTTTCCACTGCGGAAACGTGGTTTCGCTGGCGAGTTTCTTGCCTACCTCGAAGTAGAGTTGCGCGTCCTGGGCAATGCCGGACAGGTCCCAGGTAGGGTCGAACTGGTCGGCGGGCTTGTGGTAGTAGTTGGTGGTGTACTCTTGGCGTTTCTGGGCGATGTAGTCTTTGCCGTGGGCGCGGCTTTCGTAGCCGCCGCTGGCGTAGAGCGAGGGCACGCCCACGTGGGCAAAGCTGAAGTGGTCGGAGCGGTAGAACATGCCGGTTTCGGGCTGCTGGTCGGGTAGGATGTAGCGACCTTGCGCCTGGGCGGCCGCTTGCGCGTAGCTTTCCAGCTCCGATTGGCCGTAGCCGATAATCGTTAAGTCCTTCATTTTGCCGAAGGGCCAGAGCATGTCCATGTTCAGGTCGGCTACGGTTTTGTTGAGCGGAAACGGTGGGTGCTGGGCGTAGTAGGCCGAGCCGAGTAGACCCTGCTCCTCCCCCGTCACGGCCAGAAACACGATGCTGCGGGCGGGCTTCTGCGGGGCCTCGGTGAAGGCCTTGGCAATGCTGAGTAGCGCCGCCAAGCCGGTGCCGTCGTCCACGGCGCCGTTGTAGATGGAATCGTTGGCAATGGCTTTGCCTACCCCAAAATGGTCCCAGTGGGCCGAGTAGATGATGTACTCGTCGGGGCGGGTGGTGCCGGGTAACACGGCCAGCACGTTCTTGCTGGTCTGGCGACGCAGCTGGTTTTGCAGGCTGGTGCTGAAGGTGAGCCCGCCCAGCGGCCGGGCGCGGAAGCCCTTGGTATTGGCGGCGGTATAGAGCTGGTCGTAGTTCTGGCCGGCGGCCGTGAAGAGGCGTTTGGCCGCGTCGAGCGTCAGCCAGCCTTCGATGGCGCACTTGCTGGCACCTTTGTCCTCGGTTTGGGGGCGCAGCTTGGGCCCTACCGCCCCACTCAGCACCACCGACCAGGGGTAGGCGGCCGGCTTGGTGTCGTGCACGATGAGCAGGCCAGCAGCGCCGTGGCGAGCGGCTTCCTCGTATTTATAGGTCCAGCGGCCGTAGTAGGTCATGGCCTTGCCCTTGAAGAATGTAGTGTCGTTGCCAGCGTTGCCGGGGTCGTTCACCAAAACTACCACGGTTTTACCCTTCACGTCGAGGCCTGCGTAGTCGTCCCAGCCATACTCGGGCGCTACTACGCCGTAGCCGGCAAATACCAGCGGCGAGTTCTGCACCGATACTGTAGGCTGCTCGCGCTGGCTGAACACCACGTAATCGTCTTTGTAGTTCAACGTCAGCTTTTTGCCGTTGCCGGCAATTTGGGCCGTGGGCGCGGGTTTCACGCTGATTTCCACCATCGGCACGGGCTGAAAATAGTTGCCTGATAGGGCTGGCTGTAGACCCAGCTCTTTGAACTGCGCGGCCAGGTAGGCAGTGGCTTTTTCCTCGCCCTGCGTGAAGGGTTTGCGGCCCATCATCTCATCCGACGACACTTCGCGAAGGTAGCCGCCGATGGTGGCTGCCGTGATGCTGTCGGCGCCCGCGGCGGTGGTTTTGGCGGCGGTGCTGGCCGTGGCAGTGGGCTGGCTATTGCAAGCGGCCAGCAGTGCCAGCGCAGGCAGCAAGTAAGTAGGGTAGGAAAGCTTCATATATAAAAGACCAAAGGAGGTTCACAATAGTAAGCAAAGAACGTGGTCCGGCCCACTGGTGCAGCTCCGCAGTGGGTCCGCTGCACCATAACCTTCCTGCCATGAAGACAGTAACTACTCACGCAAGCTGCACGACTCGCAGGTGGGCACCTGCCGGTCGGAACGAGCCTCGTGCTGATGGCTGCCTACGCGTTGCGCATACGGCGCGGGCGTTAGTAGCCGGCAACCGGTTGGGCGCCTGCGGTGTCGGACCGACAGACGCTCGTTACGTAAAGCCTATCTAACACACCCAACCTTAGCAACAACGAGACACAACTGTGTGTCTTTACTCCACCCCGCTATTCTTTCCAACTCGCTATCTTTTCCGCCGATGAAAACCACTGACTTTCTTACCCGCCGCCGCCAGTTTGTGCAACGTTTGTCGCTGGGTCTGGGTGCTGCTTTCTTGGGGCTACCCTTGCTATCGGAAGCCCGGCCGCAGGGGCGCAAGCTAGGTATCGCGCTGGTAGGACTGGGCGGCTACAGCAAAGGGCAGCTGGCGCCCGCTTTACAGGAAACTAAGAATTGCTACCTGGCCGGCATCGTGACGGGCTCGCCAGAGAAGGTGCCCGAATGGCGCCAGAAATACAACATCCCGGAGAAAAACGTCTACTCTTACGAGACCTTCGACCAGATCAAGAACAACCCGGCCATTGATATTGTGTACGTAGTGCTGCCCAACGCCCTACACGCCGAGTACGTGGTGCGGGCGGCCAAGGCCGGTAAGCACGTTATCTGCGAAAAGCCCATGGCAACCTCCGCCGCCGACTGCCGCCGCATGATTGAGGCGTGCCGCACGGCTGGCAAAAAGCTCAGCATCGGCTACCGCCTGCACTTCGACCCGCACAACTTGGAAATGATGCGCTTGGGTCAGCAGAAGGTATTTGGTCCGGTTAAAAAGCTGGAATCAGACAACGGTTTCACGATGGGCAAGAACGAGCGGCCGTGGCGCATTCAGAAGAAGCTCTCGGGCGGCGGGCCGCTCATGGATATGGGCATCTACTCGGTGCAAGGCGTGATTTATACAAAAGGTGCGCTACCCGTGTCCGTAACGGCCAACTACCCTAAGGAAACGCGCCCTGAGCAGTTCAACGAGGTAGAGGAATCCATCAACTGGCAATTCAAGTTTGCCGATGGCTCTACGGCTGACTGCCGCACCAGCTATACTGAAAGCATGAGCCGCTTGCGCGCTGAAGCAGCCAACGGCTGGTTTGAGCTGCAACCAGCTTTCGGCTATGGCGGCCTGAAGGGCGAAACCAGCAAGGGCAAGATGGACAAGCAGAACGTGAACCAACAGGCCCGGCAGATGGACGATTTTGCTACCTGCATCCTGCAAAACAAACCCACCCGCGTGCCTGGCGAAATGGGCCTGCGCGATGTGCAGCTCCTGGAAGCCATTTACCGCGCCGCCGATACTGGCAAAGCCGTATCAACCAAAGACATAGTGCAGATTCTCGACCACGTAAATAAGTAGCCTCTACTACCCGCGGGCGGCAGCTGACATACTCTTGGTTTTTGTGCGACTCCCAACGCTGGCGCGCATTGCGGTGTAGGTGTATCTTTACTGATATTCCTACGTATTCGCGCTGTATCCGTCATTCTGCGCTCCAGCTTCATGCCTACTCCCACCCTGCCCATCGATTACCAGAAGCTTTTTCACGCCCTACCCGATAACTTCCTGCTGATGGCCCCCAACGAGGAGGCCACCGTGCTGGACAACACCGATAGCCACGTGGCTGTGTCGTTGAAAAGCCGGAGCCAGGTGGTAGGCAAGCCGTTGTTCGAGGCTTACCCGGTGGCAGATCAGAATGAAGTCGATATTCTGGCTGGCTCCCACGCCCACGTACGCCAGCACCGCACCCCGCACACCATGCCCCTAATTCGGTACGATCTGGAGCGTCCGGCTGAGCAAGGCGGCGGTTTTGAGGAGCGCTACTGGCAGGCCACGCACTACCCCATTCTGGATGAGCAGGGCAGCTTGCTGTACGTTCTGCAAAAGACAGAAGACGTAACCGAGCAGCACCAAACCTTCTTGCGCAACCAGCAGATGCAGCGCGAGTTGGCGGAGCAGCAGGAGCGCACGCGCTTCATTGTGGAGTCGTTGCCGGTGATGATCTGGACTACGCGCCCCGATGGCACCCCGGAAAGTTTCAACGCTCGCTGGATGGAGTTTACGGGCGCTTCGCAGCAGGAAGTAGCAGGCAAAGGTTGGCTGGCCCTGCTACACCCCGAGGATGCGCCGCGTGTGGCGCAGCAATGGAAACAGGCCGTAGCTAAGCCGGCGCTGTTTCAGATTGAATACCGCTTGCGCCGCCACGACGGGCAGTACCGCTGGCTGCTGGTGCAGGCCCTACCCCGCTTCACGCCAGAAGGGGAAGTGAGCATGTGGATTGGCTGCGGCATCGACATTCAGGCCCAAAAGCAGCTGGTAGAAGAACTCCTGGTGACCAACGAGCAACAGGCTACTCTTTCGGACCAAGCCTACCAGGCATATCAGTTGGCTGAAAGTCAGCGCCTCACCCTCAACAATCTACTCATGACGGCCCCGGCCGTTATCTGCATCTTGCGGGGAGCCGAGCACCGGTACGAGTTTGTGAACCCGGAATATCAGCGCCTGTTTCCGAATCGGCAGCTGGTAGGCAATACCGTGCTGGAAGCCCTACCCGAGCTAGCCGACCAGGGCATTCAGCAGTTGCTGGACCAGGTATACGAAACCGGTGAGCCGTTTATTGGCAACGAAATCGAGATATTGCTGGCCCAGGAAGGCTCCAGCGAGCTGCGTAAGCATTACTTCAACTTCACGTATCAACTCTTCAAGGAAAATGGCCAGAAAGCGGGCATCACCGTATTTGCGTATGACGTAACGGACTTAGTGAGTGCCCGCAAGTAGTAGAAAGATGCCACGCCGCCCGCGGCTGTTCTTTTTTAAAGCCGACTCTCCCGGTAGCATTTTTGCCGCCTCTCCCCTTGCATGGATATAAGCACACTGGATTTTCAACAGGCACGCATCAAACTGGTGCTCTTCAAATCGCGCTTACGCTCCGTGCTCTACGGCGTGCGCGAGCCCGAAGACACCCTGTTTGTGCTGCGCGAAAATCCGTTGGGACAGTGGCTTTACACGGTGGTAAAGCCGAAATACAACGACTTTCCTGAGGTGCGCGCCATTGAGCAAACGATGCAAACCATGCTCGATACGGGCCGCGACCTAGTGCGCCAATACCAGCGCGACCAGATTGAGCAGGCCCGCGCCGGCCTGGAAAAAGTGGAGCAGTACGCGGCTCAGATTGAGACGCTCTTGCTCAAGCTGGAACAAAGTACCCGCGCTGCCGCGTAAGCACCGCCGTCTTTTTTGCAACTTGTGCGCCCCGAATCACGTGATTCGGGGTTGCTTTTTTGCGTATGCTTTTCCGTTCTTTTCTCACCGCTTTCGGCGGCTTGTTGCTTGCCGCGCCGGCTGCTTCGGCGCAGTCTTTCACTGTTGACAAGCCAGTGGCCCGGGCGTTACGTTCCGTGCAACCCACTGACGTTAAAAAACATATCTGGTATCTGGCCGACGACAAGCTGCGTGGCCGCCAGCCCGGCACACCCGGCTACCAGATGGCCGTAGACTACGTGGTAGGGCAGCTCAAAGCCCTCGGCATGCAGCCTGCTGGCGACAACGGTACCTACACTCAAACCGTGCGCCTGCGCCGGGCCACTACCCTACCCGGCGCTACCCTCAGCATTAATGGCCGTCCCCTTACCTACGGCCCCGATTTCACCCTGAACCCCAACCCTGGCGCGCCCAGTAGCTCCGTAACCGCCCCGCTGGCCTTTGCTGGCTACGGCATCAGCGCCCCCGAACTGGGCTATGACGACTACGCCGGCCTCGACGTGAAGGGCAAGGTAGTAGTAGTGGTGCGCGGGGCACCCCGCAGTTTTCCCAGCACGGTGGCTTCGGCCAGCCAGGATTTGCTGGTGGTGATGCAAACGGCCTTGCAACACGGTGCCGTGGGTGTGCTGGTGGGTAGTACCAACCCGAAGGCGCCTGCTACCCCATCCACTGTGAAGCGCCAGACCTACAATGTGTTGGATGCGCAGGGCCAAGTAGCCAACTCGCGCACGTTTTTGAAGGGGATGCAAGTGGTAGGCAATCTGAGCACGCCTGCTTTTCAGGCGTTGTTGGTTGCATCGCAGTTGGACACCACGCAGATACTGCCGGCTTTGCAGAGTGGCAAGCCGGCCTCCAAAGCCCTTGCAGGCACCTTGCAAGCTACGTATCAATCGGGTTACCATGATTTTGAGAGCTACAACGTGGTGGCCAAGCTGACCGGTGCCGACCCGCAATTGCGCGACCAGTACGTGGTGCACAGCGCCCACCTCGACCACCTGGGGGTAGGCGCGTCCGTGCGCGGCGACTCCATCTACAACGGCGCCCACGACAACGCCTCGGGCGTGGCCTCGGTGCTGGAAATCGCCAAGATCTACAGCAAGCTGAAGGGCAGGGACCAGCCGAAACGCTCGGTGCTGTTTGTGCTGCAAACGGGCGAAGAATTGGGCCTATTAGGCTCCGCGTATTTCGCTAGCCACCCTACTGTGCCTAAGGAAAATATCGTGGCCGACATCAATACCGACATGCCCACGATTATTGCGCCGCTGCTGTCGGTGGTGGCACTGGGGGCGCAGCACTCGTCGCTGATGGGGCTGGTGGAGCGGGCCACGGCCTACCTGGGCATCGGGCTGGAGCAGGACCCCGAGCCGGAGCAAAACCGCTTCATCCGCTCCGACCAATACAGCTTCGTGATGCAGGGTATTCCGGCCCTGCACATGAAATACGGCAACAAAACTGCCGATGGAAAGAATAACCTCAGCGAGCAGGTGCAGGTGTGGCGCGCCGCCACCTACCACAAGCCCCAGGACGACACATCCGGCACCTTCGATTTTGAGGCCGGCCGCCGGTACGCCCAGCTCAACTTCCTGATCGGCTACCAGGTGGCCCAGGACCCGCAACGCCCTACCTGGAACCAGGGCGACTTTTTCGGGACGCGGTTTGGGAAGAAATAATTTTGATCATTGCAGTAGGACGTTTCGGAAGATGGTGTAGAGACGCATACTTGCGTCTCGTCGTTGCTGATGTAGTTTGCTAGAACAGTGCTAACACGAGTTCAACGATGAGACGTAAGTATGCGTCTCTACACTGTTCCAGCGACCTTTCTAGTAATTGCAACCGACAACTGATGTGAATCGACCTGCTAGCTACATCAGAACATGCTAGCGCTACGGGCTGCTTCGCAGGTTCCGCGGGCCAGCGCGTAGCTTTGCGCTATGATGTTCCTACCCTTTTGCACTACTCTTTCCCTTCGCCGGACGCTGCGCTTTCTGCTACTGGCCGGCCTGGTGAGTGCCAGCGCTTGCACCGATGAGCCAGATCCCACTGCCCCTACCCGCGACGATAATCTGGCTCTGGGCAACCCCAGCGGCGCCACGACCGACGAGAAGCAGCCCACCAACTACTTGCTAAGCAAGCCCCAATTTGCGCTCAGCTACCACCGCGACCGGGGCATTCCGAACTGGGTGAGCTGGCACCTGAGCAGCGCCTGGCTGGGCTCGGCCCCACGCCAGGACGACTTCCGCACCGACGCGGCCCTACCCCGCGGCTGGTACCAGGTCACGACCGGCAGCTACACCGGCTCGGGCTTCGACCGGGGCCACAACTGCCCCTCCGCCGACCGCACCCGCACGCTGGACGACAACTCGGCTACCTTCCTAATGACCAACATCATGCCCCAGGCGCCCAATAATAACCAGCGCACATGGGTAGGGCTGGAAAACTACTGCCGCACGCTAGTTGACCAGGGCAATGAGCTGTACATCATCTGCGGTAGCTACGGCCGGGGTGGCACCGGCAGCAACGGCTACGCCACCACCCTCGACGACGGCCGCGTGACCGTGCCTGCCCGCTGCTGGAAGGTAGTGGTGGTGCTACCAGTAGGCACCGACGACGCCCGCCGCGTCTCCGCCGATACCCGCGTTATTGCCATCAACACCCCCAACCGAAATGACCTGAACTCGGATTGGGCCGGCTACCGCACCTCCGTAGACGCCATTGAGCAGGCCACGGGGCTGGATTTGCTCTCGGCGGTTTCCACCGCCGTGCAAGCCACCATAGAGGCGCGAGTAGACAATGGCCCCACGCAGTAGGTGGTGTCTCCTTGTTGCTGAGGTTGAAGTTTATCCATTGGATGTTGCTAGAACGGTGTAGAGACGCATAGTTGCGTCTCATTGTTGAACGATTTCGCCCACACGGCGCAACCGACGAGACGCAAGTATGCGTCTCTACACCGTTCACTATTTAACTCAAACAGCTTCCGAGTATCTTCATCGTCTACTGATGCGAGTTATTCAACGGCGAGACACAACGTATTGTGTTTCTACCATATACACTCCGCTGAGAACCTAGCAACTCCTCCTAAACCACGCCTCCTATGCCGTTTCTCCATTACGCACCCTGGCTGCTATTGGCAGGTCTAGGCGCCGCAACCCAGGCGCAGGCCCAAACCACCTACCAGCCTACCTGGGCTTCGTTGGATCAGCGCCCGGTGCCGCAGTGGTTTACGGATGCAAAGTTTGGCATTTTCATTCATTGGGGCGTGTACTCGGTGCCGGCCTACCGGCCCGTGAGTCCCCGCCCCTACGAAACCTACGCTGAGTGGTACGGGGCCGATGTATACGGCAATGCGGCGCTGCGTGAGAGCTTTCACAACAAAAATTACGGCCCCACCTTCACCTACCGCGACTTCGGGCCGCTGTTTCGGGCTGAGCTGTTCGACCCCGCCCGATGGGCCGATTTGTTTGTGCGCGCCGGCGCCCGCTACGTGGTACTCACCTCGAAGCACCACGATGGCTACTCTCTGTGGCCCACTACCGCCCCCTACAAGCAGCAGTGGAACAGCGGCGCCGTGGGTCCAAAGCGCGATTTGGTAGGCGACCTGACCCAGGCTGTGCGCGCCCGCGGCCTGAAAATGGGCCTGTACTACTCGCTGATGGAGTGGGAAAGCACCCCTACCACCAGCCGGCCCGGCGGCTACTACCTCCCGCCAGCCGACATTGCGAAGTACCAGATACCCGACGCGCAGTACGTAGACCAGAACTCCCTGTGGCAACTCAAGGAACTGGTCACGCGCTACCAGCCGGCCCTACTCTTTGCCGATGGCGAATGGGACCGGCCCGCCGAGTACTGGAAAAGCCGCGAGTTTCTGGCGTGGCTTTACAACAACGCCCCCAATAAAACGGAGGTGGTCGTGAATGACCGGTGGGGCCGCGACACCCGCAGCCAGCACGGCGGCTACTACACCAGCGAGTACGCCAGCGACAACGACAAGGTAGGCGCGCAACACCCCTGGGAGGAGAGCCGCGGCATGGGCCAGTCCTACGGCTTCAACCGCGCCGAAAACATCGACGACTACCTCTCCTCGGCCCAACTCGTGCACCAGCTCATCGACATTGTGAGCCGGGGCGGCAACCTGCTGCTTAACATTGGTCCGGCGGCCGATGGCACCATTCCGGTGCTGATGCAGGAACGGTTGGTGGACATTGGCAAGTGGTTGGCTATCAACGGTGAGGCTATCTACGGCACTACTACCTGGGCGCCGGGCGGTACCCAAAGCGAGCCGAACAAAACGCTCTACTACACCGCCAAGGGCAACGACCTGTACGTGCTGGCCACAGCCTGGCCTGCCGCTCCCTTTGTGGTAGCCGGCGTGCGCCCTACCCGCAAGCCGCCCCAGGTGACGCTGTTGGGTAGCCCGGTCCCGGTAAAAGCTACCACCAAAGGCGGCCAGCTTACCATTCAGCCCCCTACCCTAAGCCCGGCGCAGATCCCTTCGCCGCTAGCGTACGTATTCAAAATCAGTGGAGGCGCTGCGCTACCAGCCGCCAGTCACTGAATGTGCTACCTGTTTTTTAGGCTGATCTGGTACGGACGAGACAATGTTTTAATGTCAATATAATCAGCCATTTACCCGCAACTCACTCCTTATATACTTGCTGGCTTTCCTGTTCATTCAGGTGCCGGCATCCTTCTTTACATCTGAAAATTCGTTGTCTTGAGAATTCTCCTCGTCGAAGATGAAGTAAGTCTGGCCTCGTTTATCCGCAAGGGTATCGAGAGCGAAAACTATGAGCTGGACGTGGCCTACGACGGCCTAATGGGCCAGCGCATGTTCGAGCAGCGCCCCTACGACGTGGTGATTCTGGACGTAAACCTGCCGCATATCAACGGTTTCGAGCTGTGCCGCTACATCAAGCAGCACTCGCCGCGCCAAGCGGTACTTATGCTCACGGCCCTCGATGGCATGCAGGACAAGGAAAGCGGCTTCGGGGCGGGCGCCGACGACTACCTCGTGAAGCCCTTCGTGTTTCGGGAGCTGCTGTTGCGTATTCGGGCGCTGGCCCGCCGCAGCGTGTCCTACGCCGGCCAGCACGCCCTGTTGCAGGTAGCCGACCTGGAAATGGACGTGGACGCCCGCATGGTGCGCCGGGCCGGGCAGCGCATCGAGCTGACTACCCGCGAGTATGCGCTGCTGGAATTTCTGATGGTGAACAAAGGTAAAACCGTGAGCCGGGTGGAAATTGCCGAGAAAGTGTGGGACCTGCACTTCGACACGAATACCAACGTGATTGACGTGTACATCAACTACTTGCGCAAGAAAATTGATAAGAACTTCGGGCAAAAGCTGCTGCACACGGTGGTAGGCATGGGCTATTTGATGCAGGGCTGATGGCGGCACGGCTTCAAATCAAACATAAGCTTCTACTGTGGTTCAGCGGTTTGGTGGGCCTGATTTTGCTGGCGTTTTCGACCTACGTGTACCTGAGCTACGTTGATTTTCGCCAGGATTCTTTCACTACCCGCCTCACGCGCAAGGCCAACGTGGCCCACCAGGTGCTTGGCGACACCATTGTCAGCCATGTGCTGGCTTCCCTACCCGAGCAGGCCGAGTACCTCTACGCCCCCGACAATACGCCGCTCTACAGCAGCCTGCACGGGCAGGACTTTCAGCCTACCCCGGAATTCCTGGCGCAGGTGCGGCAGGAAAAGGAGTATGCTTTTTCGTTCAGCAGCCCCAGCCATCAGTATCCCAAAGATGGCGTGGCCATCACCTATCACTCTCCAGATGCCCCCGGTGAGTACGTGGCTATTGTGACGGCCTACGACAGCAACGGCTACACCCGCCAATACACCCTGCTGAATTCGCTGCTCTACGGCAACCTGATGGCCGTTGTGCTGGTAGCCGGGCTGGGGCTGCTTTTCGCCAGCCGGGCGCTGGCCCCCTTGAATTTCCTGATTCGCCAGCTGCGGGCACCCGGCTCCCAGGCGGCTAGTTTTCGCCTGCAGGCCTCCAACCCCCACGACGAGGTAGGCGTGCTGGCAACGGCCTTCAACGACCTGCTGACGCGGCAAGAAGCCCTGGCCGCCAGTCAGCAGGCGTTTATTGCGCAGGCCTCGCACGAGCTGCGCACGCCCCTCACCACTATCAAAGGTTGGCTGGAAACTTCCTTGGATTACGATTCGGACGTGACCAGCTTAAAGGAAGGCATCAGCCACGCCGCCCACGAGCTGGACAAGCTCACGGAGCTGACCAACGGCCTGCTGCACCTGGCGCGCCTCGGGGGCATCACGCCCCACCTCGACCGCCAGCCGTTGGAAGTGATGGACATTCTGCTGGATGTGATTGACACTGTGCAGCACCAGCGCCCCCAACAGCGCCTGTCGCTGGACGTGGGCGAGGGCGTGGAGCGGCAAGCGGTGCCGCCTACGGTATTCGGCAACCGCCACCTGCTGCGCACGGCCCTGGTGAATCTAGTAGACAACGCCTGCAAATACTCGGCGGAGCAGCCAGTGGCCCTGCGCCTGACCATGAACACCGACCAAGGCATTCGGTTGTATATTGAAGACCAGGGCGTTGGCATAGCGCCCGCCGATATGCAATTTATTTTTCAGCCGCTGATTCGCGGGAGCAACACGCAACATATTCAGGGCTTCGGCATTGGGCTGACGCTGGCCCACGAGATTTTGCAGCTGCACCAAGGCGTGCTTCAGCTGCTACCCCGGCCAGGTGGTGGCACCATTGCCGAAGTCAGCCTACCCCTACTGAAAGGGTAGCAGATAGACCTGTGGCTGCCTTGGAAGCAGTGGCTACCCTTTAGGCGTGATGCGGCGTGGAGTTGAAGCATGCTGGTCTCTTCGCTTGATTTCTCACTCAAGCGTACTTTTCATTTGTTGGCAGCGTGAGCCCAGAAGCCTTATTAAAAGACACTCTAATAACTTCTAATCTAACACTAACATCAGTCTAATACCGCGGCTCTAGCTTTACTGGCATCATGCTAGCAACGCTTTCCTCCCTGTATTTACTACCATCTGACCGCTGCCGCTTCCTGGTGCTACTGGCGGTTGGCTTTCTAGGTATAGCCATTTCTAAGCCTGCCGTGGCCCAGGCGCAGGCCGTGCCTTCGTCGCCGCTCACACTGCCCCAGGCGCTGGAGCTGGCCCGCGCCAACTACCCGGCGCTGCGGGCGCGGCAGGCCGCCGTGGAGGCCGCCGCCGCCGATGTACGGACGAATCGGGCCAACTTCCTACCCCAGATTACGGCCCAGGTGCAGGCCGCGCACGGTACCGCCAACCAAGTGCGCGGTGCGGTGCTGCCAGGCGGCGCCCTCGGTATTGCCGGGGTGCGGCCCGATTTCAGCAGCCAAACCACCTGGACCAGCCAGGGCGGCTTGGTGGTGGAGTGGCCGGTGCTCACATTTGGGCGCTACCGCGCTACCCTAGAACGCGCCAACGCCGCCACCAACCAGGCCCAGGCAGACTACGAGCAGGAGCTGTTTGCGCACCAGGTGCGCGTGGCCGATGCCTTTATGCTGGCGCTGGTAGCCCAAAAGTCGGTGGCGCTGCAACGGGCCAACCTGCAACGCACGCAGTCGTTGCGGCGGGTGATACGGGCCGGCACCATGTCGGGCATCCGGCCGGGCATCGACAGCTCGACCACGAATGCTGAGTACTCGCGGGCGCAGCTCCAATTTCTAACCAGCCAGCAGCAGGCCTTGCAGCAACGCGTGCAGCTAGCCAGCCTACTGGGTACGCCCATGCAGGCCATCCAGCTCGACTCGATGGAGTTCTATACCAAGCTGCCCAACATTGCTCCGGCCGTATACTCCGACACCACGCACCAGCCGCCCATTCTGCGGGCCGCTCAGCAGCGCGTGCGGGCCAGCGAGGCCCAAAACACCCTGCTGCTCATGAACAAGCGCCCTACCCTATCGCTGGTGGGGGCCACGTGGGGGCGCGGCTCGGGCATCGGCAACCGCACCGGCGCCGACGGCACCTACCCCATTGATGCGTCGCTGGGGGCCGGCCTACCCTTCAAGGCCTATAACTATGTGTTGGGCGGTGCGTTGTCGTGGAACATCACCGAGCTGTGGCGTACCAAATACGCCACCAACGCCCAGCAGCAGCGCGTGAACCAGGCCCAGGCCGAGTACAGCCAACAAGTGCTGCTGCTGAAAACCGAGCGGCAAAACGCGGTGCTGCAACTGGAGTTGGCCAACCAAACGGCCCAGGAGGCCCCACGCCAGCTCGACGCGGCCAGCCGCGCCTTCGTGCAGGCCAAAGCTCGCTACGACGCCGGCCTCGACAATCTGGTGGTGCTTACGCAAGCCGCCCTTACCCTCAACCGCGCCGAAACCGATCAGGCTCTAGCTGTGAACAACCTATGGCGCGCCCTACTCCTGCGCGCCGCCACCAACGGCGACCTGGGCGTGCTGCTAGAACAGCTGTAGAATCTTACCCTCGGCCACCCCACCCCCGTCCCTCGCATTATCCCTCTTTTCCTCATGATAAAAGCTGCCTTATCCAAACCGATTGCCGTGATAGTGGCGCTGTTGGGCATCCTCGTGTTTGCGGGGCTGTCCCTGGGGCGCATCCCCATTGATATTTTTCCGCGCCTCAACCTGCCCACCATCTACATTGCGCAGCCCTACGGGGGCATGACGCCCGGCCAGATGGAAGGTTTCATCTCGACGCGCTACCAAAACCAGATGCTGTACGTGTCGGGTATCAAAGACGTGGAGGTGAAGAACATCCAGGGCTTGTGCCTGATTAAGTGTACGTTTTACGAAGATACCAACATGGCCCAGGCCGCAGGTGAGGTAGCCAGCCAGGTAAACCGCGTGGTGAATTACCTGCCGCCCGGCTCGGTACCGCCCACGGTAGTGCGTTTTGACGCCTCCAGCCTGCCGGTGGGGCAGCTGGTGTTCAGTAGCCGCTCGGCCACGCTGGGGCAGATGCAGGATTTGGCCTCCACGCGCATCCGGCCGCTGTTTTCGCAGATTCCGGGGGCGTCGGCGCCGTCGCCGTTTGGCGGCAACGAGCGCACCATTGTGATTCGGGTGAATCCCGAGCGCATGAAAAGCTACGAGCTGACGCCCGACGAGATTGTGGAGGCTGTGGTGAAGAACAACCGGATTTCGCCGGCCGGCTCGGTGGGCATTGGCGACTACATGATTATGACGCCCAGCAACTCGGTGATGGACAAGGTGGGCGACTTCCTCGACGTGCCGCTGCGGCAAGGGGTAGGGCCAACCGTGTTCATCCGCGACATAGCCACGGTGGAAGACGCCACCGACGTGCCCGTGGGCTACGCCCTCATCAACGGCAAACGCTCGGTGTACATCCCCGTTACCAAATCGGCCGACGCCTCCACTATGAGCGTGGTAAACGACTTGAAGGCCAAGCTGCCCGAGATGCAGAGCCTGCTGCCCGACAACATCCGCCTGAGCTACGAATTCGACCAGTCCATCTACGTGGAGCAGGCCGTGCACAGCCTGTTGGTGGAAGGCGGCATTGGGGCCCTGCTCACGGGCCTGGTGGTACTACTGTTCCTGGGTGACTTCCGCAGCTCCATCATCGTGATTCTGACCATCCCGTTTTCGCTGCTGGCGGCCGTGCTCATGCTCCAGCTCACGGGTCAGACTATCAACATCATGACCCTGAGCGGGTTGGCGCTGGCCATTGGTATCTTGGTTGACCAGGGAACGGTAGTGATTGAGAACATTCACCAGCACCTGGAAATGGGCAAGCCCAAGGCGAGGGCCATCTTGGATGCGTCGAAGGAAGTATCGTTTCCATTGCTGCTCATCACGCTCAGCATCCTGGCCGTGTTTGCGCCCGCCTTTTTGATGTCGGGTGTGCCGCGCGGCATGTTTATTCCGCTGTCGCTGTCGGTAGGCTTTTCCATTATCGTGTCCTACCTCTTGTCGCAGGTGTTTGTGCCGGTGGTGGCCAACTGGTGGCTGAAAGACCACCCGCACGAGGATGCCCCGGTACATGCCCCCGGCAAACCAGCGGAAGCGCCCAACCCAACGCACCACGATGCAGGGCAGCCCGAGAAAGTAAGCGGTTTTGAGCGGGTAAAGGTGCGCTACCTGCGCCTGCTCGACGGCCTGCTGGCTCACCGCGCCCTTACCCTGACGATTTACGCAGTGGCCTGCGTGGCCCTGATCGGCTGGGGTTTTCTATCGATTGGTCAGGACATGATGCCCCAGATCACGCACTCGCGGCAATTCCAAATGCGCATTTTGGCGCCCCAAGGCCTGCGCATTGAGCGCACGGAGCAGCGCACCAAGGAAGTGATTCAGCTGATTGAGCAGATCGTAGGCCCCAAAAATATCGCCATCAGCTCGGCTTTTGTGGGCATGACGCCTTCCAGCTACGGCACCAGCGCCCTGTACGTGTTCAACTCTGGTCCCAACGAGGCCGTTTTGCAGGTAAGCCTAGCCGAGAACTACGAGGTGGAGTCGATGGACGCCCTGAAAGAGCAAATCCGGGCCGCCGTAAAGAAGCACTTACTCGACGTTACGATTACGTTTGAGCCCATCAGCCTCACCGACAAAATCATGAGCCAGGGCGCCCAAACGCCCATTGAGATTCTGGTGGGGGGCAAAGACCTGGGCGAGGGCGAGCAGTACGCCGAAAAGCTGGTGCGCCGCCTGCAAAAGGTGCCCTTCCTGCGCGACGTGCGCATCAACCAACCCTTGAGCTACCCGACCATGCAGGTAGATATCGACCGGGAGCGGGCGGCGCAGTTCGGCCTCACCCCCGATCAGATTGCCCGCTCGCTGGTGGCGGCTACCTCCAGTAGCCGCTTCACGGCCAAGAACCTGTGGCTCGACCGCAGCAAGGGCTTTGCCTACCAAGTGCAGGTGCAGATGGAAGCCCAGCAGATGCGCTCCAAGGCCGATATGCAGAACATTCCGCTGGTGCCCGGCCAGCTGCGCCCTACCCTGGCCGATGTGGCGACACTGCGCCCCGCCACCCAGCCTGGTCAGTACGACCGCATTGGTCCACGCCGCATCGTGACGGTTTCGGCCAATATCAACCAGCAGGACCTGGGCACGGCCACCCGCGCCGTGCAGGCGGCCATCGACGACGTGGGCGACCCGCCCAAGGGTTCGGTGGTGGAGCTGCGCGGCCTCTCGCAGTTGCTTCAGGAAACCATGGGTAGCCTGCAAACTGGTCTTGGTTTGGCCGTGGTGGTGATTTTCCTGCTGCTGGCGGCTAACTATCAGTCGTTTAAAGTGGCGGGGGTAGTCCTTGTGACTGTGCCGGCCGTGCTGGCCGGGGCGCTCCTGCTGCTGCTGGCTACGAACCAGACCCTGAACCTACAATCTTACATGGGCTTGATTATGTCGGTGGGCGTGTCGGTGGCGAATGCGGTGCTGGTGGTGACCAATGCCGAGGGCCTGCGCCTGCGCTACCGCGACGCCGTATCGGCCGCCCGCGACGCCGGCGCTGCCCGCCTGCGGCCTATCCTGATGACTTCCATTGCCATGGTGTTTGGCATGATTCCGATGGCCTCGGGACTAGGCGACGCGGGCGAGCAAACCGCCCCGCTGGGTAGGGCCGTGATTGGGGGCCTGCTGGCTTCTACCGTAGCGGCCCTGTTCATTCTGCCCGTGGCCTTTGCCGCCGTGCAGCGCAAGACTTCCTTCGATTCCGTTTCGCTCGACCCCGACGACCCGGACAGCAACACCTACGATGCCGCCGACGTCCCCGCGTCGCGCCCGGCGCTGGCCGAGCCCGTGCACGCCTAGGCCACTGCTCCGCCTAGCGGGGCTTCTCCTTCACCGAAATTCCTACTTCTGCCTCAATCCATGACTATTGTTCGCTCTTTCTTAACACTCTGCCTGGCTGCCGGCCTGCTTGGTGGCTGCTCCAACGGCGACACCAAGGAAGTGGTGACCGAAGAGCCCGCCGACCTGCCTTACGATGCGGTGCAGGTGACGGCCGCGCAGCCCACCCGCTCCCTCAACCTACCCGGCGAGCTGGACAGCTACTACCAAACCGACATCTACCCGCGCGTAAACAGCTACCTTAAGCGCCTGCACGCCGATATTGGCGACGCGGTGCGGCCGGGCCAACTGCTGGCCGAGCTGGAAGCGCCGGAGCTAACGGCAGCCCTCAGTGAGGCCTTGTCGCAGCTGAAAGCCTCGCAGGCCAGCTACAGCTCCAGCCGCGCCGCCTACCACCGCCTGCTGGTTACGAGCCGCACGGCCGGCGCCGTATCGCCGCTGAACCTGGAACAGGCGCATGCCAAGGCTCTATCAGACAGTTTGTTGGTGACGGCTGGGCGGGCGCACTACGAGGCCGCCAGCCAGATGGCCGGCTACCTGCGCATCACGGCCCCCTTCTCGGGTATGGTCACGGAGCGTAATCTGGCACCCGGCGCGTTCGTGGGGCCGGGCGGCCAGACCAACTTGCCCATCTTTAAAATCCGTCAGCTCAGCCGCTTGCGCCTACGCCTGGCCGTACCCGAGGCCTACGTGGGCAGCATCCACGTGCACGACACGGTGCGCTTCATGGTCCGCACGTTCCCGAGCGAAACCTTCATGGGCACCATCAACCGCGTAGCAAACAGCGTGCGGCCCGAAACCCGCTCCGAGCAAATCGAAATCGACATTCCGAACCCCAAGAACCGGCTGCGTCCGGGCATGTTTGCCACGGCTACTGTACCCGTAGATGCCGCCAAAAGCAGTCTGTTTGTGCCCCGTTCGGCGGTAGTCAGCACGGCCGAGCGCACCTACGTTATCCGGGTGAAAGATGGCCGCGCCGAACTGGTAGACGTGCAAAAAGGCGACGAAACCATGGGCCAGATTCAGGTATTCGGCCCTTTGAAGATAGGCGACGTGGTGCTGAAAGCCGGCAATGAGGAAATCACGAACGAAGAGCCCTTACGGGTGGAACTGGCAAAAGAAGCGCCTTAGAAGTTGTACGATGTAGAGACGCCTACTTGCGTCTCGTCGTCCGCGTCAGGTGGCCGAAATCGTTCAACGATAAGACGCAAGTATGCGTCTCTACATCCCTTTAGACGATCAGCCGATTCAACTCAAATAGATTCTTAAAAAACCAGTTGTTTGCGAAGCTGCTATCCTGTCTAGCCTAACAACCCGCTGGCTACCTGCTTATTTTCCTTTCACATAAAACGGAATGTTGGCTGTGGCTACGTTGTCATGCCCATCATAAGCGTAGATGAACAGGCGGTAGGCGCCTTCCTGGGCAGGCGCTTTAAGGGTAGTCTGGTTTTTGGCGTTGGCCGGAATCAAGCCAGGAATAGCGGCGGGGCGGCTTTCCCGGTCGCCGCCCGATTTGAGGTCAGTACTTTCCGGCAGCAGCTCCCAGCGGTAGGTCAGCGGGTCTTTGTTGGGGTCCTTTACGGTCACAAGGGCTGTGTAGGAACGGTTGGGTTCGAGGTAGACCGAATCGGTAGCCAGCTTACCATCCAAGCGGAACGAGTCCAAGTGTGGGGCACGGTTCTTCGGCCACTTGCCGCTCCACAGGTACTGCATCACATCTACTACCTCCGACTCCTTCCCGTCTTCCGTAAACAGCCCGTACCAGGTAGGCGTGCGCTCCTGCTTTTGGCCCCACAAGAACACGTAGGTGCCCAGGCACTGAGTTTTATCCTTCGCCACCGAGGCCTCGTAGCGGCTCTTGTACACGGCGGCTTTTTGGCTACTGGTTTCTTCTACTGAAGCTTTCCAAGGCGTGACAGGGCTTTCCCAGTGGCCAGTGGGCCCCCACTCGGCCACTACGTAGGGGCCCGTCCAGCCGGTGGTGCGCACCTGCTGCGGAATGGCGGCCAGCCCGGCGTAGGTGTTGATGCTGAGGATGTCCACCGCCGGGCACCTGGCCTTGATGTAGTCTACCTCGGCTTGGTTGAGGCCGGCCAGTACCGTGCTGGTGGGGTGGTTTGGGTCTACCTCGTGAATCATCTGGGCAATCTGCTGCACAGCGTCCCACACCTTGGGATTCTTGTACTCCAGGTTCAGCTCGTTCCCGATGCCCCAGAATAGCAGGGCCGGGTCGTCTTTGTATTTCATTACGTCGGCGCGCAGACGCTGCAATTGCTCAGCTACGGCTGTCGAGTCGTTGTAGTCGAAGCCATGCCGCTCGCGCACCACATCGAGACCCATCATCACGGTGAGGCCGTTCTTGTTGGCCTCGGCCAGCACCTGCTCCCCGCCCTGGGTGGTCCAGGTACGAATGGAGTTGCCCCCGTAGGCCTTCACACGCTCGGGAAACTGTCCGCCGCCGGCCCCCTTGATGAAGTAGGGCTGGCCGCCGCGCATCAGTTCGTAACGGCCATTAGTTTGTTTGACTTCTACTTTCACGGGTTTGGTTTGGGCATACGTGACCGTGGTTAGGGCAAGAAGAGTAAGCGTGAGATAGGGCTTCATGGGGTAGGAAAAGGGTGAGGTCAGGGTGCCTAAATTTAACCGTATTTTGCTTCCCTATCCTATGTCTACTACCCAAGACGTTTTGTTCTATCAATAGCCCGATGGGCAGGCGTAGTTACAGGAAAAATAGATTGTTAGAAAAGGCAATCAATAAGAAATTCTCACTGACATACGCCCGACGGTTCTCGCCGATAATGGCTTAGTGCCCTTACCCTACTCATCGCCGAAAGCAAGCCCAAGGATAAGGTCATGATGGCAACGCTGGTGGTAGATCTGATTACCCAAGAAAACTAAACAGTAGTCTTGCCGGCTAGGTCAGATGAACGCGTCACTATACGAACCCTATCCTACTACCCCCGTAAGTATATATCTATAAGCTCTTTACAAATACCTCAAACACCTATGAAAAATCTGCTTTTCACTTCTGCTCTTTGCTGCGGCCTGCTGGTTGCCGGTCTTGATACCACGGCCCTCGCGCAAACCGGCGCCCCGGTTACCAATCAGGCCAACGGCAATCTGCTCAATATGTCGCGGCTTTCGTCCAACCATAACACCCTGATGAAAGCCGTGAAAGCGGCTGGCCTCGACGATAAGGCCCGCGGCACCACCAAATACACCGTTTTTGCGCCTACCGACGCAGCCTTCAACAAGCTGCCCAGCGGCAAGCTAGATGAGCTGCTGAAACCCGCCAACAAGCAGCAGTTAGCAATGCTGATTTCCTACCATGTGGTGCCCGGCAGCTATCTGGCGGCCAATCTGAAAGACGGTCAGACGCTTACCACGGTACAGGGCGAAACGCTCACGGTGATGCGCCAGGGCCAGTCCATTATGATTAAAGACGCCAAAGGCAACACTGCCAACGTGGTCAACACCGATATTGTGGCTTCCAACGGCATTGTACAGTCCATTGATGCGGTGCTGATGCCCACGAAGTAATCAGGCTTCCCGTCACTTGCTGCATATTAAAGGCCCGGCCGGTATTGCTACCCGCCGGGCCTTTTAGCGTAAACGCGGCAGCTTCTGCCGTTATTTCGCTTGCAGCGTTACCTGCTGGCTTTGCAGCCCTGGCGCCTGCATCTGCACACTGATACGCCCCGCGCCAGTGGGCTGCACAAACACCAATAGCTTGCCGTGGTAAGCACGGTGCTTGGGTGCTTGGTAGTCCTCATGGCTGGCCAAGTCGCCGCTTTCGATGCCCACTACCCTGCCGGGACCCTGCACCGACACGCTAATTTCGTGGGTGGCATCTTGCACTAGGTTGCCGCTTTGGTCTACCACGCGCACCTCCATCTGCGCCAGCTCGTGGGTGCTGGCTGCGAGCTTGGTTTGATAGGCCGTGGCTTGCAGCGCGTGCGGCGCGGTGGCAGTGTGTAGCTCGGTGCGGCTGACTTCCTTGCCTAGGTTATATCCTTTGAGTAAGAGGGTACCCGGCTGGTAGGGCACGTCCCAATACACTTCGCGGCCGGTTTTGTGGCCCAGCGATTTTCCATTCAGCACCAACTCCGCGGCCTCGCAGTTCGTGAAGCCTACCACCCGCACCTGCTCGCCGGCAGGCCAGTTCCAGGTAGGCTGAAGGCGGCGGTGGTTTACGTTGGGCGAGTCGCCGGCTTTGGGCGCGGGCGCAACGGCCACGTACGTCATCGGCTTGGTAGTCCAGAGGCTTTGGCGGAAGTAGTATTCGGGTTTCGGGAAACCGGCCATATCCAGCAGGCCCGCGCCGTTGCTGCGCTGGGGCCACTTGCCGGCCTCGCCCAGGTAATCGATGCCCGTCCAGAGGTACTGGGCTGAGATGTAGGCGTTGGAATCCACTGCCGCCCAGGCGTCGCGGCCCATGCCGTTTTCGCTGCCGTAGATGATGCGGTTGGGGTACTTCTGGTGGTCTTCGGGGTAGCGAAACTCCTGGTAATTGTAGCCCACCACGTCCAGCACATCGGGGTAGTCGGTGAAGTTGGACATGACCACGCCCGCTAGCGCCGCCGTAATGGGCCGCGACGTATCGTACTGTTTGGCTACCTCCACCAAGTGCCGGGCCAGCACCCCCAGCCGACTAGCCGGCGGGTGGTCGGGCAGGTAGCCTTTGCCGTAGATCTGCGGATTACGGCCGGTGTTCAGCACCTCGTGGGAGTAGGGGTCGTTGGGGTAGTCAATTTCGTTGCCGATGCTCCACATACTAATGGACGGCCGGTTGCGGTTGCGCAGAATCATGTCGCGCAGGTCGCGGTCGGCCCACTCCTGGAAGTGCTCGTGTGAGCCGAACTTGGCGGGCGTGCCCACGTTCCAGCCCTCTACCCATTTGTTTTTGCCTACCTCCCATTCATCGAAGGCCTCGTCCATCACTAGGAAGCCCATCCGGTCGCAGAGCGTGTAGAAGTAGTCGGCGTGGGGGTTGTGGCTCATGCGGATGGAGTTGCAGCCTACCTCTTTTAGTGCTTTCAGGCGCCGCTCCCACACTTCCAACGGCACGGCCACGCCCAGCGCGCCGGCATCGTCGTGTAGGCACACACCTTTGAGCTTGAGGTTCTTGCCATTCAGAAAGAAACCCTGCGCAGCATCAAACCGAATGGTGCGCACGCCTACCTCCTCCTCCACTGCATCAAGGGGTTTCCCTTGCACCGATAGCGCCACGCGCAACTTGTACAGGTTCGGATTCTCTACCGACCACAGAGTAGGCTTGTTGATTTTCAGCGTGAGAGCAGCCGGCGTATCGGTGCCGGGCTGTGCCTGTACTTGCTGCTGCGCCGTGGCGATTACCTTCCCCTTGGCATCTGCCAGCGAAGCTTTTACCAACACCGGCGCAACGGCGGAATTGGCATTGGTGACGGCTACCGTTACTTGGCCCGTGGCCGCGGCCGCCGTTACCTCGGGTGTGGTGAAACCTACCCCCCACCGCGCCACGTGCACGGGCGCGGTGCCTACCAAGTATACGTTGCGGTAGATGCCCGAGCCGGTGTACCAGCGCGAATCGGCTACCTGGCTGTGGTCGACTTTCACGGCCAGCAGGTTACGGCCGGTAGCGTTCAGGTAGGGCGTCAGCTCGTATTCGAAGGAGGCAAAGCCGCTGGGGCGCTTGCCCAGTGAGTGGCCGTTGAGCCACACCTCGCTGTTCTTGTACACCCCATCGAAATACACGAATACCTTCTTGCCGCGCATCTCAGCAGGCACCTCAAACGACTTGCGGTACCAGCCTACCCCGCCGGGCAAAAATGCCGTGGCGCTGGCCCACTCCTGACTGAATGGCCCTTCGATGCTCCAATCGTGAGGGAGCAGCACAGTGCGCCAGGCGTGGTCATCGAGGCCAGCGGTTTCGCCTGCGGCTACGTCGCCTTTGTGAAAGCGCCAATCGTCGTTGAACAAGAGCGTGTGGCGCTCCTGCGCGTGGGCGCTGGTAGCGGCGAGCCAGCCCCCTAGCAGAAGCAGTGTAAGTAGGAATGTACGGGTCATGGGAAAGGAAGAGTAGCTAGGTGGAGGTAGTGCTTAGCGTAGGTTGCCGACGAGGGTAGTGATAGACTGCGGCGCGACCCGCACCGGCTGTTTGGCGCGCGGCGCGGGGGTAGGCGCCAAATTGGCGGTGGCGGAGGTAATGTAGGTGCGTTCCGGAAGCCAAGGTTTCTTGCCAAGCTGGAGGTTCAGCGCCGCTGCCTCGTTGCCCGAGTTGACCACTACTACCACGAGCTGCTTGCTGGCCGCATCGCGGTACGCCGATACTAATAGTTGCTGTTCCGGCGTGGCTTTCTGGGCTAGTTGTGCCGCTACGCGCACCGCGCCGGGGCGCACAAACCGGCTGTAGTTACCCAAGGCCCACAGCATTTTGCTGTCGTGGTAGGCGCCGTCGGTTTTGTTGTGGTCGATGTAGATGAGGCCGTCTTTGTAGTCGTAGGGCGAAATGGCTACCCACCACTGCCAAGCTGCGGCGTTGGCTACCACCAAATCATTGTGGATGGTGCGCGCCAAATACAGCGCCGGCCCGATGCCCAGGTCGCGCTTATTGCCGTTGATTTCGCCCGCGTTATCACCCAAAATGCAGTACTCCGATTGCCAGTAACGAAGACCCTGCATCTGCTGCACCTTATCGGCTAGCTGCTGCCGCACGGCCACGGCCTGGGGGTAGGGCGAGGTAGTGAAGTAGCTATGCCCGGCTATGACGCCGGCCACGCGCGGCAGGTTGCCCACGTAGGTAGGCGAGCCGGGCTTGAAAAAGGCGTCGATTTGGTCGCCGCGCTCGGGTTTGTCTTCCGTTGCCAGCAGGTAATTCAGCTTGCCCGCTTCCGTCAACAGAATCTTGGTAGGCAGGTTTTGTTGCACCAGTTGTGCGTTCAGCGCCTTCGTAAGACCCGCAATTTCTGCGTTGCGGAAGGGCGTGCCTTCCTGGCCGCCGTCGCTCCAGTCCCATTGGGGCTCGTTTACGGGGCTCAGGTAGTCGAAGGTGATGCCGGCGGTCTGCTTCACGCCTTCTACTACCTTGGCCATGTAGGTGGCCGCATCGGCGTAGTGTTCGGGTGCCAGGTTGGTCTTGGCATCGGTGGCGTAGGCTTTGCCATTGACGGTGTATTGCACGGGCGGACTATTCAGAAAGCCCAAAAACTGCCGCACGCCGCGCTGCTGCGCCGCTTTCAGAAACCACACTTGGCCAGCTTGCTTGGTCCAGTCGTAAATATTGTCCGCTCTCAGAAATGATTCGGCACGGCGCCATTCGTCCTTGATGCCGCTTTGCTCGCCCTGCTGCGCGCTTCCCGCGCCGATATTAAAGCGCCACATCGACAGGCCAATGCCCTTGGGTTGCCCGCCGGGCCCTACCTCCGTGCTGAATAGCCAGTCGGCCATGGCGTTCTTTTTGGCCTCGGGCCACTGCCCCACAAACTGACACGACCACGCATCAGAAGCGCTGAAGTTGTCGATAGTCTGGTAGGTTTTAGCCGGGTCGATGGCGACAGTTGTTGCCGTCGAGGACTGGCCGTGTGCGGTGGCAGCTCTTAGCAGGAGGGCTGCTACCCAAGCGCCCGAGCAGTAGGCAGGCACTAGTCGAAAAGGCCATATTACGTTGTTTTTCATATACTTCCGCTAAGTATTGTGGTAAGGCGACCGGAGTGGCGGCTGCATCCTGAAACGCTTATCACCCCAGTAGAACCACGACAAGCGTGACCCACTGGGGTGAACTGAATAGTCGCGGCTGGGTGCCGGTCCGACAAACGAGACACAAAACAGTGTGTCGTTTGTCGAGTGCCCTTTAGTACCCGGGGTTCTGCACCACGTTGCCTCCCGAGAGCTGAATCTGGGGGGTAGGAATGGGGAACAGGTTGTTCTTTTCCGAAATCTGGTCTTTCACTTTGCCCTTGTCGTAGGGGTCGGTGCTGGTGAGCTGGGCGGCGTTGAAGGCTTGTATCACGGCTACCAGGCGCTTTTGGCGCACCAGGTCGTAGTAGCGGTGGCCTTCCATGGCCAACTCCAGGCGGCGCTCCAACCAGATGTGGTTGAGCAGGTCCGTGCCCGTGGAGGTGCGCGGCAGCACCGTGCCGGGCTGCAAGCGGTTGGCGCGGGCCCGCACTAGGTTCAGCGACGACAGCGCTTTGGCCTCCTGGCCCAGCCGGAACGAAGCCTCAGCGTGCATCAGCAGCAAATCGGCATAGCGCAGCTCAATACGGTTGAGGGGGGCGTGCTCCCGTTCGTTGGCGGGGCGGTCGGCCAGGGGTAGGAAAATCTTGCGGCTCATGCGGCCCGACTCGTTTTCCGAGGGCTTGGTGTCGTAGTTGGAGTAGTCGAAGTTGGCGGTTTTCGGTCCTACGTTGTCGCCCTGCCGGATGATGGTCCACTGCCGGCGCGGGTCGTTTTCGCGGATGAAGGCCTGCTCCAGGTTGCTGCTGGGCGTGTTAAAGCCCCAGCCACCATCGGCACGGCTGCGCATAATCACCGTCATCGACGTGCCCAGGTTGAACGTCTGGTTGGGGCTGTAGTTCAGCTCAAACAGCGACTCCGGGCCGTTCACGTTGCCCACCGTCCAGATGTTGCTGAAGTCCGTGCTCAGATTGTACTCGTTGGAGGCCATCACCGTTTCGGCCGCCTGCTGGGCCTGGGCCCACTGCTCGGTGTAGAGGTAGGCTTTGGCCAGGTAGCCGTTGGCGGCGCCTTTAGTGGCGCGGCCTAAGTCGCCGGTGGTGCGGGCGCTCTTGAGGGGTAGGGCAGCAGCAGCTTCCTGCAAATCTTTGATAATCTGCGCGTACACCTCAGCGGCGGTAGCGCGCGTCAGTGTTATCGACTCGCTCGGCGACACCGGCGTGAGCACCAGCGGCACGCCGCCGTAGCCCTTCACCAGCTCAAAGTAATTGTAGGCCCTAATAAACTTCACCTCGCCAATGAGCTGCTGCTTGAGCGTGTTATCAATGGGGGCCGACTCGATGCCCACCAGCGCCGCGTTGCAGTTGCCGATGGACTGGTAGATGTGGGTGTAACGGTTGTCGAACCACTCGTTGTTGGGCAGCCAGAAAAAGCGGGCGAAGTCGCCAAACTCGCGCTGGTCGCCGGCAATGGCGTTGCCTTTCCAGGCGTCGTCCGAGCCGGCGTCGCCGAACATGCGGGTGCGGTCAATCTTCCACCAGTCGTCCTGGTCAGCGGTGGCGTAGCAGCCCATCACGGCCGCCTTGCACTCCTCGGCATTGGAGTAGTAGTTGTTCACGTTCTGCTGGCCCTGCGGGGGCTTGTCCAGGAACGATTCGCAGCCTTGCAGGCCCAGGCCAAGCCCGAGCATCAGGGTGAGAGTAAAGCGGATATTTTTCATGATACAGTGCGGGAGTTTTTTTAGCTGTTAGCTGATGGCTGTTAGCTATTAGCTTTTTTCGACCTATAAGACAAAACTCTGTTTATCAGCAAGTAAGAAGCTAGTAGCTATCAGCTAATAGCTAACAGCTCGAATATTAAAAGCCGATGTTAGCGCCCACCAGGAAGGTGCGGGCCGTGGGGTAGTTGCCCAGGTCCACGCCGCGGTTCAGGGCCGAGGCGCCGTCGGTGTAGGAGCGGCCGTACCCAATTTCGGGGTCCACGCCGCTGTAGTTGGTGAAAGTCAGCAGGTTCTGAGCGCTCACGTAGAGGCGCAGGCTGCTGGTGTGTAGCATGGTATTCACGCCTTTGGTGAAGGTGTAGCCCAGCTGCAAATTGCGCAGACGAGCGTAGGAGCCATTCTCCACGTAGAAGTTGGAGAAACGCGTGAGATTCTGGTTGTTGTCGTTGGCGACAATGCGGGGCACCGTGTTCGAAGTGCCTTCGCCGCTCCACGCCATGTTTTCGAGGCCAGCAATCTTATTATAGTTGTAGCTGCCCGAGTACCACCAGCCCTTGTTGGCATTCACAATGTCGTTGCCGAGGCTGCCGATGAGCGAGGCTTGCATGTCGAAGCCCTTATAGCCCATGGTCAGGTTCACACCAAAGGTCAGGTCGGGGGTAGGGTTGCCGATGTACTTCTGGTCTTTCTCGTCAATCACGCCGTCGCCGTTCAGGTCGGCAAAGCGGAAGTCGCCGGGCTTGGCGTTGGGCTGAATGAGCGTGCCGCCGGCCGAACGGTAGGCGTCTACCTCACCCTGATTCTGGAAAATACCCGTGTTCTGGTAGCCGTAGAACGCGCCTACGTAGCCACCTTCCTCAGTCTTAGAAGGTCGCCCGAAGATGGGCGTGTTGCCCGAATAGATGGCCTGCCCGTTAGCCAGCTTGTCAATCTTGCTGATGGCGCGGGTGGCATTCACGCTCAGACCGTAGGTGAAATCACCTTTGGTTTCGGCGTAGCCCACTGTGAAGTCCAAGCCATTAGTATTCATGCTGCCTACGTTGGTCACGGGGCTGTTGTAGCCGTAGCCCGCGTGGCCCGGAATCGACTGGAACATGAGCATGTCGTAGGTGTTGCGGCGGAACACGTCGGCGGTCAGGGTCAGGCGGTTCTGCAACAGGCCCAGGTCCACGCCAATGTCGTAGTCCTCCACGGTTTCCCACTTCACGTTGGGGTTGGGCACGTTGCCTTGCACGGCGCCCAATTGCAGGGTGCGGTCGGGGCCAGTTACGTAGTAGGTGCGGCCAATGGTGCCGGTGTAGGCGCTGTTGGTCAGGCTGGCAATGTTCTGGTTGCCTACCCGGCCCCAGCTGGCGCGCAGCTTGGCGAAGTTCAGAGCGTTCTGGTTTTTCAGGAAGCTCTCCTCCGACACCAGCCAGCCCACCGACACCGACGGGAACGTGCCCCAGCGGTTGTCCGTCGGGAATACCGAGGCGCCGTCGCGGCGGATGCTGGCGCCCAGCAGGTACTTGCCGCGGTAGTCGTAGTTCACACGCCCAATCAGCGAGGCAATGGTATTGGTGTAGGTGTTGCCGCCAATGGCGAAGCCCGTGGTGGCCGCGGCGGGGTAGCGCAGGCTGGGGTCGTTGCTGGGAATCCCCTGGCCCGAGGTGGAGTTGGTCGTGGTCTGGAAGCGCTCCAGCGTCACGGCCGCCAGTGCCGACACGTTGTGGTCGCCGAACGCGTGGGTGTAGTTCAGCGTGTTGGTGTTGTTCCAGTTGATTTCGATGTTGTGTTCCCGCACCACCGAGTTCACCTGGTTGCGCTCGTTGGCGTCGATGGTGTAAAACGGGTTGAAGTTGTTGCGGCGGTACACGTTGTTGTTGGTACCGAAGCGTGTTTCAGCAATCAGGCCCGGAATGAACTCGTAGTTGGCGTACACCGTGCCCACCAGGAAGTATTGCTTGCGCTTGTCGTCATTGCGCTCCACGGTAGCCAGGGGGTTACCCACGTCGGTAGGCGAGGCGCCGTAGTAGTCGTAGGGGTTGCCGGAAGTACCGGGTACGCGGGCCGGCGTGATGGGGTCGTCGTTGAAGGCGTCGCGGAACAGCGAGCCGCTGTTGAGGTAGTTGCGCGAGGTCATCGAGATGTTGAAGTCCTCCCCTATTTTCAGGCGCTTGGTGGCCTGGTATTCCGATTTCATGCGCAACGCTAGTCGATCGAAATCAGAGCCTTGTACCAAGCCGCGCTCCTTGAAATAGCTCAGGCCGGTGGAGTACACCACCTTGTCGCTGCCGCCGGAGAGGCCCACCGAGTAGTTCTGCGTGATGCCACGCCGGGCAATTTGCTTCCACCAGTCGGTGGTCTGGGTGTACTGCTCGGGGTTGGGGTACACGGCGGCGTTGCCCGAGTTGGTAGCCGCTAGGTTCATGATGCGGGCGTACTCGCTGGCTGAGGCCATGTTGGGCACATTGGTTGGGTTCGATACGCCGAAGGTGCCGTCTACTGTAATGCGCGGCTCGCCTTTTACACCGGCTTTCGTGGTGATGAGCACCACGCCATTGGCCGCCCGCGAGCCGTAAATAGCCGCCGAAGCCGCATCTTTCAGTACGCTCAGGGTAGCAATATCCTTGGGGTTGAGGTAGTCGATGTTGGCCACCGGGAGGCCGTCTACCACGTAGAGCGGGCTGTTGCCGTTGATGGTCGAAATACCGCGAATCAGGATTTGCGGGGCCGAGCCGGGTTCTGAGCCCGCGCCTACTACCGTCACGCCGGCGGCCTTGCCTTGCAGGGCGCTGCCTACGTCGGCTACCGTCAGCTTGCTCAGTTCCTCGCCTTGCACCGTAGTCACGGCGTTGGTGAGGGTGCGCTTTTCCTGGCTGCCGTAGCCCACCACCACTACTTCCGACATCACCTGGTTATCCGTACCCAGCGACACATTGAGGGTAGTGCGGCCGCCAATGGCTACCTCCTGCTGCTTGTAGCCCACAAAGGAGAATTGCAATACTCCCGCGTTGGCATCGGGCACATCCAAGGAGAAGTTGCCATCGGAGCCAGTAGCGGTGCCAGTGGTGGTGCCTTTTAGCAGCACCGTTACGCCGGGTAGGCCGGTGCCCGTTTCATCGCGCACGGTGCCCCGCACCGTGGCAGATTGGGCAAAGGCTGCCGTAATCGACAAGCAGAAAAGCAGTAGGTACGCGGCGTACCATCGCGGGGGGAAGAAGTTTTTCATACAGGTGAGTTGGTGGATTTAGGAGAAGATTGAATGCAACTATAGGCGGCGCGGCGGCGACTCTTCGGCAAGTGAATCCTGTCTACCACTTTCCATTTATTCGCCTACCCTAGAGAAGCAGCATGCCGCTTTAGAGCAGCTTATAAGACGTGCCCTACCGTTCGCAATCGTTTGCAAAACACACGGTACCAAGGCGTTTTCAGAGGCAAAACTACGGTCTCCTGCTGTCTACGGGCGGGGGTATTCTCGTGAAAAGGCGGGGGTATTTTAGGTCCTGAGTGCATCTAACAGCTATTTGAAGCCGTCATTTTCGCATACCATCACAGGGTGCCTACTGCTCTGCTGGCGTGTGTCCCTGGCGCACGCACTTACCGGTTCCGCATCTGTGAACGCGCACGGTCGCGCAACCAAGCCGAACGTTTCGGATGGGGCAGCGGCGCAGACGTACGCTAGCCTTCCCTACCCATTGCCACCAAAAAAACCTGCTCCTGACGAACGGAAGATTCCGTTTATCAAGAGCAGGTTTTTTGGTGGAGATAGGAAGCGGGTAGTCGATTATTAAAGCGCCCCTACCCTGCGCTTACTGCGTTGCGGCGCGAAGCCTGGAAGAAGAGTGCTACGATCTATCAATCCGGTACAACCGGCCCTGATCGGTAATGGCATACAAGGCGCCGTCGCTACCCTGGGTGATGGCGCGGAATCGCTGCTCCTCGCTTGCTAGCAACCGTTCTTCGCCTACTACCCGGTTGTTGTCGATAACCAGGCGAACAATGTGCATACCGCTGAGCGAGCCGATGAACAGATTGTTCTGCCACTCCGCTATTCGATTCCCGCTGTAAAAGGTCATGCCGCTGGGCGATACCACCGGGTCCCAGTAATACACGGGCTGTTGCAATCCTTCCTGTTGCTGAATGCTGCTGCCAATGGGCTGCCCACTGTATTCGATACCGTAGGTGATGGTAGGCCAGCCGTAATTGGCACCCGCTTGCAAGCGGTTTATTTCGTCGCCGCCGCGAGGGCCGTGCTCACTCTGCCATACCTCACCGGTAACGGGATGGACAGCCAGTCCCTGCGGGTTCCGATGTCCGATGGAGTACAGCTCGGGTAGGGCGCCGGCCTGCGCAAACACCGGGTTGCCGGGTGCGGGCTGTCCGTCTTTGGTGATGCGGATAATCTTGCCCAGAGCCGACGTGACCAACTGGGCCTGGGGCCGGGTCACCAAATCTGACCGTTCGCCGGTGCTCACCAGCAGGTTGCCGGTGCGGTCGAACACCACCCTACCCCCGTAGTGCAGCGTGCCGGCATAGGCCGGCTCGGCCCGGTAAATAACGGTGGCCCCTTCAATCGTTCGTTCATCGGTAGCCAGCTTGCCTTTGGCAATGGCCGTTACGTTGCCGCCGGGGCGGGCTTCCGAAAAAGACCAGTACACCATCCGGTTCGTGGCGAAAGCAGGGTCGAGGCATACGCCCATCAGTCCGCCCTGCCCGGCTGGGTTCACCGCCGGTATTCCCGTAATCGGCTCACTGACTGTACCGGAAGCCGTAACGATGCGCATGCGCCCGGCCTTCTCGGTCACTAGCACACGCCCATCGGGTAACCCGGTGATGCCCCACGGACTGGTCAGAGAAGACGTGATGACATCCGCACGGTAGCTGGCGGTGGTAGTCACGCCCCCTACCCTGGTTTGCCCGGCAAAAGCTGGCTTGTAAGTGGTGTTGGGGGCCTTGGTTTCCACAGGCTCTGTGGTAGGGCTAGGCGTAACCGGGTCGGTAACCTGTTGTTTCTCATCTGAACACGAGAGCAAGACCAAAGAAGAACCAAGCAGAAAAAGCAGACGATGTTTCATAGAAGCAGAGTGAAGTGAAGAAACGGCCCGTTGAGTAGGAGTAGTATCGTTCGTACTCCGGATACGGCCTTACCGTTTCTCGTCTACGTTGATCAGCACAGTTCGTAGGAAAACGCCTCCATACTACTCTCCACGTAAGCCCATTGGCGCCAGAAAGCAGCAATGAACTACCCGCCGTGAATGGCTGTCTTCCGTATACTTCTCAGCAGTGTATAGTCTATGAAAACCGTTTTCCTTTCGCTGCTCAGCGCGGGTGTGTTGGCCAGCGTGGCCCTACCCTATGCCAGCAAGTTAGCTCCTAAAACCAGTGCTCCTACCCTGCCAGCCGCTGCTCGCGTGCCCGTGGTTGTGGAGCTGTTCACCTCAGAAGGATGCTCTAGCTGCCCCGCCGCCGACGCCACGTTGCGCGAGTTAGCTGCCACGCAGCCGGTGCCCGGTGTGGAGATAGTGGCGCTGGGGGAACACGTGGATTATTGGAACCGCCTGGGGTGGAAAGACGCTTACTCATCGGCGCAGTTCACGGAGCGGCAACGGCAGTATGCCGCCCGGTTTGGCACCGGTTCCTACACCCCGCAGGCCGTGGTGAATGGCCAAACGGAGCTGGTGGGCAGCCAGCGGCAGAAGCTCACGGCGGCTATAGCGCAGGCCGCTACGGCCCCACGCGCCACCATTCGCCTCACGCGCCCCAACCCGACCAGCATACACGTGCAAGTGTCCTCCCTACCCACCGGCGCAAAGCAAAGCCAGGTACTGCTGGCCCTTACCGAAAGGGGGCTGTCGTCGCAGGTAGGGCGGGGCGAAAATGCCGGGCGTTTGCTGCGCCACGCGCCCGTCGTGCGGGCTTTGCGCACCGTGGGAACGGTAGACGGCGCGGGCAGTTTCGCCGCTACGGTGCCACTACAGTTGGCAGCGCAGTGGCAAGCTGCGGAGGTGCGTGCCGTTGTGCTGGTGCAGGAAACTGCATCGCGGCGCATTGTGGGCGCAGCGAGCTTGGCTGTAGATGCTGGTGCTGACGTTACACCATAGATGCGCCAAAAGCCAAAAGCGCCATGTTGCTCAATCAGCAACATGGCGCTCTTCTCTATACTGTCGTGCTGGGTAGCTAGTTGATTTGATACGCTGGTTGCGTGGCCTCCTTGGGCACCCGCTCGTCGAGAAGCGTTTTGCCGGCCAGGTACACGACCACCGATAGTCCTACCTTATTGATGATGTCGGCCACAGAAAACGACAGGTGAATCCAGTTCATATCAGTGTCGAGCACCGACAGCACGTAGCCCAGCGGGTACACGCCCCAGGTGGTAACCGTAGACAGTGCAATGATTTTGAACGACTTGCGCTCGATGGGCTTGGCTTGGTCCTTGAAGCGGTTCCAGAGACGGTACAGCACAAACGGCACCACTAGGTAGCCCACCGTAGATACGGCGCCCCAAAACAGCTTCGGCCCTACCAAGATATGCCCGGCAGCATCCAGTTGCTGCTCGCCAATGTAACCCGTGAGCACCATAAAGAAGTCGGCCAGCAGCAGGGCTGTGATGACACCTTTGGCCTTAGAAGACTCTACGCGCAGCATCGACACCATTTTCAGCAGCAATAGCGGCGTGGTCACAGCCCAGTCCATGTAGCGGTACTGCCCGATGGCGTTATAGCTGGTGCGAATTAGCTCCTGCCGCTCCGCCTCCGTGCCCAGCGCCGACAAATCGGCCAGCATGTGCCGGTAGTAGTCCTGAATGAAGTAGTACGACAGGCCCGCCACGGCCGCAATAATGGCGCCCATCACCCGCTTGATGCGGTGCTCGGGCACGATGCTGTTGTGGGTGGTCAGCGTGAAAATGAGGTTGGCCAGAAAAGCGTACATGGCCACCAGCATAAAGAAATACACGACCATCGAAAGAACGCCTACGTTGGCCGCCGTCGGGATAAAGATACCGGAGAGGTGCATGAAAAAAGTGGGTTTGGTGGAGGAAAGAATTGCCCCTCTTTTACGCGCTTTTGCAACTACCCGAATAAGAATAATTAATGATTTTTATTATATAATTTATTGTTTATCAGTTACTTAACACAAAAACATGAAAAATAGATGAATTGCTAAAATTCTATTCTTTTCGTTGTTTGTTGGCGTGCGTTTCCAACGCGTGTTTGTCGGTGCCGCGTCTCTGACGCGCATGTTCGTGCAACGAAATTGGGCGTCTCTCTACTGGCGCGCGTTTTCAACGCGTGCCTGTTGGTCTCGCGTCTCTGACGCGCACGCTTGCGCAATACCACCAAACGGCGCGGACGATTCGCGTCACAGACGCGAGGCCGGAAAGCACGCGTCGGAGACGCGCACTAGCGTGGGGGAGGCTGGTTTGGGCTTAGCTATTTTTCCGATTATCTATTCTCTTGATCGTCGGCACATCAAAGCTAAGAACCGATACACAGTCATCTTGCCCGGTAATCAGAAACTCTTGACAATCAAGTATCTTAGAAGTAAATCCACCGGCATCATCTTCCATATCCAGCCACCCTCCACTTTGCACTTCGAAAAGGGCATTTACTGGAAGTAGTTTCATTTTCCAGAGAACCTCCCAGTAATTTATCATATCACCCTCATCTAAGAGCTTAAAACCTCTGGGGTTTTTAAATACAATGTGATAATCAACATCTTCATCACCATTACTATGGTAGTAGATGATTAGCTCACGTGTTTTGATTCTATAGTCAAGACCAGCCACTACCGGATTTACAAATGTGGCAATAGCCGTCTGAAGAACCTGAAATGACATTTCTTTCATTATTAACTCTTCATCTCTACTCTACATCTGAGTATACTTTCCCGGCTTCGACGCCATCGTAAATACCAACTCCCCACCCTTCACCACATCCGCATACGCCAGGAATGGCCGCGTGAGCTTCTGGCCATTTAGCCGCGCTTCCTTCACATACACGTTCTTGTCGCTCTGGTTTTTGACTTTGATGCGGAAAGTTTTGCCATTCTCCAGGTTGATGGTGGCGCCGTGCACGGCCGGGCTACCGAGGGCGTAGTCCGGCGAGCCGGGGGCCACGGGGTAGAAACCCAGGGAGGAGAAAATGTACCAGGCCGACATCTGCCCGCAGTCGTCGTTGCCGCCGAGGCCATCGGGGGTAGGGCGGTACATTTTGGGCAGGATCATGCGCACGCGGGCCTGGGTTTTGTAGGGCTGGCTGGTCCAGTTGTAGAGGTAGGCGGCGTGGTGGGCGGGCTCGTTGCCATGCACGTAGTTGCCGATGATGCCGTCGCGGGTGATATCCTCGGTTTCGGCGAAAAACTCGTCGGGCAGGTGCATGGTAAACAGCGAATCCAGGTGGGGGATGAACTTCTTCTCACCGCCCATTTTGGCGATGAGCGCAGCCGGGTCTTGCGGCACGTAGAGGCTATAGTTCCAAGCGTTACCCTCGATGAAGCCCTGGTCGTTGGTGCTCAGCACGTCGAAGCGCTGACGGAAGCTGCCGTCGGCGAGGCGAGGGCGCATGAAGCCAATGCGCTGGTCGTAGACGTTCTGCCAGTTCTGGGCGCGCTTGCTGAACTCGGCTTCTACTTCCTTGTTACCTAACTTCTTAGCTAGCTGCGCAATGCACCAGTCATCGAAGGCGTATTCCAGTGTTTTCGAGACAGAAGCGCCGCTTTTATCTTCGGGTACATAGCCTAGTTGCTCGTAGTAGCCAATGCCGTCGTAGCGCTTTTGGTGGGCGGTGGTTACGCAGGCGTCGAGGGCGCGCTGGGCCTGGTCGGCGGGCACCACACCTTTCAGCACGGCATCGGCAATGACGGGCACTGAGTGGTAGCCAATCATGCACCAGTTTTCGTTGGCGTAGTGGCTCCAGATGGGTAGCATGTGCAGGGTACTTTGGTCGTAGTGCGCGAGCATCGACTGCACCATATCGGCGTTGCGCTGGGGTTCCAGCAGGTTAAACAGCGGGTGCAAGGCGCGGTAGGTATCCCAGAGCGAGAAGGTAGTGTAGTTGGTGAATCCCTTGGTCTGGTGAATGTTCTGGTCGAGGCCGCGGTACTGGCCGTCTACGTCCATGTAGGTGGTAGGGCTGAGGGCGGCGTGGTACATAGCCGTGTAGAAGTTCTCCTTGTCTACCTTTTTGGGCGACTCAATGGCCACTTTACCTAGCTGCTCCTGCCACTGCGCCTGCCCCTGGCGTTTCACCGCCTCAAAGTCCCAGCCGGGTATTTCGGCCCGCAGGTTGCGCAGTGCCCCTTCGGTACTCACGCCCGACAAGGCCATCTTCACCTTGATTTTTTCGTTGGCCGCCGTCTTGAAATCGAAATACAGGCGCAGCTGTTCACCGGCCAATTCAGGAAAGTTGTGAGCCTGGTCGAAGCGGCCCCAGAAGCCGCGGTACACCTGTTTCTTGGAGTAGTTGCGGCTGCCGTAGCTGGCGAATGGCTTCGAAAAGGCCATAGCGAAGTACTCCACGCGGGTGCGCGCCCAGCCGTTGGTTTGGCGGTAACCGGTTATGAGCGAGTCGTTTTCCACCCGCACGAAGGTCCAGACGTTCTTATCGGGGTAGTTGTAAATGCCGGCCGTGAGGTCGAGGATGATGTGCGCCTGGTCGGACTGCGGGAAGGTGTACTGGTGCATCCCTACCCGGTTGGAGGCGGTTAGCTCGGCCAGGATGTTGTGGTCGTCGAGCTTCACGCGGTAGTAGGCGGGCTCGGCTACCTCGTTCTGGTGCGAAAACCGGGAGCGGAAGCCCTTCTCCGGCTGGTCGGCGGTGCCGGGGTTGAGCTGGAGCGGGCCGGTGGTAGGCATCACCTGAAAATCGCCCAGATCAGAATGGCCCGTACCGCTGAAGTGGGTGTGCGAGAAACCGACAATGGTTTTATCAGCGTATTGATACCCAGCGCAATACTCGTATACCTTGGGGTTGTACTTGCCGTTCAGCTCATAGGGAATGGTATCCGTATCGGGCGAGAGCTGCACCATGCCGAAGGGCACCGTGGCGCCGGGGTAGGTGTGCCCCATCTTGGCCGTGCCCACCAGCGGGTGGGCGTATTGCACGAGGTTTTCGGTAGAGGCTTTCTGAGCGAAAGAAGGTAGGGCAGCGAGAAGAAGAGTCGTGAGGGTCAGGCGTTTCATCAGCTTCAGGAAGGGGCGTTGAAGCGGGGAAGTTAGGAGAAAAGGGAGCTAACTCGATCTTTTTTACGCTATTCTACTACCACTTAGCTACCGTATACATCAATAGAAAATGTGTTATTTTTTTGAATTTCAATTATTTACGTAGTTACGTTTTTATTATTTTCTATAAGTTAGAGCTATTACTAACTAATCCTAAAGCTATATGAAAGCTACCCTCCTCCTATTCGCCTGTTTAGCGCCTTGCACTTTATGGGCGCAGTCTCGGGCCGTTGATAAAACGAAGCCCGCTGACAAAGGCCCTGCTGAGACAATCATTTCAGTACAGACTGTCATTCGGCCAGAGGCTACTGCACATCAGCGCGCCGGTAAATTGCCTGCCCCAGGTGTTTATCAAAGCAAGCCTCATGCGCTGCGCATTCTGGTTCCAGACTCAACAAAAGATGCTCTTACCCGTGCACGCCCTTCTACTTCCGCCGCCAAGGGTCTTATTGCGCCACTGCCCAAGGAGCGTCTACAAAAAGTGCAGCCAAAGTAGTAGTTCAGCTGGCTACACTACTGGGCTAGCGTGTGTCTGCGATGCATGCTACCCTTTCTTTTTTACTATTTAACCCAAAAAAATATCTGATAATCACAACAGTATCTTAACTTAGTCGATTGCTACGTCCTGCCTCCTATTTCTTCGCATCATGTGTAACTGCTTTACTAGCACCACTTGTACGACTGTACTATTGTTGCTTTTAAGTATTGTTTCTTCTGCCAACGCCCAACAGCCACTGTTCAGCTTACTTAGCCCCAAAGAAACTGGCATCACCTTCCAAAACGACGTCAGCGAAACGGAAGCGCTGAACGTGCTGTCGTATGAGTATTTCTACAACGGCGGCGGCGTGGCCGTGGGCGACATCAACAACGACGGCCTACCCGATTTGCTGTTCACCGGCAACATGCGGTCCAACCGGCTCTACCTCAACCAGGGCAATTTCAAGTTCAAGGATATCACCCGCCAGGCCTCCCCGCTGCTGGAAGGCCGCAAAGACAGCTGGAAAACCGGCGTGACTATAGCCGATGTGAACGGCGACGGCCTGCTAGACCTCTACATCTGCTATTCGGGCAAGAAGGACGAAGCCACGCGCCGCAATCAACTCTTTATCAACCAGGGCAACGCTACCTTCAAGGAGGAAGCCCAGGCCTATGGGCTCGACGACCCCGGCTACAGCACCCAGGCCGCCTTTTTCGACTTCGACAACGACGGCGACCTGGACATGTTTCTGCTCAACCACAGCATCAAGAAAATCGACAACATGGCCTTTGCCAGCCTAAAAGGGCAGGCCGACGTGCTGTCGAGCAACAAGCTGTTTCGCAACGATAAGGGCCATTTTACGGACGTATCGAAAACTGCGGGCATCGTGCAAAACCCGCTCACGTTTGGGTTGGGCATTGCCGTGGCCGATATCGACAAAGATGGCTGGGCGGATGTGTACGTCACCAACGACTACAACGAGCCCGACTACCTCTACCACAATAACCACGACGGCACGTTCACCGACCAGTCAAAGCAGGTGCTGCGCCATCACTCCCACTTCTCGATGGGCGTGGACATTGCCGATTTCAACAACGACGCCCGCCCCGACATCCTGACCCTGGACATGATGCCGGCCGACAACCACCGGCAAAAGTCTTTGCAGTTGCAGGAAAACTACGAGTCGTTTGCGTTGATGCTGCAACAGGATTTGTACCACCAGTACATGCGCAACATGCTGCACCTCAACAACGGCGACGGCACGTTCAGCGAGATTGGGCAACTGGCCGGTGTGTCGAACACCGACTGGAGCTGGTGCCCCCTCCTAGCCGATTTCGACAACGACGGCTACAAGGATATCTTCATCAGCAACGGCTACCTGCGCGACTACACCAACAAGGATTTTCTGCGCTATTGGGGTGATTACAAGATCAAAAAGGCCATGGCGCGGGAGCCGTTCTTATTGATGGACCTGGTGACGGCCATGCCCTCCACGGCCGTGCCCGACTACATCTTCCGCAACAACCACGACCTCACGTTCACCAACAAGCAAACCGACTGGGGCCTGAACCAGACCAATATGTCGAACGGCGCCGTGTACGCCGACCTCGACAATGACGGGGATTTGGAGCTGATTGTAAACACGATAAACCAGCCGGCCAGCATCTACCGCAACCGCAGCGTAGAGGACCAGCACACGGCCTACCTGGCGTTCAAGCTCACGGGCGCAGGCCAGAACACCCAGGCCGTGGGCGCGAAAGTGTATGTGTATGCGGCGGGCAATGCGCAGTACCAGGAGGTGAACCCCAACCGCGGCTACCTCTCCTGCGTGCCTACCACCCTGCATTTCGGGTTGGGTAGCAGCTCGGTAGTGGATTCGGTGCGAATTGTGTGGCCCAACCAGACCCGGCAGTTGCTGACCAAAGTAAAGGCCAACCAATTGCTGAAACTGACCGCGCCGGCTGCCGGCAAAAACCTGGCGGCTCGCTCGGCCCCTACCCCCAAAACCTTGTTTCAGCCGGCCACGACGCTGTTTGCGTTTCAGCCCGAGGAGGTAGCCCTTAACGACTTCAAGCGCCAGTTGTTGATGCTGTTTATGTACTCCAAAACGGCCCCAGTGCTCACACAGGCCGATGTGAATAAGGACGGCTTGGACGACCTGTTTGTGAGCGGTGCACCCGGCGAACTGGGTAGGCTGTATGTGCAACAGCCGGGCGGCACCTTCCAGGAACAGGCGCTGGCGGGTGGTGCCAGTCCGGCCGCGGGCACCGTGGCCGCGGCTACCTTTCTCGATGCCAACGGCGACTCCTACCCCGACCTCTACCTTGCCAAAGGCGGCTATGCCTTGTACGAAGCCGACACCCCCGATTTACAGGATGAACTGTACCTGAATGATGGCAAAGGCAGCTTGGTGCTGGCTCCCAACGCCCTACCCGCACTGCACGGTAGCAGCAAAGGCTGCGTGCGCGCCGCCGATGTAGACGGCGACGGCGACCTGGATTTGTTTGTGGGGGGTAGGGTAATACCCGGCCAGTACCCACTGGCGCCGCCCAGCTACCTGCTGCTGAACGACGGCAAAGGCAAGTTTGCGGCCGTGGGCGACGCGCCGTTTGCCCGCGCCGGCATGGTGACGGATGCGCAGTGGGTGGACCTGAACAAGGACAAGCGCCCCGACTTGGTGCTGTGCGGCGAGATGATGCCCCTCACCGTCTGGATCAACACGCCGCAGGGCTTCCAGGACCAGACAGCCGACTACTTTGCTACCCCGCAGCAGGGTTTCTGGTTCAGCCTGCACGTGGCCGACGTGAACCAGGATGGTCAGCCCGACATTGTGGCCGGCAACCTGGGGCTGAACACGCAGATACGCGCCACAGCTCAGCAGCCAGCCGAGTTGTACTATGCTGATTTCGACAACAATGGCTCCATCGACCCCTTCTTCAACTTCTACCTCAACGGCAAAAGCTACCCCTTTGTGAGTCGCGACGAGCTAAACGATGAAATCTACCCGATGCGCCGCCGCTTCACCTCCTACAAGGCCTACGCTGATGCGACCATGCAGGACATTTTTCCGGCTGAGGATCTTAGTAAGGCGAAGAAGTTGGAGGCCAACGAGATGCGCACCATGCTCTACCTCAACCAAAACGGTAAATTTGCAGCCGCCCCCCTACCCACCGAGGCGCAGTTCTCGGCCGTGACCCACATTGCCAGCGGCGACTACAACCACGACGGCCACCCCGACTTGCTCCTGCTGGGCAACCACTCCGACAACCGCCTGAAGCTAGGCAGCTTGGATGCCAACTATGGCTGCCTGCTGCAAGGCAATGGCAAAGGGGGGTTCCGGTACGTAACCCAGCCCCAAGCCGGCCTGTGCGTGCTGGGCGACGTGAAATCAGTGAGTGAAATAACGGTGAATAAGCAGCCCTACCTGGTGGTGGGCGTGAGCAACGGCGCCGTACAGTTTTACAAGAAGCAAAAATGAAAAAGCAGGTTCTCTTCCTGATGAGCTTGGTGCTGGGCGGCCACGCATCGGTCTACGCTACCGCGCCTCCTACCCCCCTGAACCCCGGCAAGGCCCTGGATGCCATCAACATGACGCTGGTGCACGATGTAGTGGCCCCTCCAGTGGCAGCGCGCTACTACGCGTACACCACACTGGGCGCTTATGCCATTGTATCAGCCCACAACAAGAGCCTGCCCGCCCCTACCCGCTTTATCACGGGCTACACCACCGACCTGCGGCTGGATACGGTGAAGGGCAAATACGACTACCAGATAGCGGCCTATTACAGCATGCTGGAAGCGGCGCGCCTGCTGCTTCCTTCCGGCGAAAATCTGGCCGCAGAGGAAGAGGAGTTTGTGCGCGGCCTGGAAAAACAAGGCGTGAAGCCGGCCGTGCTGGCGCAGTCGGTGCGGGTAGGGAAGCTGGCGGCCAAGGCGGTCGTAGCGTTTTCCAAAGCCGACCGCTATAACCGCCTGAGCGCCCTGAAGCGCTACACTCCCGTGAAGGCGGAAGGCGCCTGGTACCCTACCCCACCTGCTTACATGGAAGCGGTGGAGCCCAACTGGAAAACGATTCGGCCGCTGATGATAGACTCGGCTGCGCAGTTCCGCCCGGCCCCGATGGTGCCGTTCAGCAAGGACACGGCTTCGGCCTTTCATAAGCAGGTGCTGGCCGTTTACAATGTCTCGAAGCACCTCACCGACGAGCAGCTACAAATTGCCCAGTTCTGGGACTGCAACCCGTTTGCGGTCAATACCGCAGGGCACATGTCCATCGGCTTCAAAAAGATCAGTCCCGGCGGACACTGGATGAACATTGGGGCGCTGGTGGCGCAGCAGCAGAAGGTAGGCTTTGACCGCACGGTGCTGGTACTGGCCATGGAGGGCGTAACGCTGATGGACGCCTTTATCAGCTGCTGGGAAGCCAAGTACGCCACCAACCGCATCCGTCCCGAAACCTACATCAACCGCTTCATCGACGTGAAGTGGCAGCCGATTCTGCAAACGCCGCCCTTCCCGGAGTACACCAGCGGCCACGCCGTCGTGTCCAACGCCGTGGCCGAAATGCTCACCTACCTGCTCGGTGACAACATTGCCTACCTCGACAACACCGAAATTCCCTTCGGCAGCGGCGAGCGGGCCTTCACCTCGTTCCGACAGGCCGCCGGCGAAGCTTCCGTGTCGCGCTTCTACGGCGGCATTCACTACATGGAGAGCGTCAACAACGGCAACGAACAGGGCAGGCAAATAGGCCGCTACCTGGTAGCCAAGCTCCGCAACGCCGGCGTAAAGCCGCTGGCGAGTAGGTAGGAAACCGGAACGTTACTCCTCTGTCATCCTGAGCGGAGCGAAGGACCTTCTCACGTGGGAACGAGTCGTTGTTACGCCTGCCGTTCCCACGTGAGAAGGTCCTTCGCTCCGCTCAGGATGACAGAAAAGCGGAAAATCTTCAATATGTTTTTCTATTACCCTTACTACTTCACCGTTTCCACCAACCCCTCATTGTTGATACGCAGCGTAGCAGCGCCCGACGCCGCAAGGGTAGCCGTGAACTGCTCGGGCGTGGCCAGTAGCGCCAACTGATTGGATTTCCCGGCCACGTCTACCTGCGGCGCGATGTTCAGCTCGGCCAGCGAGGCGGCGTAGCGGCCGTTCTTCTCGCGGTACTGCTGTTGGCGGTAGTACACCAGCCACAGGTAGCGGCGGCGCAGCTCGGAGGTAGGCAGCTCGAAAGCCGGCGCCTTAGCCTGGCGCGTGAACTGCAAGTATCCCCAGCGCTCGGGGTAGTGCATGTTAATCACGCCCTGCGGCGACCACACCCAGTTGTGCTCGGGCAGGTCTTTGCCGGCGGCGTCCTGCTGCTTTACGTAGTTGCCGTTGGCCGCCCGCGTGTCCCACTCCACCCTGGAGAAATTGATGCGCCACAAAGTGCCCTCCGTGGGGGCATTAAATGGGAAGCCCATGCGCACGGCTTTCAGCGGAATAGCCATTTCCACGGTCCAGCTTTTATCCTGGTCCTTGGGTTGGTTGAGCGTGCCGTTGATGCTTACGCCGGAGCGTAGGCCGGCCACGTCCCAGCTGATGAGGGCGTCGCCGTGGTTGCGGTAGGGCTTGGGTAGGAACAGGTCGAAAATCTTATTGAGGGCATTCACCTCCACCTCGAAATACTGGTGCGTATTGTCGTCGGGGTCGATAAACACCTCAAAGTCGTTGTCCTTGTAGATGATATCGTCGTGGTGGGTTTGGTAGGCCCAGATGTGCGGCTCCTGCAAGGTAGCGGCAATGAACAGCGTGGAGTCGTTCCAAAGCATCTTCACCCGCGTTTGGTAGGTGGGCAGCGGCTTGGCGGCGCCTTCAATATCCACGAAATCCGAGGTCCAGGGAGCTTGCTGCCAGGCGCTTTCCCGTAGGTTACCGTCCATGGTTAGGGGCTGCGCAGTGTACTGCACTACGTAGCCTTTGGGCAGGGTAAAGAGGTGCTCCATCCCCTGAAATACCTTTTGGTCCTGTGCCGAAGCCGATAGCCCTACCCCGCCGAGCAGGAGCGTTATGGTTGCGAGAGTTTTGAAATTGAAAAGATGCTGCATGCGTATGATTATTCCGAAGAAACTGATTTACCGTGTTCTATAAAAAGAGAGGCTTTACCCCATCGTCCGGGATAAAGCCTCTCTTTTACCTGTGCAAAAAATACACTATTACTTATCCCACCATACCCGCGAGGTCAGCAGGTCGCCGCCGTTCAGGCTGGCTACCCCAGACCGGTACCCGGCGGGATTGTTAGAGATTTCAGCGGCCGGATATGGCAGACGACGCGGAATGGTTCCGTTAGTCACGTTGCCAGGGTAGTTCACGGGCGTCAGCATCGGATAGCCCGAACGACGCCAGTTAAACCAGCCTTCAATAAAGTTGAAGGTAGTGGACGTTTCCAGCCAGTACTGGTTGTTGATCTGCTGGTAGGCGTCCGTTGCCGATGTTGTGGTCAGCGGGTGAGCAGCTACATAGGCGGTGATAGTAGCGGCCGGAATGGTAGCCGCCGCGTCCATCTGCGTCAGAGATTCCATGGCGCTGCGCAGGCCATTGGCGTAGTGCGTGGCAGCCGTAGCGCCCACGCTCCAGCCGCGGGTAGCGGCTTCGGCCAGCAGGAACTCCGTTTCGGCGTAGGTCAACAGGAAGTTAGGAGCGTTGCGCTTGATGTACACGTTCACGCGGGGGCGGGAATAATTACCCAACGGGGCAATATTGCCAGCGGCGCCCGTAGGCCCCGGATAGTCGGCACGCTTCCGAATATCAAAATCTCCACCAGCCAGGTCGTAGCCATTCGGCAGACCACGCTGCACAGCGGGGTCGGTGTTGCCAGTCAGGCCCTGGTTAGCGTTGTTGGTAGCACCCGCCTGCGGAATCTCGGCAATAGCGCCCAGGCGTGGGTCATCATTGGTGCGCAGGTAGTCAATCAGGGTTTTGCTCCACTTCACTTCCCGGAAGTCGTCGGTTGTGAGCAGGGCGCCCGACGTCGCATTCTGTATGTCGCCCTGTGAGGCGTCGGTTTGGGCAATGGCGTTGTCGCTAGTAGCTGTCATGGTGCCGCCCGCCACGGCTTTCTCGGTCCAGGTTTTTGCCAGGGTAGGGTTCACCTTGGTCATGCGCATGGCCACGCGCACCATCAGGGAGTAGCCCAGCTTTTTCCACTGCGCTACATTACCGCCGTACAGCAGGTCGCCGGTAGCCAATGGGGCCGTGGTGTTCAAGCTATTGATGCCTGCTTCCAACTGCGTCAGCAAAGCCGGGTAAATGTTCTCCTGCTTGTCGTAGGCGGGGGCCGTAATACCCTCCTGCGCCATCAGCGCTTCCGAATACGGAATATCCCCGTAGGTATCAGTGAGGCGCTGATAGATCATCACCTTCATGATATTGCTGATGGCAATGACGTTGGCAAAGCGCTCAGGGCTCTGCGTGTTGGCTACCCTAATGGCCTGCTCTAAGCGGCTCAGCGCCGTGTAGCAGTTATTGAAGGTCAGGGCCTGATAGCCCCCAAAACCACCCGCGTTGACGTACTTATCCCCGTTGCCGTAGTAGTTGAACGTGCTGGCCAGCGCCTGAATGGCCGGAGCTTGGTACAGCAACTGCGCATAGCCCGTATTGGCGTAGCCCAACTGGCCGTCGGTGAGCAGGTAGTTGGGGTTGAGGTTTTCGGCTGAAGCCGCGTTGGGATTGGTATTGACGTCGTCGAAGCGGTCTTCGGAACAGGAACTGCTCCACAGCGCCGCAGTGAGTGCTATAAATAGGAATGGCTTTTTCATATTCCTGTATTACTTGAATTTTACGTTGAGCGTGAAGCCGTATGTGCGGGCAAATGGCAGGGAACCGCCTTCTACCCCAGCGTACGCCACCAGAGGAGAAATTGTATTTTCCGGATCTATGTTATCCGTGCGCTTCATAATCGTGAACAAGTTACGACCTACCAACGACAGCGTCACAGCCTGGAAAGGTGTTTTTGCCAGTACGGCTTGGTTGAGGGTATAGCCCAGCGTGAGCTGACGGAACTTGATGAAGCTGCCATCCAGCACAGCCAGGGCATCCACGTTGTTGATCAGCTTGGGGTAGTACACATAAGCCGGCACCACAATGTCGTTGACTTCATTTGTTACATCTCCGTCACTGTTCATTTTCACCCCTTCTGCTACAATGCCGGTTTCGCGACCTTCCAAGGTGGCTTTGTTCAGACCACGCGTGTAGGAGTAGTATTCCGTAGCCGACAGCACCTTGTTGTTGAACTTGTAGTCGATCAGGAACGACAGGCTGAAGTTGTGGTAGTTGAAATCGTTGTTCCAGCCGCCGAATAGGTTAGCAATGCCCGAGCCCATCGGCTTCAACTCGCCCCGTACTGGTACGCCATCGGTTCCAATCACCACGTTGCCGTTGGCATCGCGCATAAAGTCGTACGCCCGGATCTGGGCAATCGGCAGCCCCTTCACAATGGCAATGTTGGCACCACCGTTGGCACCAGGGCGGTAGGTACCCGTTTGCAACGGGTTGTTGGCACCGTTGTCAATGTCCAATACTTCGTTTTTCAGCTTGGTGATGTTGAACGACGACGTCCAGGTGAAGGCACCCGTTTTCACCGGCGTCACGGTCAGGGCGGCTTCCACGCCACGGTTCAGGGTAGAGCCCAGGTTCACCGATCGGCTATTGAAACCGGTGGCCGGTGACAAGCTGGCGCCTACAATCTCACCATCGGTTTTGCGGCGGAAGTACGCCACGTCTAAGCCAATGCGATTCTGGAAGAACTTCAACTCCGTGCCCACCTCATACTCGTTGAGGCTGTAGGGTTTCAGGTTGGCGTTGGGCTGACGCGAATCAAACGAGGCGCGCGGAATGCCGTTGATGGAGCGGTTGATGTTGTAGTAGAAGCCCGTCTGGTAGGGCTGAGCCGGCTCGCCGCTGGTTTCGGCGTAGGAAGCACGCAGCTTACCGTAGCTCAGCACCGAGGATTGCAGCAGATCCGAGAAGATGAAGCTGGCAGCTACCGAAGGCGTGAAGATGCTACGGTCGTTGCGCGGTAGGGTAGAGAACTGGTCGTAACGACCTGTCGTGCTCAGCGTCAGATACTTATAAGTAACATCTGCGGTGTAGTAGGCTGAGAACGTTTCTAGGAGGCTGTACTGATACTCCTGCGAAGGAGTGCGCAGGTTGGAAGGCGTGTACAGGTAGGGCACGATGAATTGCCCGCCATACAAACGCGTAGCTTCAAAGTTGTTGCGGCGGAAGTTGCTGCCTACGCTGGCACTCACGGAAATATCCTGGTTTAGGTCTTTGCTGAACGACAGCAGTGCGTCCGTGTTTAATTCCAGGCGCGAGCCTAGGGTTAGGTTCTCCAGTCCGCCCTCACCGTTAGACGAGTACAGCGTGCCGTAGGGCGTCACGTTGAAGCGCCGGTCGCTGGAGTAGTCGTAGCCTACCCGGCCTTGCAGGAACAGGTAGTCGGTGAAAGCGTAGCGGGCCGACAGGGCGCTAATCAGACGCTTGCGCGAGAGGTCATTTTTGAACTGGTTCACCACAAACCATGGGTTGGAGGCGTAGCTATCGTTGTTCCAGGCTGTTTCCAGGCCGTTGTTACTGGGGTCGTAGCCGGGGCGCAGGGTAGCCTGATCGATGTTGGGTGCCAGGAAGGTGATGTTGTTGGCGTTCAGCGGCGAGTCGCTCAGCTGCGGACGGTTGTTGTCCTTCTGGTCGATGTAGTTGGCCGTCAGGTTGAAGCTCAGCTTCTTGGTCAGGTCGTACTGGGTGTTGAAGTTCACCGTGCGGCGGTCCAGGCCGCTGTTGCGCAGAATCGACTTGGCGTCCAGGTTCGATACCGACAGGCGGTAGGTGCCTTTTTCGCCCCCACCCGACACGGCCAGCGTGTTGGTCCAGGACGGGGCAACGCGGTAGAAGTCTCTGATGTTGTTCTTCTGTAGCGAGTAAGGATGCTCCTGACCGTCGATGCCGATGGTGGGCTGACCGTCCAGCCGCTCACCCCAGGCCGTGTTGCCCGAGTTGATGGCCGAGGCCCGGTCAGAAGGACGCACGCCCTGGCTGCCCTGGCCGTACACCGTCTGGAAGTCGGTGTTGTCTACTGCCTGGCTGAATTGCAGGTTGGTGTTGTACTCAATGGTGGTTTTGCCGCGGTTACCGCTTTTCGTCACAATCTGAATCACGCCGTTAGCGGCGCGGGCACCGTACAGGGCCGAGGCAGTCGAGCCTTTCAGCACCGTCATCGACTCAATATCGTCGGGGTTGATGTTGCTGATACCATCGCCCAGGTCGGCGCCGCCCCACTCACCGGAGCTACCGCGCACAGAGTTGTCCATAGGCACACCGTTGATAACAATCAGCGGCTGCGAAGCACCCGAGAAGGACGTTACGCCGCGAATGTTGAGGCGAGCCGAGGAGCCGGGGCCGCCGCTGGTGCCACCCACGTTCAGGCCCGCCACGCGGCCCTGTAGGGAGTTGGCCACGTTGGTTTCGCGGGCTACGTTCAGCTTTTCACCGTCTACCGTCGTCACAGCGTAGCCCAGCTTGCGCTCGTCTTTCTTGATACCCAGGGCTGTTACCACTACCTCGCCCAGCTGCTTGGTGTCGTTGGCCAGAATGATGTTGATGGACGAACGGCCATTCACGGGCACCGTTTGGCTGATGTAGCCAATGTAGGAGAACACCAGGCTGGCGCCGTCAGGGGCCGTTACGGTGTAGTTGCCGTCTACATCAGAAGTGGCGCCTTGCGTGGTACCGCTTACCACTACACTCACCCCAATGAGCGGCTCATTGGAGTTGTCGGTTATCTTGCCCGAGACCTTCGTCCCCTGTGCCCAGGCCTGGGCCTGACACAGCAGCAAGAGCAGTACAAATAATTGTAGAGTTTTTCTTATCATGGTGTATGGAGTGAGAGGAATGAAGATGAGTTACTTGCGTTGAGCAGCCCGCGAATCGGACCCGCTAAAATGCACTAGCTGCTTCCTACCCTACCTTATCAGGTAATGCAGCATAGCAGCGAAAGAAAATTGGTGGAAAGGGCGGGAAAGGACGGCAGCAGACGGACCTTACACAATCGGTTGTACTTCGTGGCAGTGTAGCAGCAACGAGTGGAAAGCGTATTAGTAAAGGTGCTTTTTAGCCTGTTGAGAAATAAGATTTTCCCAACAGGAAGTATTTAGTTCCTTTCAAACATACTAAACCACATCAACTAAATCAAAACCAAAGAAAAGAAATGTGTGCGTACACGCGAAAACTGTTTCGCTTTCTGTGCTATTTTTTACTTGTATCACACAATAGCGCGAGTCACTATACTGCAGCCTTGAAATGTAACTTTTTCAATTTTTCGGCATACTCATCCAACTCCCTTGCCCGGTACAAGCTGGAGGGTTTACAGATGTTGTTGCAGTTGTGCTACCAGTCAGATTCCCAACTGAACACGGCAAGCTATACCGAACTGCATTTTAAGAAGCTGAATTCGTTGGCTTAACTCAAACGTAATCATCGCTTAATTATAAAGCAAATAATATAAAATAAAAATGTGTGGGCACACGCAGAGCTAAATATAGCAAGTGTGCGCACACGCAAAAAGATATTTCTTCTATGTATTATTGTTGTATTTTAGACTTGTTTTCAGGACAAAACCTAGTAAATCTGCACTATTACGAGTCTCAGCTGACTGTAGAAGCTTGATGGTAGATAAATAGCACTTGATCTAGCCCTTTTGCTCTTAACAGTGCCCCCTATTTTTGGCAGAATCAGCCGTACTACGCTGCATTTTCTGCCCTTCGTAGAGAGTTACCCACTATTTACCAACGCGGCATTGCAACGGCGCTTGGATTTAACCGACCTTTCTAACAGCAGCTACTTCGTGTGGTGGCATGCTTTGTGGCTACGGCCATGCACTCTGGCAAACGTACAGACCTGGCTTCGCTGGTTTCAGCTGTAGGCACGCATGATGGCCACTTCGGTATCACCTCGTATTGTCAGCCGTTTTTTCACATGATGCAGATCATCAGGTTTCACTTACATATAAAAGTATAGTTATGAGTAAGAATGCGGTACGCATTAAGGATATAGCAGCGAAGGCAAACGTTTCGGTGGGCACGGTAGACCGGGTGCTGCATAACCGCGGCCGGGTGGCCGAGGACGTGCGCCAAAAGGTGCTGCTGATGATGGAGGAGCTGGAATACGAGCCCAACATGATTGCGCGTACGCTGGGCTCCAACCGCACGTACCGGCTAGCAGCCATTCAGCCCAGCCACACGCTGGACCCCTACTGGCAGGCCCCGTGGGAGGGCATCAACAAGGCAGCCCGGGAGTTGCAGCAGTACGGTGTGGTGCTCACGGTGTACCCCTACGATATGTCGCGGGTAGAGTCTTTTCTGGAGCAGATGGAGCTGGCTACGCAGGCCCAGCCCGATGGCATTGTGATTGCGCCACTATTCTACCGCGAGTCGTTGCCGTTTTTTGAGCGGTGGCAGCACGCCAAGATTCCGTACGTGCTATTCAATACCTACATCACGGAAATCAATCCGCTGAGCTACGTGGGGCAGGACTCTTATCAGAGTGGCTACTTGGCTGGCAAGCTGCTTCAGTTTGGGCAAATGCAGCCGGGCACCTACCTCATTGCCCACATTGCCGAGGACATTGCCAACTCCGTGCACGTAACGCAGAAAGAGCAGGGCTTCCGCGACTACTTTGCCCAACTGCCCGCCCCGCAGGCAGCCGGCAACACCATTCGCAGCATCGACCTCCCCTACCCCACCGAGTCTACCTTTGCCTGCCAACTCACCGAGCTGTTGGCGCAGGATCAGCAGTTGCGGGGCATCTTCGTCAGTACATCCAGGGCGTATGCTATTGCGCCCTATCTCCAACCCTATGCCCACCGTATTCGCTTGGTAGGCTACGATTTGCTGGAAGAAAACATTCAGTATCTGCAGGAAGGGACCATTGACTTCCTGATCAATCAGAACCCCAAGGAACAGGGATATTATGGCTTGTATGCCCTAGCCGATCAGCTTGTTTTCAAAAAGGAAGTATCTCCCTTCAAGTACTTACCGCTGGATATTATCGCAAAAGAAAATTTACACTACTACGTAGAAAAATAGTCGGCCCTTACCCATGCGATGGGCATGAGCGGGCAGTTTATTGCCTACTACACCACCCAAAAAGAAAGCCGGCTGCCTGAGGCAGCCGGCTTTGCGAACGGCACGCGAGGTGTAGACGCATGCACCAAGTTAGGGTGAGGTAGGTCGGCTTACTGCATTACGGAGCGCGGCCGGTTTTCCGGCGCTACGCCCCAGGTAGGGCTAGGCTTAGGTCCCATTTCCAGCACCAATGTGCCGCCCTGCATCAGATCTTGGTGGGTGATGTAGGACTTGAGGTAGGGCTGGCCGTTGCGGGTCACGGACTGGATGTATTTATGGGTGGCGCTATTATTCTTGGCCTCAATGGAAAGCGACTTGCCATTGGGGAGAGCCAGCGTGGCCTGCTGCACCATGGGGCTGCCAAACACAAAGGCACCATTAGCGGGGTTGAGCGGATAGAAGCCCATAGCCGACAGCACGTACCACGCCGACATCTGCCCCACGTCCTCGTTGCCGATGATGCCATCGGGCTTGGTGGTGTAGAACTGGTCCATGATATAGCGCACCTTCTCGGCGGTTTTCCAGGGCTGGCCCACGTAGCTGTAGAGGTAGGTGATATGGTGGCCGGGCTCGTTGCCGTGGGCATACATCCCAATGAGACCCGAAATGTCGGGAGATGCTTCTTCGCCCATGTTGCCCTGCACCGTAAACAGCGAATCGAGCTTCTGCGTGAAGCGCTTCTCGCCGCCCAGCAGGCCAACTAGGCCTTCCACATCCTGCGGCACCAGCCAGGTGTATTGCCAGGCGTTGCCCTCTGTGAAGTCGCTCTTCATGTGTACCGACTGGAAGGGGCTAAACGGCGTGCGCCACTCCGTTTTCGACACGCGACCCCGCATGAAGCCCACGCTTTTATCGAAGTAGTTCTGGTAGTTTTTGGCGCGCTTGCTGAAGTAGGCATAGTCTTCCTGCTTGCCCATCTTCTTGGCCATCTGGGCAATGCACCAGTCATCCACGGCGTATTCCAAGCCTTTCGACACGTTCTCTACCTCGCTGTTGGCGGGGATGAAGCCCAGCTCTTTCACGGCTTTCAGGCCACTTTCGTCGCGCATGGCGGTGGTCTTGATAGCCTCATAGGCCAGATTGGCGTCGAAGCCGTCGAAGCCTTTGAGGTAGGCGTCTACTACCACTGGCACGGCGCTGTAGCCTACCATCGTGTTGGTTTCGTTGGCCATCAGGTGCCACACGGGCAGCTTACCCTGCTGCTGGTAGATGGCCAGCATGGTGTTCACCATGTCGTTTACCCGGCTGGTTTGCAGGATGGTAAACAGCGGGTGCGCCGCCCGGTAGGTATCCCACAGCGAGAAGGTAGTGAGGTTGGTGAAGGACGCGTTTTTATGCACCTGCTTGTCGGTGCCCCAGTAGTCGCCGTTGTGGTCGTTGAAGGTCGAGGGCGCAATCATGGTGTGGTAAAGCGCCGTGTAGAAAACCTTTTGCTGGTCTTGGTTTTCGGTTTTGATCTGCACCTTGCCCAGCTCCTGGTTCCAGGCGGCATCGGCGGCGGCCACGGTCTTCTGGAAATTCCAGTGCGGAATCTCAGCCCGGATGTTGGCCAGCGCATTCTCAGTGCTGACGGGCGAAATCCCTACCTTCAGTTTCACCTGCTCGCCGGCCTTGGTGGCAAACGTGACTACCCCTTTCAGGCGGGTGCCCTTGGTGGCCGGCGTGGTATTACCCAACGAATCCACAACCTGCACGCTGGCAAACTCGCGCATAGGCTTCGAGAGAACCGCCGCGAAGTACAGGCGCTGATCCTTGGCCCAGCCTTTCGAGAAGCGGTAGCCCACCAGGGTGCTATCGTTGAGCTTTTCCAGGTGCGTATCGGTGGCCTGGTCCCAGCCGATGCCCTGCTGCAAGTCGATAATCAGGTGCGAATCTTTCGCCTGAGGGAAGGTGTACTGATGAAAGCCTACCCGCTCGGATGCCGTCAGCTCGGCCCGGATGCCGTAGCGCTTCAGCTGCACGGCGTAGTAGCCGGGGCGGGCGGTTTCGTCCTCGTGCGAAAACGCCGATACGTAGCTACGGCTCTTGTTTTTCACCGAGCCGCGCATCACCTGCACCTCTCCTGTAGTGGGCATCACCGCCACGTCGCCCAGGTCGCCGATGCCGGTGCCGCTGAGGTGGGTGTGGGAAAAGCCAATGATGGTGGAATCGGAATAGTGGTAGCCCGAGCACCAATCCCAGCCCTCGGAGATGTTCACCGGCCCCAGCTGCACCGCTCCGAAGGGCACGTTGGCCCCCATGAATACGTGCCCGTGGAAGCCCGTACCAATGTAGGGGTCTACGAACCGAGTGAGGCCTGTGGGGGCCGGAATGGCAGCGGGAGCAGTAGATCCGCTGGCTACCTTGGTAGTACCAGAACAGGCGTTAAACACGGCAACGCTGCCGGCCAGCGCCACAATAGACCAGATAGAGCGGGTGGGTTGTATCTTCATTAAACTACAGAGGTTAGAATTGTCGTGTGCTTTCAGTGCTTCAGCCAATTGGCTGGCACTTGCTGCGGCTCGCTGCCGTCTTTGCTGTATTTGAGGAGCAGCATGTAGCCGCCTCCACCTTCTACAAAATCGAGGGCGATAGGGTGCAACCCTTTCGTGAGGGCTACCTGTCCGGTTTTCTCAATGGCCGAGTGCAGGCCGTCGTTGTCGACTACTATGCGGTCGGCGAGGCGCAGGGTGCCCCCGTCGTCGCAGGTGAGGTAGAACGTGTAGATGCCGGTTTCCGGTACGTCGAGGTAGCCCCGAAACTGCACCCCGAACTGGTCGGCCTCTGCCTGCTTGGGTACCTGCACGCTGGTTACGGTGGTGCTACCATTGGCCTTAGCCTGCTGCATCAGCGCCGATTTTTTGAAGTAACCAGTGAAGTACGTAGCCGTAAGGCCCGGCGCCGGCGCCTTTGCCGATACGGGTGCGGCGTAGGCTTGCTGCTTGTACCGGATGGCGTATGTATCGCCCCGCAGCCCCTCCGGCGTGAAAGCCACCAACTTCACCGTAGTGGGCTGGGTGATGGGTAGGGCAGCCGGCAGCACAGGCGAAGCGTCCGTGGGGATGCTACCATCGGTGGTGTAACGGATGATCAGATTATCGAGCGGCTTCTCGACCTGCAAAGACGTTTTGTCGGTGAAGACGCTTTCCTCGGAGAAGCCCGCCAGGTCGGGCACGCGGTAGTGCACGTTCAGCAGGGCCAGGCGGGGGTAGTGCTGGCGCAGGCGGGTGAGGTAGGAAGCGTACTGCTTTTTGTTGGTCCACACCACTTCGGCCAGGGCCGTCATGCGGGGCATCACCATATAGTCGGCGCGGTTTTCGGAGGGCACTTGTTCGGTCCAGAGGTTGGCCTGGGCACCCAGAAGGGCCTTTTGGGACTGGGCAGCATCTACGCCGGCGGGAACCACGTCGAAGTCGTACACCTTGCCCAGGGAGTTCTTATCCGGGAGGTTGTCGAAGTAGAGCGTGCTCACGGGCGTCATAATCAGCGGATTGCCGTTGCGGATGGCTTTAGCGGGGGCGTCCTTCACCCAGCTACGCCAATACATGACAGTAGCCGAGGGGTCGATGCCACCTTCCAGCATGTCGTCCCAGCCAATCATTTTCTTGCCTTTGCTCTGCAAAAACCGCTCGACGCGCCGCACAAAGTAGCTCTGCAAGCCGTTCACGTCCTTGATGCCTTCCTTCTGCATCAGCTCGGTGCAGGCTGTCGTGTTCCAGCTAGCTTTGTCTACCTCGTCGGCGCCAATGTGCACGTAGGGGCTCGGGAACAAGGCCGCCACCTCCTTCAGCACGTTTTCCACGAACTCGTAGGTGCTTTCGTTGCAGGGGCAGATGGGGGTCGAAAACAGCTTACCCCAGTCGTTTTTGCCGTTGCAGGTAAGAAAGGGGTAGGCCCGAATGGCAGCCATCATGTGGCCGGGCATGTCGATTTCGGGGATGACCTCGATGTGACGCGCCGTAGCATAAGCAATGATGCCGCGCATCTCATCCTGAGTGTAAAAGCCTCCATATTCTGTTTGGCCGTTGCGCTGGCGTAGGTGCTTGGGCTCCAGGGCAAAATCGGGGTTATCCTTTGACTTCTTGATGCACGCCGAATCCTGGTTGTTGAAGGTGCGCCAGGCGCCTACCTCCGTCAGCTTGGGGTACTTCTTGATTTCCAGGCGCCAGCCCTGGTCGTCGGTGAGGTGCAGGTGCAGCTTGTTGAACTTGTAGAGCGCCAGCAAGTCCATGTATTTCTTGATGTAAGCGACATCGAAGAAATGGCGGGACACGTCCAGGTGCATACCGCGCCAGGCGTAGGCCGGCTGGTCTTCAATCTGCACGGCGGGCAGCGTCATCGGCGCGGCACTCTTACCGGCCTTTTCGATAGTAGCCGGCAGCAACTGCCGCACCGTCTGCACCGCCCGGAACATACCCGCTGGCTCCTTGGCCGCCAGCGTCATCTGCTGCGGTGTGATGGTCAGGCGGTAGCCCTCTGGGGCCATTATCGAGGCATCGTAGCGTAGCTCAATGCCGTTAGCGACTAGTTTCTTTGTGGTTTTCAGCGGCGCCCCTACCCCATTGCGCAATAACGCTTGTAGTTGCTCGGCTTCCTTTTCGAAATGTTTGCCCTCTTTGGGTAGGGCCAGTTGGGTGGCTTTGGTAATGGTGAAGGTGCCCGTTGCTGGTGTCAAAGAGGCGGGGTAGGGAATCAGCGGGTAGCGCTCGGGGGCGGTTTGGGCAGTCGCTGTACCGGTGATGAGGAGTAGGAAGATCAACCACAGAAATCTAGTCATAGGTGTAGTTCAACGATTCACCCCACCCCCCGGCCCCCTCCCCTCCGGGAGAGGGGGAGCCGGACGATTTGGCTAACAGCTTTCTAGTTTGAATAATGCTGATGGCTAATAGCCATTAGCTAACAGTTCCTGTCACGGCTCCCCCTCTCCCGGAGGGGAGGGGGCCGGGGGGTGGGGTCTCCCCTACTGTGCCACCGGCACCACCTGCTTCGCCACGTTCCAGCCCTCCACCGACACAGCCGGCGTGCCGACTTCCGCGCCGGGCGTGTAGTCCAACGTCACGGTCTTGCGCTCGCCTGGCAGCACCGACACATAGTTGTCGCTGTAGAAGGTAGGCAGCACGCGCTTCTGGGTCTGCTGGTTTACCAGCGACACGCGGTTGAAGAAGGCCACGGGTTGGTTGGCGGGGTTCGTGAGGGTTACTTCTACCTTACCGGGCGCAGTCTGGCGGGCCGAGAGGCCTAGAGGCGCCTTATTCATGGTTTGTAGGCCCGAGTACTGTCCTTTGGCATCGGGTATCCAGTAGAAGTTCTGGCTCACCGGCTGCTTGTTCAGATCCTGTAATTGCAGCATCAGGAACGTGCCTTTCTCCCGCGCCAGCTTGCGCATCGTGCCGGCAATGGGCAGGTATTTTTTAGCCTGCGAGGGGTTGATTTCCACGATTACCTGCGTCAGGCTGGTTTTCTTACCGGCCATGTCGTAGGCGTCTACCACCAGCATCAGGTCGCGCTTGGTTTCGAAGGTGTTGTTCACCAATACCACGGCGCTATCCACGGGGTTGTACATCACGTGTAGCGGCTCGCTGCCGGAGCGCAGGCCGTAGAGACAGGCGTTGGGGTCGAGGTAGTAGTCGTACATCTGGCCGCGCAGGGCAGTCCAAGGGTTTTGGGTTTTCCAGATGATGCTGCCCGTGTACCACTCCCACATGTGCGAGCTAAAGCCCTCCATCAGAGCGCGGTACTGGTCGTAGTTTACCAGCTGGGCTTTCAGGCCGAAGTCGCGCACGTTTTTGGGCGCGCCGTAGGGTAGCAGATGGTCTTCGTAGCCAATGTAGAGGTGGTATTGCCACACCGAATCCACGGCCTCCGTGGGTTTTTTATCGGCGCCGAGGTAGCGCGGGGGCACCATGTTGGCCGGCGGAACGAACCGCGCCAGCGACTCCTCATCGCCTACCCCCACCGAGCCCACTTCCGAGTTGAAGGGGTAGGTGCGGTGCTCCCAGAAGCTGCGCAGGTTCTGAATACCATAAGGCCCGTCGCCGTTGCCGCCCTGGTTGTTGTACGACATGCTATCCGAGTTGGAGTAGGGCACAAACCAGCGCGTGCCGTCCAGTTTAGGTAGGATAGAATCCTCCAAGGCAGTAAGAATGTCCTTGGGCAGAGTGATTTCGTTGCCGCCGCACCAGATAGCCAGCGAGGCGTGGTTGCGCACCATCTTCACCTGGTCGGCGGCCGACTTGATGAACAATTGGTGGTCGTTGGGGTATTTGCGTCGGGTCCACTGGTCCTCCAGTTTCATGGGGTCCACCCAGCGGCCGTTGGCGTCGCCCGACATCCAGAAGTCCTGCATCACCAGCATGCCGTACTTGTCGCAGGCCTGGTAGAACTCGGGGCGCTCCACCAGCGCACCGCCCCACACCCGAATCAGGTTCAGGTTCATGTCGCGGTGAAAGCGGATTTCCGCGTCGTAGCGGGCGTCCGTGAAGCGCAGCATGGCGTCAGAAATAATCCAGTTGCCGCCCTTGATGAAGATTTTTTGCCCGTTCAGGTGCACCTCCATGCTCTGGGTGGTGGTGTTCCACTCCCGCTGAATCTCGCGCACACCCACCGATACCGTTTCCTCATCCGACACGGTTTTGCCCTTCACCAGAAATTGCAGCTTCGACTCGTAAAGCGGCTGGTCGCCGTAGCCGTTGGGCCACCACAGCTTGGGGTTGGGTAGGCTGAGATCTTTGAGGCTCACCTGCTGGGTAGTGCGGGCTGGAATGGTGACTTTCTGGTCTACCGTGCGGCCATCAATGGTGTAGCGCAGCACGCCTGCCACGGCTTTAGCGGTAGGGTTGTCCAGCTCGGCCGACACCTGCACGGTAGCCGGCGCCTGCGGACCGGTAGGCTTGCGCTTGCCCGGTACGCGGGTGATAATGTGCGGATTTTTAACGTTGATCTGCTGGGTCTTCTCAATCGTCACCTTATCCCAAATGCCGGTATTCCGGTCCCTAATGGGCTGAATCCAGTCCCAGCCGGCAGTGTATTGCGTGGTGTTGTTGCGGGCAATGGTGCCGTCGCCGCCCTGGCCGCCGTTGGGGTTGCCCACGGGGTCGGGCGGGTACACGATGACGGCTAGGCGGTTCTTGCCGTCCTTGGCTAGGTAGGGCGTCACGTTGTATGTCTGGCGCAGAAACATACCGTGGTGGGTCTGCGCGTTCAGCTTCTGCCCGTTCAAAAACACGTCGCAGCTGTAGTTCACGCCGCGCAGGTGCAGCCACACTTGCTCGTCGCCGGTAGCTTTTTCCGTGAAATCCTTGGCAAACCAATAGGTGTAGTAGTCCCTACCTGTGCGGTAGATGTCAGGAATCTGCTTGTTGTTCATCCCGTAAAACGGGTCGGGCACTTGCTTGTTAACCAGCTGGGTAGTAAGCACCGTGCCGGGCACCACGGCGGGCTGCCAGCCGCTCAGGGTGTAGGTAGGCTGCGAAAGCGCGGTTCCTTCTACGCTCACTTTACCTTTGGGCGTGGCCTGCCAGCCGGTGTTCAGCTCGTAGCGCTGCTGCGCAAGCAGCGGGGTAGCAAGCAGTAGAAGCGGGAGTAGGAGTTTGTGTGGTGACATGCGAGAACGATGCAGACGTAGGTGTTGGTAAGCGGAAGCGGGGGCCGGGGGTGAGGTTTTACCGGCGGACTTTGTGCCCGGCCAGGCCGTAATAGAGAATGAACAAATAGCAGGGAATCACCAGCCAGTACGCTTGTTGGGGGCTGAACGCATCGGCCAGACCACCGTAGAGGGGCGGCAACACGGCCCCGCCGGCAATGGCCATAATCAGGAAAGACGAGCCAATCTTGGTGAAGCGGCCCAGGCCCGCAATAGCCAGCGGCCAGATGGCTGGGAAGATGAGCGAGTTAGCCAGCCCGAGCAACGCAATGAACAGTACCGACGTGATGCCGCTGGTAGACAGCGCCCCCAAAGCAAACGCCACTCCTATCACAGCAAACAGCTGCAGCGCCTTTTCCTGAGAGATGAACTTCGGAATAGCCACAATACCGATGAGGTAACCCACAATCATGGCACCCATCGTAAACGTGGTGAAAAATTTGGCCGTTTCCAGCGCAATACCCTGTGCGTTACCATAGCTGATGATGGTATCGCCAGCAATAACCTCCACGCCCACGTAGAAAAACATAGCTAGCGCCCCCAGTAGCAGGTGCGGAAATTGCAACACGCTGGTTTTGTTGGTATTGGCAGCCGCTACGGTTTCGTCCTCGTGGTCGGTGTCGATTTCGGGTAGGGAAGAGAAGTAGATGAGCACAGCCAGGAGCACCAGTACGGCCGTTATCAATAGGTAGGGGGTCACCACGCGGGCGGCTAGTGCGTCAAGCTCGGCGGCTTTGGTGGCCAGATTCATCGTTTTGAGGCGCGCTACCAAGGAATCGGCGTCTTTTAGTACCACCGCACCAAGGGCAACGGGAGCTAGCGCACCAGCTACCTTGTTGCAAATGCCCATCACGCTAATACGCTTGGCGGCGCTTTCGCGCGGCCCCAGAATGGTGATGTAAGGGTTAGAAGCTGTTTGCAGCAATGCTAGTCCCGAGCCCAGAATAAACAGGCCTAGCAGAAATAGCCCATAGGTACGTGTGTAGGCCGCCGGAATAAAAACCAGTGCCCCCACGGCCATCACTAGCAACCCCACCGACATGCCTTTCTTGAAACCCGTGGCTTCCAATACCCACGCTGATGGTATGGCCATCACGAGGTAGGAAATATAGAAAGCGGAGGTGACTAAGTACGCCTGAAAGTTGCTCAGCTCGCAGGCAATCCGCAGGTAGGGAACCAGCACCGAGTTCAGCCACGTCACGAAGCCGAAAATGAAGAACAGCGCTCCAATGATGACAATGGACCTGGTTTGCTGCGTGTTAGCCGTGGGCACGGTCGCCGGAGACGTGGTAGCTGCTTTCGTCATGGTGTACGGGTTTGAGAAGGAGGCTGAAATAGGCAGTTAGAGGGGCAATGTTTGGGGAGTAGCGGGGCTGAGTTCCTGCTTCATTTTGCACAGCGCGGCGGCGCCCAGCACGGCCGCATTGCGCAGTTCGGAGGGCGCTACCACTAAGCGGTCGGTTACCAGACGGAAGGGAAACTCGCGGATGCTGGCTTCCATGGCCTCCCGGAAAAACTCGTAGCAGTGGCTCACCGACCCGCCCAGGAAAATGGCTTCGGGCGCCAGCGTGTGCAGGATCATCTTGATGACATTGCCCAGGTGGCGGCCGTAGCTGGCCAGCGCTTCTAGGGCGCGCGCATCGCCGGTACGGGCCAGGGCGTGCAGGGCGCCCCCCTCCTGCTGGTACTGCTGCGCAAAGAATTTGCCGCTGCAATAGTCCTCCACGGTCTTGTCAAGGTAGGGAATGCAGCCGAACTCACCGGCGCTGGAAAGCACGCCCGCGTGCAGGTCGTGGTTGATGATGATGCCCGCACCCAGCCCCGTACCCAGCGTAATGCCCACCAGGTTGGCGTAGGGCTGACCCTGGCCGAATATTTTCTCTCCCACGGCAAAGGCATTGGCGTCGTTGGTCATGTACATGGGCTGCGCGAAGTGGCCAGACAGGTGTTCTTTCAGCCGCACTTCCCGCCACGACGGGATATTCTGCACGTTGTGCACCACGCCCTGCTGCTCATCCACCAGCCCTGGCACACCAATTCCAATACCGGCCACGTCGGCGGTATCCAGCATCAGCTGAATATGCCGTACCAGTTCACCCAGAATCTGTTCCTGCGGCGCCTGTGCCGAAGTTTCGAAGCGAACTTCGTTTATAATTTGCCCATCCTGCACCACGCCGATGTGCACCTTGGTGCCCCCGATGTCAATGCCGATGTAATTGGTTTGGGTCATGCTAACTGAATCGTCTGCCGATAACACCGGTCCGACGCCGCAGGCGTCCGACCGGTATCGTTGCTGAAGTTGAACAGGCTCCGTGCTGATGGCTGCAAATGTCCGCAGCCATCAGCAACGATACCGGTCGGATGCCTGCGGCGTCGGACCGGCCAACGGGCATCTCCTAAAAGTGCCAGCGCACGAAGGCCTCCATGGCTTCGTAGTCGGCTAGGCCCAGGTTGTCGTATTGCAGGGCGGTTTCACGGTTGCGCTGCTCGGCGCGCACCCAGAACTCGCGGGAGTCGTCGCCGGGGAACACGGGCGTGTCCTTCTGGCTTTGGTGCTTGAAGATAGCGTTGCGCTTGCGAATCACCTCCAACGGCGACAGCGGCACGGCCATTTCAATCTCGTAGGGCTTAAACTCGTGCCACGCGCCACGGTACATCCACACCCAGCAGTCCTTCACCCATTCCTCGGTCTGCTTCAGGCGGCGCAACGACTCAGCAATAATGTTGAAGCACACGATGTGCGTGCCGTTGGGGTCGGCAAAGTCGCCGGCCACGAACACCTGCTGGGGCTTCACCTCTTGCAGGAGTTCCATGGTCAGCTCAATATCGGCGTCCGTTACGGGGTACTTCGAGGTTTTGCCCGACTCGTAGAACGGTAGGGCCTGGAAGTGAATATGGCTGTCGGGTAGGCCGGCATAACGGGCGCCCGCAATGGCTTCACTTTTCCGAATGTAGCTCTTCACGTTCCGGATTTCCTGCGTGTCTACCTGGTTGGGTTGCTTCTGCTCGATAAACTCGCGCATGTTGTCATACACCGTTTGCAGTTCGCTGCTGTCGCGGCCCAGGCTGTTTTCCAGGTCAATGGCAAACTCCATGTAGCGCAGCACGTCGTCGTCCCACACCGCTGTATTGCCCGAGGTCTGGTACGCTACGTGCACATCGTGGCCCTGGTCGATGAGGCGAATAAAGGTGCCACCCATCGAAATCACGTCGTCGTCGGGGTGGGGCGAGAACACGATAACGCGCTTTTTGGCCGGCAGGGCGCGCTCGGGGCGCTGCGAGTCGTCGGCGCCGGGCTTGCCACCGGGCCACCCCGTGATGGTGTGCTGGAGCTTGTTGAAAATCTGAATGTTGATGTTGTAGGCCGGGCCGCGCTCGGTGGCCAGCTGGGCCATGCCATTGTTGTTGTAGTCTTCCTCAGTGAGCTTCAAAATGGGCTTGCACAGGGTATTCGACAGCCAAATCACAGCCTTCTTGATCAGCATTTCGTCCCACACGCAGTCCTTCACCAGCCACGGCGTATCAAAGCGCGTCAGCTCCGAAGCGGCGTCGGCGTCCAGCACAAACTCCACGTTGTCGGCCAGTTGCAGGTAGGTAGCCGGCACCTCGCCCGACACTTCACCTTCCACAGCTTTCTTGATGATGGGCGCTTTCTTGCCGCTCCAGGCCATCAGCACAATTTCGCGGGCTTTGAAGATGGTGCCGATGCCCATGGTAATGGCCTTGGTGGGCACGTTTTCCTTGCCGCCGAAGTCGCGGGAAGCGTCGCGGCGCGTGAGGTCGTCCAGGGTCACCAGGCGAGTGCCCGAATTGGGCGCTGAGCCCGGCTCGTTGAAGCCCACATGGCCCGTCCGGCCAATGCCCAGAATTTGCAAATCCAACCCGCCTACTTCCTCAATCTGCCGCTCGTAGTTCAAGCAAAACGCTGCTACCTCTTCCGGCGCCAGGGTGCCGTCGGGAATGTGAATGTTCTCCCGCTTGATGTCGATGTGGTCGAACAGGTTTTCGTTCATGAACGTGACGTAGCTCTGCGGCGCGTCGGGCAACATCGGGTAGTACTCGTCCAGGTTGAACGTCACCACGTTCTGGAAGCTTAGGCCCTCCTCCTGGTGCAGGCGCACCAGCTCCTCGTACACGCCCACCGGGGTAGCGCCGGTGGCTAGGCCCAGTACCGCCTGTTCGCCAGCTTCCTGCTTGCGCTGGATCAGGCGCGCAATGCGCTCGGCCACCTTCACGGAGGCAATCTGCTTATCGGGGTAAACGGTTACCGGTAGCTTCTCAAAACGAGTTTCTTCGAGTAGGTTTAATCGTGCCATAAGCGGTGTAGGTGAGGGTTAGAAGGGTTGTTAGGCGGTTGATGATTGTAGGACAGAGCGGTGAAATCTTGAAAGAAATCGGCAGTAGAAAACAGGTAGATGGGTATGTAAGCAGGTATGTAACTATTGAAAATCAGTGCAATAGCTACTTCAACTACATTCCCAGTTCATCATCTTTAATTCTTAATTAAAACTGTCCAGTGGCGTTTCAAATACATTCTCCATTACTGTGGCTACCGAGCCCAGAATCATGGCATCGCGGCCCAGTTCCGACACTACAATGCGGGTGTTTTCGCGCAGCTGTTTCATGCAGTAGATGGTAATGGCTTGCTGAATGGCGGGCAGCACAAACGGCTTTGCCTGTGCAATTTCGCCGCCCAGAATAATCAGCTCGGGGTTGAATAGCTGAATCAGGATGGCAATACCTTTGCCCAGATTCAGCCCTACCTCGGCCAGAATGTTGATGGCAAACTGGTCGCCGTCGTGGGCGGCGCGGATGACCTGCTCCACCTCTAACTGTTCAATCTCAGGCTCCGACAGGGCTTGCAGCAGGGTGTTCTCGCCAGCCCGGATGCCTTCCTGGGCATTGCGCACCAGGGCGCTGCCCGAGGCCACGGTTTCCAAGCAGCCGCGCTTGCCGCAGTGGCACAGGCGGCCATCTTCCACCAGCGGAATGTGCCCAAACTCGCCGGCAAAGCCCGAGGTGCCGCTGCGCAGCTTGCCGTCTAGGATCATGCCCAGGCCCACGCCCCAGTCCATGGATAGCACCAGCACGTCGCGGCGGCCGTGGGCCAGCCCGAAGCGGTACTCGGCCAGGGTGGCGCTTTTCACGTCGTTCTGGATGTACACGGGCTTGCCGAACTTGTGCTCCAACAGTTGCTGCAACGACTCCGCGCCGCCAGGCACACGCAGGTAGGTGTGGTTGTTTCCTTCCTTGGACGCCACCAGGCCCGGCATATTAATCCCTACCCCTATCAGCTTCTGCGGGTCGATGCCTGCCGCCTCAATCAAGCGCATGGCCTGTTCGTGCACCTGGTCCACGGCCTGTAGGTCCTGCGTCACCTCAATTTGGAAGGTCTGCACGCCGGTTACGGGGCTGTTGTTGTTATCGAAAATAGCCAGGCGCGCCTTGTACTTCTCCATGTGGATACTCAAGACAAACAGCGACTTATCCTTCAGTCCATACAGCTCCGGCTTGCGCCCGCCAATGGATTTGCCCCTACCCTGCTTCTCCACCAAGCCCTCGGCAATCAGCTCGTTCAACATAGCTGTGGAGGTAGGCGCGCTAATTTTAAAACGGCCACAGATATCGGCGTTTGTCTTGGCACCCTTTACATATAAGTGCTTGACAATCTTTATCTTCTGTACGTATTTGCGCCGTTCAACATTATTCAGCCCGGCCAGAAACGTATCCTCCAAGGCTAATAATGAACTCATGGCAGCGGGTTTTCTCTGAATAATGTCTCAAGAAGCCCACTTTTTTCAACAAGTCAAAACACTTTTATAAAATTTTAATAAAAGATTATCTAATAGAGATAAATAATAATAGAACACAGCACTCTTTTCTCCGCTTCAAATTGAAGTACTACTACTTCAACGCTGCTACCTACTTCCCGCCTCCCTGCAACACCACATGCTTGATGTTTTTGCGGTCGTAGGTGTAGGTAATGTGCACGCGGCCGTCGCGGGTCTGGATGATGGCAGGGTAGCTGTATTCCTCTTTATCGCCGTTTTCGAGCACGGCTATGTCGTTCCACTTCTGTCCGTCTGCCGACTGGGCCACGCGCAGCTTGCCGCGGCCGTTGAACCAGTCTTTGCCAGGCACATCGGGGTTGTAGACGATGAGTTGGGAGCCGTCGCGCAGCGTCACGGCGTCGGTACCGGAGTTGGGGTTGAGTAGGGCGGTCTTCGACAGCTGGCCCCAGGTGTTCCCATTGTCCGTCGACCAGGCCTGTACCACGCTCCCCTGCTTGCTGCGGCACAACAGCTGCAACCGGCCACTGGGGTAGCGCAGAATGCTGGGCTGAATTACGTCGAAGGCCGATGCCGTATCTACGGGGATGCGCTGCCACGTCTGGCCGCGGTCGGTGGATTTTTCGAGGTGCACTTTCCAGCGCTCCGTGCTTTCTTCCACGCTGGAGGGAGCTAGGATAGTGCCGTTGGCGAGCTGGATGGGCTTGTTCTTGATGGGCCCCAGAATACCCGGCGGCAGGCGGCGCGCCGTGGTCCACGTCCTACCCTCGTCCGTTGAGGTTTTGACCATACCCCACCATTCGCGTGGGTTAGGGCCTACCTTATAGAATAAGAATACCTTGCCGCCGCGCTCCTTGAACAGCACCGGATTCCAGGTTGGGTAGCGTAGCGTGTCGTTTACTACCCCCGTCGCCACGCTTTCCGGTTTCGACACCTGCCCTCGTTTGTCGATGGAAGCTAGCCAGATAGCCACGTCCTTCTGCCCCTCGCCCGAGCCTCCGAAGCACGCCACCAACAGGCGGCCGTCCCCTACCTCTACCAACGTAGAAGCATGGCACTGCCGAAACGGGGGATTCGGGAACAGCACCTCTTCCTTCATCTTCACCCAATTGGACTGGGCCGCAACGGACAAGGGTAGAAGGATGGCAACGAGAAGAAGGGGGAGTTTCATAGAGCGTTTTTCGTTTGAACGTCATTTCGACCAGCGGGAGAAATCTCGCGTGCTGACAGCAGATAGAAATTACTATCAGTAGAGATGCTTCCTGCGTCAGCATGACGTCCTTTTGTCAGCACGCGAGATTTCTCCCGCTGGTCGAAATGACGTTCAAACAGCAAGAACAAGAACCTTACTGCGCCGCCGACAGCCTAATAGGATGCTTCACTTCAAAATCAGCCTTCAATCGGATATCCTCCGACGAAGCCCCTACCATTGCGGTGAAGGCGCCAGGCTCTACTACCCATTCCATCTTTGGGTTGAGCAGCTTCAGGTCTTCGGCAGTTAGCTCAAATGTCACTTCCCGCTGCTCCCCGGCTTTCAGGGTGAGGCGTTGAAATTTCTTGAGCTGCTTGGCAGGCGTTACGGTGGAGCTTATTTTATCATTGAGGTAGAGCTGTACCACTTCGTCGCCGGGGCGGGCGCTGGTGTTTTGTATAGTGCAGCGCACTTGCACACGCACGGCGCCGTTGCTTTCCGCGGGGCTCACCTGCAAGCCAGCATACGCAAACGTGCTGTAGCTCAGGCCGTGACCGAAGCTGTAGAGCGGCTTGGCGTCCATTTCCACGTAATCGTGCTTGTTGGGGCTTTTGAAGTTGTAGTACACCGGCAGTTGGCCCACACTTTTCGGCACCGAGATGGGTAGGCGGCCGGCGGGGTTATAGTCGCCGAACAGCACATCGGCCACGGCGTTGCCGCCTTCCTGACCGGGGTACCACGCATCCACCATAGCTGGCACGTGTTCCGACAACCAATTCAGGTTCAGCGGCCTACCTTTGATGAGCACCACTACTACCGGCGTGCCGGTAGCAGCCACGGCTTGCACCAACGCTAGCTGCTTACCCAACAAATCGAGGGTAGCGCGGTCGTAGCCCTCGCCGCTTTCCATGTCGCTAATGGGCTGGTTGCCCTTGGCCGCCGTCACGGTGGCGGCACCGGTGCTCTGGTACTCGGTTTTGAAGTCGCGGGAGCTGGAGCCGCCTACTACCACCACCGCCACCTGGGCCTGCTTGGCCGCTGCTACCGCCGCCGCAATGTCGGCTGTGGTGGTGTCCCGAATGGCGCAGCCCTGCACGTAGGTTACCTGCGTGCCCTTGGCTACTTTGGCCTTGATGCCTTCCAGCACCGTCACAATGTTTTCGTCGGGCTGGGGCGCGGTGTAGTCGCCCAGCTGGTTGTAGATGTTGTCGGCATTAGGGCCGATAACGGCAATGCGTTGCAACGACTTCGACAGGGGTAGGGCGTTGTTCTCGTTTTTCAGCAGCACCACCGACTCGCGGGCTACCTGCCGGGCCAAGGCCACGTGCGCTGCTGTCTTCACCTGCCGGGCTGCCTTCTTAGCATCGACGTACGGATTCTCAAACAGGCCCATGTCAAACTTGAGGCGCAGCACCCGGCCCACGGCCCGGTCCAGCACCTCGGGGTTCACCAGCTTTTGGTCGATGGCCGCGAGCAGGGCCTTATCGTAACCGTAACTGCTCAAGTCGCTGTCTAGGCCGGCGTTGAGGGCCAAAGCAGTGGCAGCGGCAGGCGTGGCCGCCACGTGGTGGTTGCTCATCACCCCCACCACGCTGTTCAAATCCGACACCACGAAGCCCTGAAAACCCCACTTCGCCCGCAGCAAATCGGTCAGCAACCACTCATTGGCCGAACACGGCACACCGTCGATGGAGTTGTAGGCTGCCATCACCGACAAAGCCCCCGCCCCTACCGCCGCCCGAAACGGGGGTAGGAAACTCTGGTACAGCTCGCGCTGCCCGGTGCTGATGCTGCCGCCGTTGTGGCCGCCCTCGGGCACACCGTAGGCCGTGAAGTGCTTAAGCGTGGACACGATGTTGGCACCGCTTTTCAGATTATCGCCCTGAAAGCCCTGCACCATGGCCACGCCCATTTGGCCGTTGAGCACAGGGTCTTCCCCATAGGTTTCCTCCACCCGCGACCAGCGCGGCTCCCGCGCCAAATCCAGCACCGGGCCGTAGCCAATGTGGGCGCCCTGCGCCCGCGCCTCGGTGGCAATGGCCGTCGCCATCTGCCGAATCAGGGCGGGGTCCCAGGTGCTGCTCTGCCCGATGGAGGTAGGAAACACGGTGGTGCCAATGGCCATGTGGCCGTGCGGGCACTCCTCAGCCAGCAGCAGCGGAATGCCCAGCCGGGTGCGCTCCACGGCGTACTTTTGCAGGGCGTTGGTGGCCTCGGCGGCCAGGGCTGGGTTCAGGCCGGTTTTCAGGGTTTTCTGCGTCCAGGGGTCGGCGCGCAGGGTGGCCCACAGGGCACCGATGTGGCGCTCGTCTATGGCCTTGCGGTAGGCGGCGCTGGTGCCCACGCGCTGGCCGTTCTTCTCGTACATCTCCCAGCCCAGCAGCGTGCCCAGCTGGCCTACCTTCTCCTCCGTCGTCATGCGTCCCAGTAGGTCTTTCACCCGCGCTTCGGTGGCGGCGTTGCGGTCTTTGTAGAGCGGTTTTTGCGCAACTGCCGGGGTTATGCTGAGTAGGCTAAGGCTGAAGAGAAGGGGTTTTAGCATGTTAGGGTAGAAATGAGAAGAAATATTCTGCCGGGTCGCTGTAGAGACGCCTACTTGCGTCTCGTCGTTGAATAATTCAGGCGGTGGACGTTCAACGACGAGACGCAAGTAGGCGTCTCTACAGCCCCCGAAACCTATGTCGGGCATTCGCTACGGAGTGGCAGTTTTTGCTGGTTTCGCAGATAGCAACTCGTCCAGAATCGGCTTGTCAACGGTTTTCAGGGCTTGTTGCAGCTTCTTGTTTTGCTGTTCAAACACCACTACTTCGTTCTTGCCTTTCGTCAGCCAGCAGCCGGGCACGTAGAGCGTTTGCTGGGGGCCAATTTTCCAGTAGCGGCCCAGGTTGTGGCCGTTCACGAAGACAATACCCTTGCCCCAGTCGCGCATGTCCAGAAACGTGTCGCCGGGCTGCATCACGTCGAAGCTAGCCGTGTAGAGGGCAGGGCGTCCTTCCTTGTTTTTGGAGATGTAGCGGGTCAGGTCGGGCACCTTGTCGAAGGGCATTTTGTACATCTGCCAGTCGCCGGCAACGGCCGTGCCGTCGAGGGTTACGGGCTCAATGATGCCCTTCATATTATGCACAATTTCAGCGCCGTAGTTGATGCGGCCCATGTTTTCGACCAGCAACTCCAGGGTGCCGTTGGCGGGAATTTGCACGGGTAGCGTGTAGCGGTTGTCCTGGCGGTTCAGCTCCCCTACCAGTTGGCCGTTCACGTACACGGTGGCGTAATCGCGCAGGCCCGGCACCGCCAGCTGGCCCTGCGCCGCCGGCCCAAACCGCCGACTATAGAGCACGTACCCAGACCCCTGGTTCAGCTCCTCAAACGACAGCGGCCGGGTGCTTACCACCGGCTGAATGTCGTTTTTCAGATCAAACACATCCACTGATTTTTCCAGAATGATGTCGGGTATCGTCACCACGGGAAGTTGGGCGGGCACAGCCGGTACGGCGTACTTCACGTATTTCTGCATCAGGGCCCGCACGGCCGTGTACTTGGGCGTAGCCCAGCCCGGCTCGCTGATCAGCGCGTCATAATCGTAGCTGGTGATGTCGGGCTGAATGTCGTGCTCCTTGCTGTAGTTGGCCCCCGAGGTGAAGCCGAAGTTGGTGCCGCCGTGCACCATGTAGAAGTTGAAATTGATGCCGTTTTTCAGATAGGTTTCCACCTGCTGGGTCACTTGCTCGGTGGGCACGCGCACAAACGGCTCGCCCCAATGGTCGAGCCAGCCGGGGTAGTACTCGGCCACCATGTAGGGGCCTTGGCCGCCGTGGTACTGGTTCACGGCCGTTTTTAGGGCGTCCACGTTGCCCTCGCCGTTGGCAGTGGGTAGGGCGCCCGGTGTAGCGCCGCCCTCAAACAGTCCTGCCGCATCGGAAGTAAAAAACGGCCCTTCGAACCCAGCTTCGGTGAGCTGCTGCTTGATAGCGGCGTTGTACTTGCGGTGCTCTTCCAGCGGAATATCCTTGCGCTGATCCACATAAGAGCCAAACTCATTCTCCACCTGCGTCATGATGATGGGGCCGCCCTTGCTCACTTGCAAGCCCTTCACCTGCCCAGCCAGCTTGTTGATGTAGACCTTGCAGGAATCCAGAAACGGCTGGTTGTTGGCCCGAATCACCAGGTCCTTGTTTTTCTGCAACCACCACGGGTAGCCGCCAAACTCCCACTCAGCGCAGGCGTACGGCCCCGGCCGCAGTATCACAAACAGCCCCTCTTCCTGCGCCGTTTTGACGAACTGCGCCACGTTGTGGTTGCCGGTTTTGAAATCCCACATGCCGGGTGCCGTGTTGTGGTAATTCCAGAACACATACGTGGCTACCGTATTCAGGCCCAGCGCCTTCATCATCTTCAACCGGTGCCGCCAGTACGGCTGCGGCACGCGGGCGTAGTGCATCTCCCCCGAGTGAATTTGGGTAGGCTTGCCGTCGTAGAGAAACTGCCCGTCTTTGATAACAAACGTGTGTTTCTTCTGCGCCTGGGTGGGTAGGCTGGCAAGCAGCAGCAGGGCGAGCAGGGAGCGGGTGAGGATGGTCATGGCGATTGTTCTAGTGTGGGACCCCACCCCCCGGCCCCCTCCCCTCCGGGAGAGGGGGAGCCAGATGACTAGGCTGTTGCTGATGGCTGTTAGCTTCTGTTGAACGAGGCCAACGGCTAACAGATATCAGCTAATAGCTCCGGTAACGGCTCCCCCTCTCCCGGAGGGGAGGGGGCTGGGGGTGGGGTGAATCGTTGTTTACTCCGCCGCGTAGGCAAACGCCAGCGCTGGGTAGGTGCCCGCTTGCTTGGCAAGCGAGGTAGGTAGCGTCACCTGCACCTTGTCGCCGGTGCGGGTCCATTTCACCGACTTGCCGGTTTGCAGCAGGGTCATTTTGCTACCCTTCTTTGGGGCATTACCGGTCCAGGCTACCGTGGTGGGGGCAGTTTTGTCTTCGGGCAAAAGCGCAATGGCGTAGCGCGTGCCTTTTTTTCCCTGCGTGAAGTAAGTGCTGCCATCTTGGTAGCGCGTGGTGGCGCGGGTGCTGTAGATGGCGTCGCCGTTCACATCCAACCACTTGCCAATGGCCGTAAGGCGCGTCACGGCCTCGTCGGCCAGGGTGCCGTCGGGCTTGGGGCCTACCCCTAGCAGCAGGCTGCCGCCTTTGGCAACCACCTCTACCAGAGAGTGAATGACTTTGGTGGGCGACTTATAGGTGTCGTTCGGCACGTAACCCCAGTTGTTGGCCAGCGTGAGGCAGCTTTCCCAGGGGTTGTCGATTTTATGGTCAGGCACGCGCTGCTCGGGCGTCTGGTAGTTCTCGTAGGGGCCATGCACGGTGCGGTCTACCATCAGCAGGCCGGGTTGGGCCTGGCGGGCCATATTGGCAATGCGGGGCATGTTCACCTCCTGGCTGAACTCGGGAATGGGGGCACCCCAGGCGCGCACTTCGTCGGTCACGGTTTCGCGGGGGCGCACCCAGCCACCGTCGAGCCACAGAATGTCCATCGAGCCGTAGTCGTGCATCAGCTCACTGATCTGATTGTAGGTGAAGTCCTGATAGTTCTTCCAGCGCCACGGGTACTTCTTGATGTCGTAGTTTACGTTGCGGTTGGGTGTGGCGTATTTCGACCACCAGAAGTCCTGGGAGTGCCAGTCGGGCTTCGAGAAGTAGGCGCCAATCATGAAGTCCTGCTTCCGGAAGGCGTCGAAGATATACTTGGCCACGTTGGCCTTGGGATTGTCCTTGAACGGGCCGTTGGTAATCTTGAAGTCCGACTGCTTGGTGTCGAACATGTTGAAGCCGTCGTGATGCTTGGTGGTGAACACCAGGTAGCGCATTCCGGCTTTTTTGGCCACGCTGGCCCACTCCTCGGGGTTGAAATTCACCGGGTCAAACTCCTTATTCAGGCCCCAGTACCACTTTTTGTAGTCGTTGTAGGCCACGGTGCTGTCGCGCTCCACCCAGTCCTCGGAGCAAAGTTGCCACGACTCAATAATACCCGGCACCGCGTACAAGCCCCAGTGCAGAATCAGCCCAAACTTCTGGTCCTGCCACTTGTCCAGCTTCTTCTTTACCAGCGGGTCGGTAGGCGCTTCGTACAGCGTTGACTGCTGGTGAATGCCTTGCTCCTGTGCTTGCCCGGCACGGGCACAGAGCACAGAAAGAGAGGCCAAAGCCAGCGTACGAGTAAACAGATTCATAGGGAAGGGCGGTTGAATTGCGGGCAAAAAGTGGTGAAGCGAAACCTATAGATTTCGCCTACTTGCTTCCAATATAGCAAAGCATTGCAACAAAGTATTGCTAAAATCAAAAATGTGCGCGCAAACGCACCTCGTCCGTGCGTAAACAACCCTAAATCAGCAATCCATAAAAGGCTGTTACTGACCAGCCGCAGTAGTGCCCTTTTCGCCTACCAATTTCTCTGCCCGAAACACGTTATCAGCCGCCTGCAATACCTTCGCTTTCAGCTTCGGATTGTAGGTAGGGTTTGCCCGCAAAAAGTCGCGAATGATAGCAGCGGCAGTGGGCGTTTGGTACCACCGAAACGTGGCCTGCAACCAACTCTGCGGGAAAAAAATATCGCCGGTGCGCTGAATGGTTTCGAGTAGCGCCAGGCTCTGCGGCAGGTATTTTTCGGATGTGGCGGCGCGCAACGGGTGGTGCAGGTAGCCCAGCGCCGAGAGCACCCAGGCTTCCTTCTCGCGGTTTTTCTCCTCAGCTAGGCCCGTAAAAAAGCCGTCCCGCGTGGCTACGTCATCCGACAGCGCCGGTAGCAGGTACTGCAAGCGCAGACGTCGGTCGGGGTTTTGAATGCGCTGGAGCTGGGTTTGCAGGATTTGCTGATGGCCGGGGTAGGCGCGCAGGGCCAGCGCAGCGGCCAGATCAGTGTAGTCGTCTTCGGAGAGTTTCACGCCGACGGGCGGCTGCTTGGTTTGCCAGATAGTGTGCAGTCGGTCCTGCGCGGCCTGGCTTAGGGCAATGCTGGTGTAGGTCTTGAACAGCTGCTTTTTCTTGTTTGGGGCTTCCACCTGCTGCATGGCCTGCCACAGCTCCGGCTCCAGGGTAGCGGCCAGCGCCGGGCGCTGGGTGGGCGGCGTAAAACGCCAGAACACGGTCGTGAGCTGGTCGAGCAACAGGTTCAGATTCAGCTCTTCCGACTCCTGCGCCAACAGCGGCCGCACCAGCGTCAGCAGTTGCGCGGGCGACACAGCCCGCCGACCAGCCAACATATTCTCCGTGAGATTGATATACGCGGCAGCCCGCATCACCGGGCTTTGCAGCTGCCCCAGGTAGGGCAGGCTTTGCTCGTCCACCGGGAACAGCCCATAGCCCTGCCCCGACGAGTTGAACAGCACAAACCGCGGCGCGGGTTTGCCCTCGGCTTCGCGCACACGCACCTTTTCGGCTCGCATGTCCACGGTTAGTTCCTCCACGTGGTCGGCGTAGACCAGCGCTACCTCAAACTGCTGCGGCCACACGCGGCGGCTGCCGTCTTCGCCTTTTTGGTCGATGTTGAAGCGCTTGATTTTGCCATTTTGTACGCGTAGCCAGTAATCGAACTGCGGGCGGCCGGGCTCGTTCACCCATACTTTATTCCAGGCTTGCAGGTCGGTGGGCGTGCGCTCGTCGAGGATCTGGATGAGGTTGGGCCAGGTGGCGTTGCGGTAGGCGTAGCGTTTGAGGTAGGTGCGCAGGCCGTCGCGGAAGGCCTCAGGGCCCATCAGCCGTTCCAACTGGCGCATCATGATGGGCGCTTTGTGGTAGATGATGTTGCCGTAGAGCGAGCCCGCGTCCTGCAAGTTATCCAGCGGCTGCCGGATGGGATTGGCCCCGGCGGTGCGGTCTACGGCGTAGGCGGCGGGGTAGTGGTCGGTGAGAAACTTTAGGTCGAAATTGCCATCGGGCTGGGTCACCTCGCTGATTTTGTCGGCCATGAAGTTGGCAAACACCTCCTTGGTCCACACATCATTGAACCACCGCATGGTCACCAAATCGCCAAACCACATGTGGGCCGTTTCGTGGGCCAGCAGGTTGGCGCGGGCGTTGAGTTGGTCGCGAGTCGCGCCCTCGTCCAGAAACAGCGTGCTGGCTTTGTAGTCGATGGCGCCCGCGTGCTCCATGCCGCCGTACTGAAAGTCGGGCAGCGCCGCGAAGTCGAACTTGCGGAAGGGGTAGGGAATCTGGGTGTACTCAGTCAGAAACCGCAGTGCCCCAGCCTGAATATCGAAAATCGGCCCCAGGCTGCGGCTGATTTTGTCCTCATCGGTTTCGCGGTAGTACAGGTGCATGGGCCGCCCCTCCGGCTGGCGCGCCGTGCGCCGGAACTTGCCCGCCACGAAGGCAAACAGGTAGGTACTGATGGTATCGGAGGGCTGATAGCGGTAGGTCTGCCGTGCCCCTACCCTACTCGAATCGGCCACCGGACCGTTGGCCACGGCCTGCCAATCAGCGGGCACCGTGAGCGTGAGGTGAAACACGGCCTTCACGTCGGGCTGATCGAAGCAGGGAAACACCGTGCGGGCGCGGTCGGGCACGAGCAGCGTGTAGAGGTATTCCGGGTTGCGGTTCAGCGACAAGTCACCGGCCGTGAAATCGATGGCCACGCGGTTCTCCCCTACCCGCAACGCCGATGCGGGAATGACCAAGTGCTCCTGCTGCACCGTTAGCGGCTGCGGCTGACCGTTCACGGTGATGCGGCCCACATGGTCGGGCTTCTCCTTGAAATCGAGTTGCAGCGGCGCCGCGTTGTCGAGCAGCCGGAACGTGATTTCCTCCGTGGCCGGAATCGGCTCCGTCACCTGCGGTGGAACATTGAAATGCAGCCGATACGCCACCTGCCGCAACACCTGCGCCCGGTGCTGCGCCAGTTCATGCGAGACACCGGTAGTAACGGCCGGCCCTTGCGCGTGGCTGAGGGTAGGGAAAATGGGGAGCAGTAGCAGCAGGTGTTTCGCGGAGAGCATAGCGGGCGTTGTTTCCGCCGAAAGTACGGGAAGGCTGGTGAAGAGTGACGTTAGGGTAGACAAACATACTGTCATCCTGAGCGGAGCGAAGGACCTTCTCCCCTAGAACGAGTCGTTGGTACGATGGTCGTTCTAAGGGGAGAAGGTCCTTCACTGCGTTCAGGATGACAGCTATGATAAATGGTTACCTACCTTCTGACGATGGGCGCGTGCAACGCGCCCCTACACCAGCAAGGCCAAGAAATCGGGCTTGCCGTTGAGGTATTCGTAGCTGAAGCCTTCTTCCACCATTCGGGCCTTAATCAGTTCTTCGTCACCGGATTGCTGTACTTCAATACCCACGAAGACCGGACCTTTTTCCTTGTTGTTTTTCTTGATGTACTGGAAGTGAATGATGTCCTGCTCGGGTTGCAGCACGTTGTTGACGAAAGTACGCAGGGCGCCGGGCTGCTGGTTGAACGTCACCATGAAGTAGTGCTTGAGGCCCTGGAAACGCAAGGCGCGCTCCTTGATGTCCTCCATGCGGGTGATGTCGTTGTTGGAGCCACTGATGACGCACACCACGTTTTTGCCTTTGATTTCATCGGCGTACTGGCGTAGGGCCGAGATGCTGAGCGTACCGGCCAGTTCCAGCACAATGCCTTCCTCGTTGTACATCTTCAGCAAATCGGCGCACACCTGGCCTTCGGGCACCAGCACCACGTCGTCGAGCAGTTCGCGGCAGAGCTGGTAGGTCAGCTCGCCGGGGCACTTCACGGCTGCGCCATCCACAAAGCTCTCAATGGTTTCCAAGGCCCGCCGCTCCTGGTGCACTTTAATGGAATTGTGCATAGAAGGGGCGCCGGCCGGCTGCACGCCAATCAGCTTGGTGTGCGGACTCAGTTGCCGAAACACGCTCCCTACCCCGGAGGCCAGTCCACCGCCGCCAATGGGCATAAAGCAATAATCGATGTTGAAGGTAGCCTGTTGCAGCGCCTCCAGCCCTACCGTCGCCTGGCCCGCCACAATGGCCGGGTCATCGAACGGGTGCACGAAGGTGTAGTCGTGGGCGTCGCAGAAGGCCTTGGCTTCGTGGTAGGTATCATCAAACGTAGCGCCTACCAGCACTACCTCTACCTGCTCTTTCCCGAACAGGCGCACCTTATCTACCTTCTGGGCGGGCGTTTGGGCAGGCATGAAAATATAGCCACGCACGCCCAGCAGCTGGCAAGCGTGGGCCACACCCTGCGCATGATTGCCCGCCGAAGCGCACACCACTTCCCTACCCCCCGGCGCGGGCGGCAGCGTGGCCATCTTGTTGTATGCCCCCCGAATCTTGTAGGAGCGCACTATCTGCAAATCCTCCCGCTTGAGATACACGGCGGCCTCGTAGGTGCGCGACAACCACAGATTTTGTAGCAGCGGCGTCTTCAGAATCACGCCTTCCAGCGTGCGCGCCGCTTGTTGTACGTGGTCTAGGGTGACGGCCACCGCAGGGACGGAAGTAGCAGGTTCTTGCATGGAGAATTAATGTAAAAGGCGGCAGTTCATTCAGTGGTACTGGCGCGGGGCTGTGCCCCGTGTCAACTATTAGCAGGCCTCTGGCCTGCTGCCGTGCGGACCGTTAGCGGTATTTGAGCCAAGTTGTTCTGGCGATGCAGGCCAGAGGCCTGCCAATAGTTGACACGGGGCACAGCCCCGCGCCATCATACACTTACGCTTGAGCTACCACGCGCAACCGCTTGTAATCGGCTACCCATTTCCCGTCCTGAAACAGTACGGGGCATAATTCAGCATTCACCGCCGCCAGGATATCGGCTTGCTCTTCAGCTCCTACCTCTGCAAAGAAGTTGGCACCGAATTGCTGAATCCAATCCGTTAGGCCGGTTTCAGGGTCGGCAAGCGGGGTAGGCCGGTCGTAGTGCTGCACCAGCTGCACCCGGAAGCCCTGTTGCTCCAGCAGCGTTGCGTATTCACCGGGTGAGGGAAAATACCACCACTCGGCTTGAATATGCATGTGGCCACGCTGGTGCAAGTGGCGCAACAGCGCACGTACGATCTGTCCCACGTTGCCCTGACCACCAAACTCTGCTACCAAACGGCCGCCGGGCTGTAGGTGCTGGTACATGCGTTGCACTACCGCCGCCGCGTTGGGCATCCAGTGCAGCGCGGCATTGGAGAAAACAGCGTCGAAACGCTCCGGCAGCTCGAAGCTAGCTCCATCGCCTACCCGGAAATCGAGGGTAGGGAACTGCCCGCGGGCTTTATCGATCATTTCCGCCGAGGCATCTATGCCAACGACTTCGGCACCGGCATTAGCTAGTTGCTGCGTCAGCTCGCCGGAACCGCAACCCAAATCCAAGATCAACTCGCCCGGCTGCGGGGCCAGCAAGTCAATCAGCCCCGCACCATATTGGAAGACGAAGGCGTGCTTTTGGGTGTAGGTATCGGCGTTCCACTGCATGAGTTCTGACTTTAACCCCGCCCCCCCAGCCCCCTCCCCTCTGGGAGAGGGGGAGCCGTGACAGGAGCTACTAGCTGATGGCTGTTAGCTGTTAGCTTTTCGTTGAACAAGAGCTATCAGCCAACAGCTATCCGCTAACAGCTAAATCATTTGGCTCCCCCTCTCCCGGAGGGGAGGGGGCCGGGGGGTGGGGTCCTGTCTTACGCCTCTACGTTGGTCGTATTAGAGCGCAGCTCGCGCACTTTGGCGCCGGTCTGCCACAGCTCCGACTCGCGTACTTCCTTCAGCTCTTCTTGCAGCTTCTCACGGTAGTCGGGGGTGGAGCCACGCTCGATGGTGCGTTTGGCTTCGGCGCCCGAGGCCACGCTGTCGTACAGGTCGTTGAGCACGGGGAGGGTGGCTTCGCGGAATTTGCCTTTCCAGTCGAGGGCGCCGCGCTGGGCCGTTACCGAGCAGTTGGCAAACATCCAGTCCATGCCGTTTTCGCCTACCAGCGGCACTAGGCTCTGGGTCAGTTCTTCTACAGTTTCGTTGAAGGCCTCAGAGGGCGAGTGGCCGCGCTGGCGCAGCACCTGGTATTGAGCCTCGATGATGCCAGCCAAAGCACCCATCAGCACGCCCCGCTCGCCGGTAAGATCGGAGTACACTTCCTTCTTAAAGTCAGTTTGGAACAGGTAGCCCGAGCCTACCCCAATGCCCAGGGCAGTGGCTTTGGTGAAAGCTTCGCCGCTGGCATCCTGGAAGATAGCAAACGACGAGTTCAACCCGCCGCCGGCCACAAACAGGCGGCGCAGGCTGGTGCCGCTACCCTTGGGCGCTACCAGAATCACGTCGATGTCCTTGGGCGGCACGATGCCGGTTTGGTCGTTGAAGGTCACACCGAAACCGTGCGAGAAGTAGAGCGTTTTGCCGGGCGTCAGCTTTTCCTTAATAGTGGGCCACAGCGCAATCTGGCCGGCATCGGAGAGCAGATAGCACACAATGGTACCGCGCTCGGCGGCTTCTTCCAGCCCAAACAGCGTTTCGCTGGGCACCCAGCCGTCCTCCACCGCCTTCTGCCACGACGCCGAATCTTCGCGCTGGCCCACAATGACGTTGAAACCGTTGTCGCGCAGGTTCAGGGCCTGGCCGGGACCCTGCACGCCGTAGCCGAGTACGGCAATCGTTTCATCTTTGAGAAACTCCTGCGCCTTAAACAGCGGAAATTCGTCTCGGGTGATTACAGTTTCGTCGACGCCGCCAAAGTTGATGGTTGCCATAATGAAGGGTTGAGTGTTTAAAGGTTGAGTGTTGATTTCTAGTGAATTTCAATTGGTGCGGGGTAGTAACACAAGATGTTGTGCCGCTACATCGTGAAGACCTTTTCCCGGCTGTTCAGGTACTCGTTTTCGACTACTTCCGAGCCGGGTTCGCGCTGCTCAAACTCGCGCAGTTTCTTGTTGAAACCTTCGCTATCCTTGATGATGGCAATGCGGGCCGAGCGCACGAATTCGATCAAGCCATAAGGCTGCAAAACCTTGATGAGGTTGTCAGTTTCCTCGCGGTGTCCAGTGGTTTCGAATACCGTATAATCCTTGCGAATCACCACGGCACGGGCGCCGTTTTCGCGCAGCAGGCGCTCTACCAAAGCTTTTTCGGCAATGACATCGGTAGGCACTTTGTAGAGGGCCATTTCCTGCCAAATCACGTCCTCGTTGGTGTTGTAGTACACCTTCAGCACCTCTACCTGTTTCTCAATCTGCCCCGCAATCTTGCGCACTACCTCCTCCGTTTCCACAATCACGATGTTGAAGCGGTGGATGCCCTCAATCTCCGAAGGCGAGGTATTCAGGCTCTCGATGTTGATTTTGCGGCGCGAAAAGATGATGGCGATGCGGTTGAGCAGGCCAATCTGGTTTTCGGTGTAGGCTGTGATATTATATTCTTGACGCATAATTTTAAGCTGTTAGCTGGTGGCTATTAGCTGTTAGCTTTGACGTTCTGACAGATTCTGTTGTAGGAAAGCCGCCCGTTGACGTTGAGTTAAGTAGCGATTCGCTAGCTGAGTGGAAACGTTTTGTTGCACGAGAGCTAACAGCTAATAGCTAGCAGCTAGCAGCTTCATTTAAGTCTGATTTCCGCCACGCTGCACCCCTGCGGCACCATCGGGAAGATGTTGTTTTCCTTGGTCACCATCACTTCCAAGAGGTAGGAACCGTCGTGTTCCAACATGGTGCGCAGGGCGTTACGCAGGGCTGAGCGCTCCGAAACGCGCTGACCAGCAATGTAGTAGCCCTTGGCTACCTGCACGTAGTCGGGGCTGGCAATGTCGACGAAGGAGTAGCGCCGGTCGTTGAACAGCTCCTGCCACTGCCGCACCATGCCCAAAAACTGGTTGTTGAGGATGATGATTTTGACGTTGACGCCGGTTTGCATGATGGTGCCCAGCTCCTGAATCGTCATCTGCACGCCGCCGTCACCGATGATGGCTACCACGGTGCGATTGGGTGCCCCAAACTTGGCGCCGATGGCGGCGGGTAGGGAGAAACCCATGGTGCCCAGACCGCCCGAGGTGATGTTGCTGCGGCTCTGGTTGAACTTGGTGTAGCGGCAGGCCACCATCTGGTGCTGGCCCACGTCGGTTACCACAATGGCGTCGCCGCCGGTCAGCTCGTTCAGTTGCTGAATCACCTCGCCCATCGTCAGCTCCTCGGAGGTAGGAAACAGCTCGTTTTGGATAACGGCCGCCACTTCTTTGTCCCGAAATTCGTCGAAGTGCTGGCGCCAGGCGGTGTGCTGCTTCTCTTCTACCAAGGCCGTGAGCAGGGGTAGGGTTTCCTTGCAGTCGCCCCACACGGGCACGGCCGTGGGCACGTTCTTGCCGATTTCGGTGGGGTCGATGTCGAGGTGGATGATCTGGGCCTGCTTGGCGTACTTGTCGAGGCGGCCGGTCACGCGGTCATCAAAGCGCATCCCAATGGCAATCAGCACGTCGCACTCGTTGGTGAGGACGTTTGGGCCGTAGTTGCCGTGCATGCCCAGCATGCCCACGTTCAGCGGGTGGTCGGTGGGTAGGGCATCCACGCCCAGGATGGTCCAGGCGGCCGGAATGCCGCTTTTCTCCACAAACGTTTTGAATTCCTGCTCGGCTCCGCCCAGCATCACGCCCTGGCCCCAGATGATGAACGGCTTTTTGGCCTTGTTGATCAGCGCGGCCGCCTGCTCCACGTACTCATGGCGCACAATGGGCTTGGGCCGGTAGCTGCGGATGTGCTGGCAGGGCGTGTACCCGGCGAAATCGAACTGCTGAATCTGGGCGTTCTTGGTGATGTCGATGAGCACCGGGCCGGGCCGGCCACTGCGAGCAATGTAGAACGCCTTGGCCAGCACCTCCGGAATTTCGTTGGCATCCGTCACCTGGTAGTTCCACTTCGTAACGGGCGTGGTGATGTTGATGATGTCGGTTTCCTGAAACGCATCGGTACCCAGCAAGCTAGCAAACACCTGTCCCGTGATGCACACCAGCGGCGTGCTATCAATCTGGGCATCAGCCAATCCCGTCACCAGATTGGTAGCACCGGGGCCGCTGGTGGCAAACACCACCCCTACCCTACCCGACGACCGCGCATAACCCTGAGCCGCGTGAATACCGCCTTGCTCGTGGCGTACCAGCACGTGGTGCAGCTGCTCCTTGAAGTCGTAGAGCGCATCGTAAATAGGAATGATAGCACCGCCGGGGTAGCCGAAAATCGTGTCCACGCCCTCGGCTATCAACGCTTGCAGCGTGGCTACCGCGCCGGAAGTAGGCGTGGTTTCGGGGGCTACCGTCGCAACGGCCGGGCTAGCGACTGGCTGGGCTAAGGACTGGTTCGTTGACATAGTCTTCTTCGAGTAGATCGGTGATACAGCCGTGGCTGGCGTCGCTCACGGTGCGGATGTACTTGAGCAGCACACCCTGGCGCACGGGTAGCGGCGGGCGCTGCCAGGCGGCGCGGCGCTGGGCCAGCTCCTCGTCGGAGAGCTGCACGTTGATGGTGTTTTCGGTGGCGTCGAGGATGATCCAGTCGCCGTCTTGCACCAGGGCCAGGCCGCCGCCGTCGTAGGCTTCGGGGCAGACGTGGCCGATAACGAAGCCGTGCGTACCACCCGAGAAGCGGCCGTCGGTTATCAGCGCTACCTTGTCGCCCAGGCCGGCGCCCATGATGGCGGAGGTAGGCTTCAGCATTTCCGGCATGCCGGGTCCGCCCTTTGGCCCCACGTAGCGAATCACCACCACCTGACCAGCTTTGATTTTGTGGTCCGTAATACCCTGGTTTAGTTCTTCTTCTGAGTTGAACACGATGGCCGGACCTTCAAAGCGCAGTCCTTCCTTGCCGCTGATTTTGGCCACGCTACCCTTGGTGGCGAGGTTGCCGTAGAGCATCTGAATGTGCCCATCGGCTTTGATGGGATTGTCAAACGGACGCAGCAAGTCTTGCTCGGCGCCGAGCGGCTGCACGTCGGCCAGGTTTTCGGCCAGCGTGCGGCCGGTTACCGTCATCAGGTCGCCGTTGAGTAGGCCGTGGTCGAGCAGGGTGCGCTGCACAGCCGGCACGCCTCCAATCTTCGACAAATCTTCCATCAAGTATTTGCCGCTGGGCTTGAGGTCGGCCAGCACCGGCACGCGGTTGCTCACAGCCTGGAAGTCGTCCATGGTGAGGTGCACGCCGGCCGCGTGGGCAATGGCAATGAGGTGCAACACCGCGTTGGTAGAGCCGCCCAGCACCGTGACGACTACCAGCGCATTCTCAAACGCCTCGCGGGTCAGGATGTCGCGGGGCTTCAGATCCAGCTCTAGTAAGCGGCGCAGGTAGGCGCCCGTATCGAGGCACTCCTGCACCTTGGCGGGACTCTCAGCAGGCAGCGACGACGACGCGGGCACCGACATGCCCAGGGTTTCGATGGCTGCGGCCAGGGTATTGGCCGTGTACATACCGCCGCAAGCGCCGGGGCCGGGGCAGGCATTATGAATGATGCCCTGGTAGTCCTCCTCCGAAATCTGCCCGTTTACCTTCTTCCCGTACGCCTCGAAGCACGACACGATGTTGAGCTGCTGCCCCTTGAACTCGCCGCCCCGGATGCTGCCGCCGTACACCATCAGCGAAGGCCGGTTGAGCCGCGCCATGGCTATCATCGCGCCGGGCATGTTCTTATCACAGCCTACCACCGTAGCCAGCGCGTCGTAGTAGTGCGCGCCCGCCATGGCCTCAATCGAGTCGGCAATAATCTCCCTGGAAACCAGAGAGTAGCGCATTCCCGGATTGCCGTTCGTAATACCGTCGCTCACTCCAATGGTGTTGAAGCGCAGCCCAACCAGACCCTGCGCCGCCACGCCGCGCTTCACCTCGTCGGCTAGGCCGTTGAGGTGCATGTTGCAGGTGTTGCCCTCGAAACCCGTGGAGCAGATGCCCACGAAAGGCTTGCGCAAATCCGCATCCGAAAGGCCTGCCCCGATGAGCATGGCCTGGGAGGCCGGCAGGCCGTCGTCTTGGGTGTAGATGCGGCTGTATTTATTGAGAATCATGGTTGTTGTTACCGGTTGCAGGTAGGGGCGCGTTGCACGCGCCCGTGTTCGTGGTTGGAATACTTAAGCAGACTGTTCAACGGCTGGGCGCGTGCGACGCGCCCCTACCTCCTCCCGCACCAGCGCCGAATAGGCAGTAGCCAGCTTGGCGCCAATCGTCTCCTCGTAGGGCGTCGTAAACACGTGGTCGTCAATGGAGGCTACGCCGACTACCTCGGCGGCGGTGCCGGTGAGGAAAGCACCGGTGGCGTGGTGTAGGGTTTCGGGCGTGAAGAACTCCTCGAACACCGGAATATCCAGGCTGCGGGCCAAGTCGATGATGGTGTTGCGGGTGATGCCTTGCAGGATGTTGCCGGCCGGCGCAGTATACAGCGCCCCGTCCCACTCATAGAAGAAGTTGGCACCGGGACCCTCGGCCACGTAGCCGTTGATGTCTAGAAGTAGGGCTTCATCGTAGCCGCGCTGCTTGGCTTCGTGGCTGGCAATGATGGAGTTGGCGTAGTGGCTGCTCACCTTCGCCTCAATGGGCACCGACTTAGGGTTGGGCCGCTGGTAGGGCGAAATGGTGAGCCGCGTGAGCTGATTGCTAAAGTAATTGCCCCACTCCCACGCCGCCATAAATAGGCTGCTGGCAGTAGGCGCCTTGATGCTCATCATGGGGTCGGGGGCGTACACCAGCGGCCGGACGTAGGCATTGGAAAGGTTGTTTTTTTCGAGCAGCTGGTAGGTGATGTCCGTCAGCTCCTGCACCGAGTAGGCCAGCGGGATGCTGGTGGCGCGGCAGGAATACGCCAGACGCTCGTAGTGCTCTTTTATCTTGAAAACGCGCGTACCGTTGGCGGTATCGTAGGCGCGAATGCCTTCAAAGACGGCGTGGCCGTAGTGTAGGCTAGGCGAATACAGGCTGCACTGCGCCTGCTCGGCTGATATAAACTGACCGTCGTGAAAAACGAGCGTTTGGTTGGTGAAGTACATAAGCAGGCAGAGGGTAAGAGAGAAGTTCGTCAACAAAAAGCCTTTCTGAGCGGGGCTTAGAAAGGCTTCTTATGCGCAGCAATAAGTAGCGGTTTCTAGCAGCCCCACAGGCTTTGAATAATGACCAGAACGACGCACATAATTAAGAGCAACTGACGGAGACAACAGTAGAATTTGCAGCGAAGCCGGCAAGCTGGTTGCTGCCCTTCACTGTCTCAAAACTAACAGGCTCTACTGCCACCCGAAAATCTGAGCAGGCGAGGCGCTACTATTTCTAAATCAGAGAATAAAAAAGCTATTGCTTTGACTTTCAATCAATAATAAATAAGCAAAATACAATGTCTAACTGCTGAAACAAGTTTGCTTTTTATCTAAAACTACATGCTACCCGCACCGTTGGCTACTTCCTTATTTGGCAGAAGCGCCCTCCCACACTTCGAGTGCCGCCTGATGCTACTGCCTCACCCGCGTTAGCAAGGCCGTTGTGGGGCTAGAGCCTACCATAATGGTAGTGCCCTGCTCGCGGGCGTACGGATTCAGCACTTCCCCTACCCGCTGGTAACTCGTAAAGTATGCCGTTAAGTCGTCCGGTTCGTCGTTGATATTGATGACGTATTGCTACCCCGAAAGCTACTGCGGCAACCAGAACAAGGAGCCGCCATTGAAGCGCTGCGCCAGTGGTATACTATGGTAACGGTTGTAGCAGTTGATAGCCCCAGTCTTCTGTCAACACCAGCGCCGGAAGATAGAGCAAAAACAAAACGCCCCCCAGGCCTGAGCCGTGGAGGGCGTGTTATGTTAAAGGCTTTATGTAAGTGGAAATGAATGACCTACAAGTTGTCCGGCTGCTGCTTACGCGGCGGTGTGCTGCTCGCGGCCTTTCAGGCCGGCCAGCTTCGACATATCGGTGTAATAGCGGGCCAGGGCGCCATAATATTCCGCCTCATCGGCGTAGATACGGCCGGGCGCTGCTTCCTGGTAGGATGGTACTATTCCGAACTCACCCTGAATCAAAATTTGTCCTTCGGCATCTTTGCGGGTGATGCGACGGAAGGACTCCGGATCTTGCTGAAGCAAGGCCGCCAGCACGCGGTCGTCGAGCAGGTAACGGGTTTTGCCGAGGGCGTCGGTGATGTAGCGGCCGGTGTGGTGCGTCAGTTCGGGCACTGTCTCGGGCATAGCTATCCGTTGGAAGCCTTCCACGGTGCGCTCGTGGCCGAATAGTTGAACCGGCTGCTCACCTTCCATACTGGCGTCCCGATATGAGCCAAACGGCACGGGCACGGTATGCACAATCAGGGGCGTATCGTAGATATTAGGGGCATCCAGCGCGTAGTCTGCGTAGCCAAGGCGCAGGTAGTACGCTTCGTTGAGCAGGGCGCTGTTGAGCACTGCCAGCTCGTTCTGCATCTGCTCCAACCGACGCTCTATAACGCTCTTTCTAGCTACTATGTCCAGTAATTCGTTGCGAATGGTCAGGATATCCTCCCGCACTTGCTTGCGCGTTTTCCAGTATTCCGCCTCATTTATAGTTGACATCGTATCCTTTCGTTTTCCTTCTGAGCAAAGCTACCTAAGTTGTTTCGGATTTTATATGCCCGGCAGTATGATTTTTTCCAGATAATGGAAAAGACAATCCGGATTCTGGAAAATATGAATAAACAGAACTCGCTCCTCCCCTTGCACCCGCCACATCTCCGCGTAGAAGTCGTGACAGGCAAATAGTTGCAGCTCAAAACTATCCTGCTGCTGCCCAGCCAAAAAACGACCGTGCTGCACCAAGTAGGTGGTTTGCTGAGGAAGAGGCAGGAGCTTGAAAGCGGTAAATTGCATAAGCAGGACGATGATAGCAGCAACTACGACACTACCAGAACAGGTTCCCAACCAACGTAGGCGGCAAACCATACCGTATGTAGGCAGCAGCATTGAAAAGCGAATTCCTTGCAAGATAGCGGCTCTTCTACCAGTACACTATCCTTTGATTTTCTGAATTTTATCTTACCCACACCGCCGTTAGGCATGAAAAAAACTCTTCGTTTTCCGCATCCGCTGGTGCTGCTGCTTGGCTTCATTCTCTTGGCGCTATTGTTAAGCTATCTGTTGCCGGCTGGCGTCTTCAACCGGCTGCCCGACCCGGCTACCGGCCGGGACGTAGTGGTGCCGGGCTCCTACCACCACGTGCCGCCCACACCAGTAAATCCGCTGGCCGCAATTGTGGACATTCCGAAGGGAATGGCCGACGCGGCCAGCGTTATTTTCTTTGTGTTCCTGACGGGCGGCGCCTTCACCGTAGTGGATCAGACGGGGGCGTTGCGCCACGGGGTAGACTGGCTGCTGGTGCGCCTGCGCGGGCGCGAAGCGCTGGTTATTCCCATCGTGTCGCTGCTGTTTGCCACTATGGGCGCTCTGGAAAATATGCAGGAAGAAATCATTCCGCTGGTGCCAGTATTGCTGGTGCTGATGCGCCGGCTGGGCTACCCTACCATTACGGCCGCGGCGGTGAGTTTGGGCGCCGCCGCCGTGGGGGCCGCGTTCAGCCCGTTGAACCCGTTTCAGGTAGGTATTGCGCAGAAACTGGCGCAACTGCCGCTGCTCTCCGGGGCAGGGTTTCGGTTGGCGTTTCTGGCTGGCGCGCTGCTGATTTGGATTGGCGGCACCATGCGCTTTGCCCGGCGCCACCGCCAGGAGCCGGTGGTGGAAGTGGCCGCCGAGGAAGCCGCCCTAGCCGAAACCAGCCACGGCCGACACGGGCTGGTGCTGGCGCTGCTGCTGGTAGCGTTTGGCGTGTTCACCTACGGGGTACTCCGGTTGGGCTGGGAGTTTGAGCAAATGGGCGCCTTATTTTTTGGGCTGGGGGTAGCAGCTGGGCTGATCGGTGGGCTGGGTCTCAACGGCACCGCCGAGGCGTTCATCGCTGGTTTCCGCGACCTCGCTTTCTCGGCGCTCTTGATTGGGTTTGCGCGAGCCATTTTCGTGGTGCTGGAGCAGGGGCAGGTAGTCGATACCATCGTCAATAGCCTGTCGGCGCCGCTGGCGCACTTGCCGGTTACGCTTTCCGCGCTGGGTATGATGGGGGTGCATACCGCTCTGCACTTGCCAGTTCCCTCGGTGAGTGGACAGGCGGTGCTCACCATGCCTATCCTCACTCCCCTCTCCGATTTGCTGGGTCTACCCCGGCAGGTAACAGTGCTGGCCTACCAATACGGCGCCGGCCTATGCGAACTGATAACGCCTACCAACGGCGCCCTAATGGCCATTGTAGCTGCCTGCGGCGTGCGGTTTGACGCGTGGTGGCGGTTTGCCTTCCCGCTCTACCTGCTGCTGCTGGCACTAGGGACAGTGGCGGTGGTAGTGGGCATTGCCGTGGGACTGGGCTAAAAACAACTGGGTGCAATCAGGTAGCGTACTGCTACCTGATTGCACCCAGTTACCGTCGAATAAATGCTATGGCTTACGTATTCAGCACTGAGCCGCCGTTGGGGTGAATGGCCTGACCAGTGATATACGAGGAGTCTTCCGACGCCAGGAATACGTAGGCCGGGGCTACTTCCGAAGGCTGTCCAGGACGCTTCATGGTGGTGTCCTGGCCAAACTTGGCCACTTTATCGGGTGAGAAGCTAGCCGGAATCAGCGGAGTCCAGATGGGGCCGGGGGCTACCGTGTTAGCGCGGATTTTCTTATCGGCCAACTGCTGCGATATAGAGCGAATATAGGCCGTGATGGCACCTTTAGTAGAGGTGTAGTCTACCAATTGCTCGTTGCCTTTGTAGGCGTTGATCGAGGAGGTAGCAATGATAGAATCGCCTTCGTGCAAGTGCGGCAAGGCGGCTTTCACCACATATACCATCGGGAAGAAATTCACTTTGAAGGTATCCTCGAATTGCTCGTTGGGCAACTCCGACACATCTGTACTCACGAATTGCTCGGCGGCGTTGCTTATCACAATGTTCAGCTTGCCCAGCTCATCTATAGTGCGCTGCACAATGTCTTCGCAGAACTGCTTGTCGCGCAGGTCGCCAGCCAGCGTGAGGCAGCGGCGGCCTTCGGCTTCTACCAACTGGCGCGTGTCGTAGGCGTCCTGCTCTTCCTCGGGCTTGTAGGTGATGGCTACGTCGGCACCCTCGCGAGCAAAATGGATGGCCACGGCCCGGCCAATGCCGGAGTCGCCGCCTGTAATCAGGGCCACTTTATCTTGTAGCTTTTCGCTGCCCTTGTAGTTGGCCCGGATGTATTCTGGCTGCGGGGTCATTTCGGTTTCCAGGCCGGGCTGTTGGTCCTGGGCCTGCGGGGGTAGGGAGGTTGGTTTGTTTTCCATCAGGGTTTGGTTGTTAAGGTCAGTAGCGACGGTTTACGCCGCAATTCAACCTTCAAAACGGCTTCCCAAGCCCTAGAGTTGCTAGTGCGCAGCTTACTAACCCGCGCCTACTACCACCCTACGCTGCCCGGTTTTCGGTTGTGGCAACGCAGCATTCAGACCCAAAAACAGCGCAGCCTACGCCATCAGGAATCGAGCGAGGGTAGGGTGATGTAGAACGTAGTTCCCTGGTTTTCGGCACTCTCCAGCCATATCTGCCCGCGGTGCAACTCCACAATCGTTTTGATGATGGACATGCCCAGACCCGTGGTTTTCTCGCCCCGCAGACCAGGGCGGCGTGCCTTCGTAAAGCGCTCAAACAGTCCCGGCTGCAACTCCGGCGCAATGCCAATGCCATCGTCCTGCACCGTCAGGAGCACTTGGCCCGGCTGCTGTTCTATCCGCACGGTGATGTGGCCGCCTTCGTGCGTAAACTTAATGGAGTTGCTGATCAGGTTATTGAGCACCTGCAAGAACTTATTTTCGTCGAGGTTGACGTAGATGGGAGCCGAAGCAGGCAGGAAGAGAAACTGCTTGTTGAGTTGCGGCGCCGCGCGTTGGTATTCCTCCATGGTCAGGTTCACCCGCCACACCAAGTCTACCCGGTCCAGCTTCAACTCCACGTTGGCCGATGTCATGAACTCGTTGTCCACGAAGTCACGAATCAGGTTCACGCTGTCGTGGCAGATGGTTTGCATAATGCCCAGGGCCTCCGTGAGTTTAGCATTGCCCAGGGGTAGCACTTGCGCCTGCATGGCTGCGCTGATTTGCTGCACCAGCGCCAAAGGCCCCGCCAAATCGTGCGAGAGGATTTCCAGTGTGGCGTTCTTTTTGGCATTGAACCTATTCGCATTTTCCAGGTTATCGCGCTCCGTGGTGACATCGCGCAGGAAGCCACCAATCAGCACCTCCCCGTCTGCAAGCCGCTGTTGATGAGGGCTTAATACTAGAGACATCCACTGGTCAGGGGCCTCGGTGCGGCGCGCCCGGAATTCCAGCTCGTCGTGCAAATGGCCGCGCACCCACAGGTTCCAGCACCGGGCCAGGTAGGGTTGGTCGTCGGGGTGCAGGCGACTCAGCAACTCCGGCAGTTGCTCGGTGGCTTGTGCGGGCACTACCCCCAACAACTGCTCGCAGGCGGGAGTAGCGTATACCACCTGCTTGGTATTCACCTGATAAATGAAGAAGAAGTGCGGCATCTCCTCTACCATAGTCTGTAGAAAAGCCGACGGATTTATCATACTTAATACCCTGTGATAGAGGCGGCGCTAATCAGACTATACGGTCAAGTTGTCTATTTACTACGGTTGCGTTTGCGAAGTTGCACCGCCGCGGTGGGCAAATCTCTCTCTTTCACGGTATATAATCGTCATTCTGAACAGAAATAGACCACAAGAGAATCCAGCAAGGCGCCCTACCGAAGCGCGTCAAACAGAAACCACCCTTCGCTACAAAACTGAAAAACAGCAGAATACCTATACCAGCCGCAGTTCATCGCCTTCAAACACCTGCCGCACTTTGCGCTTGCGCTCTACCAACTGGTAGGTGGCGCGGTCGGTGGCTTCGTCCCAAAACACGTCGGAGATGAGGCCACGGTGAGCGGCCCGGCCAGCGGGCGGGTCTACCTCCTCCACCAAGTCGCCAAAGCTGAAGGTAGGGCGGTTGTAAAGTTCCTTGAACAGCTCGGGGCTGACTTTGAACTGCTGCTCGTCGTAGCGCAGCAGCAGCCACTCGTCGGTTTCGTCAATCTTCTCGAACAGCTTGCCTACCGGTTCTAGCCACTCAAAGGTGCGACGGTTGGCGGGGTGAATGTAGCGGTAGCCGTAAGCGGGCGTCCAGCCATAGAGGCCGTATACAACAGGTTTTGGTCGGGGCACAGAAAAGCAGGTAGTGAAGCCGCAAAGATAGACGTCGCAGCGGGTGGGTTGATCTGGCAAAAGTAAACCAACACCAAAACGGCCTTGTTCATTCCCGGCCAATTTTGTGGAAAGAACGGGCACGCCTACCCTTCCTAAAGCAGCCGTTCAAACCTGCGTCGCTCAAACAATGCACGCGCTTGGGAATCGCCCCAAACCCTCGCCTATTAGGCTGCAAGCAGCATTTCTGACGCACGCGCTGGGCCGCCAACCTCGTCAGCACAACCTAAACGAAAATTGGACAGTTAAAGGCTCACATTTCCTTTGGGATTTCTCTCGAACCATTATGCCTGAAACTGACCTTTCTCCCGCTCCAACCTCTACTCCTACCCCCCTCCAGCCCGGCATGGGCGCCATTCCGCACGAGCACGGCACCACCTTCCGCGTATGGGCACCTTCGGCGGAGGCCGTTGCGTTGGTAGGCCCCTTCAACGACTGGAACCACGAGTCGCACCCGCTTAGCCACGAAACTGACGGTTATTGGGCCGCCGATTTTGCTGACCTTGGCCCCGGCACAGAGTACAAATTCTGGCTGGATACGCCTACCGGCCAGCTACAGCGCAACGACCCCTACGCCCGCCAGGTAACGCACTCGGCCGGCAACTCGGTGGTGCTCGACCCGAATTTCGATTGGGAAGATGATAATTTCCAGATGCCCGCCTGGAACGAGCTGATTGTATACGAGTTGCACGTGGGCACCTTCAACGCCCCCGACCCTGAGAAGCCAGGCACGTTCTACGACGTGATTGACAAGCTGGACTACCTGCGCGAGATGGGCATCAACGCCATTGAGGTGATGCCGGCCACCGAGTTTCCCGGCGGCCGCTCCTGGGGCTACAACCCCGCGCATCCCTTTGCCCTGGAAACCGACTACGGCGGACCGCAAGCCTTCAAAGAGCTGGTAAAGCAGGCCCACCGCCACGGCATTGCCGTGATTCTGGACGTGGTGTACAACCACTTTGGCCCCGGCGACCTGGATTTGTGGCAGTTTGATGGCTGGTCGGAAGACAACGGCGGCGGCATCTACTTCTACAACGACTGGCGCGCTCAAACGCCCTGGGGCCACAACCGCCCCGACTACGGCCGCGACGCCGTGCGCTACTACATCCGCGACAACGCTTTGATGTGGCTGGAAGACTACCGCGTAGACGGGCTGCGGGCCGACTCCATCTCCCACATTCGCAACGTAGACGGCTCCGAGGACCCCTCCCGCGACCTACCCGATGGCTGGTCGTTGATGAAGTGGATCAACGAGGAAATCCGCCAGCGCATGCCCTGGAAGATTACCATTGCCGAGGACTTGCTAGGCAACGACTACATCACACGCATGCCCGAGGACGGCGGCCAGGGCTTCTCCACGCAGTGGGATTCGGCCTTTGTGTATCCCATTCGCCACGCCATCACGGCCTACTCCGATGAGGAGCGCGACATGCACGCCGTGGCCGCGGCCATTACCAAAGTGTATAATGGCGACGCTTTTCAGCGCGTTATTTACACCGAGTCGCACGACGAGGTAGCCAACGGCAAATCGCGCGTGACCGAGGAGATTATGCCGGGCAACGCCCACACGTGGTTTCCGAAGAAACGGGCTACCCTGGGCGCCGCGCTGGTTTTCACGTCGCCGGGCATTCCCATGGTATTTCAGGGGCAGGCCATGCTGGCCGACGGCTTCTTCTCCGACGATGCCCCCCTGAACTGGGAACACGCCGAGCAGCACAGCGGCCTGGTGCAGCTCTACCGCGACATGGCAGCGCTGCGCCGCAACTTCCACGGCAACACGCGCGGCCTGATGGGGCAGTACGTGGATGTGTTCCACCTCAACAACGAGAACAAAGTCATTGCCTTTGCACGCCGCGACCAAGGCGGCCCCGGCGATACAACCATCGTCATTGCCAATTTTGCCAACCAAGCCTACGATGCCTACGCCATCGGCCTACCTCGCAACGGCGAATGGCACGTGCGCTTCAACTCTGACTGGGAAGGGTATGACGAGGAATTCGGCAACTTCCAGAGCACTGGCACGCACGCAGAGGAAGGAATCTACGACGACCAACCCTACTACGGCACCTTTGGCCTAGCACCCTATTCCGTGCTGATTATCTCGCAGAATCCGCAGTAACAGCAGCCTTATTTCTGCAACGCAACACGCCTACTCTGCTTCAATGTTGGGGTAGGCGTTTTGCGTTGCGTTTTGTAAGTAGATAGAAAGTCAGGCTACTTTTCCTGTGTAGCTCTACCTGTACTGGAGTCGCTTACATTCTGTCGAATGCCACAATCCAACGCGCCAATGGTTGCTAATGAGTAGATAATCTGTTCGGAATTGGGAAATTGTTGCCGCTTCTGCCAACTCTCCCCGCTATATTGCCCGTACTCCTACCATACACCTCCCTGCTACTCTTTCCTTTTATGCAATACCCCACCCGTACCAATTCCAATGCCATTGCCCTAGACGCCCTGCTTGTCGAATCTGCTTGGGAAGTTTGTAACCAGGTAGGTGGCATCTACACCGTAATTCGCTCCAAGGTACCCGCCGCCGTGCAGGGATGGGGCGACCGGTACTGCCTGCTGGGGCCCTACTTTCCGCAACAGGCCCAGAGCGAGTTTGAGCCCTTCGATGATATGCAGCTGACGCTCCTTTCCGACCCCTTTGCCGGGGCCGTGCGCCAGATGCGGCAGCGGGGCTACGATGTGCAGTACGGCGTGTGGCTGGTGACGGGTAGGCCCCGCACGGTGCTCATCAACCCATTTCAGGTGTACGGCCACCTGGGCAACATCAAAAGCGACCTGTGGCACCACCACGGCATCCCTACCCCCGACAACGACGACCTCCTGCACCAGGTAGAGGCGTTTGGGCATCTGGCGAAGATTTTCATTGAAATTCTGACCGCTGAAGTGGTGCCGCCACGCCGCGTGATTGCGCACTTCCACGAGTGGATGACCGGCGTGGCCATTCCCGATCTGCGCCGCGATCAGGTGCCGGTGCACATCGTGTTTACCACGCACGCTACCCTGCTGGGCCGCTACCTGGCCATGAACGACCCCAACTTCTACGAGCACCTGATGCAGGTAGACTGGCTGGCCGAGGCGCGGCATTTCAACATTGAAACGGCTGTGAGCATCGAGCGCGCCGCCGCGCACGGCTCGCATGTGTTTACCACCGTGAGCGAGTTGACGGTGCGCGAGTGCATCTACTTGCTCGACCGGTTCCCCGATGCGGTGCTGCCCAACGGCCTCAACATTGAGCGGTTTGTGGCCCTGCACGAGTTCCAGAACCTGCACAAGCAGTACAAGGACAAGATCAACGAGTTTGTGATGGCGCACTTTTTCCAGAGCTATTCTTTTGATCTGGACAACACGCTGTACCTGTTCACCTCGGGCCGCTACGAGTACCACAACAAGGGTTTCGACCTGACGCTGGAAGCGCTGGCGCGGCTTAATTACCGCCTGCAACAGAGTGGCCTGGAGGGCAACGTGGTGATGTTCTTTATCACGAAGCGACCTTTCACCAGCATCAACCCGCTGGTGCTGCAAAACCGCGCTATTCTGGACGAGGTGCGCGAAACCTGCGAGGCCATTCAGGAGCAGGTAGGCGAGCGACTGTTCTACGCCGCTGCCGCCGGCTCCGACCACCGCCTCCCCGACCTCAGCGCTATGGTAGACGACTACTGGCGTCTGCGCTACCGCCGCACCCTGCAAAGCTGGAAAACCAACGCCCTACCCTCCATCATCACCCACAACCTGATTGATGACCAGAATGATGATATCCTGAATTTCATGCGCCGCGCCAACCTGCTCAACTACCAGCACGACCGCGTGAAGATGGTGTATCACCCCGATTTTGTGTCGCCTACCTCACCATTATTTGGCATGGAGTACGGGCAGTTTGTGCGCGGCTGCCACTTGGGCGTGTTCCCAAGCTACTACGAGCCCTGGGGCTACACGCCGCTGGAGTGCATTGCGCGCGGCGTGCCGGCCATTACCTCCGACCTCTCCGGCTTCGGCGACTACGTGATGCAGCACGTATCCGACCACGAAGACAAGGGCATCTATGTGGTGCACCGCCAAGAGCGCTCTTTCCACGAAGCCGCCGAAGAGTTGACGGATATGCTCTGGAACTTCGTGCTGCAAAACCGCCGCGAGCGAATTGCCCAGCGCAACCGGGTAGAAAACTCCTCGGAGCTGTTCGATTGGAAAAACCTGCGGGTGTATTATGACCGCGCCTACGCGCTGGCCTTGGAGCGGTTTTAGGCGAGTAGTCCTTTCGACTGCTAAAGCGTCATTTCAACCAGCGAGAGAAATGACGCTTTAAAGAACAAGTAGGGTAGCTTCATCTCCTGCACATCATTTTTTACAAACTTAGATGCACTACCGCCTAGGTGGCACACGTTCTTCGGAGCGCTGCCTAGGCGGTAGTGTTCACTTCTCTCTATTTGCCCGTATGCGGCCTTCGCTGAAAAGCATCTTTCTTACTATAGTTATCGGCACGCCGGCACTTCTGGCGGCTGCGCATGAATTTTGGTTAGCGCCGCCGAACTATTTTGTGGCAGCTGGTCAGAAAATCAACCTGCAAACCTGGGTAGGCGAAAATTTCACTGGCCAGCGCTGGGCAGGCAAAAGCAGCCGCATTACGCGTTTCATCCACGCCGGTCCGGCCGGTACCGAAGATCTTACTACCAGCGCCACCCAGGCCGACACGCTGCAAACGGCCCTCACATTCGCCCAACCCGGCACGCACGTAGTGGCGCTGGCTACCAACGACGCCTACTTGGAGCAAACGGCCGAGCAGTTCAATACCTACCTCAAAGAAGAAGGCCTCGATAATGTGTTGGTACTGCGCCAGCAACACAACGAGTTAACGAAACCCGCTCGGGAGGCTTACCGGCGGTGCGCCAAAACATTGGTACAGGTAGGCAAAGTAAATTCCCGCGATACGGCTCGCGCCTATGCCCGCCCCATGGGCTTGCCGCTGGAGCTGATACCCGAGCAAAACCCCTACCTGCTGCGGCCAGGCGCCGTGCTCACGGTACGCGTGGTGCAAGATGGGCAGCCCGTAACCGGCGCGTTGGTGCAGGTGTGGCAGCGCCCGCCCGGACAAAAACCCAAAGCTTCGCGTCTTTACAGCAACCTTAGCGGCCGGATTTTGTTACGCTTATCCACTCCCGGCAGCTATCTGCTGAGCACGGTGCGTATGGCCGCCCTCCCCGACCACACCCGCGCCGACTGGCACAGCACCTGGGCTTCGCTCACATTTGGTACGGCAGGTCCAACTGGTTATTAAAATTCTGCTATCTTTCCCGTATCTTTCTTCTCTCCGTCTCGAACATTTTTTTCCTACCTTCGCAACTCCCTTAACCACCGAAACACGCGGTATGAAGTACTCGATTGATAAAAAGGACACCTACACCATAATTACGATTGACGAGAAGAAGCTCGACACTACTGTTGCGCCCGATCTGAAGTCGGAATTTGTGAAGCTGAATGCCGAAGGCACCAACAACCTGATTCTGGACCTGAGCAACGTAAAATACACCGATTCGTCGGGCCTCAGCTCTATTCTGATTGCCAACCGCTTGTGCAACTCTACGGGCGGCCTGCTGGTGCTTACCGGCCTGCAAGACCACGTAATGAAGCTTATCACCATTTCCAAGCTGGAATCGGTACTACATATTCTGCCCACGGTAGAGGAAGGCATCGACCGCATTTTCCTGCACGCCATCGAGCGCGACCTGACCAACAAAGAATAGCGCGTTTTTTAGCTGATAGCTGTTGGCTGCTAGCTGTTAGTTTTCCGCTGACAGCTAACGGCCAGCAGCTTTCGTATTTTTAACTCTCTGGCCGCAGCTATCTGCCAACGCGGCTATCAGCTACCAGCTATTCCTTGGAGTTCGAACTAAAAATACTCGGTAGTGCTTCGGCCACCCCCGTGATGGACCGCCACCACACGGCGCAACTCCTGACGGTAGGCGCTAGCCAATACCTGATCGATTGCGGTGAGGGCACGCAGCGCCGCTTGTTGGAGTATAAGATCCGGCACCCGCGCATTCACACGATTTTCATCTCCCACCTGCACGGCGACCATTTTTTCGGATTGTTCGGGCTGCTGGGCACCATGCACCTGCACGGACGTACCGAGCCGCTGCAACTCTTCGGCCCGCCCGGCCTCGATGAGATTCTGACCACACAGTTTCGCTACTCACACACGCGGCTTAATTTTGAGTTGTTATTTACGGCGGTAGATACCACCCAGCACCAGCAGATTTTTGAGGACAAGCAACTGACGGTGCACACGCTGCCCATGCAGCACCGCATTCCGTGCTGCGGCTATTTGTTTCGGGAGAAGCCGAAGCGCCGCCACCTTATCAAGGAGCAATTGCCTGCTGGCCTCACGCCGACTCAGCTTACCGCCCTCACGCAGGGCGAAGACGTGTACGACCCGGACACGAACGCTCAGCTCGTCCGCAACGCCGACGTCACCACCGACCCTACCCCCTCGCGCAGCTACGCCTTCTGCTCCGACACGCTCTACCTGCCGGGCCTGGCGCCGCTGCTGCACGGCGTGAACTTACTCTATCATGAGGCTACCTTTTCGGATGAGATGCGGGAGCGAGCGGCCATTACCTACCACTCTACCGCCCATCAGGCCGCTTTGCTAGCCAAACAGGCACAAGTAAAACAGCTGCTTATCGGGCACTTTTCGTCGCGCTACCGCGATTTGGCGCCTTTACTTGCTGAGGCTCAGGCGGTGTTCCCGAATACGGAATTGGGTGTAGAAGGCAAAACAGTGAGCTTATAAAATTTGAAAAGCGAACAAGAACGTCATGCTTCGACTCCGCTCAGCATGACGTTCTAATGTATTCATAAGCACCTTCTTTCTATCCCACCCATGCCCAGAACCATTCTTTTAGTTGTGTTGCTGATGCTCGGCTCCATTGCCGCCGCTAATGCCACTATCTCTGCCCCTGCACCCGTACGCGTAGGCATTGCGGGCCTCACACACGCCCACGTGCACGTGTTGCTGGGCCGCGCCCAACGCGGCGATGTGGAGATAGTAGGTATTGCGGAGCCCAACCGCGACTTAGCCCAGCGCCTCACCAAGCAGTATGGCTTGAGTATGAAGCTGGTCTACCCTACCCTGGAAGAGATGCTGGTGAAGACCAAGCCTCAGGCTGTCACTGCTTTCACCAGCATCTACGACCACCTAGCCGTGGTGCAGGCCTGTGCGCCCCGTGGCGTGCATGTGATGGTAGAAAAGCCCCTGGCCGTAAGCGTAGACCACGCCCGCCAGATGGCCGCCCTGGCGAACAAGCACCACATTCACCTGCTCACCAACTACGAAACCAGCTGGTACGGCACCAACCACCGGGCCTACGAGCTAGTGACGCAGCAAAAAACCATCGGCGACATCCGCAAAATGGTGGTGCACGACGGCCACCAGGGCCCAAAAGCCATCAACGTGAACCCAGAGTTTCTGGAGTGGCTGACCGACCCAGTGCAGAACGGCGGCGGCGCGCTGATCGACTTTGGCTGCTATGGCGCCGATTTGATGACTTGGCTGATGCAGGGCCAGCGGCCCCAGTCGGTGACGGCCGTGACCCAGCACTTGCAGCCGCAGGTATATCCGCGCGTGGATGACGAGGCCACGATTGTGGTTACCTACCCGCACGCGCAAGGCATCATTCAGGCATCCTGGAACTGGCCCTACTCCCGCAAAGACATGGAAATTTACGGGCAGACCGGCGCCGTCTTCGCGCTCGACAGTCGCCAGCTACGCGTGCGCCCTACCGAAAAAGCCGCACCGCAGGAGCTGACTATTGCAGCCCCGAAGGCCCCGTACGATGAGCCGTTTGCCTACCTGGCCGCCGTGGTGCGGGGCGATATTCAGGAAGATAAATTATCGTCGCTGGATACCAACCTCATCGTGGTAGAGATTCTGGATGCGGCCCGGCAATCAGCCAAAGAAGGCAAAACGATATTTTTGTCGAAGTAGCCGGGCGAATAGTCTCGCTACAGAATTCCCGTACTGATTTCTACCTTATTGCCCGCCTTTATGGCGAAGAAGAAACAACAGCTTTACCTGGTTCTCAGCGGCATTTTCATTGTGAATGCTCTGCTGGCAGAAATTATTGGCGTCAAGATATTTTCTGCCAATGCCCTACTCGGTCTACCCCCTACCCTGCCCGGCGACCTCACGGCCGGCGTACTCATCTGGCCGGTGGTCTTCATCACCACCGATATCATCAACGAGTACTTCGGCAAGGCGGGCGTGCTTCGCGTGAGCTTCCTCACGATGGGGCTGATTCTGTACGCGTTCTTCATCATTCTGGCTACCACCTACCTGCCACCGGCTAAGTTCTGGCTGGAGGTGAACGGCACCGACGCCCAGGGTAGGCCATTTGATATCGACTTTGCCTATCAGAGTATTTTCCGGCAGGGCCTGGGCATCATCACGGGCTCTATAGTGGCTTTCGGAATTGGGCAGGTGCTGGACGCCACCATTTTTGCGTGGCTACGGCGACTTACTAAGGGGCGCTACGTGTGGCTGCGCGCTACGGGTTCCACGCTCGTTTCGCAGCTCGTTGACTCGTTTGTGGTGCTGTATGTGGCGTTCTACCTGTTCGGTAATTGGAGCTTTGCGCAGGTGCTACGCGTTGCCAACACCAACTACTGGTATAAATTTGCAGCAGCCATTCTGCTCACGCCGGTGCTCTACTTGGCCCACGGCCTCATTGACCGCTACCTGGGCCAGGAAAAAACCGAGGAGCTACAAGAAGAAGCCGCGGCAGACGTGAGCGTGTAATTTTTGAGCTGTTAGCTACTAGCTGTTGGCTGTTAGCTAACACATCCATCATCCTGAAAAAGCTAACAGCCAACAGCTAGTAGCTAATAGCTAAACTCTATGTCCCGTATTCTCACTGGCATCCAGAGCACCGGCCGCCCGCACTTGGGCAACCTGCTGGGCGCCATTCTTCCGGCCGTCGAGCTGTCGAAAACCAGCACCAACGAGTCGTTGCTGTTTATTGCTGATCTGCACTCGCTTACTACCGTGCGCGACGCCGACACGCTACGCCAGAACACCTACGCTGTGGCGGCCGCGTGGCTGGCCTGCGGCTTCGATACGGAGAAAAACCTGTTCTACCGGCAGTCCGACGTGCCACAGGTAACGGAGCTGACGTGGTACCTATCGTGCTTTGCTCCCTACCCTATGCTGGCCAATGCGCACTCTTTCAAGGACAAATCGGACCGCCTCTCGGATGTGAATGCGGGCTTGTTTACCTACCCCGTGTTGATGGCGGCCGATATTCTGCTCTACGATGCGGAAGTAGTACCCGTGGGCAAAGACCAGATTCAACACTTGGAAATCACCCGCGACATTGCCAGCGCTTTCAACAACCGCTACGGCGAAACCTTCGTGCTACCCCAGGCCCGCGTGGATCAGCAGTTGATGACTATTCCCGGCATCGACGGCCAAAAGATGAGCAAGAGCTACGGCAACATCATCGACATTTTTGTGGATGACAAAGCGCTGCTTAAAACCATCCGCAGCATCGTATCGGACAGCACGCCCCTGGAGGCCCCCAAAGACCCCGACAACGACACCACCTTCAAGCTCTACTCCTTGCTGGCCACCCCAGAGCAAGTTGCCGACATGCGCGCCAACTACCTGAACGGTGGCTACGGCTACGGCCACGCCAAAACGGCTCTGTACGAGCTAATTTGGGAGCGATTCGCCACCGAGCGCGAGCAGTTCACCTACTTCATGAACAACCTTCCCGAAATAGACGCCCGCCTCGCCGAAGGCGCCCGCAAAGCGCAGGCCTACGGCAGCACCATCCTCAACAAAGTGCGCGAGAAGGTAGGATATCAGGTGAGATAGTGAAGTGTAGAGTTTGTGAAGTAGGAAAACGCCTGTCATCCTGAGCACAGCGAAGGACCTTATCACGCTAGAACGAGTCATTAATACAATGGTCGTGCTTACTTGATAAGGTCCTTCGCTGTGCTCAGGATGCAGACGTTTTCCTACTTCACCACTTCACTATTTCGCTCTCTCACTACTTAGTACACTAATCCCTCACCGAGGTGTTGCTGGTGGGAAAAGCTAAAGCCGACTTTACTACCACGGCTTACTTGTTGATTTTCAATCTTCTGCTTGACGGTAATCTTCTTGATTTCATTCATGGGAGGCGCGATGAGGTCGTTGTTGACGGCCGCAATCATGGCGCTTTCCACGAACAGGCGCAGCATTTCTGGGGTGATGGGCGACGCAGCCATGTCGTGGTCGGGTAGCTCCAGCTGCTGCACACCTTCCAGGAAGTAATGATTGTCGATGTTGACGAGTAGGCGCCCAACGAGGTAGCCGGGGTCGTTCATGCGCTGGTACTTCACGCTGTCGGCCATGAAGTTGTAGGCCATGATGTGCCCAAAAAAGCGCCGCCGGAAATCGGCCTCCACGTAGGCCGTGTTCATCGGGCCGTAGTCGTCGGGGAAGGTGACGATGTTGGAGTGGAGCACAAACACCAGCAAATCGCCCGAAAACTTGATATGGAACTCCATGTCGTTGATGGGCCGGTACTCCACCACCACGCTCGAATCGAGGGGCGAAATCTTGCGGCTCAGCTCCACCACCAGCTCCTGCGATACCTGCCGCAGCAGATCAAATGTAGCAATGGTATTGCGGTAGATGAGCTGCTTGGCTGAGGATTTCTGCTTGAGGCCGTCAAAAATCTGACCCAGGCGGTCGGGCGTTTCTTCTTCCGTTGCGGCCGTTGTGTTGGGGGTAGGCGCAGTGGCGCTTTCGGTGACAGCAGGGGTAGGCAGTTGCTCGGGGCTAAAGGCAGCAGGCGGGGTAGAGCGGGGCGTATCGTCCATAAGAGAAAGCGCCGACCGAACGACGCGTTAGGATGAAAAATACCGCACAGCGGTAAAAAAACAGGTAGGCACGAGTTGCTAGTATACAAAATCAAGCCAATCTATGCGCACCGGTTCTGTATAAGCCTCGGTAAATTCTTCCTTTCTCCACCTCTATTTCTCTACCACTCCCTGCCGCAGAAACACCGGAAAAACCACTTCTCGCTCCCCTTGGCCCCAGCGCCGCCCCACTTCTTCTTCGATCAATAGCACGGGGTCGGTGCCGTGTTGCTGCTCGTACTTCACCACGCTTGACCACGTGCGCAAGTACTGCAAAAACCAAGCGGCCGTCCAGTGCCGGCGCACGTGGTAGGTGCGGTGCTGCACCTGCCCAAACGGAAAGGGAATGCGGGCGTACTGGTCGTCGATGTGCCAGCGGTTGTCGTCCCAATACGGGCGCATGGTATCGGCGTAGAAATGCGTTAGTACAGGGTTCAGATCAGCCTGTAGTTGAGCCAGCTGGTAGCCCCACTCTGCAAGGATAGCACCCGGCCGGGCCACGCGTTGCACTTCGGCATTAAACTCTTCAAAATCAAACCAATGCACAGCCTGCCCAACGGTTATCAGGTCGAAGGTATTGTCGGCGAAGGGCGTTGCTTCGGCGGCGGCTACTTGGTAGGTAATGTTGGGGCGCAGGGTAGCATTTTCTAGTTGAGCTGCGCTGCTATCGGTGGCATCTACGTGCGCAAAATACCCGGCAAGCTCGGTGGCTACCTGGCCGTTGCCGGTGGCGCAGTCCCAGGCGCGCTGCCGGGACGGCAGGCCAGCCAGCAGCTCGGTATATAGTTCCTGAGGGTAGTCGATACGGTACTGCGCGTACTGAGCAGCTTGTGCGGAGAAACGGTCGAGCGGCGCCATACGATGGTATTGAATAGGAGGAATTTCTGCGGAGCTATCCGCGTTTCACAAGCGTAGCATCCTGGTTTTGTGTACGCGCCCAACCGCACAAATGCCGTACCTTTACCACAATACCCGCTGTTTGCTGACCGGAAACGCAAGGTCAGCCTGTTTTTCACTTCATATTTGCTGTCCCTTGACGTTTCACGATTTCAATCTCCACGAAGACCTGCTGGCCGGCGTGGATGCCATGAATTACCTACAGGCCACGCCCATTCAGGAACAGGCCATTCCCAAAATTATTGAAGGCAAAGACCTGATTGCTTGCGCTCAGACAGGTACCGGCAAAACTGCCGCCTACCTCATTCCGCTGCTCGACAAGATTTCGCACGCCAAGCACACGCACACCAGCACCCTCATTCTGGTGCCTACCCGCGAGCTGGCTACTCAGATTGATGAGCAGGTGACGGGCTTCGGCTACTTTGTGGAGGCCAGCAGCATTGCCATCTACGGCGGTGGCAAAAGCGAGGGTTGGGAGCAGCAGAAGCGCGCCCTCACGGGCGGCGCCGACATCATTATTGCTACCCCCGGCCGCCTGATTGCCCACATGCAAATGGGCTACGTGAAGTTCGACCAGCTCAATTATCTGGTGCTCGACGAGGCCGATAAGATGATGGACATGGGTTTCTCTGATGACATTCTGAGCATTGTGCGGCACTTGCCCAAGGAGCGGCAGACGCTGCTGTTCTCGGCCACCATGCCCAACAAAATCAAGGAATTCTCGAAGCAGTTGCTGCAAGAGCCGGAAGAAATCCGGTTGGCCGTATCGAAGCCGGCGGAGGGCATCAATCAGCAGTTCTACATGGCGTTCGACCGCCAGAAGATCTACCTGCTGGAGCATATCCTGAAGAACCAGCAAGTGCAGAGCATGGTGCTGTTTACATCGCAGAAGGCGGCCGTGAGCGGCATTGTGCGCAGCATCAATAAGCTGGGCTACGTGGCGCAAGGCATTTCCTCGAACTGTACGCAGGAAGAGCGCGAGCAAATCATGCGCGAGTTCAAGAACAAGCAATTCCCTATCTTGGTAGCCACCGACGTGCTCAGCCGCGGCATCGACATCGACTCGCTGAGCCACGTGGTGAACTACGACATCCCGCGCGCTGCCGAGGACTACGTGCACCGCATTGGCCGCACGGCCCGCGCCGCTACCACTGGCACGGCCATTACCTTCATCTCCGACCAAGACCAGGACCGTGTAGTGAAGATTGAGAAGCTGCTGGAGCGCGAGGTAGAGAAACAGAACATCACGGAAGAGCTGGGCCTGGGCGAAGCGCCCGAGTTTGACCCCAAGCGCTTCAGCGGCTTGCGCGGCAAACTAGGTGGGCGCGATGGACGTGGCGGCTCCGGCCGCGACGGTGGCCGTCCTCGTCGTGAAGGCGACCGGCCCCGCGGCGAAGGTGCAGAGCGGCGCAACCGTAGCGGCCGTGGCCCGCGCCGGGAAGATCAGGCCAACCCTACCCCGGCTGCTGATGGCACCACGCCGACACAAGCCACCAGTAGCCGCCCTTCCCGCGCACCCCGCCCGGAAGGAGCTACTACAGACGCTACCGGCACTAATGAGGCGGCACGCGAGGGACAACGCCGCCGGAAGCGTGGCGGCCGCAACCGCGGCGGCCGTGGGCCACGGCCAGAAGGTCAGGCCCCGGATGCTTCGGCTGCGTCTACCCCGGCTCCAGCTCCTACCAGCGCGGAGTAACGCTGTTTCTCCCAAAAGAAAATCCCCGGTGCCAATGGCACCGGGGATTTTCTTTTGGGTACAGCTAATTCGTTTTAGCAAAGCGTTAAGCAGTTTTTTGCTTGTGGCCGCTCAAACCATACCATCCAATGTAGGCGTAGCACAATGCAGGTAGGATAAAAGCTAAGCGCAGGCTCTGGTAGTCAGCTATTAGACCAAACAACGGCGGAATGAGCGCGCCACCGACAATGGCGGTGCACAATAAGCCCGAAGCCTCTTCTGTGAGTGAGCCCAAGTCGGCCACTGCCAACGTGAAAATAGCCGAGAACATCAGGGAGTTCATAAAGCCTACAGCTAGTAGTGTCCACATGGCTACCTCGCCGGTCGAGCTTACGGAGAGCAATATCAATAGTACTGCTCCTACTGCATTGATGGCCAGCAACCGACCCGTAGGGAAGCGACCTAACAGATACGCGCCTAGGAAACGTCCTACCATGGCCGTACCGCCGTAGAACATCAGCATAATGCCCGCCTCTTTCGGCGTCATATTCATCACATCGGGCAGGTTGAGGTAGTTGACGATGTGCGAGCCAATGGCTACCTCGGCACCCACGTAGGTGAAAATACCAATCACCCCGAGCACTAGGTGACGGCGGTGCCATGCCCGGCCCATGTCGGCAGCAGAGAAGCCATCGGGCGTAGTGTGTGCGATAACCGGTAGTTTAAGCCGGCTCAGTAAGATACTCACGAACAGCAAAATACCACCGAATACCAGATAGGGAATCTGCAACGCTCCAATGTCAATCGTTTCGGGGGCTACGTTGTCCAGCTCGGGCAAATGCGATAGGATGAGGATGGAGCCGATGTACGGAGCGATGAACACGCCCAGCGAGTTGAATGCCTGCGTGAGCGTGAGGCGGGCCGAAGCCAACGACGGCTTGCCCAGAATGGCTACGTACGGATTTGCGGCTACCTGCAAGACAGTGATGCCAGAAGCCAGAATAAACAAGGCCCCTAAGAACAATGCGTAGGCTCTGCTGCCGGCTGCGGGATAAAACAAGAAGCAACCTATGGCTGCTATCACCAGCCCAATCAATAGGCCGTTTTTGTAGCCTACCCGTGCTACCAGCTTACCGGCTGGAATGCTCACCAGAAAGTATGCCCCGAAGAAGCATAAATTGATCAGGTTGGCCTGCGCGTAGCTGAGTCCGAAGATGACTTTGAGAAAGGGAATCAGGATGTCGTTCAGGCAGGTGATAAATCCCCACATGAAAAACAGGACCGTTAGAGAAGCTAGTGCTGAGGTGTAACTTTTACCTCCATCAGGGAGGTTGTCAACAGCAAGGGTTGGTGAATTGGATTGTGGAAGACCAGCCATGAATGAAAGAATAATTGGAAGAATGACGCAATTACCCGGTTTTTTCCAACATTTCCGCTGAATAACGCGGAAAGCCAGCTTCAAAAGAGCCGGCCCGCTACCCTAACAACAAGCGGAACCGGCTCCCGGAAACCCAGTGTAGACATGCCACACCACGGATATTTCTACATGTAGTAACGGTGCCTATTTTTGCTACAGTCACCCTGCTTCAAGGCTAAACAAGCAGACACAACCTCATAAGTCACTACTAATCTGTTTATTAATGATGGCATATGACAATGCAGGCTAAACATTTTTATAGAATAATAAACCTCGCTCCTACCTCTACTATCAAGTGGGCTACCCTACACCTTATTTGTATTGATAGAAGCGCACGTAATCCACTAGCATCTGCTGAGGGAAAGAGGTTGTATTGATAGTCTCTGGGGTAGGATTGCCCAAGAAATTGCCTCCTACCGCTACGTTCAGAATCACGAAAAATGGATTATTGAACGGATATGCATAAGGCGAAATATCGCTAGCCGTAAAGGAATAGAACTCACGTCCATCCACGTAAGAACGGATTTTATCCCTGCTACGCACCACACTGAAAATGTGGAAATCGTTGGCGAAATCGCTACTGGCGAGTGTGGTTTCCGAACCTTTGTATTGATGGGTAGCGGTGTTGCTACCATAGTGCATGGTAGAGAGTACCTTGTTTGGCTCGTGCCCCCGCAGCTCCATAATGTCAATCTCGCCACACGCCGGCCAGTTGTTCTGGTCGATGTCGCTACCCAGCATCCAGATGGCGGGCCAGATGCCTTGCCCTTTGGGCAGCTTCGCCCGCACATCAATGCGGCCGAAAGTGAAGCTCTGCTTGCCTTTGGTGATGAGTCGGGCCGAGGTATAGTCGCGGCCACTCATCGCCTGCTTCTTGGTTTCAATGATCAGGTTACCACTCGACACGTAGGAGTTCTCCGTAGAGTTGGTGTAATACTGTAGCTCGTTGTTGCCCCAACCATTACCACCGGTTTCTTGGGTCCATTTGGTCTGGTCCACGGCGCCGCCACCGTCAAACTCATCACTCCAAATCAACTCGGTGTATTGCGTGTAGTCCTTGGCCTCCGCATTGGCCGTGGTGCTGGTTGGATCAGGGGTAGGCGCCGGAATATCCGGTTTTTTTTCTTCCGTACAGGCCAGTAAGCTCAGGGCCAGCAGTGCGCTGGCCCCGGCTTTGCAGAAATGGAAAGAGCGGGTGGGAATCAGGTGGTTTTTCATACGAAGAGAAAAGCAAATGCCGGATGAACCAGTTCATCCGGCACAAGAAGCTATTTGGCAATCAACTTGATGTCGAATACGGTGCCGTTGTTTTTGCCCGTACCGGCGCGTATTACCATGTTCTTATCCGTAATAGACAGGATGCGGTACGTCAGATCCGGCGCATCGGTGATACCTATGAACGTACCCGCCTTGGCAAATACCAGTTGGGCTAATCCTGCACCATCGGCCGGGCCAAAGGTGTAGGCTGAAGTACCCGAGCGAGCGGCCTGGCAGCTACCAGGCACACCATCTTTCCCAGCCACAAAGGTTTCGTCCTTGGCATTGTAGGTATACGCATCGGTAGCAGAGAACGTAAACTCGTCATCGGCCTGGCAGGCGGGCAAAGCCCCAGCCGCACCACCCGCGTAGTAGTCAGTTGGCTTGGCCTCCGTACCTACCGTAATGGTCTTTTCCACCGAGTTGTCGAGCATCCAGGTTTTCTGGGTACCACCCGTCAGCAACTGCTTCACGCGGGTTACGGCATCGAAGGGTACCAGCGTTACCTCTGTTTTGGTGCCATTTGCCAGTGTACCACGCAAGCGTAGAACCGTGCTGCTGGCTTCTACGATGGTATAGGTGCTGTCTCTCAGGGCCACTTGCTCACCAATGAAGGCTTTGCTGCTACCCAGAGTCAGCTGGCCTAGCCCATTGCTACCCGGCTTATACACGAAGCTGGTCGAGGCGTTGGCTTCAGCATTCCCACACTTATTATTCGCTGTGTACGTGTAGGTGAAAGAGCTACCACTAAAGCTGAACTGGTCATCGGCCTGGCAAGAAGCCAGGGCGTTGGCAGCCGATGAAGACGTAACGTTGTCGTTGGCATCCAGCCGTTTAATGGCGCCGGCTGCACTAGAAAATGTCCATACGCGCGCTGAGGGTGCGCTGCCGTTGCAGGCTACCAGCGCCGAAAAGCCGGTGTTGCCGCAGGCCGAAGGCACTACCACATCGGTTTGCGATGTCTGGGCAAAACCACCCTTTCCCGATACTAGCAGGCGTACTTTATAAGTGCCAGGCGTGTTGTAAGTATGCGTGGAAGGTGAACCGGTTCCGGTAGTGCCGTCGCCGTATTCCCACTCGTTGATGAAACCGTTTTCGCTGGTGTTATTAAACGTAACCTTCACGGGAAATTGCGTCGAGTTGACGGTGCTGGTGAAGCTGGGCGACGGCAATGCGCCTTCCAGTTGCCCTTCATCGTTTTTGTCGCAGGCCGTGAAGAACAGTGGGCTCGCCAGTAGCGCCCACACTGCTTTGTTCCTGGTAATTTTCATATCAAATAGGCTGAAAGCGTCCGTAAAAGCGGCTTAGTAGCCGGGGTTCTGGGTCAGGTTGGGGTTCACATCGCGCTCCGACTGCGGGATGGGCAGCACTAGGTTGTTGGCCGTGGGCACCCCTCTGTTGATACCCAGTGTTTTGAGGTAGGCACTCTGCGCGGTCATTACCGCTACCAGGCCGTATGGGGTACCGCCGTAACGCTTCAGATCAAACCACCGATCAAACTCAAACGCTAGCTCGTACTTACGCTCGCGCAAAACAGCAGCGGTGAAATCAGGTGTATTACTAGCATTCAGATCGGCGGTAGCATTGGCCGTGTTATAGTCTACCCCAAGTGCACGACGGCGTACTTTGTTGATAGCCTCAAAGCCTTCCGGCGTGGGCCCTACTGCCTCAGCCAGAATCAGGTACATTTCAGCTAGGCGTAGTACCGGCACGTTGAGAGGCGAGTCCCAGATGTTGGTATTCACCTTACCTACAAACCACTTCCTGCAGCTGTACCCAAACGGAGAGCCGCCTAGCGTAGCAGGGTTCTTGGTACCATCGGGGTAGGTGTCGCCGGGCATCCAGATGGTGACGGGCTTGCGCGTGTCACCGGCTAGGTAGCCGTTCACGAAATCCGGTTCTGGAATATCAAACCCGTAACCGCTACCCGGCGTCTGGTTCTGACCACGTGGCCCCAAAAACTCGTTCAGCGCCGAGCCCACGTTGTTGCGGTCGTACTCATTGCGGCCGTTGATGTACTGCACCTCAAACAACGACTCTTTGCCGTTTTCGTTGGCCGTTTTGAAGTTGTCGCCGTAGTTGGCCCACAGGCTTTTGCCCGAGCCTGTAATTACCGCACGCGCTTGCTCGGCAGCTCCGGCCTTGTTGCCCTGTGTGATGTATACTTTTGCCAGCAGGCCCGTTGCGGCCCATTTGGTAGCTCGGCCCAGGTCGCCGCCGCTATACGATGCAGGCAGGTTGCCAATAGCATCTTTCAAGTCCTGTTCAATCTGCTTATACACGTCAGCAGCCGGTGAGCGAGCAACATTGGCTTCCGCCGCGCTGGCGGGTGGCACTGTCACCAGTGGCACGTCGCCATACGCTCGCACTAGGTCAAAGTAATACTTTGCCCGCAGAAACTGGGCCTCGCCCAGGCTGCGCTTTTGAATTGCTGGATCAATTTCCGTGATAAGCGGCACTTTTTGTAGCACAATATTGCACCGCCCTACCCCAATGTAGCTGCCTTGCCACAGCTGCTGCGCTATCGCATTGGTAGTTGGAATGTTGTAGTCGTCGAGTTGGGTGTATTCAATACCATCGCTGCCGCCACCGCCGCCCGTGGTCGAGATATCGGCCATGATATCCATGCCCCAGAGTGCGCTGTTGTATTGACCGGCTTTGGTCAGCTCACTATACGCGGCCGTTACGGCCTGAATGGCGTCGGTTTGGTTTTTGTAAAAGTTAGCGTCCGTTATCTGGTCAGAGGGCGACTCCTCCAAGAATTCTTCCCCGCAACTGGTAGTCAGCAGGCCCAGCGACAACAGGAAAGCGCCGCAAGTATATTTTGTGATAGTCATTTTCGTGGGAATTGGAACAGATTAAAAACCGATGTTGATACCGCCCATCAGCACCCGCGACTGCGGGTAGATGCCCTGGTCGACACCGCTGGCGCTTACTTCTGGGTCGAAGCCGCTGTACTTGGTCAGCGTCAACAGGTTTTGCGCCGTGAAATACACCCGCAGCTGCGAGGAGCCGAAGCGGTTGGTGATGCTCTGCGGCAGCGAATAGCCCAGCGTCAGGTTTTTGAGGCGCACGTACGAGCCATCCTCAATGAAGTGCGTAGATACCCGCAGGTTTTGGTTCGGGTCGCTATCGATGGCGCGGGGCACGTCGTTGCTGGTGCCGGGACCAGTCCAACGGTTGAGCACGCGGGTGCCACCGCTAAATGAGCCGTACAGTGCGCTTTCCAGCAGGTAGCGGTTCAAGTTGTACACATCGTTGCCCTGCACACCCTGAATAAAGAAGCTCAAATCGAAGCCTTTGTAGTTCAGCGTATTGGTGATGCCAAAGGTGAAATTCGGGTTCGGATTACCGATAAACTTCCGGTCATCAGCGTTGATGATACCATCCTCGTTCAAATCCTTGAAGCGAATATCACCTGGGCTCGTCTGGGCTGTTTGTGTGGCGTGTGCATCTACCTCTTCCCGCGTCTGGAACAAGCCGTCGGCTACCCAGCCATAGAATGAGCCAAAGGCGTAGCCTTCATCGTAACGCACAATGCTGTTGCCGCTCAACGTACTCCCACCGTTATAGGGTAGACCTGCACCCAGCGACTCCAGTTTGGTTTTGTAGGCCGATACGTTCAGCGTAGTAGTCCAACTTAGTGCCTGACCCGCGCCGGTGAAGTTGTGCGAGGTCAGCGAGAAGTCGATACCGCGGTTATACGCTGAGGCCGCGTTGGTATTCACATTTTCATACGTACCCGATACGTAGGACACTGGCACGCCGGCAATCAGGTTCGGCGAGTTACGGTTGTACACATCGATACTGGCTTCCAAGCGGTTATCCAACAAACCTACGTCCAGACCAACGTTTGTCTGGTTGTTGTTTTCCCAACGCAGGTTGGGGTTTGCCTGGCGCGTGGGAGCCCCACCCGTATTGATGGTACCATCTGGTCCGAAGGGGTAGGTAACACCAAAGTTGATAGCGTAAAGGTAGGCGAAGCGGCCGGCATTCAGGGGGTTACCTACCTTGCCGTAGCCAGCACGCAGCTTCAGGTTGCTGATAACACGGTTGCCTTTCAGGAATTCCTCTTCCGAAATACGCCAGCCCGCCGAAATACCGGGGAAGAAACCGAACTTATCACCGGGAGGGAATACGGAGGAGCCGTCGTAACGAGCCACTGCCGACAGCAGGTATTTTCCGGAGAACTCGTAGTTGAGACGCCCAAAATAGCTGGCCAGTCGCTGTGGCGGGCTGATTGAGCCCGCATTGCTCAGTTGCGTATTAATGGGGCCGGCATTGATAACCTGCAAATCGTTGCGCAGGTAAAGCGAGCGGTAGGCCTCTACGTTGCTATAATTGAATTCCTGCGCCGATTGACCAAGCAGAAGCGTTACCTGGTGCTTATCAGCAAAGAGGTGATCATATGTCAGGGTGTTTTCGATCAGGTAACTAGGTGCATAGCTGGCCGTAGCCGAGGCACCGGCCGTGTTGTAGCGCTGCGTGTAACCTGCCAAAACGGGACCTGCTGGCGCGAAGGAGTTGAAGTTATCAAAGATAAAGTCGAAGCCTACGTTGGTCCGGAAGCGTAATCCGGTCAGAGGTTCCAGTTCCGCAAAAAATGTACTCAGGGCACGATTGCGTGTGAACTTCTGGTTAACGCGTTGCGCCGTAGCCAGTGGGTTTTCCTCCGTGAAGTTGTCTGCGGCACCGTTTGGCTGGTACCAGTAGCCATCGGGCCGATAGGCTGGCACAATAGCCGGGATGCGCAGCAACTGTTGTACTGTGCCGTACTCCCCGTCATTCGATGTGATCTGACGGTCATTTAGGTGCGTAAGTTGAATGCTGTTGCCCAGCTTCAATATCTTGTTTACCTGCACATCGCCGTTGGCTCGCAACGTGAAGCGCTCAAAGTGCGAACCCACGATGGTACCATCCTGCTGAAAGTAAGTTCCTGATAAAGCGAAGCGGGCCTTCTCACTACCTCCCGTGGCCGAGAGAGCATAGTTCTGAATTTTGGCGCGGCGGAAAACTAAGTCCTGCCAGTCGGTTCCTTCCCCAAGTGCTGCGGGGTCGCGCAGACGGTCTACCACAATGGGTTTTCCAGCGGCTATCCGGCTTTCATTGTTGATGGTAGCGTATTCTTCCGCGTTGAGTAGGTCCAGCTTACGTGCTACGGTTTGCACACCCCGGTAGGCATCTACGTTGAAGGTAGTCTTGCCAGCCTTGCCTCGTTTGGTAGTGATAATTACTACCCCGTTGGCAGCACGCACCCCATAAATAGCCGTGGCCGAGGCATCTTTTAGTACGTCAATCGTCTCGATATCATTAGGGCTGATAGCGTTGAGCTGGCTTTCGTTGCCAGAGGGCAGGGGAAAACCATCCACTACGTACAACGGTGCATTATTACCAGCCGACGTTATACCGCGAATCCGCACCGACGTACCGGCCGCACCACCAGGGGCGCCCCCGTTTGAAGTGATGGTCACACCGGCCGCTTTGCCTTGCAGGGCTTGCGTCACATCGGCCACCGGCTGGCGTACCAACTCTTGCCCATTCACCGACGAAATAGCGCCCGTTACGCTACCGCGCTCCTGTGTGCCGTATCCGACTACCACCACTTCGCCCAATGCTTGGCGGTCTTCCAGCAAGCTAACGTTGATGCTACTAGTTGCGCCAGTAATGGGCACCTCTTTTCTGATATAGCCCACTGAGCTAATGACCAGTGTACTTCCCTCTGGAACAGTCAATGAGAAAGACCCATCGGCGCCCGTAGAGGTACCTAGGGTAGTACCTTTCACAATAACAGTGACACCGGGCAGCCCTTCGCCGTTGGACTGCGTTACGCGGCCTGATACGGGAACATCTGCCAAGTACTTCCCCGGCAGCATTGAGAACGGACCAATGGGCGCCTTGGCTCCTGCTGCTGGTAGCGCTGCTACTGGCAGTCCACAGGCGGCCAGCAGTACTACCCGCCGCCTGAAAAAGAGTGAGTAGGAGTTGTGCTTCATGAAGAAAATGGTGTGGGAATTAGGAAATATTGAATACTGAAGGCGTTTTCAGAAATCGATTTAGGAATTAGTAAGCAGATATCCTGTTGGGAAGCCTTTACAGCAACACTCAGCAGCACAACGGTTAACTCACTAGTTGAGAGGAAATGCTTGCCCTTGTAAAGCGAGTAGTTAACGATTCAAAGATATCTTGACTTGTTCGGCAAATGCAAGCCTCAAAACCCTTCATACAGCGCTAAAACGACCGTTTTTCAATTAATACACACGTAAGTTATACACTTACTACACACATTATTTATATCAATCCATAGTTTAGATAACGTTCTTCGAAGTATAGTCTGGCTGACTAACGCAGTTAAAAAACAACGTCACTAGGGAAGGTTTAATAGAATATTTTTCACACTAATCATGAAATACAGAAATCGTTTGCAGCAAAAACATGTAACTAGCTACTATCGTACTGAATTCTGCTCCACTAGCGAGTCATCTATACCTGCTTCGTGCGTATCTAGCAATAGCTTTGTCCAACTTTCCTGGTCGTCATACTCAGGAGCTTGTTCTCGCCGTCGCATTGCTTCGGCTACTTTTTGACTGAAGCTCCAGCAGGTACCCTGCCGCAAATCCAATACCCGCGATAACTCCTGAGAAGAATAATTACCGTGGTGCGTGTGCAGTAAAAACACTGCGTAAAAAGCTTTTACAATAGAAAACTTACACTTTTGGAATAGTGTGTAAGCAGTGGCTGACTCCACGTACCGACAACGGGTGCAACGCCGGGAATGGGCCTCGCGCCCATCGCAGTACTTTTCGTGCCCACAACGGCGACACTGATAACCATTGCTCCATTTCAGTTCGGCCAGATAAGTCAAGCACGCTTCTTTATCCGGATAGATTTGGCTGAACTCTCCAAAATCCACCTCTCGAGAAAGCACCCGCGCTTCCTGGGCCTGTTGCAAATCGTGCTGTAGCTCAGCGTTCAATTTCTCGATGGCAGCCGATTGGAGCGCTAGCAACCGGTTTGCCTGCATCAACTCGCGGTTCTGACCGGCAATCGTTTCGCTCTGATGGCGCAACTCTTCTGTCCGGCGCGCCACCTGGGCCTCCAACTCCGAGTTGAGTTGATCTTTTAGCTGCTGATTCTGCTGCAATTGCTCAAGCAGTTGACTTTGAGCGTGCTGCCGCTTGCGTAATTGCTTCACCAGCCGTTCTTGTGCTCGAATGGTGGCGTCTTTGATGGCCTTTATCTTGTCGCCCAACGCGTAGGACAGCACGGCTATTTCCAGCACGAAGGCCACGTTCATGCTGTATACCGTGAAAGTGTTGGTGAGCGTATGAATACCCAGCTTTCGCAAAACCAGGAATAACACACTGATAGCCACAAAGCTATGAGCCGCCAGAAAGAATATTGCCGGTCGAAATCCACGCTGGTATACCCGTACAGCCAGGTAGCACACCATGGTATAGGGTAGTGGGTAGAGCCAGAATCCCAACCCGGAGCGCAGCACCAAGGCATCGAGCAACAGTAGCACCGCACTGCCCAGCACCACGCGCCGCACCCACGCATCGTACTGCGGCAGTCGCTCCGCAGAATCCATGAATTGCCGGGCGTAGTAGCTGAATGTGAGCAGTAGCAGTACCGGGGCCACAGCATTCACCAGTTGGTTTAGCCAGGGCAGCGTAGGCCACAGATACTGAAAGCCCAACCCATCTTCTGACAGAAACACTAGGCTACAACTCAGCACGTAGGCCACGTAGCGCAAATACATCTGCTCACGGATAAACAGGTAAATGCACAGATTATAGATGACCATAATCAGTAGCACACCGTAGAACCCACCCAGCAGACCATACTCGCGCTGAAAATGACTGGCCAAGATTGTTTCTGTGCGTATGCGGGCCAGAAAGGACGTTTTAGAGCTCGACTGTAGCCGGATGTAATACGTGTGCGTCTGATCAGGGGTCAGTGGAAGTCGGAACAGAAAATTTTTGTAGAAATACGGCCGGCTGTTAAAAGGCAAATCTGCCCCTGTATGCACGATAGGGGCATTGTTTTCGTCTTGGTAGAGCGAGATGCTGTTAATGTGTGAGTCCAGCAGTTCCAGGTACCAGTGGCGCTCCGCCTGTTCAGCGTCGTGGAGCGTCAGGCGCAGCCAATAGGTAGCCGATGGATGCTGAATACTAGTAAACGCCTGACTTGCAACTGTAAAGCGGCGCAACCACTCTGGCCTATGCACATCCTGAATAGTGAGCCGGCCTGTAGGGTCTTCCAGTACACTATAGGAAGCAGGGGTAAGAAGCAGCTCATCTATATTCGTTGTGATGTGGAGCGTGTCTTCCCGCAACGCAGCACGACACACCGAACCACCCAACAGGCTTGTTAGCAATACTATACACAGAAAAAACCACTTGGTGGAATGCCGCAATAGGGTGTAGGGTAGACTCATACCGTCTTTTTTTCAGGATACAAAACGACGTAGCACCCGCTTACTAACCACCCTGCGCTGAAGCCGCTACCAAGTTGAACTGTAGCCAGCCCAGCCGGGCACCCGGCTCCACCACGTATACCCGTAGCGTATGTTGCCCAACTGGCAGAGCAGCTGTCATCGTTGTCAAGGTAGTCCAGGTGCCGGCGTTGGTGGTTGGCGGAACGGCCAGGGTAGCAATGGGTTTGTTGGCTACTCGTAGCTGTAGCTCAGCAGGGGTGGCACCTTCGTTTGCTACCCGCGCTTGCATCATATAGCGGCCAGCTTTCTTGATGTTTACTGTGTACTGAAGCCATTCTCCGCCAGTCATGTGCTGCACGGCCAGCGCGGTGTTATCACCATCGTGGGCCAGGCCCACATCCACACCGTCGTTGCGGCTGGCGCCGCCCAGGTTCCAGCGGTCGGGCCGGCGGTAATCCGTTTTTTGATATACGCTGTCCTGATAAGCAGTGCCCGCCCTACCCATATCGTAGTGGGTAGCAGCTATGGTACCGGGTAGCGTTAGCGATGTATAGGCCTTGGTAGCCGTCGTGCCGGGCTGCCGCATTAGCGCGTCGAGCACGTCGCGGTTAGGCTCACAGTTACGGAACTGAATGTTACGCAGTAGGTTATCCCTACCCTCAGATGTCAGGATAGAGCCGTATGGCTTGATGTTGAGCAGACTGGTAGTGCCGGCTACCCGCTTCACGTTCCAATGGCACCACCCGATGTGCTGTTCGTTCAGCGCCTGCGCGGCAGCAGTTAACCATTCGTTTGAGTTTTCGCCTGTCTCCCCTACCCACACCGGCACCTGCCACCGCTCCCGGAAAGCCACCAGGTTGTGAATCAGGTTGATCTGATTGGGGTTTGCATCCCCCACGGTAGGGTCGTTGGTACACCAGTAGCGGTGGGCGTTGTACACCAGATTGGTTTTGTCTTTTATTGGCAGCTTATCGGGCGTTAGGTTGGTGTACTCATTGCCGTAGCCGTTGCCTTCCAGCATAATCAGGTGTTTATCGCCTTGCGCCCGAATGGCCGTAATCAGACGACTATACAGCGTTTGCGCTTCCGAGTTGTCGCCTGCCATGTCATGAGCGGCATCCATACCATGTGGCTCATTTATAACATCATACATTGCCACCCAAGGTTCGTTGCGGTAGCGGACGGCCAGCTTTTGCCACAGCCGCACGGTTACGTCCTGGTAGATAAGTCGTTTTTTGGCGTCGCGCCGTTTCCACAGGTCCAGCGGCACGATACCATCGTTGATGTTGCGGTCCGCGCCCTGGCCGCCGGGCACCGCGTGCAGGTCGAGGATTACATATAGCTTATTGGCCTTACACCATGCCAGCAGATTATCGATGTAACGGAACCCATCCAACTCCTTTGGATTCGTGAAAAGCTGGTCTGCATCGTACCATTTCGCCAGCGCCGCTACGTAAGCCGGCACAGCACTGGCCTGGTCTAAGGCCTGTTCGCGCACACGACGCTGGGCAGCCGTCAGGAACAGGTCGTAGTGCATAGGGAGGCGCACGCAGTTAAATCCCTGAGCGGCAATAAAATCAATATCAGCCTTTGTTATAAATCCGTCGCGGTATTGCTGGTAGAATTCTTCTACCTCACTTGCTGACATGGTACGGCGCATGGCTCGCTTGATACGACCTTGCGCGTTCAGCGTGTCGGTACCCAACATGTAGCTTTCTTGCAGCAGCCAGCCTCCTAGCCCTACCCCCTTTAGTATAACCTCTTTTCCTTGTCCATCTACAATAGAAGCGCCTTTTGCTCGTAGCAGGTTCTGCCCTTCACTACTACTGGAAATCAGCAAAAGCATACCTGTAAGCAGATAAGTGCAGTTCCTGTTCAATAAGAAGAACTGGTGGAAACGTAACACCATACAGAGTGGGATTGTGGGTAGGATCGGAAGTACTTGGTCCACTCTTAGCACCCGTCTATAGGTTATTTAGCAGATGCGCTAGGATTGTGAAGTCTACTGTACGACCACATCCTTACAATAACGTTTGCGCCATTTGGATGAATGGGCTTCTAACGAGTGACCTTAGTGTGGAAAGGCAACCAAATATAGAGCGGCAGGGTCACTAAATGCAAACTTTAAAGGCCCATTAAATACGTTTAAATCAGCTTTTTCAGGTATTTCACAACCCCTATTATACGTTTACCACACACGTGACAAGGTTTACCGACCTCTTAGATTAGCCGCCATTGCCAGATGAATGTTTACACATTGCAGTTAAAAAACAACGATAAGATGAACAGTCATCTACATAATTATCTGTTTTTACGAAATCGTTTGCGCAATTGAAATATTGCTTCTCAATCGTTATATACTATAAAGTAAAATTTATTAACTGCCTACTACCTGCCCTATCCCAAATAAGAGAGTAAAGGCCAGCGTACTCATGGCCATCTGTTTCAGCAACGGGTCTAGTTGCATAGATTCTTGACGCTGCCAAACCAATAAGCCATTGCGCACCAGCAGCGGCGCTGACAGCACAAACAACCACTGCCAGGGCGAATAATAGTTGAGCGCGACGTACGCTACAGCACACAAGAACCCGACCCCTAATAATAGCCAGTGGTAGCGACGAGCAGCTACCGGCCCCAGCCGCACCGGAATCGTAATTTTACCGGCCAGCTTATCAGAGCGGATATCGCGGATGTTGTTAACGTTCAATACAGCCGTTGCAAAACACCCTAGCGCAGCAGCTGGCAACAGCACCAGCAGCGGCAACGTCTGCGTTTGGAGGTAGTAGGTACCGCATACGCCTACCAATCCAAAAAACAAGAATACCGATATGTCGCCTAGTCCGGCGTAGCCGTAGGGCTTAGCACCGGCTGTGTAGTTGACAGCTGCCCAGATAGCCGCCAGCCCCAGCAGAAAAAAGCTAATTGTAATCCACATAGCCGCTAACCCTAACGCAACCCACAGCAGCGTAATACCAGAGGCCAGGGACAAAGCGCCGAAAAGCAGCATGCCGCGCTTCATCTGAGCCGGCGTGATATGGCCGGCTTGCACTGCCCGTTGCGGTCCTTCGCGGTGGATGCTGTCGGCACCATTTTGGGAGTCGCCGTAGTCGTTGGCCAGGTTGCTTAAGATTTGCAACAGAATGGTAGTCAGGACGGCTATGGCAAACACGCTACCCCGAAACTGCCCGTGAGCTGCCGCCAGAAAGCCCCCGGTAAAAATACTGGCCAACGATAAGGGTAAGGTGCGCGGCCGGAAAGCTGAAATCCAGGCTTTAGCCGGGCTAACGGCACCAGAGGGCGTGGCAGAAACAGGGACAGCCATTGCGAAGCAGAAATATAGGATAAGGAAATAAGAGGATGAAAAGTCAGATTTACGCCGGCTCAATGGCCGCTATAGAAGCGGCGTTTAACTCCGAGAAGTCATGAATAACCAGGTCCGCCTGGCTTAGATCCTGCAATGCTGAGTGCTCACTATCGAAGCCAATGCAATAAATACCTGCGGCTTTGCCCGCAGCAATACCATTGGTAGAGTCTTCAATAATGATGCACTCCTTTTTAGAGCCGACGGCCAGGGATGCAGCCTGTTCAAAAATAGCCGGATCAGGCTTGGAGTACGTGAAGTCTTCTCCGCTAAGCACGTGGTCGAAATACGGGTACAGGTCGAACCGCTTCATGACCCGGCCTATCGTTCCTTTTGAAGCCGAAGAAGCCAAAATCAATTGAAAATCGTGCGCGTGCAGGTCTTCAATGAGGGCACGAACAGTACCCAGCAGGTAGAGGTCCGGCTTTTCGTCAAACGCCCGGTTGAAGAACTCCCGCTTGCGCGCCATCAAATCATCAATTTCCGCCGCAAGCCCATAACGTTGCTTTAGCTGCTGGTACACGTTTTTGGTAGAAGAGCCCGTGAAGCCAGCGTATTCCTCGTCCGAGACGTCGATACCCAACTCCTCGAAATGCCGAAAAAAAGCGTAGCGGTGTACGGGTTCCGTATCGACAATCACCCCATCCATATCAAAGATAACCGTGCGTATCATAGGAGAAAAGCAGTTAGTGCAAGCGGTGCGAAGGTAGGCAGCCTACCCGCATAAAATAATATTCCGGACAACAGGAAGCGGCAGACCCTCCTCCTATTGTCCGGAATACGATTGTATCAGATGCTGTTTTATTTCAGGATAGCCGCTACCAGCTCGTCGCTCATGGGCTTCACCTTGGATGGGTAGAACGCTACCACGTGTCCTTTCTCGTCGACTAGGTATTTGCAAAAGTTCCAGTTAGGCGCGTCGCTCACAGTTCCGTTCTTCGACTTATCAGCCAAGAACTTATATAGTGGCGCAGCATCGTCGCCCTTCACGGCTACGGTGCTGAACAGCGGGAACGTAACGCCATAGTTTTTCTCGCAGAACGCGGCTACCTCCATGTCAGAATCCAACTCTTGGTTGAAGCTATCCGATGGAAAACCCAGTACCACTACCTTGCCGGCGTACTTTTTCGACAACTCTTCCAGCTCTTTGTATTGAGGCGTATAGCCGCACTTAGAGGCCGTGTTCACGATGAGCAGCTTCTTGCCTTTGTACTGGCTCAGCTTCACGTCTTTCCCGTCAATGGTTTTCACGGTGTAGTCGTACACGGTAGCGGGGGCGGCAGGCGCTTCGGTCATGGCAAGAGTGGGTTGGGTGGCAAACGTGGCGGCCGAGAGACCGGCAATAGCCAAGGTACCCAGCAGAAACAGCGACGAAATTTTCATGAGAGTAATCGAGGGAGAAGTGGAAGATATGCAACCGACAAACCACTAAACTAGCTCATTGGTTTCGGCAGGAGAAGGTACGTATTTGTTGGATACAACGGTTCTGCTTTCTCGAGGAAAGCAACTCTGCGCCTACGTTTTGGAGGGCGTCAGCCACTTTTCTACCTGCGCAGGCTGATAAGCGGCCATGTGGTCGAGCAGAACGGCGGGCGTTTCGGCTTGCAACAGCTGCTGGCGATTTTCGGAGCGGAGTAGGGCTTCGTCTACCATGTGGTCGAGGGCGCGGAGCAGGTGGGTATAGAAACCGGCTACGTTCAACACCCCAATGGGCTTGGGATGTAGGCCCAACTGGCCCCAGGTCAGCACCTCAAATTGTAGGCCCAACTGGCCCCAGGTCAGCACCTCAAATAATTCTTCCAGGGTGCCATAGCCGCCGGGCATCGCCACGAAACCATCGGCCAGTTCGGCCATTTTCAGCTTGCGCTCGTGCATGGATTGCACCACGTGCAGCTCCGTTAGGCCTAGGTGCGCCACCTCTTTACTGGCCAAGAATTCGGGAATGACGCCAATAGCCCGGCCGCCGTGCTGTAGCACGCTGTCGGCAATGGTGCCCATCAGCCCTACCTTCCCGCCGCCGTATACCAACGTTAAGCCACGCTCGGCCAGGATGCGACCCATTTCGTGGGCCTGCTGCCGGTAGAGGTCGTTGCGGCCAATGCTGGAACCGCAGTATACTGCTACTGATTTCATAGGTACTATACTAGTATAAGTTTTATTCGCTCTATAGCCTAGATTTAGAATCGTGGGCCATAATAGGGCGAAACGCGAAGTATTACATCCGCTCAGGTACCTGGATGCCCAGAAGCCCCATGCTGGTTTTGATAGCGCCAGCCGTTTGCGCTGATAACGCCACGCGGAAGGCCTTTTTCGTCTCGTCCGACTCATTAAAGACCGGCACCTCCGTATAGAAGCGGTTGTAGGCTTTGGCGAGGTCGTAGGCGTATTGCGCGATAATGGCGGGCGAATAGATGCGGGCGGCTTCCGTCACTACGGCCGCGTAACGGGCCAGTTCCTGCACCAACTCCTGCTCCGTAGCGTGCAGCTCGGCGAGGCTGCCTAAGTCAGCGGTTTCGCTGATGTCCTGCTCGGCCGCCTTACGACGAATGGCTGAAATCCGAGCGTGCGAGTACTGAATGAACGGCCCCGTGTGTCCCTCTAGGCTCACCGATTCTTCGGGGTTGAAGAGCATCCGCTTCTTGGGGTCGACTTTCAGGAGGTAGTATTTCAACGCGCCCAGGCCCAGCATGTGGTAGAGCTGCTGCGCTTCTTCTTCCGAGAGTCCTTCGGTTTTGCCTTTTTCGAGGGTAGCGGCTTTGGCGGCTTCCACTACCTCCTTCACCAGCTCGTCGGCATCTACTACCGTGCCTTCGCGGGTTTTCATCTTACCAGTAGGCAGGTCTACCATACCGTAGCTGAGATGGTAAATAGCGTCGGCATACGGTTTACCCAGCTTCTTGAGCACGGCCTTCAGCACCTGCATGTGGTAGTTCTGCTCATCGGCAATCACGTACACACTCAGGTCGTAGTGAAAATCCTGGTACTTCAGCTCGGCCGTACCCAGGTCCTGCGTGATATACACTGAGGTGCCATCGGCGCGGAGCAGCAGCTTTTCGTCAAGACCTTCTTCCTTCAGATCCACCCATACAGAGCCGTCTTCCTTGCGGAAGAACACACCTTTTTGCAGGCCTTCTTCTACGCGCTCCTTGCCCAGTAAGTAGGTACCCGACTCGTAGTAGAACTTATCGAAATCGACGCCGATGGCGGCATAGGTAGCGTCATGGCCTTCGTACACCCAGCCATTCATTTGTTTCCAGAGGTTCACTACCTCCTCGTCACCGGCCTCCCAGGCCCGCAGCATGTCTTGCGCGGCCAGCATCATGGGAGCCTGGCGCTTGGCCACATCGGCGGCTACCCCGTCGGTTTCGAGCTGCTTCACCTGCTCGCGGTAGTGCTTCTCAAACAGCACATAGTATTTACCGATGAGATGGTCGCCCTTCAGGCCGGCCTCTTGTGGCGTTTCGGCGTGCCCAAACATCTGGTAGCCCAGCATCGACTTGCAGATATGGATGCCCCGGTCGTTTACAAGGTTTACCTTGTTAACAGTGGCACCTGTAGCTTTCAGAATCTCAGCCACCGAGTAACCCAGGAAGTTGTTGCGCAAGTGGCCCAGGTGCAGGGGCTTGTTGGTGTTCGGCGACGAGTACTCCACCACCACTTCCTGCGGTCCGCCGGTGGCTATCGGCCTATCGGCGGGCTGCTGGCGCAGCTGCTGAAACACCTTCACCCACTCCTGCACGGCCACTTCCAGGTTTAGGAAGCCTTTCACCACGTTGTAGCCCGTCACAGCCAGCTCGTTGGCTACCAACCACTCGCCCAGCGCCTGCCCAATCTGCTCGGGACCTTTGCCCAGAGTCTTGGTGAAGGGAAACGTAACGAGCGTAAACGAGCCCGCAAAATCCTTGCGAGTAGGCTGCAACGTGAGCTGCTGGGCGGGCACATCGGCCCCGAAAACGTGTTGCATGGCCGCGCTGAGGGCGGCTTTAAGGGTCTGTTCGAGTTGTTGCACGGGAGAACTGCTGGGGTGGCGCGGCTGCTCCTACCCCGCGCCACGGGTAGGGCGCAACGGCAGCAGCAGAAGCCGCAGCCGGTTTCTACTGCTGCAAAGGTAGGGAGGTGGCGGGGAAGGTGGGGGAAAAGTTGAATCTTGCGTCAGATGTAGCAGTAGCACTCATTAGCTATGATCACCTATCCGTTTCTCCCCAAGTCCAATCGTCAGCTACAGCCAGGTCAGTTTTGGGCTATTCCCTTGACAAATGGTTTCTTTGCTTGTGGTCGGGTGTTGGATGTGCCACCAGCTTCTACAAAGAATTATCGTGAGTTTTACGCTGGTCTACTGGATTGGACCGACTCACAGCCGCCTTGCTTTGAAACCATTGTTGGCGCTCAAATCCTTAAGCATGGATTCATGCATGTCAAAGGCCTTATTAAGTTGGGACAACCTATTATAGGATGTCGCCCTTTACAGCTTGATGCTATGGTGGTGCCACTCACAGTCGAATCACAAAGCTGGAGGCCAAACGCTCGTGTTTTTCAGGGTTATGTTCCCATACGTAACAGCCAGCGAGAGGAGCACCCTCTGAAAATTACTATAGATAGCAGTACAGACCAATTTCAAACAAACCCTACTACTTTACCCGCGCAGGCTGTTTGGGGATATAACGTCATACGAGTTCTTGCAGAACAATACTTTGGCGATGCCGTTTAATTTGTTCAGTTACTTGCCGTTTGTACGCACCTTCTTCATTGCAGTAGAAGTGAGGGTGTTACAGCACCCAATCTTCTGACCCCTCGGTTGTCCCCACAGCCGGGGGCTCCGTTTATAGGCAACGATTTTGGTGGGGTGTTTGCCGTACGTTGCGTCAAAGATAAAGAATACGGGATTGAGATATTCCTATCAGGAAGCACAGATCCCCTACCCTCCCGCCACTTCTCCCCGCGGCCCGCGCGAGGTCACGGCATCCACGCGCAGCCGCTCCTGAATGGTTTCGGTAGCGGCCTCTAGACCGTGAAGACGTTCTCGTAGTCTGCGAATTGCAGACTACGTCGATTAGTTAAGATAAACGGTCTGCGTGAAGGCACCATTTGCTGCTACGTCCCAGGCTTCTAGGCGCACCCATTTGCGATTAGTAAGATCTGCAGACACTTGAAATACCTTCTTCCCGAAAGCTGTTGTTTGCAGAAGGTCTACCCGCTGGCGGTATACTTTTTGGCCGTCGCCGGAAATGATTTCAGCAAATGCCATTGGGAAGGTCCAGCTTAGGGCAAAGTCAACAGTGGTTTTAGCTGGATTTTTTAGCGTAACTGTTTCCCCGGCACCCTTTCCGCTTACGGTAAATTGCGGAATTAATACTTCGCCAGTAGAGGAGAAGAAGTTGCCTTTTTTCAGGACATCAACCACTGGCTGCCAACCCGATTTGAAATCAGGCAATGCAGAAAGCGGCAAATAATTCACGTTTAAATGAGCGTACATCTCATTTTCAAAATTCACCGTGAACAAATCTGCTTCCGCAAGTATTTTCTTCTTTTCTCCCCAATTGTTGAAATCGTCGAGTAAATCCAAAGTACGTTTTCCAAGGCGAGGCTGTGAAAGGTCGGCGGGTAGGGCCTTCCAGGCAGCCCCCATAAAGTGGTCCGACTTAAAAAAAGCCTCGTTTTTGTACGCGTCTGGGTAGCCCGTCGAGCCTTTCGTGCGGGCGTGTGCCGTCCAGGCCAACCCGTTTTCGACTTCGAGTAGCTTCAGCATCTCGGTTTTATCGCCCACGTGGTAGACGCGGCCGTGGGTAGCGTCTTCCTGCACAAATGGCGTCCCCGGTTTCTTCGCCATCACCCAGTACACGGGTTTTGAGAAAAGCTCCAGCCAGTGGCCGCCCAAAAACTCGTTGGGTTCTTCGCCGGGGAGTAGCAGAAAGTCCTTGTCTGATGACTTTTGGCACAGCTCAAACAAAGCAGCCAGTTCCCGCAAGCGCTGCTCATCGGGTCCCTTGGGGTGCGCGGTGTAATGAAACTCGCCCAGATGCACAATATCAAGGCCGAGGCTTTTGAACACCTTCACAAACTCTGGGGTACCGGCGGCCTCTTTGCCAGGCAGCATCACGTTCATCACGTACTCGTTGTGAAAGTGACTAGCCATGGTTTTGTATCCCGGCAGTTGTGCATAGGTATCCTGGTGTGTGTAGCGCTTCACTTCTTCCAAGAGCGGTTCTGCTTTGCCGTCTCCTAGCAAGCAGTAAAAGTTCAGGCGCTGTGCAGTGCCAGGCGGCGCGTTAAACCACGGCACGTAGCGCTTATCCCCATACAAATCTTGCCGGATGCCCAGGCCATACCCAGGCAGTAGCTTCCGGTAATTACTGCCGAACCACACGAATTTGAGGTTGAATGCTTCATCCAAGGGGTAGAAATACTGATGTGGTGCCGGAAACACAGCCAAACTGCCCCCGGCGCTTTCGCCTAAAATAGTCCGGTATTTCACCGCCTGATTTCGGCTGGTATCAACTGCCCCCACTAAGGCGCTTTGGTAGTGTTTGTTGGTGGCCGACCAGCTTATTCGTTGCCACGCTGGCTTTTCGCTCACCAAACCAGCATCATACACAATGGCCGTCGAATCCGTTTTGGTGGATACTACGGCTGCTACGTTTAGCAACGTACTACCGTGATACAGTGTTACTTCTAGATTGCCAGTAAAATTGGCGGCTTGTAGGCTACCCACGGTAATGATTGTTCTAGAACCGCTGCTGCGCACCGCCACTTGCCGGTTGCTCATCCCTACCCGATGAGATATGAAAGGCTTGTTTGGCACCTTATCGAAGAAGATATTCCAACCGTTTTGCGAGATTAAATCCCGCTTGCCAATCGTCAGAATAAACTCAGGTTGCAAATCGGTAGCAATAACTTGAAAGCGCTTTCCCTGACTGACTTGCAGGCTGCTAAACAGCGGTGTTTTCTCGGTGAGGTTCAGGACAACTTTGCCACGAATAGCGCCCTGGGCCGGCCAGTCTATCTCTAACTTGTTGCCTTTTATTGATGCGCTGGCCCCATTCTTCTTAGAGAATTTCGTGAAGTCTACCGCCGTTTGACCTTTCGCCAGTGCAGTAAATAAGAACAATACGAACAGAATGCAGCTATTTTTCATCAGCAGAGAGTTAACTAATGGACCTATTAGCACACAATATAGTACGGCAAGTATATCACCTATTTACCTATAGTACATTGTATTACAACAGGCCCACTATGCTGCCCTACCCTCCCGCCACTTCCCCACGCGGCCCGCGCGAGGTCACGGCATCCACACGCAGGCGCTCCTGAATCGTCTCCGTAGCTGCTTCCAAAATCGTGAAGGCGTTCTGGGCCATGGTATTTTCGGAGTCGAGGGTAGGGTTGATTTCCACCATCTCGAAGCACACTACCCGCTCGTTATCAAGCAGGGCCTGGCAGAGGGCGGTGGCCTGGGGTACGTCAAGGCCGGCGCGCACGGGCGTTCCTGTTCCCTTGCTGAAGCGCGAATCGAGCGAATCGACATCGAATGAGATGTACACCATGTCGCAGAAACGCAGCCGCTCGTAGATTTCGCGGGCTACCTGGCGGGCGCCTTTTTCGGTTACTGCTTCCAGGCTGAAATTCTTGATATCATGGCGCTGGATGATGGCGTTTTCCTCGGCTTCGGTGTCGCGCACTACCACGTATGTCAGGTGCTCGGGTAGGAGCTTGGGGCCGGGCTCGCCCAGGTTTTGCAGGCGGCGCCAGAAAAACTCGGTTTCGGGCGGCACTTGGTTGCGCTGGCAGGGCAGGTTGTCGTCGTTCAGCGCCAGCGCTAGCGGCATACCGTGCATATTGCCCGAGGGCGTGGTGTAGGGCGAGTGGATGTCGGCGTGGGCGTCTATCCATACCACACCCAGCGTTTTGTGGGGGTAGGCCGCCTTGATACCGGCAATGGTAGCAGCGGCGTTGGAGTGGTCAGCGGCCAGCACCAGGGGGAACTCACCAAAGCGGAGCGTTTGCTCTACGGTGCTGGCAATGGCTTTTTGCACCGTGTACACCGCATCAATGTGCTTGGCGAAGGGAAACTGGTTTTCGTCGAACAGCGCCTGGTTCTGGTCGGGCACGACCACGGCGTTGAACAGGCGGAAATACTCGGAGCCTTGGTTGAGGCAGGCGATGCGCAGAGCATCAATGCCGAGGCTAGAACCTCGGGTACCCGCTCCCAGCTCGGAGCGGACTTCCAGCAACTTAATGCGACGCATACTACATGGGCAACTAGTGGTTAAGTGGTTTTGATGCTTGCCGATTGCCAGGGGTGAGACCGGGGTAGGCTTGGCGCCAGCGGACCTTCCGCAACGACCAACGAACAAAGCACAACCAAAACCCCGCGGGCGGGGTATCTTTGCAAGTCTAAAGTTCGCGAAAAGCGCGCATTTGGTTGTTATGCTGACCAACTAGATAGTCATGCTGACAATTGTTATGCTGAGCGCAGCCGAAGCATCTCCTTTGCTTTGTTGCTACCCGTTAAGACTACTTAACGGTAGGGATGCTTCGGCTGCGCTCAGCATGACGTTCTTTTTACCTATCCCCTACCCTCCTCAATGGATACCTACCACGACCTAATCAGTCAGACTTTTGACTTTCCTAGCCAGGGTTTCACCGTCGAGAACGATGAGTTGCAGTTCCACGATATTGACCTAATGGCGCTTATCGAGAAGCACGGCACCCCGTTGCGTCTCACGTACTTACCAAAAATCAGCTCCCAGATTCAGCGGGCCAAAGAGTGGTTTGCTCAGGGAATTGAGAACATCGGATATCAGGGTAGCTACTCGTATGCCTACTGCACCAAGGCTTCGCACTTCTCCTTTGTGGTAGAAGAGGCCCTAAAAAACAACGTGCACATCGAAACGTCGTCGTGGTTTGATACCAGCATCATTCGGGCCATGCATGCCAAGGGCAAGCTTTCGAAGGACACCTATATCATCTGCAACGGCTTTAAGCGGGCTGAGTATCGGCAGGAAATTTCTGCGCTCATCAACGAGGGCTTTGTGAACTGCGTGCCGATTCTGGACCATCTCGGCGAGTTCGATTTCTACCACGAGCACGTGCGCGAGAAGTGCAAAATAGGCATCCGGGTAGCGTCCGACGAGGAGCCGCGCTTTCAGTTCTACACCTCACGCCTGGGCGTGCGCTACGCCGACGTAATTCCCCTCTACGAGCAGCGCATCAAGGAAGACCCACGCTTCGAGCTAACGATGCTGCACTACTTCATCAACACCGGCATCAAAGACACCAGCTACTACTGGTCGGAGCTAAGCCGGTTTGTGCACAAGTACTGCGAGTTGCGCAAGGTGTGCCCTACCCTCACTACTATTGACATCGGCGGGGGGCTGCCCATCCAGACCAGCATCCAGCCGGAGTACGACTACCCCTACATGATTCAGGAGGTATTGCGCACCATTCAGCGCATTTGCCGCGAGCAAGGCGTGCCGGAGCCGGATATCTTTACCGAGTTCGGTATTTTCACGGTAGGCGAATCGGGTGCGATTCTGTATTCTATTCTGGACGAGAAACTACAGAACGACAAGGAGTTGTGGTACATGATTGACGGCTCCTTCATCACCAACCTGCCCGATACCTGGGCTCTGAATCAGCGTTTTATCATGCTGGCTGTGAACGGTTGGGAGAAGAACTACCGCCGCACCCAGCTCGGCGGCCTCACCTGCGACTCGCAGGACTACTACAACGCCGAGAAGCACATTTACCAAGTCTTCCTACCCGAGCGCAAAGAGGCCGATAAGAAGCCACTCTACGTAGGATTCTTCCACACTGGCGCCTACCAGGAAAGTCTTTCCGGCTACGGCGGCATCAAGCACTGCCTGATTCCGGCCCCCAAGCACATCATCCTCGACCGGGCCGAAGATGGCACCCTCACCGACCGGGTATTTGCCGATGAGCAAAAGCCCGAAACGATGATGAAAATTCTTGGGTATCAGGAATAATTGTCTTTTCGAGTGGAGCGAGAAATCTGAATGAGAGTCTGCCAGATTTCTCGCTCCACTTGGAACGACTTCTTGTCTTCTTGCATTCTGGTATCTTTGTTGCTCAGGCCTTGGTGCCTCAACTTTATCAGACGATTTCAGCTTCGCTTTCACTCATGGCAAAAAAACTACTTCTGCTCAGCCTCGTGGCTCTGTCCGGTTTGAGCGCCTGCAACAAATCCAAGTGCCCGGCATACACCAGCACAAAAGCAGCCAACCGGATTTCCTCGACCATCACGGCTTCAGAAGCTACTACTCCAGCCGTGCGTCAGTAGACCCTACTTATTAGATAAAAAAAGCGCTTTTCGCCTCGTGCGGAAGGCGCTTTTTTTGTCCCGTTAATTCGACTTCTGCCAACTCGTTGTGACGCGCAATTTTACCTCGTTCTCACCGTTAGTAACCTGATTCACTTCTTTTTACTTACAGGATATGAGAAAAGCTTCGCTTCTGGTATTCGTTGGGTTGGTGGTGTTGGCATCGTGCAAATCCAGTTGCCCTGCTTATACACATACTCCGCCTACCCCGCCGCGCGCTGCGCCGGCCGTGGTGCTCACGGCCCAAGCCCCCCCTACCCCGCAGCCAGAATAAGATCCGTAGCGGCTGCCAGATCTACCGCGTAGGGCGTGGCGGCATAGGCTTCGGAATGGCCAACCAAAATGCCTCGCACGCCTACCCGTGCCCCCGCTTCCAGGTCGCGGACCCGGTCACCAATAATCCAGCATTGCGCGGGGTCGAGATGAAAGCGGGCCATGGCTTTTTCCAGCATTAGCGAGTTGGGTTTGCGCGAGAGCGACTCACTCACCGACGGATGCCCCGGCGCATAGTAAAACGCATCAATTATTTGATTGCAAGCATCTTGCAGCTTGTTGTGGCAGGCAGTTACGTGCTGCACATCGTAGAGCTGTTTGGCAATGCCAGCTTGGTTAGTAACCACGATAAGGTAGTACCCAGCGGCTTTCAATCGGGCCAGACTTTCGGGCACGCCCGGCGACACGACGAACTTATCCAGCTCCAGAATGTAGTCGCCGATTTCATCGTTCAGCACGCCGTCGCGGTCCAGGAAAATGGCTTTGTTGAGGGTAGGCGACATAAGGAAATGCGATGAATGGTACGTGGTGAAAGCAAAGACAAGCACAAATTTGCGTCTTTTGCACAGAAGCAGGTAATCCACTTGGTTTATCCTGCCGCACTTCTAAACTAAGCATGCTGAAACGGGGTTTTACTAGACCATTTCAGCATTTCCCCTCTCACTTTATGGCTATAGCCATTATCGGCGGCGGTATCTCAGGGCTCACCGTAGCGTGGTATCTGCAACAGGCTGGCGTCGCCTACGACCTGTTTGAAGCCAGCGACCGGGCGGGTGGCACCATCCGCACCCAGCCCACAGAAGGCTACCTGCTCGAAACCGGCCCCAACTCCCTGCAACTCAGCGACGACCTGCGCGACTTAGTGCAGGACCTCGGCCTCACCGAGCAGCTTCAGGATACGGCCGCCGTGAGTGCCAACCGCTACGTGCTGCGCAACGGTCGCTACCGCAAGCTACCTGGTAAGCCCCAGCAGTTGCTGTTTGATGGTTTTTTTAGCTTGAAAGCCCGCTACCACATCCTGCGCGAGTTGGGTCGCCCGGCCGCCCCTACCGACCCCAACGAAACCCTAGCAGGCTTTATCCGCCGCCGCTTCGATCAGGAACTGGTTGACTATGCGCTGAATCCGTTCATCTCCGGTATTTATGCTGGCGATCCTGAGCAGCTGCTTCTGCACAAGACATTTCCGCAATTGGCAGCACTGGAGCAAGCGCACGGCTCCGTGTTAAAGGGCTTCGCCAAAAGCGGCGGCGGGCAACGGCGACGCATAGTTTCGCTACAAGGCGGTTTGCAGACGCTAACCAACACGCTTACGCAGCGCCTTACCCACTATCATACTGGTCAGGCTGTTACCAGCATCACCCGGCAGCCCGACAGCGCTTATCAGTTAAGCACGTCTGCTGGGGCAATGCCTACCCTCTACTCGGCTGTAGTGCTGGCACTGCCCGCGTATGCTGCTGCGGCTTTGCTTAAACCACAGTTTGCGCCGGAAGCGGCGGCGCTGGCTAACGTATACTATCCGCCTATGGCAGCTGTTTATTCGGCCTACCCCCGTGCAGCGGTTACGCACCCGCTAGATGGTTTTGGGGCATTGCACCCCAAGAAGGAAAACTGCTACGCTGCTGGCAGCGTCTGGACTACTTCGCTGTTTTCAGACCGCGCGCCGGCCAACGAAGTGCTCTTTACGACGTTTGTAGGCGGTGCTCAGTACGAAGAACACGCCCGCCAACCCGAAGCGGCCCAAAAAGCTGCCGTTCATCAGGAGTTGAGCCAGTTGTATGGCATTCAGGGCCAGCCTACGTGGCAATTCCGCTATTATTGGGAGAAGGCTATTCCGCAGTTCGACGCCCGTATCGTGCCAGCTCACGCCGCCGCCGCTACCCTAGCCGAGCAACACATCTACACCGCCGCCAACTGGCTGGCCGGAGTGGGCGTTCCCGACTGCGTCCGTCATGCCCGTAAATTGAGCAGTGAGTTGGTGAACCTGTGATTTGCGCCAAGCCCACGCCCTTTTCCGCTAAAACGCTACCCTGTTCGCTACTTTTCTCCGCATAACCTTACCATTTCCCGCATCCTCCTACCTTTGCCGCATGAACGAAGGGATTGTCCTGATTCCTACTTACAACGAGCGCGAAAACGCGGAGTTGATCGTGCGAAAAGTATTTTCGCTGCCGACAACTTTTGACGTGCTCATTATTGATGACGGCTCACCCGATGGTACCGCCGATGTTATCCGGCAGTTGCAACAGGAATTTCCAGATCGGTTATTTTTAGAGGAACGTGCGGGTAAGCAAGGACTAGGCACGGCCTACCTCCACGGTTTTCGGTGGGCGCTGCAACGCGACTACAGTTACGTTTTCGAGATGGATGCCGATTTCTCGCACAATCCCGAAGACCTTATTCAGCTGTACGAAGCCTGCACTCACCAGGGCTACGACCTGGCTATTGGCTCGCGCTACATTCAGGGCGTGAATGTGGTAAACTGGCCCATGGATCGTGTGCTGATGTCGTGGTTTGCCTCGGCCTACGTGCGCATTGTTACCGGCATGCCCATTATGGATGCTACGGCAGGTTTTAAGTGCTACTCGGCCAAGGTGTTGCGTACGGTAGTCCGTCATCGTATCCGGTTTGTGGGCTACGCCTTTCAGATTGAGATGAAGTGGCTGGCGTATAAATATGGGTTCCGAATCAAGGAGGTGCCCATTATATTCACCGACCGCACGCGGGGCACCTCCAAAATGAGCAAGGGCATTTTCAAGGAAGCTTTTTTTGGGGTGTTGCAAATGAAAGCGTCGAGTTGGTTTCGGCGTTTCAACCGAGCATCAGACCAGGCAGCTACGCACGATGAGGAAGTTGCTTTGTCATCTGCCGCCAAAAGTCGCTAATGCTTACTGATCGATTCCAACCAGCTAACTATAAAAATATGCGCAGCCTCGTATCTTGAGCTACGCATGGAAAATTCTCCTTTATTCTGGGCCGGCTTCGTTGTATTCGTGCTGGCTATGCTTTTGCTCGATTTGCTGGTGCTAAACCGCAAAGCGCACGTTGTGCGCATGCGCGAGGCATTAGGCTGGAGCGCCTTTTGGATAGCCTTATCCCTAAGCTTTAACTATCTGGTGTACCGCACAATGGGTCACCAAGCTGGCCTAGAATTCCTTACCGGCTACCTTATCGAGAAGTCGTTGAGCGTCGACAACTTGTTTGTCTTTTTGCTGATTTTCAGCTACTTCAAAGTTCCGCCGCAGTATCAACACAAGATTTTATTTTGGGGAATAATTGGAGCACTGGTGCTGCGGGCAGCCTTTATTCTTGCCGGCGCGGCGTTGTTAGCAAAGTTTCACTTCTTGCTCTACCTGCTGGGGGCCTTTCTCGTGTACACGGGCGTCAAAATGGCCATCAGTGCCAACGATCCCGAAATAGACCCCGAATCCAACCCCATCGTTAAGTTTCTGGGTCGCCACCTTCCCATCACCAACCGCATCGATGGCCCTGAGTTCTTTCTACGTCGCAATGGGGTTCTGTTTGCTACCCCACTTTTTGTGGTACTAGTAATGGTAGAAACCACCGACGTAGTCTTTGCCGCCGATTCTATTCCCGCTATCCTGGCCGTGTCGCGTGATACATTCATTGTATTCACATCCAATGTGTTTGCGCTATTAGGCCTGCGCGCTATGTACTTCGCCTTGGCTGGGCTGATGCGTTTGTTTCACTACCTACACTATGGCTTATCCCTTATTCTGGTCTTTATTGGTGGCAAGCTGTTACTTAGTGAGTATGTGCATATTCCTATGGGTGTGGCACTGGGTACAGTAGGCGTCATTCTGTTTGGCTCTGTCCTCTTATCCATTCTGTTTCCTAAGACTGAAAAACTACTTCAGTAAAGCACCACAAAAAAGGCGCGCTCTTCATTAGGAGAGCGCGCCTTTTTTGTAATAGATAGCCTTACGGAACTTGCGGAGGTGCAGTCGTAGGCGGCGCCGTGTTGGCCCCCTCGTCGGGGGTGCGGGGCGTGCCGCCACCGAGCAAATCGATGAGATCCAGCGGTTCAAACTGCGCAGTATCAGCGGGCACTACGGTCCGCACGGTGTCTACGGCCGTTACGATGTATTTGCGGGCCGGACCGTTCAGCGCTACCCCCAGCGACAGGTTGTCGTAGTCTTCTTGCGGAATGAGGCCTTTGCGCGCCATTAGGCCCGCAATCAGACGGTAGAAGTAGCGGGCCGAGCCACGCAGGTTGCCGTAGCTATCGAAAGAGTAGCGGTAGAACTTAGGCTTGGGAATGATGCTGGCCAGGTACAGGCTCTCCGACAGGTTGAGGTTGGCGGGTTGCTTGGCGAAGTAGAACCGGGCGGCATCTTTCACGCCGTAAATCTTCGGTCCCCATTCGATAACGTTCAGGTACACCTCAAACATCCGCTCCTTCGATACGATGCGGGTATTTTCCAACAGCCACACAATCAGCATCTCCTCTACCTTACGGGCCACGGTTTTCTGCCGCGTCAAGAACACGTTTTTCACCAGTTGCATGGAGATGGTGCTGCCGCCGCGCGCAAAGCGCCGCTCCTTGATATTCTGAATAGCCGATTTCACAAATGCCTTTTCCATGAAGCCTTTATGCGAGAAAAAGCGTGGATCTTCGGCCGTCTGGATAGCGCCTTTCAGATAATTAGAAACCTGATTGTAGGGCGTGAAATCGGGATTAGATGGTCCTACCAAGAAGGTTTTAATGGAGTCGCCCTTGTCGTTGTAGGCGGTGTAGGCAAATTCCTCGTTCAGCTTGTTTAGGTTTTCGGCTCCGAACTTCGTGATGCGGAAATTCTTGCCTTTCAGCGACGAGTTGAATTGTAGACTATCAACCTGGTTCATGTCCAGGGCTGTGTGCAGGCTGTACGTGAGAGTGCCTTCTCCCTGCATGCCTTCCAACGATTCGAACATGCCTTCGGGTAGGGAAGCGAAGAAGTCGTTGGCTTTGGTTTCGGCTGAGTTGACGTCAATAGCCACTTGTAAGCCTGCCAGCAGGTCGTTACGTGAGGTTACTCCGTTCACTTTCTTCCCAATTACCCGCTGCTTGAGCGGCAGCTTGCGCACGCTGAACTCAGGATACAGCTCCATTTGGTTTAGCCGAATTTTGGAGCCCTTTTCCAACTCAAACGAGGCCTGCCCCAGCGTCGTAATAAAATTGAGGCCGCCGTGACGCACGACAATGTCGCGCGCGGCAATTTTGGGCTGGTACACTTTGAAGTTGACCGCCGATGCCGCGCCGCGCACCGTCAGCGCGTCGCTGCTGTAGTCCTTGCCGTCCAGGCTCAGCTGTAGCGTATCGAACTGCACCCGAGCATTGAAGCGCCGTTGCAGGTAGGGGAGCGTGACAGCCTGCTGATTCAGGCCAAACAACGAAGCATTCAACTCATAGTCGCCGGGCTCGATGTGGCCCTGTACGCCCAATTGGTTTGCCACCGAGTCGATATTTGTCAGCAATTGCCCGCTGATGTCGCCATCCTCAATCACCAGCTGCGGCATTTCGATGGTTGCATCGTGCTTGGGGCTCCGGTAGGTAACCAGAAAGCGCCGGAAGCTGGCTTGGCCGGGCACATTATCGAAAGCGGCTTCCAGCAATTGATTCGCCAGCAGTCCGTAATTTGTGCCTTTGGTGGTGTCGCGCTTCACTACTGGCTCTCCTTTCTTCTTTTTGTAGAGAAAAGAAAAGTTATCCTTAGCTGGCATTTTGCGGGCCGTGAGGCGAGCATCATTGATTTCGAGGTTGCTGAACACGGGCCGTAGCGCAAACAACGACCGTAGGCTTACCGACGCTTTAATCAGGCGTGCTTGCAGCAGCGTATCGGCAGTCACTGTCGGACCGGCTACGGGCACTAAGCTCACGCCATCAATCTGCACTGAGTTCCAGTCTGTGAACCGGGCCGGACCAAAGGCCAGCGTGAGGGGATATTTGCGCTCTACCTTGCTTTTCACCTGCTGCATGGCATACTGTAGCAGCTGCTGACGCTTGAGAAGGAACACGCCAAATGCACCGGCCAATAGCACCACTAGGATGCCCAGACCAATACCGATTTTTTTCTTCGTTGCTGGAGTCACGCGACCGTTTCGGAGAGATAAACTGAGTAGCCCGGCGCACTAGATTCGTGCCGGACTCAGGTACAGAGAAGATACAAAGGTACGAAAAGGCAGGTGTGCCGCATCGGCATCCTGATGGGCTTTACTACCTTTGGCCCCACCGGGTTATTTTTCTTCTGCATGTCTACTTCCTCTGCCTACCTCTCGCTTTCGCCCCTCACGGCCATCTCACCCCTCGATGGACGCTACCGCCGCGCCACGACCCCACTGGCACCCTACTTCTCCGAGCTGGCTTTGATTCGCTACCGTGTATTGGTGGAGGTAGAGTACTTCATTGCGTTGTGCGAGCTGCCCCTACCCCAGCTTAGTGGAGTTGATAGCCAATTATTCGAGCAATTGCGCGCCATCTACCGGAATTTTTCGACTGAGGATGCCGAAGCGGTAAAAGCGCACGAAAAGGTGACAAACCACGACGTAAAGGCCGTAGAATACTTTTTGCGCGACCAGTTTATAGCTTTAGGACTAGCTGATTACCTGGAGTTTATCCACTTCGGCCTCACGTCTCAGGACGTTAATAACACAGCTATTCCATTGAGCCTGCGCGAAGGCCTGCTGGAAACGCTCCTACCTGCTTATGCGGCCGTACGCAACCAACTGGCGGCGCGGGCGCAGGACTGGGCCGCGGTGCCCATGCTGGCCCGCACCCACGGACAGCCGGCCTCGCCTACCCGCCTGGGCAAGGAGATTCAGGTGTTTGTGGCCCGGCTTGATGCGCAAGTGGCGCTACTGGCGCAGGTGCCGTTTGGGGCGAAGTTTGGCGGCGCTACCGGCAACTTCAACGCCCACCACGTGGCCTACCCTGGCACCGATTGGCACCAGTTCGGCAACCAGTTTGTAGAGTCGCTGGGCCTCTCGCGCTCCTACCCTACCACCCAGATTGAGCACTACGACCACCTGGCCGCGCTCTGTGACGGCCTCAAGCGCCTCAACACCATTCTTATTGATCTGGCGCGCGATGTGTGGCAGTACATTTCGATGGGCTACTTCCGGCAGACCATTAAGGCCGGAGAGGTAGGGTCGTCGGCCATGCCACACAAAGTCAACCCTATTGATTTTGAAAATGCCGAAGGCAATTTGGGCATGGCCAACGCCGTGCTGGAGCACTTGGCGGCCAAGCTGCCTATTTCCCGCCTCCAGCGCGACCTCACCGACTCTACCGTGCTGCGCAACCTGGGCGTGCCACTTGGCCATGCGCTCATTGCCTTGCAGGCCCTGCAACGCGGCCTCAACAAGCTGGCCCTCGACGAAACCGCTTTGCACCGCGACCTAGAAGCCAACTGGCCGGTAGTAGCTGAGGCCATCCAAACCATTCTGCGCCGCGAAAACTACCCCGACCCCTACAACGCCCTCAAAGCTCTCACCCGCACCCACGGTCCCATCACGGAGTATACTATCCGCGAATTTATTGATACATTGGAAGTCTCTGAAGGCGTGAAGGAGGAATTGCGCGCTATTTCACCGACGAATTATGTGGGTATATAGATAAAAAATAAGTATGTTAATATAGCGCTTCATCTTACTATTGAGTGCTGTAATAGCCTACTTGTTCTTCTACCATACCCTTTCCAGCATGTGTCGTGCGTTGATAGAAGCAAAAGTGGCCGAAATAGCTGCTTCGGCCGATTTGTATCCGGGTGTTATCATTATTATCAATACCCGGACTACCTGCGTCGAGTATATGTCGAAGGCAGGGCTGTGCCTGTTGCAGACTACCCTACCCGAGCTGCAAGCCATTGGCCCCGCCTATCACACTCGTTTTTTCAACCAGCAGGAATCGTTGGAGTATGTGCCGCGTATTTCGGAGTTGGTAGCTAAAAACGACTCGAACCAGATCATCACGTTCTTTCAGCAGGTTCGTCCTAACCCCAGCACCGATTGGCACTGGCACCTGACTACCATGCGTTTGCTGTTGCGTGGCCACGATGGCCTTCCGTTGCTGCTACTCTGCTTTGCCAGTCCACTGGATGCCAGCACGCACCTGACACCCAAGATGCAGCGCCTGTTGGACGAGCGCGATTTTCTGCGCCAGCATCACCAGCGTTTTGCGCAGCTGACCAAGCGCGAACGGGAAATATTGCATCTATTGGCACTGAGCCACAGCGCTGCTGATATTGCCGAGCGTCTGTTTATCTCCGAGCGTACCGTGGAAACGCACCGCCGCAATATCAAGCAAAAGCTGCACGCCGACACCTTTTTCGACCTGTCGCAATATGCGCGGGCTTTTGATTTGATTTGACCACGTGGCTTGTGCGCCGGTTTATCAAGTTTCGCCTGCTATTTTTACCGCTTCCACCTCCTGTTTTCTCCTGTGTCTGAGCTTCTAGCCGGCGTTGTGGTACATCCCGACTGCCGCCATTTCCGGGGTGATATTCCCTGCCGTCCCAATAAAGAACACGGCTATCTGTGCGCCGATTGTCCGGCATATGCGCCCGTGCAGCAGCGCATTCTTATCATCAAGCTCGGCGCTATTGGCGACGTGATTCGTACCACGCCGCTGCTCCGGCGCCTACGCCAGGAGTATCCTGCTGCAAAGATTACGTGGCTCACGCTCACACCCGCCATTCTGCCGCAGGGCGAAATTGATGAGGTGCTGAAGCTCGACCTACCGGCTACGCTTCACTTGCAGGCGCGGGAGTTTGACCTACTCTTCAATCTCGATAAGGACAAAGAAGCCTGCGCGCTGCACGACACCATTCGGGCTACCCAAAAATTCGGCTACCGCCTACACCCGCAGTACGGCGTGGCGTGGCCCGGCAACGAGTTGGCCAATCACAAATTTCTGACGGGCGTGTTTGATCAGTTGAGCCTGGAAAACCGGAAGCCCTACGTACAGGAAATTTTTGAGCTGTGCGGTTTTGAGTTTCGGGGCGAAGAGTACGTGTTCGACACGCACGAAGACAAAGGATACCGTTGGAGCGCCCTACCCCAGGGTAGCCCGCGCATCGGCCTCAATACCGGCTGCGGCGACCGATGGACCACGCGCCTGTGGTCGGATGAAAAATGGATTTCCCTCATCACGCAGTTGCAACAGGCCGGCTACGCGCCGGTGCTGCTTGGCGGCGAAGCCGAAGACGAGCGCAACAGCCGCCTACACACAGCCACCGGCGCCACCTACCTCGGCACGTTTCCGCTACAGCAGTTCATCAACCTGCTCCACCAAATGGACGTCATCGTGACGCAGGTGACGATGGCCATGCACATCAGCATTGCCCTGCGCAAGCCTACCGTGCTGATGAACAATATCTTCAATCCTTACGAGTTTGACCTTTACGGCCGCGGCCAGATTGTGCAACCCGACCGCCCGTGCGTGTGCTTCTACCGGGGCACCTGCAAACTAGGCACCAGCTGCATGGAGGAGTTGCCCGCGGAGAAGGTGTTTGCGGCCGTGCAGGAAAGCATTACGGTTAGCTGATAGCTACCTGCCAGCAGCTAACAGCCTACTCAACAGCCACCTGCTTCAGAGCCTTCACCATCTCGCTCCACGAAAACTGTTTTTTGCGCGCCCATACGCCTGCGGCAAATTCCGTTTCCCGCTGGTGCTGGTAGAAATCGACCAACGCATCAGCAATATCCTTGGCCGTGGGCTTTACCACATAGCCTACCTCCCCATCCGGAATCAGTTCGGCCAAGCCTCCTACGTCGGTTACCAGCATAGGCCGCTCGAAATGGTAGGCAATCTGCGAAACGCCACTCTGGGTGGCGTGCTTGTAGGGCTGCACCACCATATCGGCCACACAGAAGTAGTTTGCTACCTGCTCATTCGGGATAAAGTCAGTGGCCCGCACCAAACGATTTTCCAGGTTGTGTTGCTTAATAAGCGACTCGTATGGCGCAGCGTCTTCATAAAATTCGCCCGCAACAATCAACTTGATGGGTAGCTGTTGCAATCGTTCATCGGCAAACGCTTCTAACAGAATATCCAAGCCTTTATAGGCTCTGATGAAACCAAAAAACAATAAATAGCCGAACTCCGGAGCAAGTCCAAGTGCTTGCAGTGCTTCTTGCTTGGTACGGAGCGCGCCAAAATTATCGTAAAGCGGGTGGGGTTGATAGTGCGCCGGCTGGCGGAAGTGTAAGCGGCGCAGATCGGCCAGCACGGCCCGGCTCATCGTCACAAATCCGTGACAGGCTTTCAGGAAATAGCGCGTGAGGGGTCGGTCACCGGTGCGTTTTTCGTGGGGGACTACGTTGTCGGTGATGGCCACGAGGCGCGTGTGGCGGTTGCGTCGAATGCGGCGGGCAATGCTGCCCAGCGCCGGCCCCATAAACGGTAACCAAAACCGAAAAACGACCAAATCGGGCTTCTCGCGGCGCAGCTTTTCCCCTACCCGCCACCACGATAGCGGATTCACGGAGTTGATGCTGACTTCGATATTCAAGTCGTCGGGACCTGGTTCTGTGCTGAATTGCGTCTGACCCGGAAAAAGAAAATCAGGGTATTGCAACGAGAACGTGACCAGCCGCACTTCATCACCGGCTTCGCGGAAGGCTCGGGCCAGCCTCTCGTTGTAAGTAGCCAGCCCGCCCCGCAAGGGGTAGGCCGGACCAATGATGACGACGTTCATTCGTTATGAATTGATATTCAGCTTCTCTCGAATAAGGTACTGATTTTTACGCGGCCCGTTCAACTGAATCATCTCTGCCAGAAAGCCTGCTACAAACACCTGAACGCCTACCACCACGGCCACTAGCGCCAGGAAAAACAAAGGCTGACTGGTTACGTCGCGTGCATGTAAATTCAAGGTAGCCAAGTATACCTTCTCCCCTACCAGCCACAGCGTAATCAGCATGCCAATCAGAAACGACAGCGCCCCAGCAGTGCCAAAAAAGTGCATCGGCCGCTTCCGGAACCTACTCACGAAAGTGATGCTCAGCAGATCCAGAAAACCATATACGAAACGCTCCAGCCCAAACTTGGTAGTACCGTACTTACGCTCTTGGTGCTGCACTACCTTCTCGCCAATCTTGCGGAAGCCGGCCCACTTGGCAATGACCGGAATATAGCGGTGCATTTCGCCATAGACCTCAATACTCTTCACCACACGGTGGTTATACGCTTTCAAACCGCAGTTGAAATCGTGCAGTTGTATGCCCGAAATCTTGCGTGTCACGCCATTGAACAGCTTGGTAGGAATGGTTTTGCTGAGCGGGTCGTAGCGTTTCTTCTTCCAGCCGCTTACCAGGTCGTAGCCGTCCTGGGTAATCATGCGGTAGAGTTCAGGTAGTTCCTCCGGCGAGTCCTGCAAGTCTGCATCCATGGTGCATACTACCCTACCCTGCGTTTCCTTGAAGCCTACGTTTAAAGCTGCCGACTTGCCATAGTTGCGGTTGAAGCGGATGCCCCGCAAGTGCGAATCTGTCTCAGCCAGTTCCTCAATCACCGCCCACGAGTCGTCCGTCGAGCCGTCATCAATCAACAGTACCTCGTAGGTAAGCCCGTGTTGCGTGAGTACACGATGAATCCAGCGCGTTAGTTCTGGCAAAGATTCGGCCTCGTTGAGCAGGGGGATGACAATGGAAAGCTCAACAGGAAAGTAGGAACTACGCTTACTCAAACTCGGGTCGCTTGTGTTTAGTGAAGGCTGATATTACCAAGGCTAACAAAAACGCAAAAAATAGCGTGCCCAATATAGCACCGATGTACAGGAAAGGCCCATCCATAAACTTAGACGACATTTGCAGGCCCTGTTCAATCTGCTCATCTGATAGATTGCCCCGCGCTTCCATATCAGTGCGAGCTTTATTCAAGGCAGTTGCCATGAAATCGGGATTGATGAACTGGGTATAGACAAATGTGTAAACACCGCTAACCAAACCAGAAATTGCCCCTACCATAGCACCAATACCAAGGCCCTGCCCATAGCTCATAAAGCTATTGTTATTCTGCTTATAGAACTGTTGCGCTAAGAAAATAGCACCGGCCAGTACAAGCATACTCACCCAACGCACTGGGCTCTGCTCTAAATTGGTAGCATACAGCACCAGGGATAAGATAGCGCTAGCAATACCTGCCAGCAGCCCGTAACGTACGCCTGCGTTGGCAGTTGTAACAGTGGAAGTAGAGCTGTTTTCCATGTTCAAATCAGTTATAGGTGTGATAGTATTATCGGCGAAAAAACACTGCCCCTGGCAAACTAATAAGCAAGCCAAAAAGTAGCTTGTTCTTCAAATCGTCGGCGGCTAGTCCCTGCGGTGTACTGGCCAGATTATGCAACGTGCGCTCATACTGTTCTTGCCCATTGCGCTGCTGTAGATATGCCTCTTTGTTCGACTCCAGCAACTGCCGCATCTCTGTTATGTGGCGCTGCATGGATTCTGGCCCTGCTACCTGCGCAATGCCATACAACCCCGTAGCTGATATAGCGGCAGATAAGACAGTTGTCATTATACCAACCCCAAACGAGCGACCTAATCCTGGCCCCTCTGGCTGAAAATGGCGCCGCACCCACCACTGGCTTACTAATACTGCCCCTACCACAAATAACATGGTAGGAAGTCTCTTACCCCCGAATGGATTGACACCTATCAAGTAAAGCGCTGCCACCCAAGCTACGCTCAGTAAGCCAGCACCTACTCCAAATCGTAGCGCAGTGCGTAGCACTGGATGTGAAAGAGAAGAAGATTGCACGGAAGTATTCGTAGGAAAGCGGCAAGATAGAAGTCTTTCGCAAGAAATGCCCGTTTGTATCTCCGATCAGCCTCAGGCTGCAACGGCGTGGGCTGGTGCGTTACCTACCGTTCTTTTTCCTAGCAGCCGGACTGCTAGTATCTCTGCCAGCAAAAAGGTTAAAGCAGCCCACAGACAATAGCGCCACAAAGGTGTGCCCACCCGTTCCGTTCGGTAACGCGCCGCCACCGACTCACCGTTAGCTGCACTGTACACTTGTATATTCGGCCGATTCAGCCCAATTAACTGCTGTAACTCGGTTGCTGAGTAACTCGCTAATTCCGACTCGTGCTTGTCTACATTGAATGCCAAAGTGGCAATCGTCTGCCCATTACGCGTAAGCGAGTAGAAACCTGGCAGGCTCATGGTTGGCGGTACTTCCAACTGCACCGTGTTTTCTATTCTCCGCTGCGCTGGAATAAATGTCAGACTGTCTTTCGTAAGCTTCAATACTTGATCAGCGCTGCTCTGTGTGCTATTGGGTACTGCTACGGTTACTACCGCTTGGTTGAGTCGATAAGCAGACTGTGCAGTCTGCCGATAGCTCTGCATAGCCAACCGGTACATCACCGGCACAAACAGCGCCTGACTAGCAAAGTCCGAATAACCACCGCTGAAAGGTGCTGCAAATACATACACAGAGCCACGGCCGCTTCCAAATTGCGCTAAGTATCCATCTCCATCCCGCAGGCGCAGAATTTCATTACCTGAGCGAGACCAACGCAGCACTGGTGCAGCCTTCGGCATCACCGTTTGCCGTGTGGGGCCAGTGAATACGCCCCGGAAAAACGGATTTTGTAAGTCAGGCATAGCTACGTCCCGTAACACCGGCGAGCCTGTAGCCGCAGGCTCCCACTGAATGTTGCCAATACCTAATTCCTGAAACAGTTGAGTATAGGAAGCCCTACCCGAAGTTATAGCAGGCGGAATAATCACTACTGATTTACCTTGCGCTACTGCTTGGCGAATATTGTCACGCAATCCGGCTTCTATCTGCGGTAACTCTTGTAGCAACACTACATCAGCGCTAGCCAACTGCCCATATTGTACTCGCGTAGGTTGCGTACCGGTATAAGCAAACAAGGCCTCATTCGCATACAGCCGCTGGGTAGGGGGCTGTGCAGTGCCGGCTACATCCAGTACTGCAATTCGAGGAGACGCTTGTAACACGAAAAAATAAGTGTTGTCGAATGTCACCGGCAAATCTTCCACCTCTACCCGACACAATTGCTGCTCATTGTTCTTGAGTCGAATCTGTACAGTGGTTGTCACGTCTTGCTCTGCTGGCACTGTCATCTGCAACGTACCCGCTTGCTGCTCCCCTATCAACACTTTCACCCGACACGCTGGCGCCGTAACACTACCGCCATTTCGCAACCGGATGTGCAAAGGCAGATCAGTCGCGGCCCGCACAAAGGCATCCTCAATCCAGACACTATCCACATATACATTGTGGGTAGGGGTTGCCGCCAACGGCACCAAAAACACTTGCTTACTTGAGTCTAAACTACTGAGAGTTTTAGCAGAAAAATTGTTTTTCTGAAAATCAGACAGTACAAACACCTGTGAAGCCTTATTCGCGGCTCTACTTTGTTGCTGTGCTAATAATGTTGAGGCTGTGTTCCCATTAGCTACTGACCTCAGTTGTTCTATTTCACTCTGAAATGCTTCAGTGGACAGTAGAGTCCGGGTGTTGTTCAAAAAGAACTGCACTGATGAAGTATATGCGGTAGGTAGATCACGCGCCTGTTGTACAGCTTGTTCAAACAAAGGTTGATCATCCTGACCCAACGCCTGCATACTGGCCGATGTGTCTAACAGTACTTGCACATTCCCACCGCTTGCTTTTCCCTCCTTTGTTGCCGGAATAAAGGGCTGACAGAAGGCTAAGACCAAAAAAGACAGGAAAAGCAGACGACAGAGCAAAATGAGTAAATGTTTCACTTTACGCTGCCTCGCCGTAACCAACTTCACTTCCCGGATAAACCCAACGTTGGTAAAAGCTATACGTTGTGGCCTACGTAACTCAAAAAGGTGAATGAAAATTGGAATTGCTAGTGCTAGCAACCCTATTAAAAACCAGGGGTAGGTTAACATCATTCTTGTCGAGAAACTAATCAAAGCAGCAACGTGCTTGCTTCTCAAAGCTAACGTTTCTCAATCAAGAAGATTTCCTAAGCAAAAAATTACTGGAGTGCTTCAACTAAGTCACACCCACTTCTAACGAAACAACATCTCGTAAAAGCCTCTACTCACTTTCGGATTCTATCAGTTGTAAACAACCTATAATAAAGCTGTTAGAAAGTCGTCATACAGTCATGCTGAGTTTGTCTAATCATTTCTACCACTTCGGTGGGCAATACCTTTATCTCGAAGACATGATTGAAGTAGCAACTGAACCAACTAGATAATGATGCTTAATAAAGCAAAAGCCCAAGAACCGTATAGGTCTTGGGCTTTTATTAAGTGCACGTAGATGGCAAACGATACTCTAATGCCGCCGACGTGTAGGGCTATAAACGAGGGAGGCCCCGGCCGCATCCCCGCTAGTGGTGGGGACGCAGGGCCGGGGCCTCGCTGCTGATAAGTTGG